>DIHE01000136.1:42057-96423 GCA_002420005.1 Holophagales bacterium UBA5704 | reverse complement strand
GAGCATGCCCTCGGCAAGGCGGGTGGGTGGGCGGGCCGGGCGCCGCCCGCCAGGCCATAGAATACCGGTCTGGGAAACCGCGATTCTCGGAGGCGCGCATGCCGGACTGGTTCTACCGCACCCTCACGCAGCCCGTCTTGTTCCGCCTGCCCGCCGTGCAGGCACGCGGGCTGGCCCTCGGCTTCCTGGGCCGGCTCGCCCGCCTGCCCGGCGGATCGGCCGTCATCGACCTCCTCGGCCACATGCGGGCGGATCCCCGTCTGCGCCAGAGCTTTCTCGGCTGCGACGTCCCCACCGGCGTGGGGCTCGGCCCCGGGTTGGATGCGCGGTGTGAGGCGCTGCCGGCGCTCGCCCGCTTCGGCTTCGGCTTTCTCGACGTCGGGCCGGTGTCGGTCGCCGGCTCCTCCGGTCCTCCGATCGAACGGCGCCCCGGCGAGGAGGCGATCTGGTCGCCCGAGCAGGAGGATGCTCTCCCGCTGGCCGTGGCCGCACCTCGCCTGAAGGAGGCCGCCCGGAGCGGCCTCCCGCTGATCGTCCGGCTCGCCCCGGCGTCGTCGGCCGGCGAGGGCGCAGAGGTCGTCCGCACCCTCGCCCCCTTCGTGCACTTCTTTGCGCTTGCTGCGACCGCCGACGCCGCCACCTGGCGCAGCGTCCTCGACGCCGCGCGGGAGGCTTCGGTGCCGCGGCCGGTGCTGCTCCTTCTCCCGGCCGGCGGCGATCCTGCAACCGCCGAGGCCGCGGTGGACGCCGCGCTCGCCGCCGGAGCCTCCGGCCTGCTCATCGACGGCGCCGTCCGCGCCGACGGCACCGCGGGTGGGCGCCTGATCGGATCGCCCGCGCGGGAGCCCGCGTTGCGGCAGGTGCGCCATTGGCGAGCCCGCCTCGGCCCGGACCTGCCGCTGATCGCCTCCGGCGGCGTGCACGAGCCGGCCGACGCTCTGGCTCTGCGCGCGGCGGGAGCCGACCTGGTCGAGATCGACAGCGGGCTGGTCTATTCCGGCCCCGGCCTGCCCAAACGGATCAACGATGCGCTGCTCTATGAGGTGACCCGGGCTGCCGTGCCGGAGGCGCCGGTGAGGGCGCCGGAACGGACCTGGTTCTGGACCGCCCTGCTCGGCACCGGCATGCTCCTCGGCAGCCTGATCGCCCTCGGCATTGCAATGACCCGTGTCGTCCTGCCCTACGACGAGGTGTTCGTCGGCCTGCACCGGCACGAGATCGAGGCGATCAACCCGCGCCTTCTCCACTTCATGGCCCATGACCGGGTGAGCCTCGCCGGCACCATGATCGCCATCGGGGTGATGTACCTCGGGCTCTCCCTCTACGGCATCCGGCACGGCGTGCACTGGGCGCGGCAGGCTCTCTTCGCTTCGGCCTTCACCGGTTTCGCCAGCTTCTTCCTCTTCCTGGGCTTCGGCTATCTCGACACCTTCCACGCCTTCGTGACGGCGGTCCTGTTTCAGCTCCTTCTCCTGGGCGTCCATGGCCGCCTGGGAACCTGGGTACCCGACACTGCGCCGCCCTTGCGCGGCGACCGCGCCTGGCGGCGCAGCTTGTGGGGACAGCTCCTCCTGGTTCTGCACGGCACCGGCCTGCTCGCCGCCGGAGGTACCATCTCGGTGGTCGGCATCACCTCGGTCTTCGTCCCCCAGGACCTGGAATTCATGGCCACCACGGCGGGCGCTCTGGCGGCGGCCAACCCGCACCTGGTTCCCTTGATCGCCCACGACCGGGCGACCTTCGGAGGGATGATCCTGGCCGCCGGCCTGACCTTCCTGTGCTCCGCCCTCTGGGGATTCCGCCAGGGCTCCTCCTGGCTCTGGTGGTCGTTCGGCCTCGCCGGTTCGTCCGCCTACGCCGCCGCCCTCGCCGTCCACCTGTCCGTCGGCTACACCAACGTGCTGCACCTGCTGCCGGTGTTTCTCGGCTGGGGGGTTCTGCTGCTCGGCCTGGCCCTGTGCCGCACGTTTCTCTGCTCCCGGCCTGCGCCCTGACGGGCCCGGATGTGGGGTGCGCCCCTGCTCCTGCGGCCTCCCTGCGGCTCCTCCCCGCTATAATCCCCCTCCCATGACGACAGGATGGGCGCTCGATCTGGGGACGACGAACACCGGCGTGGCGTGCTGGGATGACGTTCAGGGCAAGCCCCGCCTCATCGAGCTGCCCGCGGTCTGCCGCAAGGTCGACGCCAAGGACCCGCTCGAAGCGCCGCGCTTGGTGCCTTCGGCGGTCCACTTCCTGGAAGATCTCGGCGCGCTCGACCGCCTGGGGAGCTGGCCTCCGCTGGCGCGGCGGTTCTTCATCGGCCGGCGGGCGCTGATCGGCCGGCCGGCTCTCGAACGCAACGAAGGCGTGGCCCATCCGTCGTTCGTCCCCACCTTCAAGCCCGGGCTGAGCGGCGAGGCGCTGCGTCCGCTCGCGCGGGTGGGGCGGGAGAGCCTCACCGCGCGCGACGCCGCCCATGCGTTTCTGCGCGAGCTGTTGCGCGAGATCAAGCGCGAGACGGGCGAGCGGGTGCGCGACCTCGTCGTCACCGCGCCGGTGTCGGCGTTCGAGTCCTATCGCGCGGAGGTGCAGGCGGGGTTGCAGAAGCTGGGCGTGCGCCGGGTCCGCTTCCTCGACGAGCCGGTGGCGGCGGCGCTCGGCTACGGGATCAGCCTCGCCCACCCCAGGACCATCCTCGTCGTCGACATCGGGGGCGGCACCCTGCACGTCGTCCTCCTGCGCCTGTCGCCGCAGGGCGCCGTCAGCGGCCAGGCGGAGGTGCTGGCCAAGCGGGGGCGCCTCCTGGGCGGCAATGCGGTCGACGGCTGGGTGCTCGCCGACCTCTGCCGGCAGATGGGCCACGATCTTTCCACGGACGGCGACGAGCTCACCCGCCTGTGGCGGCGGCTGATGCTCGCCGAAGCCTGCCGGGTCAAAGAGGCCGTGTTCTTCGAGGAGGAGGCGGCGTTCCTGCTGACGGAGGTGTCCCCCCGCGGGGCTCCCCGCCCGGCCGGCGGGGTCGCCACACTCTCCCGCGCCCGCCTCGAGGAGATCCTTCACGAGCAGGGGTTCTTTCGCAGCCTGGCCGCTGCGCTGGAGGAGGTCCTGGAGCAGGGCGGGGTGACCGCGGACGACATTGAGGACGTGCTTCTCGTCGGCGGCTCGACGCTCCTGCCCGGTGTCTTCTCCTGGTTCGAGGAGCGCTTCGAGCGGCGCCGGGTCCGCGCCTGGCAGCCTTTCGAGGCGGTGGCCTACGGCGCCGCCTGCTTCGCCGGCGACCGGATGGACGCCCTGGATTTCATCGCGCACGACTACGCCTTCGTCACCCACGATCCGAAGTCGGGCGAGGCCCAGCACACGATCATCGTGCCGCGGGGGACGCGCTTCCCGACCTCACCCGAGCTGTGGAAGCGGCAGCTGGTCCCGACCTGTGCGCTCGGCGAGCCGGAGACGCTGTTCAAGCTCCTCATCTGCGAGGTCTCGCGCGCCGACGGCGGCGGCGAGCGGCGCTTCATCTGGGACGCCTCCGGCGACGTGCACAAGGTGGGTGGCACGTCCGGCGAAGCGCAGGTCGTCGTGCCCCTCAATGCCGCGAGCCCCACGCTCGGCTATCTCGATCCGCCGCACGCCCCGCGCGACCGCCGTCCCCGTCTCGAAATCGCCTTCGGCGTCAGCGACGAACGCTGGCTGATCGCCACCGTCCGCGACCTCCTCACGCAACGCGACCTGCTGCGCGAGGAGCCGGTTGTGCGGCTGGTCTGAGACGGATGGCGGGAAGCCTCTGGAACCGCCTCACCCGGAACGGGCGGCGCCTGGAGCTCTGGAGGAGCGCCCTGGCGCAGCACGGCCTGAAGGAGGAGGAAAGCTCCCGTTTCCCGAGGGCGCGGCTCACCGCACGGTCGGGCTCCGTTGCGGTGCGCATCACCGGCGCCCGGCAGGAGAACGGGATCGTGGTGGAGGTCGAAGGGCCGGAAGGGTTCTCCGTCCTGAAGCTCCGCCGCGAGACCCTTCATCTCTTTCAACGTGAGATCGAGGTGGGGGATCAGGCCTTCGACGGCACTTTTTTCATTGAGGCACCGCTCGCCGCCGCCTACGGGTTGCTCGATGCGAGCACGCGCGACCAGCTCACCGAGACGAATGCCGGCTGCGGGTCTTTCGAGATCGGTGACGGCCGGCTCCGGGTGGAGATCGCCGAAGAGGGTCTCCCGGACGTCCTTCCCCGTCTCCTCGACCTCGGCCGGCGGTTCGCCGACCTCCGGAACCCCGAGCGCCGGATCGCCCGGAATGCCCGCCGGGACCCCAAAAGCCGGGTGCGGCTGCTCAACTTGCAACTCCTGGCCCGTGAGTGCCCGGGCACGCCGGAAACCCTCGGCGTGCTGCGCGACGCCTGCTCGGATCCGAACAGCGCGGTGCGGCTGCGGGCGGCGATCGAGCTGGGTGCAGAAGGCCGCGACCTCCTCCTGACCCTCGCGGAAAGCTCGAAGGATGACGCCATCAGCTCCCAGGCCATCGCGCATCTGGGCGGCGAGCTTCCCTTGGAGCTGGCGAGAAAGATCCTCTCCCACGCGCTGCGGAAGGGGCAAGGGCAGACGGCTCGTGCCTGCCTGGAAGCGCTCGGCCACCATGGAGCCGCAGTGGTCGGCCTGTTGGCGCGCGTCCTGGCCGAGCGGAAGGGCGAGCTGGCCGTGGCCGCGGCGGCGGCTCTGGCGACGACCGGGGAGGAGACGGCCGAGCCGCCGTTGCTCCAGGCCCTCCAGAGCGAGGACGACGACCTGCGGAAGGCCGCGGTGGCGGCCCTGGGCCGCGTGGGAACGGCCGCCGCCGTGCAACCCCTGAAGGAGGCCGCCGAGCGCTCGTGGACCGAGATCGGTCTGCGCCGCGCTGCGCGGCAGGCCGTCGCCGAGATCCAGTCCCGCCTCGCAGGCGCTGCGCCCGGCCAGCTCTCGCTCGCCGACGCCGAAGCCGGCCAACTGTCGCTCGCGGCCGAGGCGGCGGGGCGGCTCACGCTGCGCGGCGGCAGGAACGCCTGATGCCGGGTGGGGCCCGGGTCAGGCCTCGTTGCGCCGTCCGCCCTTCCCATGTCATGCTCCGCCGAGTTTTTACCGCGCCGTACCGATGGGGAGGTCCATGCTTCGAGGCATCTTCCGCACCAAGTCGTTGAACGCGCTCCTCGCCAGCACCGAGGAGCCCAACCACGCGCTGCGCCGGTCTTTGGGACCGGTCCAGCTCACCTTGCTCGGCGTCGGCGGCATCATCGGCGCCGGCATCTTCTCTACGGTGGGCACCGCCGCCGCCGGCGAAGCGAACCACCTGGGCGCCGGGCCGGCGCTCATCCTGTCGTTCGTCCTCACCGCCATCGCCTGCGGCTTCGCGGCCCTCTGTTACGCGGAGTTCGCCTCCATGGTGCCGGTCTCCGGGTCGGCCTACACCTATTCCTATGCCACCCTCGGCGAGCTGATCGGCTGGATCATCGGCTGGGACCTGATCATCGAGTACGCGGTGGGCAACGTCGCCGTGGCGATCTCGTGGTCCGGCTACTTCCAGGCCCTGCTGCGCAACGTGGGGATCGGCTTCCCCGCCTGGCTCGGCATCGACTTTCGAACCGCCGCCCAGGCGGTGGAGAAGCTGGCCGCCGCCAAGGCCGACGGGACCGTCGGTTCGCTCCTGCCCGAGGTGGTGAGCGCCGCCGGGGCGCTGGACCAGGCACCGCGGATCTTCGGCATCCCGCTGGTGTTCAACCTGCCGGCCTTCCTGATCATCATGCTGATCACCTGCATCCTGGTGGTCGGCATCCGCGAGAGCGCCTGGTTCAACTCCGCCATGGTGGCTCTCAAGCTGGCGATCATCGGTTTCTTCGTCATCTTCGGCGCCTTCTACGTCGAGCCGGCCAACTGGCACCCGTTCGCACCCAACGGCTTCGCCGGCATCTCGGCCGCGGCGGCGATCATCTTCTTCGCCTACATCGGCTTCGACGCCGTGTCGACGGCGGCGGAGGAGACGCGCGATCCGAAGCGCAACATGCCGATCGCGATCATCGCCAGCCTGGTCATCTGTACGTTGATCTACATCCTGGTGGCGATCGTGCTCACCGGCCTCCTGCCCTGGACCCAGCTCGGCACCGCGGAGCCCCTGGCCACCGCGTTCTCCGGTCTCGGGATGAAATGGCCGACCCTGGTCATCGCCTTGGGCGCCGTGTTCGCCACCTCGTCGGTGCTGATCGTCTTCCAGCTCGGCCAGCCGCGCATCTTCTTCTCGATGGCGCGCGACGGGCTGCTTCCCGCCTGGGCGGCGAAGGTGCATCCGAAGTACCGCACACCGCACATCACGACCTGGCTCACCGGCATCGTGGTCGCCCTCTTTGCGGGCGTCGCCAACATCGGCGAGGTCGTGGAGCTGACCAACATCGGGACGCTGTTCGCCTTCGTCCTGGTGTGCGCCGGGGTAACCGTGCTGCGCTACAAGGACCCGGATCGGCCGCGCGGCTTCCGGGTTCCGTTCGGCCCCTGGCTGCTGCCGATGCTGGGGGTCGCGGCCTGCGTCTTCCTGATGGTGTACCTGCCGCCGGCCTCGTGGTGGCGGTTCATCGGCTGGCTGGTGCTCGGCATGGCGGTCTACTTCTCCTATGGCTACCACCACAGTCTGGTCGGCCGGGAGGCGGGCCGCTCACCCGAAGCGGCCCTGCCGCAGCGCCTCGCGGGCCTGGGTTTCTTCCTGATGGGGATCGGTCTCTTCGTGATTCCGCACCATGCCGGTCCGCTGGAGCTCTGGCGCGAGGCGTCCACGGTGGGGGCGGTCGACCATGGCCGGGCTCTGTGGGGACTGCTGCTCATCGGCGGCGGCCTCCTCCTCGCGACCGGCGGGGTGGTGGCGGCGCGGGGTGAGAGGCAGGCGATGTCATGAGCCTCGCCGTCCTTGCGCTGGCGTTCGTGGTCCTGCTCACCGCCGCCTACCGCCTGTATGGCGGCTGGGTGGCGCGGCAGTTCGCCCTGGACGACCGGCGGGTGACGCCGGCCCACCAACGCGAGGACGGCGTCGATTTCGTGCCCACCCATCCGTTCTACTTGTTCGGGCAGCACTTCTCGGCGATCGCGGCGGCCGGGCCGATCGCCGGGCCGATCATCGCCTGCCAGGCATTCGGCTGGCTGCCGTGCCTCCTCTGGGTCTCCCTCGGCGTGGTGCTGATCGGCGCGGTTCACGATTTCTCCAGCCTGACCGCCTCGGTGCGCCATGGTGCCAGCTCGATCGCCGAGATCACCGGCGAGCATCTGGGGCGCAAGGCGGGCCTCGCGATGATGGCGTTCATCTGGATCGCCCTCGTCTACGTGATCGTGGCTTTCGCGGACATCACGGCGCGCAGCTTCGTGGTGGGCACCGAGGAGCTGGCGGCGGCCCAGGTGAGCTTCCATCCGGGCGGGGCGGTGGCGGTGGCGAGCGTCCTTTATCTGTTGCTCGCGATCGTCATGGGGATCGTGCAGAGGCTGTGGAACCCTCCGCTCTGGCTGGTCACCGCGATCTTCGTGCCGGCGAGCTTCGCCACCTCCTGGGCGGGCACGCAGCTGTCCACCCTGCTGGTGTTCGACGCCAAGACCTGGGCGATGGTGATCCTGATCTATTGCGGCATCGCCTCCATGGTGCCGGTGTGGGCCCTGCTGCAGCCGCGCGGCTACCTGGGCGGCTTCATCCTCTACGCGGCGCTGGCCCTGGGGGTGATCGGCATCTTCTTCGGCGGCTATGAGATCCAGCAGCCGGCGTTCAAGGGGTGGGACATGGGGGGGATGACCGGAACGCTGTTCCCCTTCCTCTTCGTCACCATCGCCTGCGGCGCCTGCTCCGGCTTCCATGGTCTCGTCTGCTCCGGGACCACCTCGAAGCAGGTGGACAAGGAATCGCACATCCACCCGGTGGGGTATGGGGCGATGCTGGCCGAGGGGTTCGTGGCGTTGATCGCCCTGGTCACCGTGATGATCATGACCAAGGAAGGCCTCGAGGGGCTGGCACCGGGGACGATCTACGGCAACGGCATCGGCCGCTTCCTGACCCTGCTGATCGGCGAGAAGCACCTGGGCTTGGCCATCACCTTCGGGGCCATGGCGTTCTCCACGTTCGTGTTCGACACCCTGGACGTCTCCGCCCGTCTCGGCCGCTATCTCCTCCAGGAGATTCTCGGCTGGAGGAGCCGTGCCGGAGCGGTGGTGGCGACGCTCCTCACGGTGGGGGCGCCCGCCTTCCTGCTTTCCTTTGCGCAGGAGGGGATGTGGCGGAAGTTCTGGACCCTCTTCGGAGCCTCCAACCAGCTCCTGGCGGCGCTCACCCTGCTGTCGATCACGGTCTGGCTGCACCAGGCGCGCAAGCGCATCGCCTTCACCCTGTTGCCCATGATCTTCGTGCTCACCATCACCCTCTGGGCGCTGGGCAAGCTGACCCTCTCCAACCTCCAAGCCTCGCATGGCCTGGACGTCGAGCTGATGAACGGCCTGGCGGCGCTCTTCCTGATCCTGCTCGCCATCTATCTGGCGGTCACCGCCCTGCTCAAGCTACGCAACGAACGAGGGACCCCATGGACAGCGAAAGCCTGACCGCCCGCCGTTGCAAGCCCTGTGAGGGCGGCGTCGCCGCCCTCACAGGCGCCGAGCTCGACGACCTGGCCGGCCGCCTCGACGGCTGGTCGGTGGTCGACGGGCGCCAACTGGAGAAGGACTACCGTTTCAAGGACTTCGCCACGGCCCTCGCCTTCGTCAACCGCCTGGGCGCGGTCGCCGAAGAGGAGGGCCACCACCCCGATGTCTTCCTCGCCTGGGGGCGGGTGAAGGTGACGCTCTGGACCCACGCGATCGGGGGCCTGAGCGAGAACGACTTCATCCTCGCGGCGAAGGCGGACGCGGTGCTCTGACCCTCCCTCAGCGCGACGGCATGCGGCTGGTCTCGCCGCCGGCCGCCGGCAGGTAGCACTCGCGGACGTAGTCCATCACCATGCGGTCGGCGTTGTAGCGCCAGGCGAGGGTGCGCATGCCGCGCTTGACCCGCTGCAGCCAGCGCAGCGGCAGACCCGTGGCGTCGCGGTCGTAGTAGAGGGGGGCGACCTCGTTTTCCAGGGTCTCGAAGAGCGCGAGGCCGTCGCGCTCGTCCTGGATCTCGGGCTCGGCGTGGATCTCGCCGGATCCGACGGCGAAGCCGTTGGCGCCGTCGTAGCCTTCCGCCCACCAGCCGTCGAGGATCGAGCAGTTGAGCGCGCCGTTCAGGATGCACTTCTCGCCGCTCGTCCCGCAGGCTTCGAGCGGCCGGCGGGGGGCGTTCAGCCAGACGTCGACGCCCTGCACGAGCTGGCGGCCGACGTGCATCGAGTAGTTCTCCACGAACACGATCTTGCCGGCGAAGCGCGGGTCCCGCTCCAGATTCGCCACCTTTTGCGCCAGCGTCTTGCCGCCGGTGTCGCGGGGATGGGCCTTGCCGGCGAAGACGATCTGCACCGGCCGCTCCGGGTGGTTCACCAGGCGGTCCAGCCGGTCCAGATCCTGGAAGAGGATGTCGGCCCGCTTGTAGGTGGCGAAGCGGCGGGCGAAGCCGAGGGTGAGGACCTCCGGGTGCAGCGGCTCCTGGAGCGGGTCGGGAAGCCCGAGGCGTTCGCGGCGGTCGGCGAGGCGGCGGCGGACGAAGGTGAGGAGCCGCGCCTTGAGGACCTGGTGGACCTCCCACAGCTCGGCTTCGGGGATGCGCTCGGAGCGCGACCAGAGCTCGGGCCGGCTGAGCGATTCCAGCCAGCGGGGTCCGAGATACTGCACGTAGAGGGCATGCATGTCGGCGGCGAGCCAGGTGCGGACGTGCACGCCGTTCGTGATGTGGCCGATGGGCACCTGCTCCTCCGGGCCGCCCGGATAGAGGTGGTGCCACATCTTGCGCGACACCCGGCCGTGCAGGGCCGATACGCCGTTGGTCCGCCGGGTGAGCTTCAGGGCCAGCACGGTGGGGCAGAACGGCGCTGCGGGATCACTCGGCGTCTCGGAGCCCAGGGCCATCACTTCGGAGAGCGGCAGGCCGAGGCCTTGGGCCAGCGCTTCGAGATGGCGGCTCGCGAGGTCGGCGCGGAAATGGTCGTGGCCGGCTTCGACCGGGGTGTGGGTGGTGAACACGCTGGTCGCCGCCACCTCGCGCAGGGCGGCCTGCGGCGTGAGCCCCTGGTGCTCCACGATCTCCCGTGCCCGCTCGAGCAGAGCAAAGGCCGAGTGCCCTTCGTTGAGGTGCAGCACGGACGGTTTGATGCCGACCCGGCCGAGGGCGCGGAAGCCGCCGACGCCGAGCAGGATCTCCTGCTGGATGCGGGTCTCCTGGTCGCCGCCGTAGAGGCGGGCGGTGAGCTCTTGGTCCTCGGGTGTGTTGGCGTCGTCGCGGGCGTCGAGAAGAAGGAGGCGGCTGCGCCCGGCGGCGACGCCCCAGACCTTCACCCACACCTGCCGGCCCGGCAGCTCGACGGCGAACCGCACCTGGTTCCCTTCGGCGTCGCGCACCGGGTCCACCGGTAGCTCGGAAGCGGCGATGGGCTCGTAGAGGTCCTGCTGCCAGCCGTTCTCGTCGATGAGCTGGTGCACGTATCCCTGGTGATAGAGCAGACCGACGCCGACCACGGGCACTCCGAGGTCGCTCATGCTCTTCAGGTGGTCGCCGGCGAGCACCCCCAGTCCGCCGGAGTAGATCGGCAGCGACTGGTGGAGGCCGAACTCGGCAGAGAAGTAGGCGACGGGGAAGGCGAGGAGCGGGCCGGCGTGCACCGTGCCCCAGCTGTCGCAGCCGTCCAGGTATTGCTTCAGCCGGCGGTGGGCCTGGTTGATGCGGGTCTGCATCTCCAGGTCGCGCACACGGCGGGAAATCTCGTCCGGGTTGATGCGCTGCAAGAGAGCCACGGGGTTGTGGTACACGATCCGCCAGATCTCGGGGTCCAGCTCACGGAAGATGGCGCGGATGTCGGGCTGCCAGGACCACCAGAGGTTGCGGGCAAGCTCTCGAAGTTTCTGAAAAGTTCCGTCGATCTCGGTCATGGTGGGGCAATATAGCGCGAGGGGAGGGCTGTCGAGAACCCCGGCTCCTTTCCCCGACACCGTGTATGCTTCTCCATACGCTTCAGCCGGCCGGCGCATTGCCGCCCGCGGGTTTTGTAACGTGGCCAAAGCGTTCTGCAACAGGGGTTTGCACCGGGGATCGCCGATTCTCCGGGAGGCGGCATGCAGATTGCCCTCTCCGGGAGGCGACGCCGCGGGCATGGGGTTCGCGCCGGATGAGGACATGATCATGATGGTGACAGCCGGGTCCCGCGGGATACGGAGGGCGTTCATCGGCTTCTTCCTTCTTTGGATGGCGCTCGCCGTGCGGGCCGAGGACGAGGTGGCCCGTTTCCAGCTCGAGAAGATCACCGTCACCGGGGCACGGGAGGCGGCCGGACGCATCGTGGCGGCCGAGACGCTGTTGCGCGCCGGGGAGTCGTACGGTGAGGCGGAGCTGGCGCAGGCGGTGGCCCGGGTGCAGCGGCTGCCGTTCGTGCTCGCCGCGGAGTTTTCTCTGCGCAAGGGTGGCGCGCGCGGCACCTACGAGCTGGTCATCGAGGTCGAGGAGGCGCGGCGCTTCTTCTTCGATCATACGGTACGCGGCACCTGGCTCGCGCAGCCGCTCGACCTCGATGATTCGGTCACCTTCGACGAAGAAAGCGTTGCCGTCTCGCTGCCCGGCCTGATCGGTCTGCGCCGGTTCATCGGCCGCTCCGGCGTGGTGTTTGCGGGCCTCGACAGCGCCGAAGGCCTGCAGCTGGGGTTCACCCGGTATGACCTGTTCGGCCGCGGGGTCGTGGTGAGCGCCGGCGTGTCCGGTCTGCTGGCGGACATCTGTTGCGCCGAGGAGGTCCTTCCTTTCAGCCTCGATCCCTCGTTCGTCTCGTGGACCTGGGAAGACGCGGCGCGCTATTCCGTCGAATTGGGGGTGCCGCTCAACCGGACGGATGCGTTGCGGCTCGGGGCCAGCCGGCGCACCGGCGAGGGCGGGAGCCGCCGGGAGCTGTTCGGAACGCGCTTCCGCTTTCTCGACGGCTTCGTCGACGCCGCTCCCGGCAGTGATCTGACGCTCGACCGGGCCGAGCTGAAATGGGGACGCGACACCAGCGACGATCCCTTGTTGCCCCATCGGGGCTCGACCCTCTCCGCCGGTCTCGAATGGACGTCCTTCACCACCGGAGCGCTGCAACGCAAGCGGCTCGCCAACCTGTTCACGCCCGAACCGCTGCCGGCGCAGGAGGCGGAGCAGCTCGCCGCCGTGATCTCCGGGCGCCACCACTGGGCGGTGACGCCGCGCCAGACGGTCTCCGCCCTGGGGCGCCTTTCGGTGGGCCGTGCCTCGCTGCACAACCTGCCCACCGAAGACGGTGTCCTCGCCCGCGAGGAGCTGGACACCTTCGCCGCTTCGTTGGGCGCGCGGCACGCGGTGCGCCTGCGCCGGGAGCGCGGCGCGCAGGGGTTCGGCGACGTCCTTCTGGAGAGCACGGTGGAGGTCGGATTCGAATCCACCACGCCGGACCTGCAGCCGTCGCGCGCGCCGAATCCGCTGGAGCGTCTGGAGATCTCCACCGGGCTGGTGTTTCGCAACGCCTGGGGCCGGCTGCGATTCGTCGCGACCTATCTGGACCTGGGAGAGGTGCTGCGTTGAGCCGCCGACCCGGGTCCTTCCTCCTGCTCCTGGCTCTGGCGGCGGCGCCGGCGTTCGGAGCCGGAGGCCCGGCGCTGCAGGTGGAGGGCGCCTGGGTGGCGCTCGCCGGGTTGCCTCCCGTGCTGGAAAGGGCGGACGTGCGCAAACAGCTCGACAGCGGGCTCACCTCCACCCTGGCGTTCGAGGTGCGGACGATCGGCTCCTCCCCGGCGCGGATGCAGGGGGGCGCCCGGATCGACATCCGCTACGAGCTGTGGGACGAGATCTATCTCGTCAACCGCCTGGATGCCGCGGGCCGGCGCGAGCCGTTGCGGTTCCGCTCGTTCGAGCAGCTCGCCCGCTGGTGGCGCGAGGCGCGTCTGGCGGTGCTGCCGCTCCCCCGCGGCACGGCGCTCTGGCAGGCCGAGGTGCGCTTGCGGGTGCTTCCCTTCTCCCAGGCCGAGCAACGGGAGACGCAGCGCTGGTTGAGTGAATCGATGGCGGGGGAGGACGAGGGGGGCGCGGGCGCCGTCTCGCAGGTGCTCGAAGACCGGCCGGGCTCCTTCTCGCAGGTGCTCCAGCTGCTCGTCGCGACGTCCATCGGCCGGCCGGCGCTGTTCGAGCAGGTATGGCGTCTCGATGTCCGGGTGGAGGGCAAGAGGTGAGCTGGCGCTCCGCCGCCTTCACCCTCGGTGGGTTGCTGCTCGCGGCGGCCACTGTGCTCTGGCTGTTCGAGCGGCAGATCTCGGCCGTCTGGTTCGGTCTCGGTCTGCGGCCGGAGGTGCTGGCCGTCCTGGAGCGCTCGCTGGACGACCAGAAGGAGCTCGCGCGTCTCGATCCGGAGGGCAGGGCCGCCTACCGGCGGCGGTTCGAGGAGACCCGCGAGCTGCTCCAGCATCTGCGCATCCTGGAGCACAACCGGCCGGGCCTTCTGCGGCGCTCCGGGATGGTCCTCCTGGCTCTGGTCGGCGGCCTCCTGGTGATCGGTGGCTCCGCGCACCTGGTGCGCATGGCCGCAGTGCGCGAGGAGACCGCGCGCCTCCGCGCGCGCGACCGCCGCCGCCTCGCCGAGCTGCAAAACCTGTCCGGCTGGCAGGAGACGGCCCGCCGCCATGCGCATGAGATGAAGACCCCGCTGACCGCCGCCCGGCTGGAGCTGGCCCGCCTGCAACAGCTGGCCGGCGGCGAGGCGCCGCCGCCCTCCGACGAGGTGCGCCAGGTCGCCGGCAGCGTCGTCGAGGAGCTGGACCGCCTCGGCCGTTTCGCCCAGGAGCTGACCGGCTTCGCCCGGCTGCAGCGCCCGCGCCGCGAGCGGCACGATCTGCACCGGGTGGTGGCCGACTTCGCCGGCACCTTCGCCGCCGCCTGGCCGAATCTGGAGCTGCGTCTGGAGCCGCGGCCGGCCGCGGGGGCGGACGCCTTCACCGTGGAGGTCGACCGCGAGATGCTGCGCCGCGCCCTGGTCAATCTCTGCGACAACAGCGCGCTGGCCCTGCCGCCGGCCGGCCTGCCGGAACGACCCCGCGGCACGGTGGTCTTCCGGCTGGAAGGTCTGGTGGACGACGTAGCCCTCGACGTCACCGACGACGGGCCGGGCATTCCCGAGGAGGTCCGGCCGCGCGTCTTCGAGCCGTATGTGACCACGCGGCCCCCGGGCGAGGGGATGGGGCTCGGCCTCGCGATCGCCAAGAAGATCCTGCTCGACCACGGCGGCGACCTGGAGCTGCGCACGACCTCGCCCGAGGGGACCACGTTCCGCCTGCTGCTGCCGCGGCCTCCCGGCGAGCTTCCCGATCCGGAGGTGAGGTCATGACCCGGCTGTTGATCGTCGAGGACGACGAGAAGATCCGCGCCGGCCTGCTGTTGCAGCTCCGCGAGGAGGGTTTCGCACCGAGCGCGGTGGCGGCCGCCGAGGAGGCGCTGGCCCGCCTGGAAGGGCCGGAGGAGCCGCTGCCGCACCTTCTGTTGCTCGACGTGCGGCTGCGCGGGATGAGCGGGGTGGACCTGGTGCGGCGGCTGGTGGAGATCCGCCGTTTCCCGCCCACCATCATCATCTCGGGCGAGGCCTCGATCAGCGAGACGGTGGAGGCGCTGCGGCTGGGGGTCCACGACTTCATCGAAAAGCCGTTCACCCGCGAGCGCCTGCTGCGCTCGATCCGCAATGCGCTGGAGCACCATGCCTTGCAGCGCGAGGTGGCGACGCTCAAGGGGGAGCCGGAGATCCTCGGCGGCTCGCCCGCCATCGTGGCCCTGCGCGAGCGGATCGGCCGCGCCGCGGCCACCGAGGCGCGGGTGTTGATCATCGGCGAGAGCGGCACCGGCAAGGAGCTGGTGGCGAGCGCGCTCCACCGCCAGAGCCGGCGGGCGCAGCGGCCGTTCATCAAGATCAACTGCGCGGCGATCCCCGGCCCGCTGATCGAGGGCGAGATCTTCGGCCATGCCCGCGGGGCGTTCACCGATGCCAAGGTGGCCAAGCCGGGCCTGTTCGAGGAGGCGGACGGCGGGACCTTGTTTCTCGACGAAATCGGCGACATGGACTACGCGCTGCAATCGCGGCTGCTGCGCGTGCTGGAGGACGGCCGGGTGCGGCGCCTCGGCGAGACGCGGGACCGCCAGGTGGACGTGCGGGTGATCGCCGCGACCCACCGCGACCTGGAGAAGGCGGTGCGCGACGGCGCGTTCCGCGAAGACCTCTATTTCCGCCTGGCCCACCTGCCGCTCGCGGTGCCGGCGCTGCGCGAGCGTGGACGCGACGTGCGCCTTCTCTTCGACGGTTTCCTGGAGGGCTTCACCCGGCAGCACCGCATGCGGGCGCGCCGCATCGATCCCGAGGTCTATCCCCTCCTGGAGGGCTATGCCTGGCCGGGCAACGTGCGCGAGCTGCGCAACCTCGCCGAGCGCCTGGTCGTCTTCGGAGGCGATCCGGTCACCGCCGACCAGCTCCCGTCGACCTTCTTCACCCCGGCCCACCCTCCCGAGACCGGCCTCCTGCGTCTCCCCGAAGCGTTCCCGGTGGTGCCGCTGCGCGACTTCAAGAGCCGCTGCGAGCGCGAGTACATCGAAGCGGTGCTCCACCGCACGCGCTGGAACTTCTCCGCGGCGGCGCGGCTGCTCGACGTGCAGCGGACGTACCTGCACCAGAAGGTGAAGGCGCTGGGGATCCGGCGGCCGGCGGGCGGGGAGGAGGAGAGTTTGTAAAGGACGGCAAGGACGGCAAAGACCCCAAGGACAGCCTGTTCGTCCTTGGGGACCTTGCCGTCCTTGGGGTCCTTTGTCTTTTTTCAGCTCGCCGCCTGAAACACCTCGCGCAGGAACTCGCCGGCCGCGGCGCGGAACTCGTTGGTCCACTCGTGGCCGCCGGTGAAGACCACGGGGCGGACGTCGATGCCCTTTTTCTGGAGCAGCTCGACGTCGTGCTCCATCTTGGCGGCGTCGTACCACTCTTCGCTGCTGCCACGGCCGAGGAGGACCGGGGGGAAGCCGGCGAGATCCTGGGAATCCACCTCGGGCGGCACGTCGCCGCCGAGGACGACGACACCGCGGCACGGGTGGCCGCTGCCGGCGGCGGCGCGATAGGCCATCGCAGCTCCCTGGGAGAAGCCGAGGACGACGAGCCGGTCGTCGACCGGCAAGGTCCGCTGCAGATCGGCGATCACCGCGGCGACGTAGCGGATGTTGTCGGCGATCGCCAGCTCGCGGTCCTGGCGGGTCATCCAGCCGGCGATGACCTCGCCCGTCCGGTTGTAGAACGGATGCAGCGCCTGCACGGCGCAGAGGGCCCATTGGCCGGCGCCGGGGATCTTGCGCAGCTCGGCCATGTGCTTCTCCGCCGTTTCGCCGTAGCCGTGGAAGCCGACGAGGAGCGGTACCTTCGTGCCCTCCGGTACGGAGGCCGGCGCCTCCACCAGATAGCGGCCGTGGACCTGGGTGGCGATGTGGCGGACCTCTCCGCTCATGCCCGCCGCCTTTCCGCCTTCTGACGCAACGGGGCCGAGAGCTCGCGCACGCGGTCCTCCAGAAGGGCGGGCAGGTCGGGATGGCCGGCGTTCTCCTCCAGGTGGCGGACGAGGGCGCTGCCGACCACCACGCCGTCCGCCGCCTCGCCCACCGCCGCCACCTGGGCCGGGGTGGAGATGCCGAAGCCGACGGCGATCGGCAGATCGGCCCGCTTGCCGAGGCGCTTCACGTCCTTGGCCAGGTCCGGCGGCAAGGCCGTGCGCTCGCCGGTCACCCCGGTGCGCGACACGTAATAGATGAAGCCGGAGGAGGCGCGGGCCACCCGGTCGATGCGCTCCTTCGTGCTGGTGGGGGAGAGGAGGAAGATCGCATCCACCCCCTGGGCACGCAGGGCCGGCACCAGAGCTCGTCCGCCTTCTTCCGGCGGCAGGTCGACGCACAGCACGCCGTCCACCCCGGAAGCCGCGGCCTGCTCGGCGAAGCGCTCGACGCCGCGGGCGTGGAGGGGGTTGAAGTAGGTGAAGAGGACGATCGGCACGCCCAGGCGGTCGCGCCGCCGGGCCACCAGCTCCAGGATACCCGACAGCTTGGTGCCGGCTTGCAGGGCGCGCACGGTGGCCCGCTGGTTGGTCGGGCCGTCGGCGATCGGATCGCTGAACGGCACGCCGAGCTCGATGATGTCCGCCCCCCCGGCCGCCGCGGCGTCGAGGAAGGCGCCGGTCAGATCCAGATTCGGATCGCCCGCCATGAGAAAAGGAATGAAGGCCGCCCGTTCCTCGCGGGCGCACCTCATGAAGACGTCGTCGATGGCGCTCATCGTGCCTCCGCTGCCGCGACCGCATGCATCCGGTCGTAGTCGTTCACCGATTCCACGTCCTTGTCGCCCCGGCCGGACAGGTTGACCAGGAGGATCCGCTTGCCGGAGAGGCGCGGCGCGTGCTTGGCCGCCTCGGCGATCGCATGCGCGCTCTCCAGGGCGGGCAGGATGCCCTCCGTCCGCGCCAGCAGATGGAAGGCGTCGATCGCCTCCGCATCGCTCGCCCAGGTGTACTCCACCCGTCCCTGCTGCTGCAGCCAGACGTGCTCGGGGCCGATGGCCGGATAGTCGAGGCCGGCGGAGACCGAGTGGGTCTCCACGATCTGCCCTTCGTCGTCCTGGAGGACCATGGTGCGTGTGCCGTGCAGCACGCCCGTCTTGCCGCCGTGGAAGCGGGCGGCATGCTCGCCGAGCCGGCTGCCGCGCCCGCCCGCCTCGACGCCGATCAGGCGCACGCGGCGGTCGTCGAGAAACGCGGTGAACAGGCCGATCGAGTTGCTGCCGCCGCCGACGCAGGCGACCGCGAGGTCCGGCGCGTCGGTGCCGGCCTGCTTCTTGAGCTGGACCCGCGCCTCGTCGCCGATCACCCGGTGGAAGTCGCGCACCATGCGCGGGAACGGATCGGGACCGAGCACCGAGCCGAGCACGTAGTGGGTGGTCCGCACGTGGGTCACCCAGTCGCGCAGTGCCTCGTTGATCGCATCCTTGAGCGTGCGGCTGCCGGAATCGACCGGCACGACCTCGGCGCCGAGGAGACGCATGCGGTCGACGTTCAGCCGCTGGCGGCGCATGTCCTCGCTGCCCATGTAGACGGTGCAGGAGAGGCCGAGGAAGGCGGCGGCGGTCGCCGTGGCCACGCCGTGCTGCCCGGCGCCGGTCTCGGCGATGACCCGCTCTTTGCCCATCTCGCGGGTGAGCAGGCACTGGCCGACCGCGTTGTTGATCTTGTGCGCGCCGGTGTGGAGAAGGTCCTCGCGCTTCAGGAAGATGCGGGCGCCGCCGAGCTCGGTGGACAGGCGCTCGGCGAAGTAGAGCGGCGTCGGGCGGCCGACGTAGTCGCGCAGGACGTCCGCCAGGCGGCGGCGGAAGGCGCGCGTGCGGCTGAGCCGGTCGTAGACGCGGATCAGCTCGTCGAGCGGCGCCATCAGCGTCTCGGGGACGAAGCGTCCGCCGAACTCGCCGAAGTAGCCGGGCTCAGGGCGCGGCTTGGACCGGATGAGCATTTCGAACCTCCTCGAAGAGCCGCCGCAGCAGCTCGGGATCTTTGATGCCGGGGGCCGACTCCACCCGGGAACAGACGTCGATGGCGAACGGCCGGGCCTCTTCAATCGCCCGGCGGGCGTTGTCCGGCCCGAGGCCGCCGGCCAGGAACACGCGGCGTCCGGCGAGCCGGCCGGTCAATCCGGAAACGGCTTCGTAGCTCCAGGTGTTCCCGGTGCCGCCATAGAGCGCGCCGTGGGGTGCGTCGAACAGCAGGCCCCAGGTGTCCGACCAGGGCGCGAGCGCCTCCTCGCCGGGATCGCCGCCGGTGCGGAAGACCTTGATCGCCCAGCGGGCGAGCGCCGAGAACGGCGCCGGCTCCTCGTCGCCGGAGAGCTGGACGAGGTCGAGACCGACCCGTTCGATCGTCGCCTCCACCTCGGCGGGCGAGGCGTTGACGAACACGCCGACGAGGACGGTGCGCCCGCGCACCGCTTCGGCGATCGCGCAGGCTTGCTCCACGGTGACGTGGCGCGGGCTTCGCGGGTAGAAGTTGAGGCCGAGGAAATCCGCCCCCAGCTCGACGGCCGTCCAGGCGTTCTCGGGCTCCAGAAACCCGCAGACCTTCACCTGGGTCTTCATCTCCCCTCTCCCGGGGTGAGGGTCATTCCTGCAAGCTCGCGCAGCTTGGCGCCGGGGTCCGGTGCGAGCAGCAGCGACTCGCCGATCAGAAAGGCGTCGAAGCCGCTGTCCTGGAGCAGCAGGACGTCCAGGGCGTCGCGGATGCCGCTCTCGGCCACCTTGAACGCCTCCGCGGGGAGGCCCGGGAGGAGCGAGATGGAGTTTTGCAGGTCCACGTCGAACGTGCGCAGGTTGCGGTTGTTGATCCCCACCAGCTCCCAGGGCTCGCCCTGGAGCTTCCCGATGTCGGCTGCGTCGTGGGTCTCGACGAGCGGCACCAGCCCGAGCCCGCGGGCCTGCCGGGCGTAGTCCGCCATCTCCTCGGCGCCGAGCAGCGCGGCGACCAGGAGCACGGCGTCCGCGCCGGCTTCCTTGGCCCAGACCAGCTGGATCGGATCGACCACGAAGTCCTTGGCGATCGCCGGCAGCCCGGAGGCCGCGCGGCAGGCGGCCAGCAGGTCGTAGCCGCCATGGAAGAAGTCGGGCTCCACCACCACGGAGAGGCAGGTCGCGCCGTGCGCCGCGTACAGCTGCGCCTGGGCGAGGGGATCGACCGTGCCGTGCAGATTGCCCAGGCGGGGCGAGCCCATCTTCACCTCGGCGATGATCGCCGGCAGGCGCTGCCGCTTTTTCGCCGCGAGGGCGGCGAGGAAGGGGTTGTCGGCCGGCGTGCGCGGCGCACCCTCGGCGAGCTCCCCCGCCGGGCCCTTCTCGGCCACCGCGGCGGCCACCCGTTGCCGGCGGGTTTCGGTGATGCGAACGAGGACATCGGGAGGAGTCATGCGCCGAAGAACCCTTTCAGCTCGCCGAGCTTGGTCGCGCCGGCGCCGGAGGCCAGAACCGAGCGGGCCTGGTCGACTCCTTCTTCCAGCGAGGCGGCGCGTCCGGAGACGTAGATCGCAGCTCCCGCATTGAGCGCCGTGACGTCGGCGAGGGGGCCGGGCTCGCCGGCCAGGACGCGATGCATCAGGGCCGCGTTCTCCTCGGGACCGCCGCCGGCCAGGTCCTCGACCCGGGCGCGGGCGAGGCCGAAACGCTCGGGCTCCAGGGTGTACGCCTGGACCGCCCCCTCGCGCACCTCGGCGATGTGGGTGGGGCCGGTGGTGGTGATCTCGTCGAGACCGTCGGCGCCGTGGACCACCAGGGCATGCTCGGCCCCGAGGTCGCGGAGCACGTGGCCGATCGGTTCCACCAAGCTGTCCGCATAGACCCCCATCACCTGGCGGCGGGCGCCGGCCGGATTGGTCAGCGGACCGAGGACGTTGAAGATGGTGCGCATCCCCAGCTCGCGGCGCACCGGCATCACCTCGCGCATCGCCGGGTGAAGGATGGGGGCGAAGAGAAAGGTGATCCCCACGGTCTCCAGCGCACGGGCGGAGGTCTCCGGCGGGATCTCGATCTTCACCCCGAGGGCGGCCAGCACGTCGGCGCTCCCCGAGCGGCTCGACACCGACCGGTTGCCGTGCTTGGCCACGCACACCCCGGCGGCGGCGGCCACCAGGGCCGCGGCGGTCGAGATGTTGAACGTGCCGCGCCCGTCACCGCCGGTGCCGCAGGTGTCCACCACCCCTTCGAGAGAGTGGCGGATGTGCACCGAGCGGCGGCGCATGGCGGAGGCGGCGCCGGCGATCTCGGCGACGGTCTCCCCTTTCATCCGCAGGGCCACCAGCAGCGCGGCCTTGATCGGGTCGCTCACCTGGCCGTCCATCAGCAGGCCGAACAGCTCTTCGGTCTCCTCGCGGCTGAGCGCCTCGCCCGCCGCCAGCCGCCAGAGCGCCTGCTTGGCTCCCTGAAGCGCCACCGCCTCAGCCATGGGCCACCGCCTCCTCCGGCACCGCGGCCTGCCGGCGGTGGGCTGCACACATCTGGAGGAAGTTGCCGAGCAGGTGGGCACCGGCGCCGGTGAGCACCGATTCGGGATGGAACTGCACTCCCCAATAAGGAAGGGAGACGTGGCGCATCCCCATGAGGACGCCGTCGTCGTTCGCCCAGGCGATGGGGCGCAGCTCCGCAGGCAGCGTCTCCTCCTTGACGTCCAGGCTGTGATAGCGCGTCGCCTCGAACGGGTTGGGCAGGTGGGCGAAGACGCCCACGTCCTCATGGCGGACCATGGAGGTCTTGCCGTGCATCTGGCGCGGCGCGCGGCCGACGGTGGCGCCGAACGCCATGCCGAGCGCTTGATGGCCGAGGCAGACGCCGAGGATCGGCACGTCGGCGTGCGAGCGCAGGATGTCCAGGCAGACCCCGGCGTCCTCGGGCCGGCCCGGGCCGGGCGAGAGGACGATTCCCTCCGGCGCGCGGGCGAGCATCGCCGCGGCGCTCTCGGCGTCGTTGCGCAGGACGAGCATCTCGGCCCCGGCGGCGGAGAGCATCTGCACCAGGTTGTAGGTGAAGGAGTCGTAGTTGTCCACCATCAGGATCATGAGTAGTCCTCCAGCTCCTGGGCGAGAGCCACCGCGGTGAGCAGCGCCGCCGCCTTGTTCTCCGTCTCCTTCTCCTCCGACGCGGGCACCGAATCGGCCACGATGCCGGCTCCGGCGGTCACCGTCGTGCGGTCCTTCTCGACCACCAGGGTGCGGATGGCGATGCAGGTGTCCACGTCCCCGGAATAGGAAAGATACCCGACCGCGCCTGCATAGGGACCCCGCCCCTGCGGTTCGAGCGCGTCGATGATCTCCATGGCGCGGATCTTGGGGGCGCCGGAGACCGTGCCGGCCGGGAAACAGGCGAGGAGGGCGTCGAGCCCGTCCTTGCCGTCGGCGATCTCGGCCTCGACGCTCGACACCATGTGCATCACGTGGCTGTAGCGCTCGATCTCCATGAACGAAGGCACGCGCACCGTCCCCGCCCGCGCCACCCGGCCGAGATCGTTGCGCCCGAGGTCGACCAGCATCAGATGCTCGGCGCGCTCCTTGGGATCGGCGAGCAGGTCCTCGGCGAGCCGCTTGTCGCCGGCCGCATCCATGCCGCGCGGGCGGGTGCCGGCGATCGGCCGGGTTTCCAGGCGCCGGCCCTCCTTGCGCACCAGCATCTCGGGCGAGGCGCCGACCAGCGAGACGTCCGGCGCTTCGAGCAGGAACATGTACGGGCTCGGGTTGACCATGCGCAAGGCGCGGTAGAGGGCCAGCGGCTCGACCCGGCGGGGCACGCCGAAGCGGCGGGCGAGGACGACCTGGAAGATGTCGCCGGCCGCGATGTGCTCCTTGGCGGTCTCCACCGCCCATCGGTAGGCGGCGCCGTCGAGGCTCGGCGGCAGGGCGTCGAGCGGCGGCAGGGCATAGCCCGGCATGGCCACGCCGCCACCTCCCGCTTCCGCGGTGAGCAGCCGCGACATCCTTGCGAGCTGGCGCTCCGCTCCGGCGACGCCGACCTCGCCTTCGATCTCGTTGGCGATCACCAGCACCCTCTGGCGGGCATGATCGAAGACGACCACGGTGTCATAGCGCCCGAGGACGGCGACCGGCAACCCGTAGGGATCGGCCGGTTGCTGCGGCAGCTTCTCGACCAGCCGGATCAGGTCGTAGCCGAACCAGCCGACGAGGCCGCCGGTGAATGGGATCGGACCCGCCTCGGCGGTGGTGTCGCGCAGCACCGCATGCAGTGCCGCGAGCGGCTCACCCGGGAGATCGTGGCGCCGGCCGTCGCGCTCGACCTCCAGGCGATCCGGGTAGAGCCGGAAGATCTCGCGGGGTCCGGCCCCCAGGAAGCTGAAACGGGAGACGTGCTCGCCGCCGCTGATGCTCTCGAAGAGGAAGCGGTGCGGCGAAATCTTGGCGAGCCGGCGATAGACGCCGAGCGGCGTCAGACTGTCGGCCAGGAACTCGCGAACATGCGGGATCGCGCGCCTGGGCGGCGTTCCCCCCTCCAAAGGATGATCCACCATGACAACAAAACCTCCGTGCCTACCTAGAGTGCCGTGAAACGCCGAAACCGGGGCGCCGGGGGAGAAAGAGGAGAGGACGGGAGGGAGAGAGGCCCCGGCCGGCCCATTCTACAGGAGACGCTGAGACTCAATGGCGCTCTCTCTGACCCAGCGTACATGGCCCTCGTCCGGCCGGCCCTCTGCGCTACCATCCCCGGCCTATGGAACAGCGGCCGAGCCCCTGCACCCACCTGGATCACCTGGCCGTCGTCGCGCCGACCCTGGATGCTGGGAGCCGGTTCGTCCGCGAGGCGCTCGGGGTGGAGGTTCAGGAGGGGGGCTCGCATCCCCGGATGGGCACCCACAACCGGCTGCTGCGCTTGGGGGACTTCGTCTATCTGGAAGTGATCGCGCCCGATCCTGCCGCTTCCGGGGTCGAGCGCCGCCGGTGGTTCGACCTCGACGCGATCACTCCCTGGACGCCGCCCCGGCTGGCCGCGTGGATCGCGCGCACGGGGGACATCCGTGCGGCGCGCGCGGCCTGCGTAGAGGACCTGGGGACGGTCGAGCCGATGAGCCGCGGTGCGCTGTCTTGGCTCATCACCATCCCCCCCGACGGTACCCTGCCCCTTGGAGGGGCCGCGCCGGCCCTGATCGAATGGCAGACCGCGCCGCACCCGGCGTCGCGCCTGCCCGATGCGGGGTGCGCCCTGGTCGGCCTGGAGATTCACCATCCCGATCCGGCGCGCGTCGAGGCGGTGCTCGCCTCCCTGGGCTTCTCCGGCCCGGTCACCGTCGACGGGCTGCCGGCCGGCGCCGCGCCGCGCCTCGTGGCGCACGTTCAGACAGCGCAGGGGATGCGCCGGCTCGCGGCGCCCTGATCCGAGGCCCGCACCTTCCCGTCATCCACGTTCACCCTGACCGTCGCCGCGGTGGTGGCCGGAGGCCAGAGGCCGGGGGCGGTTCCGCGGGCGAGGATTTCGAGGGTGAGGCTCTCGGTGCCCACGGCCACCGGGCAGACGAAGGACTTGCGCTGCCCTGGAGCCAGCGTTTCCCCGAAGAGGTCACAAGCCGGCATGGACGGCAGGTTGACCGTGACGTCGTTCAGCACAAAGGGACCGAGGTTTCTCACAAAAAGGGTGATCGGTACGACGCTGCCCGGTGGTGCGGTCTGTTGGGCGGGAGTGACCGCCAAGCGCAGGAGTGGACCGACGAAGAGGTAGGCGGAGCCCGAGTCGTAGGTCTGGTCGGAGGCGCCGAAGGCCCCGGCCAGGAGGGTGTCGCCCTGGAGGTCCAGCGACTGGCCGAACCGGTCGTGCGCCAACGTGTCGTCCGCGAAGACCTTGGAGAGCAGGCTCCACGTGCTCCCCTGCCGCTGGAACAGGTAGACCGAGCCCGAGGCGTCGCCGCGGACGTCCTCCAGTGGAGCTCCGGCGGCAGCCCGGTCTCCGGAGATGGCGACGGAGAAGCCGAAGCGGTCATCCGCCGCGGCATCGGGCGCGGTGAGCTTGGCCTGCTGGCGCCAGGTGCTTCCGATGCGGGTGAACACATAGGCGGCCCCGGAGTCGACACCAGCCGGGTCGGCGAGCCAGGCGCCGACGATGGCGGTGTCTCCGTCGAGGTCCACCGCTTGGCCGAAGCGGTCCAGGGCGGCGGCATCGGACGCCGTGAGCCGCGCCTCCAGATGCCAGCCTGCTCCAGCCTGCGCAAACACGTACGCCGCGCCCGCGCCGGAGATGCCCTGGATGGTCCGGCGCCGGTCTCCGATGAGAGCCCGGCCGGCCGACAAGGCCACGCTGCTCCCGAAATCATCCTTTGCCAGCCCGCCCGGCGCCAAGAGGCGGGTTGTGAGCCTCCAGGAACCGTTGCGGCGCGCGAAGACCTCCACCGTGCCGGAATCGGTGACCGCGCCATTGCCGTCGGGGACTCCGACCAGCAGGGTGTCGCCGGAGAGGGCGACGGACCCCCCGAAGCCGTCCAGGGCTCCCGGAACGCCGGAGGTGAGCCGCGCCTGCCGCGTCCAGGTCTCTCCCCGTCGGACGAAGACGTACACCGCACCCTCCGCTTCATGGCCTTCGCGGTACGCGCCGACCACCGCGGTGTCTCCCGAGAGGGCGACGCTCGAACCGAAGAAGGCGTCTCTTCCCCCGTCGCCGGTGAGCCGGGCCTGGACCACCCAGTTGCCCTCCACGTGCACGAACACCTGCGCTTCGCCCCATCCCCCCACGATAGCGGTCTCGCCGCTGATCGCCACGGCCGAGCCGAGATATCCATAGGTGGTCTGGCCTTCACCGTGCAGCTCGTGCCCGGAAAAGCCGAGCTCGGCGCGGGCGGCAGGGCCGGAGCCGAGGCTCAGAACCGTCAGAGTCACTGTCAACACGTACCGGAAGCTCATTGCTCGATCTCCCCTGAAAGTGCGCATGGTCTCTCCTTGTACGTTGGTGATCGCCGAGGTGTAGGCGTGCGCTGCCACGCCCGTCCCCTGAACAATGAGCACTTTCAGCTCGTCGAGCTCTCGTCCGGCGCCCTGCAGTCGAGAAAGACATGGAAGAGCAGGAGTGCGCTTGCATCCGCCCTTCGATGGACGCTCTTGAGTTCGGCAGGCAGGCTCTCCAGGACCTTCACCGGAGCGAGCCCTTCCAGGACCGCGAGATGCCAGCCGGCATCGGCCGCACCAAAGCTCCGGTGAAGCTCGCCTTGCCAGTACCCGGCGTCCCGATTCTGAAAAAGGCCGACCATCACCGCTTCGGGGCAACCCTGCCCGTACCGGCATTCCAGAAAATCGCCGATCCCGGCCGGGCCGACGTATTCCCCAATGGGGAAGCTGTTGGTGCGGAGCCGCTTCGCCTCGTAGATGTACCGGAGGCGGGGCTTGACTCCCGTGCGAATGACACACAGGTCCAGTCGCAGCCGGGCATTTCCCCTCTGGCCGGCAGGGCTGATCGGCACCTGATCCCCGATCTCATACAGGATGTACTCATGGGGGGTCTCGGGTGCGTCGAGGCGGGCCCTCATCGCCTCGCCCAGGAGTCCCGTGATGGATGGCTCGTCCAGCTCTTCATGGAGCACCGAGCGGGTATCCGCATGCGCCCAGGCGAGGAGCTGGTGGGCATGAAGCCGCATCGCTTCGAGGTGCGCATCCCAGATGGCACCGGGCTCGGCAGTGATCATGCCCCGTGAAGGCTCCTCGCCTCGAGAACCTCGGTGATCACATTCCCCGCGTCCAGGAGCGCCTGTGTCTCGGTCCATTCCAGCCGCCGTGGCGGCTTGATCAGGTGAATGGTGTCGCCTGCAAAGAGCCGCACGCTCCGTTGGACGTAGACCCACTGGCTGACTTTGTTCTCCGCAGCACGGAGCAATGACTCGAGTTCTTCTCTCTCCTCGCGGATCGCAGCGCGAACGGTCGGCTCGATCGCGGGGCCGGGTTGGGTCAGGGTGATCGACACGGCCACTCCGCCGGCCGAAAACAAGACGTCCACCTTGTGCCGGCCGCGGCCGCCCAGGTAGTTATCCAGCTCGTTTCGCAGGCGAAGGGCATAGGCCGCCATCTCGGGCTCCTGCGGCGGTCCAAGCAGAAACCTCGGTACCTTTCCTTCATTGAGCTTGTAGCGCGTACGGAAGAAATCGTCGACGACGAGAGCGACGCTCTCTGGGATTCTCAGCAGACGCGCCACGCGGTCATCAAGAAAATCTCTGACATGATCAAAAGGATCGCCTCCAGCCGACAAGGCTTCGGCTTCGTCCCAAACGGCAGCGAGGCCCAGCTCCTGTCCTGGCGTGAGGTCTGGGAAGGGGAGGCGCTCGGCGTCGCCTTTGTCAATGAGGCTGTACCCGACACCCCATTCGGAGCTCTGGTCAAGAAACAACAGGTATGTTACGTACCGGGAGCTCCAGATGCAGGCGACCGCCTTCGCCTCCTCCGCAGAATGGACGGCCAGACCGATCCGCGAGTGCCGAATGATGAACTTGGCGGTGGAATAAGCAGCGAAATCTCTCCACAGAAACAGCCGGTGGCCCTCGATCAGCTTCATGCCAGACAAGCCCCCCCGCTCCCGCACGTAACATCCGTGGTGGTTGTCGCAGATGAAGCGAGTCGGTACGCTAAGCGCGGGGCCGGACTGAACGAACGCTTTGTGATCGAGAACCTTCAACCCATCGAGGTCTGCTTGATAGTGATTGGGGCCCTCATCGGGGTTCCCGGCGCCCGTCCTCAACTGGAGCCCGAGGCTGAGGCTCCAGCCCCGGGTGTCGGCCAGGCGGCCGAGCCGGGTGGAGAAGATCCCGCGAAGCCGCCGGATCGCCGCTGCGTCGCGCGGAGTGCCCCACAAAGCCATCTTCCACGTCGCAGCCAGGCCTTTCGCCGCTTCAGCGGCCGGCACCCACTTGACTTCGGACTCAGAGAAGCTGATGGCCCACACCTGCTTGTTGCGGGTCCTCGGGATGAGGGAAATCTGATGAGCGACGAAGGGGCCGGTATGAAGGATCGGGGTCTGTTGCTCCAGTTTTCGGGTATAGACGAACGTCGCCGCAGGCTGTTTGGCCGAGGGGAAGAGGAGGTACCGCATGTTGGCGAAGTTGGTGACCCGGTGGACCTGAACACCACCGAAGAACCTCTTGCGCCAGGCCTCGAGGTGGTCATTGGTCAGCGACTTCGCGTGCAGGATCAATCCCGCCGCGCCGCCTTCTGCCAGGCAGGCCATCACTCGCCAGGCGAAAGCCTCTCCGGTTCGCGCCCGGGCGAGCCCTAGGTCTTTCCGGTGCATGCGGGACCATTCCAGAACGAAGCGATCCTTCGGCTCACCGGCCTTCAGCTCCACCCACGGCGGGTTGCCGAGGACCCAGGCGAACCCTCCCGCCGACGCAGGGTGGTTCCAGAAGGCTCCTTCGGGGTCGAAGAAGTCGTGGACGAAGAGGTTGTTGCCGACGAGCCGAGGGAACCTGAACGTCTTGTGCCGATGCAGCTCCGGCGGCTCTACATAGCTGAGAAGCGCCAGGATGAGACTGAAGCCTGCAATCTGGCAGGCGGTGGCATTGCGCTCGACGCCGAAGATTCCCTCCACCAAGAGGCGTTTCAGCTCCTCCGCGCGCAGCGGTCGGCCCAGTCGGCCGGCTTCCATCTCCACGAGCCGGCGGAAGGCGATGGCCAGAAAAATTCCGGAGCCGCAACACGCGTCGAGAATTTTCATGCCCGGGCGCAGTGGATGCACCGCCTCGACTTCTGAAATCAGGTAGTCGGCCAAAGGCTCGGGTGTGTAGTGGGCGCCGTGCTTCTCCGGGTCCGTCGTGTCTTCTCGTTGCCTCCCCGGCTTGAGTTTCCCGTCGGCCGAGCTGGAGCCCTCGGCATGGAGGAACTGCTCATAGATGGCCGAGAGGAGCTCGACCGGGATGTAGGAGAAATCATACGCGGTGAAGGGCAGATGGATCTGGCCCGTCAGGATGTCGTCACCTGCAAACGTACAGGCCACTCTGCGGACTGCTGCGGATTGAGGTGCGTCACCACTGGTCCAGGAGATCGGGAACAGGTGCCCGTTGAAACGCTTTTCCACCGCCTCGGCGAGAGCCCTGAAACCTTGCAGGGTCAAGTCAGGGGAGAACGTGTCGTCGCGGAAGACCGACGATGCCGGCAGGCGGGCTTCCTCCTGGAGCCATCGGTCGGAGAGAATGTCGCGCGCCCGCAGGTAGGAGAGGTAAACGAACTGCCCGATCAGTGCATGGCTCGCCTGGTCGGGAATGTGGTGGTCCCTCTGCAGCACACCGCTCAGCGCCTTCAGGCCCGCGAGCAGCCGGGTGTCGACCCGGCGCTCAGCGCCGAGGTGTCTGGCCTGGAGCTGCCACACTTCCCCGCGATCGATCCGGTCGGCGCTGAACGCCCCAAGTCTCTGCGCAAGAGCCGACTCAACGAGATTGCGCACCGGGACAAGGCTGATCTTCCCGACCGTGGGCTGGCCCGGGTGATAGGCGAAGCCTGCGAGCACGCGGACCTCGGCGGGAAGCACGACGATGAGGAAGGGGTTGATCCCCTGGTTCCAAAGCCGCCGGTGAATCTCCCGGGCCTCCTCCGGCGTCCGGGCTTCCGCGACCTGGACGGCCGGGCGGAGAGCGGTTGCTGCGGGGGCCGTCCGGAAGAAGTACGTCCCGAGCACGCCCGCCTTGCGTGCGACCCGGAGCCAGTGCCGATCTGCGGGCGCGAGGAGGTCGGAGACTTCGTTCTCGCAGAAGAGAGGAGAGCCGCGATAGCCGAGAACGCCGATGACGGCGTGGTAGAGGGGGGAGCCGCCGGTGGACGCAGTCTGGCCGGCAAAGAGGTCGGGCTGTGTGCTGGCTGTCGGCATCAGGGTGCGCTCGTGGGCTGGCGCAGGATTATAGGCGCAACCGCCAGTCCGGATGTTGCGCCATGTTACCGCCGGTTCGCCGAACAAGCAAACGGCCGCCAACCCCAGGGGGCGGCGGCCGTTCGGGTTTCGCGAGGGTGGTCGAACGGACCTGTGACCTACGCGCCCAGCGCCGCCAGGATCGCCTCTGCGTCGTCGAGCAGGCCGAAGGCCTGGTCCTCCGAGAGGATGCCCGCGGTCTGGAACGCTTCCACCTGTTGGATGAAGGCGTTGATCTGGTTCACCGCGGTCGCGAGGCGGCCGAGCCCGATCTGGCGCTCGGCGGCGCGGAGCTTGACGAGCAGGGCGTTGCCCTGGCCGCCGTTCAGCACGCCGGAGGTGACCAGCGCCTCCACGCTCTTCTTGAGCAGCAGGATCTGCTCGGTGGCCGGGCGAACCTTCAGGAAGACCGCGGTGGTGCGGCCCGGCACGTTGAAGGTGCAGGTGCTGTCGGTGAAGGTGGCGGTGCGGACGACCGGGTCCGCCGACTGTTGCTGCAACGGGTGGAGCGCCAGCCCGCGGCAGGGGAAGACGTTCAGCGGGAAGGTGACGGCGTCGGGCCGCGCATTGAAGAGGACGACCGCCAGCGAATGCCGGTGATCGATCGCTCCCAAGGTGTCGGAGACGCTGTAGACGAGAAGGCCCGGGATCTGGCTCGGGCCGGTGTTGTGGAGGTGCAGGAGGTCGTTGATCTCCCCCGCCGTGCGCAGCCGCAGGAGACGGGCGCTCTTGCGGATGCCGAGGATCTCCTGGAAGTGCGCCTGCGCCTGGCCGATGTGGACCGGGGCCGGCTTCAGCGCCGGATTGGCGAGCAGCGGCTGCATCACCGGCCAGTTGGCCTGGTTGTCGCGCGCCGGCGGCAGGCCGACGCCCCAGTTGTTGTCGACCAGGGTCCAGTCGAGCTTGTTGAACCAGTCGCCCGAGTTGTAGCTGTTGCGGTCCATCGACTTGGAGCGCAGCAGCTCGACGCCGGCGTGGTAGAACGGAATGCCCTGGGCGAGGCCGACGAGGCTGATGCCCAGGTTCTGCATGCGCACCCGCTGATCCATCGGGGTGCCCACCGGGGCCTTGGCGGCGATGGCGTCGAACAGGGTTTCGTTGTCGTGCGCCTCGATGTAGGTGATGACTTCCTGCGGATCGAGGGTGTAGCCGGAGGGCTGGCCGTTGTAGTCGATGGCCGAGGCGGCCACGTCGTTGCCGTTGCGGTCTTCGAGGACGTAGCTCTTGAGCGAGCCGGCGAGGCCGGTGCGGATCCAGTCGGAACGCAGGAGCAGCGTGGCGAGCTGGTCGGACGCCGAGCCCTGGTTGGTGGCGTTCGGGTCGGTGTAGAGGCCGTTGATGAACCCCTGCTCCTGGATGCCGCTGAACGGGCCGCCGCCGCGCACGCCGTCGCGCAGGCGGTCGCTGAAGGTGCCGATGCCCGTGCCGGCCATGTTCGCCTGGGTGGCCTGCACGCCGCGCGCGTTGTTGGCCACCTCGCCGAAGTTCCATCCTTCCCCGTACAGGTAGATCTTCGTGCCGTCCACTCCGTCATGGGCGAGGGTGAGGGCGTCCAGCCTCTGGCGCAGCTTCACCAGGTTGGCTTTCATGTGATGGCCCATCAGGTCGAAACGGAAACCGTCCACCTTGTACTGCGTCGCCCAGGTGAGCACCGAATCGATCAGCAGCTTTTCCATCATGTTGAATTCGGAGGCCGTGTTCTGGCAGCAGGTGCTGGTCTCGACGTTGCCGTCGCCGTTCAGCCGGTGGTAGTACCCCGGGACGATGCGGTCGAGCACCGACTTGTCGTTCTGCCCCGCCGCGTTGGTGTGGTTGTAGACCACGTCCATCACGGTGCGCAGGCCGATGCGGTTCAAGCTCTGCACCATCTCGCGGAATTCCCTGATGCGCGCCGCGCCGGCCGGATCGGTCGCATAGCTGCCTTCGGGGACGGTGTAGTGCCAGGGGTCGTACCCCCAATTGAAGCCGTCGAGGTCGGCGACCGCGGAGACGCGGCTCTGCTGCTCCTCGGAGTCGGCCGGGAAACTTGCGAGATCGCCCGCCGGCTGTTGCCACTGCGTTTTGTCCTCGTCGATCGTGGCGATGTCGAAGACCGGCAGCAGATGGACGTGGGTGAGGCCCGAGGCGGCCAGCCCGGCGAGGTGCCGTATGCCGTTCGAGTTGTTCACGGTGAACGCCTTGAACGTCCCGCGGTAGTCCGCCGGCACGCTCGCGTCGTTGGCGCTGAAGTCGCGCACGTGCAGCTCGTAGAGGACGATGTCCTCGGGGGCATCGAGCCGCGGTTTCTTGAGGCTGGACCAGCCCGCCGGAACGAGCGTGGTGTCGGTCGCGAGATCGATGATCTGGCTGCGCAGGCTGTTGCGCGACAGGCTGACCGCGTAGGGATCGGTGACTTTGTTCACCTCGATCCGCCCGGTCGAGCGGGCGAAGACGGTCACCTGGTAGCGATAGTACCGGCCATACCAGGTCGGGCTGCCGCTCGCGCTCCACACGCCGTGATCGCCGCGGGTCATGGCGACCTCGGTCACCGGGCTGTCGTCGGCCGCGGTCTCGGTGACCAGCAGCCGGACGTCCTGAGCGGTCGGCGCCCAGAGCCGGAAGGTGGGGGTGCGGTCGGCCGCGAAGGTGACGCCGAGCGCTCCGTCATAGGTGTAGAGGTCGTCGAGGACGCCCTGGATCTGGAGGGCCGTGGCGTCGACGAGGGTGCCGTCGCCGGCCTTCGCCTCGACGGCGATCTGGCCCTGGAGCGCATCCGGCACCTGACCGAGCTGGCCGGTGGGGATGCGGAAGGCGAGGAAGCCCGCGAGGTGGGGGAATTTGGCGAGGACGTCCGCGGGGAGGCCGTCGGGATCCCAGGCGAGCGCGATCGCGGTGCCGCCCTGGATGCCGGCGTTGTTCAGCAGGAGACCGGCGTCCTCGTCGTAGTGCAGGGCGAAGGTCCAGTCGGCCTGGATCGCAGCCGGATTGCCCGGTTTCCAGGCGATGGTGTCCTCGTTCACCCAGTAGGCCTGGGCGCGGGTGATGTTGCCACGGGGGGCGCCGCTGGCGCTCACGGTCAGCACGTGCGTGGAGGGATCGTAGCTGAAGAACATCTCGGCGCAGGCATTGGGGACCGTGAAGGAGATGTTGGAGCCGTCGCGGACGCCGTTGGCGCCGTAGTTCTCCGACCAGCTCTCGTTGATCGCCACCTTGGTCTCATAGGTGCCCGCCGGGAGCTTCTTGGTGCTGAAGGTGTAGATGCCGTCGCCGTCCGGGTCCTGCAGCCAGGAACGCAGGCAGTCGGGCTGCCAGTCGCCGGGGCATCCCAGCTCGGACTGGAAGCTGCCCGGGGCCACCGCGATCACCTTCGTCTGGTTGTCGGTCACCCAGTGGGTCGCGTCGTCGTAGTAGAACTTGACCTCGGTGGGCGCGGCGAGGTTGAGCGGGATGTTCGGGCCGTTCGGCGTGGCATTGAGGCCGTAGTTCTCGTCCCAGCTGTTGTTGATCGGCGCCTTGTACTCCCAGTTGCCGGCCGGCAGGCTGAAGCTCTCCTGCCAGACCTGGTCGTCGGCGTCGAACGTCAGGTGAGTCGCGGCGCAGTCCGGCTGCCAGTCGCCGGAGCAGCCGGCTTCGGATTGCAGGCTGCCTGCGATGGTGACGAAATCGGGCTGCTCGGGCGCGGTGCCGGCGCCGACGGTGAGGACCTTGGTGGTGGCATTCCAGGTGAAGACCGTTTCAGAGCAGTCGGCGGCCACGGTGAACGCGATGTTGGCGCCACCCGGGGCGCCGCCGGCACCATAGTTCTCCGCCCAGCTCTCGCCGACGGCGACCTTGACCTCATAGCTGCCGGCCGGCAGCGCGCTGGTGCGGAAGACGAAAATCCCATCGCCGTCCGGGTCCTGCAGCCACGAACGCAGGCAGTCGGGCTGCCAGTCGCCCGGGCAGCCCAGCTCGGACTGGAAGCTGCCGGGAGCCACCGCGATCGTCGAATTGACGTTGTCGGTGATCCAGTGGGTCTCGTGGGAGTAGTAGAACTTGACCGCCCGATCCGCCGTGAGCGAGAGCGGGATGTTGGCGCCGTTCCTCTGCGCGTGGAGGCCGTAGTTCTCGTCCCAGCCGTCGTTGAGCGGGGCCTTGTACTCATAGCTCCCCGCCGGGACGTTGAACGTCTTCTGCCAGACCTGGTCGTCGGTGTCGAACGTCAGATGGGTCGCGGCGCAGGCCGGCTGCCAGTCTTCGGCGCAGCCCAGCTCGGATTGCAGGCTGCCGGCCACCGTGACCTGCGAAGGGTTGGGCGTATCCGCCGCGCGGGCGGGAGCGATCGCACCGATCCAGGCGGCGAGGCCGGCCAGGAGGAGCGCCAGGCATGTCTTCGATCTCATCAGAAACCTCCGGTTGTTCTTCCGTGTTGCACACTCAAGCTCGGTTCACTGTCCGGTGGACCACAGGTCGTTGACGCTGGTGCCGCCGATGAAGTGGCTCCAGCCGCCGAGGACCCACAGGCGGTCCCGGAAGGCGACGCTGGCGTGACCGTTGCGCGGCAGCCACTGCGCCTGGCCGGTGGCCGGGCGCCAGGTGATGCCGTCCGCCGACCACCAGACGTCGTTCAGATTGCCTTCCCGCGTTCCGTTGAGGCCCCAGCCGCCGGTCATCCAGATCTTGCCGTCCCAGACGGCGGCGCTCTGGTGGTTGCGCGGCGCCCAGGGAGCGTGGGCCGTGGCCTGTTCCCAATGGACACCGTCGCTGGAGGACCAGACGTCGTTCAGATTGCCTTCCTCGGGCTTCGCCGGGTCCGGCCGGCCCCAGCCGCCGAGCACCCAGAGCCGGCCGGCGTGGACGACCACGGAATGGCCGTTGCGGCCGGACCAGGGGGCGGCGGCGGTGGCCCGGGTCCAGGTCGCTCCGTCCGGCGAGGACCAGACGTCGTTCAGGTTGCCGCCGCCCCAGCCGCCGAGTACCCAGATCCTGCCGTCGAACACGGCGGCGGCGTGGTTGAGCCGCGGCGACCAGGCGGCCGCCGCGGTGGCCTGGGTCCAGGTCACGCCGTCGGGGGAGGACCAGACGTCGTGCGCCTGCTCGGTCCCCCCGGTGCCACCGCCCAGGACCCACAGGCGGTCCTCGAAGACGACGCCGGCGTGCGCCTTGCGCGCCGCCCACGGCGCCTCCCCGACGTTCTGCCAGTCGATACCGTCCGGCGAGGTCCAGACGTCGTTGAGCGGGCCGGTGCCCCAGCCGCCGAGCACCCACAGGCGGTCGCGGAAGACGGCCGCGGTGTGGCCGTCCCGGTTGGGCCAGGTGACGCGGGTGAGCGCCCGCGTCCAGACCGCGCCGGGGACCGAGGCGGCCGGCACCGAGCCGCCCGCCTCAGGGGTGCCCACGGGCGGAGCGGCGTTGTGCGCACATCCGGCGAGGAGCGCGAGGAGGGCTCCGGCGGCGCAGAGAGTCGTCCGCGTGGGCATCATCCACCTCCTCAGAAAGAGCCGCCGGCGGTGGTCGATCCCGAGAGCGGCGTGGTGAAAACGTTGTTGGCGCCGGGCTGCCACACCACCGACGTCCCCTGCTTTTTGATGCACTTCCATTGCACCTGCGTGTTAGAGGGCAGGTTGGCGATCGAATCGCTCCAGGTCGGATAGCTCACCGGGGACAGCTTGACCGCCTTGCTGGTGTCCCAGGCGCCCAGCTCGGTGAGGTTGCCCACCACGTAGACGTCCTGCCCGGTGACCGTGTAGCCGTTGTTGCAGGTGAAGTAGACCGACACCTGGTTGGGGACGATGGGGTCCTGCACCCACACCGAGACCGAGCCGCCGTTGACCTTGAACTCGCCCCAGCCCCATTCGTTGGTGATCACGTCGTCGGTGCGGTTGCCGAGCAGGTCGGTGAAGCGGGCGTTGGCCTTGCCGACCTCCATCCACTTCGAGCCGCCCGGCCCGTCGGTCAGGATCACCGCCATCGCCCGCGGATGCGCCGCGTCGCCGAGGCGCGTCCAGCCGACGATGTTCCAATGGTCGAGATAGTTGTACTGCGGTCCCCAGGCGAAATTCTTGCGCGCGTCGAGCAGCTTGTCGATCGTCGTCTTGAACGACGGCATGTTCACCGTGATGCCGCGGTCGGTATAGCTCGCGCCGTAATAGTCGGCGTAGAAGACGCTCGGATACCCCTCCTCGCGCAGCAGGATGAAGGCGTAGGCGAGCGGCTTGAACCAGTTGTCCACCGGCGATTCCAGCGCCTGGAGCGGCTGCGTGTCGTGGTTCTCGACCAGCGTGACGGCCTTCGACGGCTGATCTTTCATCAGCGTGCCGTTCATCAGGTTGCGCATGTCGTAGTTGCCGCCGCCCCGCGAGGCGTTGTAGAAGTTCATGTGCAGCGGGGCGTCGAACAGCGACATCGTGCCGTTCGTCTTGGCCAGGAAATTGTGCAGCTTGGCCACGTCGTAGTTCCAATATTCGCCGACCGAGAACAGCGGCTTGCCGGTGGTCGAGCGGACGTGGTTGAGAAACTCGGGGAAATATCCGAACTGGATGTGTTTCACCGCGTCGAAGCGGAAGCCGTCGACGCCGGTGGTGTTGACGTACCAGACGCCCCAGTTCTTGAGCTCGCTGCGGACGTCCGGGTGCTCGAAGTCGACGTCGGCGAACATCAGGTAGTCGTAGTTGCCGTTCTCGGTGTCGACCTCCCAATCCCAGGCCTTGCCGGTGCCGCGGAACTTGTAGATCTTCCCGCTCTCCAGGAGGTTTTGCGCCCAGTCGACGCCGTCGAAGTGGTACCACTTCCATTTGAAGCTGGAGTAGGTGTTGCCGCGGCCGGGGAACTGGAAGTCGGTCCACGCCTGGATCCAGACGTTGCCGCCGTACTCCTGGTTGCGGTCCCCGGTCTGCACGCGGGTCGACTCGACCCATTCGGTGGCATCGGCGCCGCCGCGGTGGTTGAACACCAGGTCGCCGTAGATCTGGAGGCCGTTGGCATGCGCAGTCGAAATCGCGGCCAGGTACTCCGCCTTGGTGCCGTATTTGGTGCGCACCGAGCCTTTCTGGTTGAACTCGCCGAGGTCGTACATGTCGTAGACCCCGTAGCCCACGTCGGAGCCGTTCTGCCCTTTGTAGGCCGGGGGCAGCCACAGAGCGGTGATGCCCGCGGCGGACAGCTCGTCGGCCTGGTCGGCGACCTTCAACCAGAGGTTGTCGGAGGTGGTGTTGTACCAGTGGAAGTACTGCATCATGACCCCGTTCTGGGCCGAGGCCGTGCCCGTCCAGAACAGCGCGAGGCCCAGGGCCAGGATCGTGGCGCTCCGCCGGAACGTACGTTGGTGTTTCATGGCGTCTCTTCCTCTTTCTCACTCAGCCGGCCGGGGGACCCTGCGAGGCGGGGGGCGGCCGGAACGAACCCGTCGGGCGACGGGCGGATCCAGGATGCTGCCGGATTCCAGCCTACGTCACTTTTCGCGAAAAATACACATGGACAGGCGGCTGACTTTGCCGTGAGGGGAGGAGTACGATGGTGGTTTCTGCCAGAATAGGGGCGCCGATCCACCGCCGTCTGCTCAAGAGGACCCGCGCATGCCACGCCTTCGTACCGTCCCCGGTCTCGTTCTGGCTCTCCTGAGCCTGCCCTGGCTCGCCTCATCCGGTGCCGCGGCACCGGCCGTGCCTCCGGCTCCTTCCGTGTCGGCGGATCTGACCCGACTGCTCGACGACTACTGGCAACTGCGTCTGGAGGACGACCTTGCGGCCCGGCAGCAGCTCGGCCTGCCGCTCACCCGCCTCCCCGACGCCTCTGCTGCGGACGCGGAGCGCAGGGCCGCGGCGGCCGCGGCCTTGCTGACCCGCATGGAGCGCCTCGACCCGCGCGGCCTGAGCCACGAGGAGAGCCTCTCGCTGGAGGTCGCCCGCTGGGAGTGCCGGCAGGCGGTGGCGGTGCGCGACCACGTCTGGCTGCTGGCGCTCCCCACCATGAGCCGTCTCCAGCTCCGCGGTGTCCACACGGCGCTGGCCGCCCTGCCGCTCCAGGGCAAGGCGGATCTGGACGCCTATCTGGCCCTGGTGCGGCAGGTGCCCGGCCTGGTCCGGCAGATCCGCGCCACTCTCGACGTCCAACGCAGCAAGGGGCTCCTGCCGCCGAAGGACATGATCGACATGGTGGTGACCTCGTTGCGGTCCTTCATCCGGCCTCCCGCGGAAGGGCCCTATGGGGTCGCCGACGGCCGGCTGGAGGGACCGCGCCGGGAGGGCGCCGACGTGGCGGCGTTCCAGGCCGCGCTCGGCCAGCTGGTGACGGCCGAGATCAACCCGGCTCTGGAGGACCTCGCCGCCGCCCTGGAGGCGGCGAAGCCCGCGGCGCCGCAACAGCCCGGGCTCGGCCGGTACCCCGGAGGCGAGGAGGCCTACCGCGCCCTGGTGCGCTACCACACGAGCCTCGACGTGACGCCGGAGGAGGTGCACCGCCTCGGCCTGGAGGAGGTGGCGCGGATCGACGCCCGGATGGCGGAGGTCCGGGCGCAGCTCGGGTTCCAGGGGACGAAAGAGGAGTTTCACCGCCTGCTGCGCACCGATCCGCGGTTCCTCGCCAAGACGCCCGAGGAGGTGGCGGAGCGGCTGATGCGTCCGGTCCACCGCCTGGAGCCGTTGATCGAGCGCGCCTTCCTGCGCCTGCCCAAGGCTCCCTACGGCGTCCACCGGCTCGATCCGGCCCTGGAGGCGACGACCTTCACCTTCGGCTATTACCAGCAGCCGACGCCCAAGGACCCGGCAGGCACCTACTTCTTCAACGGCTCGCAGCTCGACCAGCGGCCGCTCGCCAACGCGGCGGCGCTCATCTACCACGAGCTGATCCCCGGCCATCACTTCCAGATCAGCCTGCAACTGGAGAACGAGAGCCTCCCCGCCTTCCGCCGCCTGGGTACCCAGACCGCCTTCGTCGAAGGCTGGGCCGAGTACGCCTCGGCGCTGGGCGTCGAGATGGCGATCCCGCGCGACGAGCTGTACGAGATCTATGGCCGCCTGAGCATGGACATGTTCCTCTCCGTCCGCCTGGTGGTGGACACCGGCCTCAACCACCTCGGCTGGACGCGCGAGCAGGCCATCGCCTACATGCTCGACCACGTCCTGGAGTCGGAGACGCAGATCCGCAGCGAGACCCTGCGCTATGGCTCCGACCGGCCGGGGCAGGCCCTCGCCTATCGCATGGGCGCGCTCAAGATCCTGGAGCTGCGCCACCGCGCCGAGCGCGAGCTGGGCGCCCGCTTCGACCTGCGCCGCTTCCACGACGCCGTCCTAACCCCCGGCTCGCTGCCGCTGGCCGTCCTGGAGCAGCACATCACCTGGTGGATCGGCGAGGAGAAGAAGCGGGACGGAGGAAGCCGGTGAGCGCTCCGCTGCACGTCGCCGTCGTGGGGGCCGGCGCCTTCGGGGGGTGGACGGCGCTGTGGTTGCGGCGCCGGGGGTGCCGGGTGACGTTGCTCGATGCGTGGGGGCCGGGCAACTCGCGCTCCAGCTCGGGGGGTGAGTCGCGGGTGATCCGCGGCCTGTATGGCCCCGACCGCATCTATGTCGACTGGGTGGTGCGTTCCTTCGAGATCTGGGAGGAGAGCGAGGCGCGATGGAGCACGCAGCTCTACACCCCCACCGGCACCCTCTGGATGTTCGGCGGGCCGGACGACTACGCCCGCACCGGGCTTCCGCACCTCCAGGCGGCGGGCCTGCCGGCGGCCGAGATCGAGCTCTCCGAGGCGCGGCGGCGGTTTCCGCAGATCGACTTCACCGGGATCACCAGCACCTTCTTTGAAGAAAGGTCCGGCTGGCTGGCCGCCCGCCGGGCGTGCCGGACGGTCGCGGCGGCACTGATCCGCGAAGGCGGCGCGGTGCGCGAGGAGGCGGTGCGACCCGGCCGGATCGAAGGGGGACGGATGGCGTGGCTGAAGCTGGCCGACGGCACCCGGCTGGAGGCTGATGCCTTCGTCTTCGCCGCCGGTCCCTGGCTGCCCGACCTGTTCCCGGACCTCCTGGGCCAGGCGATCCATCCGACGCGGCAGGAGATCTACTTCTTCGGCACTCCGGCCGGCAATCCGCAATTCCGCCAGGGCGCCTTGCCGGTCTGGCTGGACCTCAGCCCCGGCAGCTCATTCTATGGAATTCCGGGCACCGACCACCGCGGCTTCAAGATCGCCGACGACACGCGGGGCGAGCCGATCGATCCCACCTCCGGAGAGCGCACCGTCACCCCGGAGCGGCTCGAGGCGGCCCGCGCCTACATCGCGCGGCGTTTTCCGGCTCTGGCGGGTGCGCCGCTGGTCGAATCCCGCGTCTGCCAGTACGAGAACAGCCCGGACGGCGACTTCCTGATCGACCGCCACCCGGAAGCCGCCAACGTCTGGCTGGCGGGCGGCGGCTCCGGCCACGGCTTCAAGCTCGGCCCCGCCGTCGGCGAGCACACCGCCGGCCTGGTGCTGGGCGAAGGCAAGCCCCTCGAACGGTTCTCGCTCGCCCGCCTGGCGGCGGGCGCGGCGCGCAAGACGCAGTTCGACGTGGAGCCGGCGGACGGCGGGTGAATCAGTCGTCGTCGCGGATCGTCACCCGCAGCGAGGCCGGGTCTCCGAGACGGGCACCGCCCCGCGGCAGGCTCAGGAGAACGTCGAATGTCTCGTCCCCCTCGGGCGTCGAGTCGTTCAGGATCGGGATGCGGAGCGGGCGAAGGCTCACATCCGAGTCGCCCCAGGTGAGGATGCCCGAGACCGGCTGGAAGTCGGCGCCGGGGGTCGCGGTGCCGGCCTGGACCGACCAGCGGACGGAGACGGTGCCACCCATGCCGCTGACGCGAAGGACCCGCAGCTCGGCGAAGCCGCCGGCTTCGCCGACCACCACCGGTTGCTGCCGGGCGGACAGAAAGAACACCCCCGGCCTGGGAGACACCTCGTCATCCTGGGCCCCTACGTAGTGTACCGACGCGCTGATCCTGGCTCCACCGGTCGGCTCGGACAGGAACGCAGCCCAACCGACCCGGTAGCCATCGGCTACAAAGTCGTCGGGAATGCGGATCGTGAAGTGCTTGGGTGTGGCGTCGCCGTCCGGCCACGCGAGCCGCCCCGCGATGGGGGGCTCCCCGCCGCAGCACATCTCCCAGCCGTAACCGAGACTCACCGCGCCCCGGCGTCCGCCGGTTCTCTCCACCTGGAGAGTGACGCTGTCTCCCTCCCACGCCTCGGTGAAGGCATCCCAGGAATTTGTCGGGAAGCCCAGGAATCCCGGAGAGTCGATGGAGACGGTGGCGGTTGCGAGGGGCGGCCCTCCGCCGGGGAAGTGGCGCAGGAGGATCCGGAAGCTCTCCGGCCCCTCGGGGCGATCGTCCACGACGATCGGAATCCGTACGGTTTTCGGTGAGGCGTTCCCGTAGGTCCAGATCAGCCGGCCCGACACGGGCACGTAGTCCTCCTCGGGAAGGGCGGTGCCGGGTGCCGTCTCAAAGAGAAGCCGGATGGCGCCGGCACTCCCGCCGGTTCTCCGCACCTCCACGGTCGCGAAGCCGTCTTCCTCGTTCGCACCGAACTGCGCCAGGGAGGAAAAGGAGATCGAGCCGGGTCCTGGCGGCGGCCCGGAAAGGGCGATGATCCTGCTCTCGACATCCAGGTGAGCCGGTGCCTCGGCGTCCGGGTCCCAGCAGAGAGACTCCCACGCCACTGCGACGCGGTTGTCCAGGCCGGCGGCCACCGAGGGCAGACCATCGCCGGGAAGGCAGTAGAAAGGGGAGTCCAGGTAGGAGGGGGCGGCGAGCGGTGTTCCGTCCGGCCCGTACAGGCGCGCCTGGATCGCGTCACCGAAAAGGTAGTCGGTCTCCCCTTCAACCACCCAGACGACGGCGAAGGCGCCTGCGGGGGTGGCGACGGCGGTGGAGCCGTAGAGATCGTAAAGGTCTCCGAGAGATTCCAGCGTGTCAATGCGGAAGGTCGGCCCGAGCGGTGCGCCGGTCAACGCGAAGCGGCGGCCGAAGATGCCACTGGCCGGCCCATCCCAGACGGCGATGTAGCCGCCGCCACCCGCTGCGATCGAAGGAGAAGAGGTGTAGCCCTCCTCGCCGGTGAAGGTGCAGATCGCAAAGGAGGGACCGAGCGGCGCTCCCTCCAGACTGATCCGCTGTGCCCGCCAATGGCAGGGCGTGCCGTTCTGGAGCCGCCACGAGACCAGAACCGCATTTCCCGGTCCCGGTGTGACCGCGTTGAAGGTTTCGGCGGTGCCGAAGGTCTTGAGGATCACCACCGGCCCGCGCTGGACGCCGGTGGCGGTGAACCGCCGCAGAGCCAGGCGCACCTCCCGGCCCTTGACGCCCGGGGTGGTCCACACGGCGGCGAAGCCTCCTCCTGGAAGGGGATGGAGAATCCCTTCCTGGTCCCCGCCGCGCGGCGCGCTCACCAGGGTCTCGGGGCTGGCCGGTCGCCCCGCGGCGTCGAAGAGCCGCAGGAAGAGCCCTGCACCGCTGCCGTCGTCGGCGTTCCACGCGACGGCGAATCCACCGTTGGCGAGAGGGGCGAGAGAGGGTGCGCTCACGCTGGAGGACGCGACTGCGTCGAGGCGGAGGGAGTCGGCGGGGGCGTCCTCGCGACGGACGAAGATTCCGTGCTCTCCGCTCTGCGTCGTTCCGACCCAGACCGCCACGGTTCGACCCTGGCTGTCGAGGAGGACGGCCGGTGTCTCGACATCCCAGAAGTCCGGAGCTTGCGCCCCCAGAGGAGCCGCGAGCAGGAGGACGGAGAGAAGCGCCTTTCTGGATGGCCACATGGTGGGCCTCCTTTCGCATGCACGAACCCCCCTCATTCGAATGTCGCCCTGCGGCCGGTGCGAGGCACCGCCCGGTGGGGTGGGGAAGGTGCGCGAAGAGAGGGCGCCTACGGAAGGGACAGCCCGGGGCTCAGCGGCTTGGCTCCGGCGCCAGCCGCCGACCCGCCACATAGACGGCGAAGGCGACGGCGAATCCGACGAACCAGGCGTAGTGGTAAAGCTCGGCGAGCGGCCCGGGGACGGTGCCGGCGGGGAGGAGCTTCACCTCTTCCAGGAAGCCGGGGAGGCTCGGCAGGACGCCGACCACCAGGGCGACGAGGGCGACGACGCTGAAGCCGCGCGTGTAGCGATACGCGCCGGCCTCGTCATAGAGGGCGTCGAGATCGAGCCGGCACCGGCGGACGACGAAATAGTCCGCGATGAGGATGCCGCCGATCGGCCCGAGCAGCGCGCCGTAGGCGATCAGCCAGAGAAAGATGTAGCCGTTCGGATCGGCCACCAGCTTCCACGGCATCATCAAGACACCGATCAGGCCGGTGATCGCGCCGCCCATCCGGAAGGAGATGCGCTGCGGGGCGAGATGGGCGAAGTCGTTGGCCGGGCTCACCACATTGGCGGCGATGTTGGTGGCGAGCGTGGCGACGCAGAGGGCGAGCATCGCGGTGATCAGGACGACCGGGTTCGTGAAACGGGTGAGCACGTCGACCGGGTCCCAGATCGTCTGGCCGTAGATGATCGTCGTCGCCGAGGTCACCGCCACACCGATGAACGAATAGAGCGCCATGGTGAGCGGCAGGCCCAAGGCCTGGCCGAGCGCCTGGGCGCGCTGGGTCCGGGCGTAGCGGGAGAAGTCCGGAATGTTGAGCGAGAGGGTCGCCCAGAAGCCGATCATGCCGGTGAGCGCCGGGAAGAAATAGGAGAAGAACTGTCCCGCCTTGGGCTGGCCGGCGGCGAAGAGCGACGGCTGGGACAGGATGGGGCCGAACCCGCCCGCCGCGCGGTAGGCCCAGGCGAGGAGGGCCAGACCGAGCGCCAGAAGGAGCGGTGCCTTGATGTTGAGCAGGAAGCGGATGGTGTCGATGCCGCGGTAGATGACCCACATGTTGGCGCCCCAGAAGAGGAGGAAGCAGGCGAGCTGCATCCCCGTGATGCCGAGCACCGGCAGCGGGTCTCCGGAGGCGAGAGACGGCTGGAACAGGCCGGCGATCTTGTAGATCGCGTTGCCGCCGATCCAGGTCTGGATGCCGAACCAGCCGCAGGCGACGAGGGCGCGCAGGAGAGCCGGCACGTTGGCGCCGACGGTGCCGAAGGCGGCGCGGCAGTAGACCGGGAACGGGATGCCGTACTTCGTGCCGGCATGGGCATTGAGGATCATCGGCACGAGCACGATGAGGTTGCCCAGGAAGATGGTGAGGACGGCCTGCCACCAGCTCATGCCGCCGCCGATGAGGGACGAGGCGAGCATGTAGGTCGGGATGCAGGCCGCCAGGGAGATCCACAGCGCGGCGAAGCTCGCCGTCCCCCATTTCCGCCCGCCGGCGGGCACGGGGGCCAGGTCTTCGCTGTACAGACGGCTCTGTCGCAGGTCGGTTGCGCTCCTGGCTCCTCCTCCTGCGATCACGCCGGCCTCCCGGGCGATGGAATCACCAGCTCGTCGGTGCGCAGGCGATCCGGATTGCGCAGCGTCTCCAGGAGATCGAACGGCAGGCTGAGGCCGGGCTGGACCCGCTGGCAGAGCTGGCGCAGGCGGCGCAGCTCGACCTCGGAGAGCAGGCAGAAGGCGTCGACGGCGCGCGGATCGAGCTGCTGGCCGGCGACGCGGCGCAGCTCGATGAGGGCTTGCTGGTGCCCGCAGGCGCGGCGGTACGGACGATCCGAGGTGAGCGCGTCGTAGGCGTCGACCACGGCGAAGATGCGGGCGCCGAGCGGGATCTGCTCTTTCGCGAGACGGCGGGGATACCCCTGGCCGTCCCACCGCTCATGATGGCTGTACACCACGTCGATCGCCGCCGGCTCCAGGAAACGCACCTCGGCGAGCATCTCGTAGCCCCACCCCGGGTGCTGCTTCATGATCAGCCACTCGTCCTCGGTCAAGGGGCCCGCCTTGCGCAGGATCTCGTCGGGTACCACCATCTTGCCGACGTCGTGGAGCAGCGCCCCCCACTCCAGGTCCTTGAGATCCTCCCCGCGGAAGCCCATGGCCTTGGCCAGCGCGACGGCATAGAGGGCGACCCGGAACGAATGACCGGCGGTCTCGTGGTCCCGGGCATCGGCGGCGGTGACGATGGCGCCGACGGCTTCCACGTACGACCGCTCGCGCGCCTGCCGCGATTCCTCCAAGGTCACGACGAGGGAGCGGAAGGTCTCTTCGATCAGCCGGACCTCACTGCCACCACCGGTGCTGGGAAAGTCGCTCAGGAGCTCTCCCGATCGCGCCATGCGCGACATGGTCTCCGCCAGCCGGCGCAGAGGCCGGGTGAGCCGGCGGACCACCAACCAGGCGGCGAGAGAGGACAGAGCCCCTGCGGACAGCGAGATCACCAACAGGTGCCAGCCGATCTCCTGCGCGAGCTGGACGTCGTTCGTGGCTGCGACCAGACGCTCCAGAAGGAACAAGGTCATCAGCGACGCTGAAGCCGCCACGATGGCGGTGGAGAGGGCCACTCTTCGACGCAAACTCACGACAAACCGCTCCTGATGTATTGCTCCGCCTCAACATTCGACGCCAAAGCCGACACGGCACCAGTAGAGTACGAAAATGAAGACATGCACGACCGCCTCTGATGAAAGCGAGTATAGGGAGTTTTCCCCTACTTGGAAAGGTGCGCGCGGAGAGCAAAACCGATCCACCTTCGTGCATGTTGAGGGCAGGTCAGGCTGCGAGGGTCTGGCGCAGGCGCCGCACCGCGAGGCCGGCCCGGGTCTTGACCGTTCCGAGGGGGATGCCGGTGGCGCGTGCGATCTCGCGCTGGCTCATGTCGCGGAAGTACATCAGCTCCAGGATCTTGCGCTGCTCGTTGGGCAGCTCGCCGAGGGCGGTGCGCACGACCCTGGAGCGGTCCAGGGCATCGACCCGGTCGGTGGCTTCCGGCGGTACGACATCGCTCTGCGGCGGCTGGCTGTCGAGCAGTCGCATCCGTCTCCGGCGCTGGCGCAGCCGGTCGATGGCGAGGCGCCGGGTGAGCACGCCGAGCCAGGTGCCGACGCCGGCCTTCGAACGGTCGTACTCGCCGGCATGGCGCCAGATCTTCCAAAGAACCTCCTGGGCCACGTCCGCGGCATCGTCCGCATCGCCGAGGATGCGCCAGGCTTCGGAGCGCAGAAGGGGGGTATGGCGACGGCTCAGCTCCTCCAGGGCCGGGGAGCTGCCCTGGGCCACGAGGGCGACCAGATCGGTGTCGTGTGTCTCTCTCATACCCTCTTCTTTGCCGGCGAGGGCGGGCCGGTTACAAGAATCTTCAGACGAGGTCGTGGCGTCTGCGGCGCGCCAGCTGCCGGCGGGACCACCAGGCTCCGGCGAAGAAGCCGGCGAGGGCCACGGCGACGATCGGGCCGATGTGGGAGGCCACCAGGTGGAGCAGCTCATTGACCGGGCAGAACAGCGACCAGATGCCGGACGCCGCCACTCCCGCCGACAGCCCGCCGAGCAGGCCGGCGACCACCGGGCGGAGGGGAAAGCCGCGGGTCGCCAGCCAGAAACCGAGCGCCACGGCGGGCAGCCCGAGGAGGAGCTCGATGCGAAAACAATGGACGACGAACGGCCAGTCCAGGCCGGGAGGGACGTCCATCGGCCGCAGGGCGAGCAGCAGGGCATTGGAGCCCCCGACGGTGAGCGTGGCCACCAGGGCGGCGAGCCCGAGAGCCGGCAGACCCGGACCCTGGCCGGGGACGGCCTCGCGCAGCCCGACCCAGAGGATGCCGTAGGCCACCAGCAACTGAAGGCCGGCCACGGCCCACGCCAGCCCGTTGACCTGCCAGCCCGGAAAGAGCCGGGCGAGCAGGGCGAAGCCGAGGGCGGCGCAGGGGAGGAGGAGCAAGGCCCGCATCCACGCCGGCCGCAACGGGCGCACCGGGGCGAGATCGCGCGCGACCTCGGCTCGCAGCTTCTGGAGAGAGACGTCGTCCATCCTTCATCCTTCCCGGGCGCCGAGCAGCCGGCGCAGCGCATTCATCGCGCGGTGTGCGCGCACCTTGGCGGCGCCGCCGCGGATGCCGAGCACGGCGCCGATCTCGCCGAAGGAGAGCCCCCAGACGTGATGGAGGAGCAGCGGCTCGCGTCCATCCTCCGGCACCTTCAGGAGAGCCCGGCGCACGGCCTGCCGGTCGGCGAGACCGTCCGCCTCGGCGGGGATCGGCAGCTCGGGAACCTCCCCGGGAGCCGGCTCCTCATACCGGCGGCGGCGCCCGGCGGCCCGCCTGTCCATCCGATATACGTTACGAGCGATGGCAAAGGCCCACGGCACGACCGGATGCGGCGGCTGATAGGTGTGGCGCGCCCGGTGGATCTGCAGAAACGCCTCTTGCAGAAGGTCCTCGGCGAGGCCCGCGTCGAAGGTCAGAGAGCTCAGATACTGGCGCAAGCGGGGAGCGAGGAGGGCATACAGCCGCTCAAAGGCGGCGAGCTCGCCCATCTGGTACCGCCCCATCTGTTGCGCGAGCTCCTCGTCCATGGTGATCCCCGGCCGGGGTGAGAGGAGGATTATAGGAGGAGGACGGGGGCGCAGGGCGACGTGGCTGTGCCTGGTGTAGAGTTTCTCCCATGGTTCCGCTGGAGCGCCTGACGATCCGAGGCTTCAAGTCCATCCGTAGCCTGGAGGACTTCGCGCTGCGGGACCTGAACGTCTTGATCGGCGCCAACGGAGCGGGCAAGAGCAACTTCATCAGCCTGTTCCGGATGCTTCCCGAGCTGGCCGAGCAGCGGCTGCAGCTCTTCGTCCAGGAGCAGGACGGGCCGGACGGTCTGCTCTTCGGTACGCGCAAGCGGACGGACCAGCTCGACGTAGAGCTCTACTTCGGGCGCAATGGCTACAGGTTCTCCCTTCGCCCGGCGGCCTCCCGTCTGGTGTTCTCCCGCGAGGAGACCTGGTTCTCGGGGGATGCCGATCCGGGCGAGATTCGTTCTCTGGGCAGCGGCCATGGCGAAGCGCAGCTCCCGGAGGCCCGGAAGGACGCGCTCGCCGGCTTTGTCCTGGAGGCGCTCCGGGGTTGGCGCGTCTACCACCTCCATGACACGGGCCGTGAGGCACCGCTGCGCCACGCGCAGCCGGTGCGGGACAATCTGAAGCTCAAGCCGGATGCCGCGAACCTGGCACCCTTTCTGCGTTTTCTTCGCGAGCGCTTTCCTGACCATCACCAGAGCATCGTCTCGACGATCCGCCTGGTGGCGCCGTTTTTTGCCGACTTCGTTCATCGCGAGGACCCAGGCGAGCGGGTCGAGCTTGAGTGGCTGGAGCAGGGCGATCCCGAGACGCCTCGCAGCCCGCGCCAGTTGTCGGACGGCTCCCTGCGCTTCATCGGCCTGGCCACGATCCTGCTCCAACCTGCTCATCTCCAGCCGTCCACGATCCTGATCGATGAGCCTGAGCTGGGCCTTCATCCGTTCGCCCTGACCGTTCTGGCGGGTCTGCTGCGGCAGGCGAGCGAGCAGCGCCAGATCATCGTCTCGACCCAGTCGGTCGACCTGATCAACGAGCTGGCTCCTGAAGACGTCGTCGTGGTCGGTCGCAAGGAGGGAGCCTCGACCTTCGAGCGCCTCGACGCCGGGCGGTTGGAGGAATGGTTGCAGGACTACACGCTGGGCGAGCTGTGGAAGATGAACGTCCTCGGCGGGAGGCCGGCACGATGATCGAGGTGATCGTCGTCGGCGAGGGGCAGACCGAGGAGATCTTTGTCCGCGACGTCCTGGCGCCCGTGCTCGCGGGGGGCGACATCTTCTTGGAGCCCCGGCTGATCCGGACATCTTCTTCGTCCCGGGGTGGGGGCCTCTCCCGGGATCGGGTGGTCCGCTACCTGCGGAACACGCTGCGCGAGCGGGGTGACACGTATGTCACGACGCTGTTCGACCTCTATGGCCTTGCGGCCGGATTTCCCGGCGTCGCGGAATCGGCGGGGACGAGAGATCCGATCGCCCGGGCGAGATCCGTCGAGGAGTCCCTGCGAGAGGTGGTGACGCAGGAAGCAGGGTGCCGGCAGGACCGTTTCGTCCCGTACATCCAGCCGCACGAATTCGAGTCGCTCCTGTTCTCCGACATCGGGAGGCTCGTCGAGGTGCGTCCGGAATGGATGGGCTCTCTGGACGCCCTGCGGGCAGCGCGCCAGGCCGCCATGAGTCCGGAGCATGTCAACGACGGCGCACAGACCCACCCTTCCGCGCGACTGAAAGTGCTGAAGCCGACCTATGTGAAAACTTTGCACGGCCCGGCCGCAGCGCAACGGATCGGGCTCGACCGGATCTGTGCCGAGTGCAGGCACTTTGCCGCCTGGGTGAATCAGCTCGAGAGTTTGCCGCCGCTGCGGTGAGCCGGCGAGGTGTAGCTCGCGGGTGAAGGCTCCCCTGGGGCGCACGGCTCGGGCTTCTCTACGCCGTGGCGTGAGCCTCTTGCGCCGGGGCGTAGGGCGCCCACGCCGCGGCGCCAGTCAACTCTGTACCTCAGCATCCACCTGCGCCGTGGCGCGCAGGGCCTGCGCCGCGGTAGGAGTCTCCCGGGCCATGGCGCAGTTCCTCCACGCCGTGGCGCACCTCTCGCACGCCGCGGCGCAAGTCTTCTGCAACCCACTACGCCCACCTGCGCCGCGGCGCGAAAGGTCCGCGCCTCGGCGTCGCAGCCCCCGCCCCCTACCTCCCCGCCAGCTCCTTGAGCGTCCGCACCGCGTGCTCCAGCTCCGCCTCGGTGTTGTAGAAGTGGGGGGACAGCCGAATGCCGGCGCGCGGCCGGTAGTCGCACACGATCTCTCGCGCGATCAGCTCCTTGCAGAGGCGTTCGGCGTCTTCGTGCCAGATGGAGACGGTGCCGCCGCGGTGCTTCGGGTCGCGCGGGGTGTTCAAGGTGAAGCCGGCTTCTTCGGCGATGCCCATGAGGTGGGCGGTGAGGGCGAGGGAGCGCTCGCGGATCTTCTCCGCGCCGACGCCGGCCACGATGCGGTAGCCGGGACGGCAGGAGTAGAGGGCCGGGATGTTCGGCGTGCCGGTGAGGAAGCGCCAGCCGCCCTTGGCGTAGCGGATCGGGCCGGGCCGGAAGGCGAAGGGCTCCTCGTCCGACTGCCAGCCGGTGAACGAGGGCTCCAGGGTGTCCGCGATCTCCGGGTTCACCCAGAGATAACCCGCCCCGGGGCCGCCGCAGAGCCACTTCACCGAGCCTCCTACGGCGGCGTCGACGCCCCACTTCTCCAGGTAGAGGGGCACCACGCCGGTCGACTGGTAGACGTCGAGAAGAAGCGTCGCGCCCACCTCGCGGCATCGCCGGGCGATCGCTTCGGCGTCCTGGATGAAGGCGCTGCGGAACAGGGTGTGCGAGATGGGCACCAGGCGGGTCCGCTCGTCGATCGCGGCGAGCAGGCGCTCGGTGGGGACGCCGATGCCGTCGTCCGAGGGGACGACGACGATCTCGGCGCCCTTCTTGCGCTCCCCCTCCAGCAGGTACATGACGTTGGGGAAGTGCAGCTCGGTGTAGACGATACGATTCTTCGCCGCCGGGTAGTCGATGCAGGAGAGGAAGAGGGCCGCCGCCACCGAGACGTTCTGGTGCATCGCGATCGAGCCGGGCTGGACGCCGAGCAGAGGGGCGAGCAGGTCGCCGGTGGTGATCGCCATCTCCCACCAGCCCTCGTGCCAGGCGCGCACGCCGCGGGTTTCCCACTCGGTGGCGAAGGTCTCCAGCTCGTCGTGCACCCGGCGCGGCATGGCGCCGAGGGAGTTGTTGATCAGATACGTCGAGGTCTCCAGAATGGGGAACTCGGAGCGCAGTGCCAGCAGGTCCTCGTGCGGGGCGGCCATCGTCATCTCCCGTGATCGCCGGAGGGGCTCAGCGCCCGGTCCACTGCGGTTGCCGCTTCTCCAGGAACGCCTTGACGCCCTCTTCCTTGTCGGCGGAGGAGAAGCAGAGACAGAAGAGGTCGCGCTCGTAGGTGACCCCCTCCTCGATGCTCATCTTTTCGCTGGCGCGCACGGACTCCTTGGCGATCTTCAGGGTGAGCGGGCTCATGCCGGCGATCCGGCCGGCGAGCTCCAGGGTCTTGGCGCGCAGCTCGTCGGCGGGGACGACCAGCTCGACGAGGCCGATGCGGCTCGCTTCCGCGGCGTCGATCATGTCGCCGGAGAGGATCAGGCGCATCGCCTGGCCGACACCGACGAGGCGGGAGAGGCGCTGCGTGCCGCCGCCGCCCGGGATGATGCCGAGCTTGATCTCCGGCTGGCCGAAGCGCGCCTTGTCCGAGGCGATCCGGAAGTCGCAGGAGAGTGCCAGCTCGCAGCCGCCGCCCAGGCAGAAGCCGTTGATCATCGCGATGACCGGCTTGGGGAAGGTCGACATGATGTCGAAGATCCGCGGGCTGCGCATGGCGTGGCGCTGGTCGAACGGGGTGCGCCCGGCGAACTCGCCGATGTCGGCGCCGGCGATGAACGACTTCTCGCCCGCTCCGGTGATCACCACGGCACCGACGGAGTCGTCGGTCTCGATCGCGGCCAGGGCGGCGAGCAGGTCGACGCGGACCTGGTCGTTGAGGGCGTTCAGCTTGTCGGGACGGTTGACGGTCAGGATGGCGACGCGGCCTTCGCGTTCCACCAGGATGGTCTTGGCCATGAGAAGTTTCTCCTCTGAGATTCGGGGTTGGGGCCACGCCCGGCCTCGGGACCGGGGCGCGCGCCGCAGGCAGGGGGATCATACACGCGGGACAGCCCGCTCGCGCTGGCGCAGCGTCTCCTGCGCCAGCTCCCGGGTCAGCGGGAGCTTTTCCGGGGCGAGAGCGGCGAGAGCTTCCAGATGACGCGCCACGGTGGCGTGGTCGCCGCGGGCCACCGGGCCGGTCAACGCGGCCCCCAGGGGGCGGCCCTCCGCGTGGGCTTCCGCCGCCGCGGCCACCGCGCCTTTACAGAGCTCCAGGTAGCCGCGGGTCACCGCCGCGGGCAGACCGAGCCGCCCGGCGATCTCCTCGGCGGCGGCGAGCAGGGTGACCACGCCACCGGCGGCGAGGGTGGCTGCGAAGTGGTAGAGGGAGCGTGCCGCGGCGGGGACCTGGGCGGCTTCGGCGCCCCAGGCGGAGGCGATCCGGAAAGCGAGCGCACGGGCCTCCGGGTCGCCGTCCACCGCGAAGAAGACGCCGCGCACCTGCTCCGGGTCCGGCAGCGGGTGCGGAAACGCCTTGAGCGGATGCAGAGTTCCCACCGCGGTCCCTGCGGCGGCGAGCGGGGCGAGCACGGCGGCGTCGAGGCTGCCGGAGGTGTGGAGGGCCACCGCCGCCTGCGGCCGGTGTGCCAGCTGTGCCGCCACGCCGGGGAGGGCCGGGTCCGGGACTGCGAGCAGGAGGAGGTCCTGCCCGCCGGTCGTGAGCTGTTCCAAGCCGGCGCGGCCGACCGAGGAACCGAGCCGTGCCCCGCAGGCGGTCAGCCAGGCGGCGAGGCTCGCTCCAACCCGGCCCGGACCCACCAGTGAGAAGGAGAGACCGCGGAGCGCGAGGGGAGCGGCCATGAGAGGACGATAGCACCCCCGCCGGGCAGACGGGCAATCTCTTTGTCCTCAGCACTTTGCAAAATGGCCTCCTTGACAGTAGAATAACGCGCCCGGTACCATGCGTTAGCAGTCGGGTGCCGAGAGTGCTAAACGCCGCACCCCGGCGCAGATGGGGCCCAAAGTCATGGCGGAGCTCAGGGATCTGACCCAGTTGACGGCGCGGGATCGCGAGATCTTGAAGGACGTCATCTTGACCTACATCCTGAGCGCGGAGCCGGTGAGCTCGCGCTCGGTGTCGAAGCATGGACGCCTGGGGCTGTCCGCGGCGTCGATCCGCAACACGATGGCCGACCTGGAGGAGTGGGGCTACCTGATGCAGCCGCACACCTCGGCCGGCCGGGTGCCCACGGCGGCGGCCTACCACCTGTTCATCCAGTCGATGATGCAGGCCCGCAAGGTGCCGGCCAAGGAGCGCCGGTACATCGAGGAGAACCTGCGCGGCGGCGACGCGGACCAGATCATGGGGGCGGCGTCGCATCTGCTGTCGGAGCTGTCGCACCAGGTGGGCATCGTGGTCACTCCGGCGGTGGGCGACACGGTGCTGCAGACGGTGGACTTCGTGCCGCTGTCCGGCCGCCGGGTGCTTTGCGTGGTGGTGTCGTCGACCGGATTCGTGGACAACAAGATCCTGGATCTGGAGGAGGAGGTGCCGCGCGACGAGCTGATGCGCTCCGCGGCCTACCTCACCGAGAACTTCGCCGGGCAGACCTTGCGGGAGATCCGCGACCGGTTGTTGCAGCTGATGGCCGAGGAGCGGGCGCAGGTGGACCGGATGCTCGCGTTGGCCATCGAGCTCGCCCGCCGCGGGCTCGACCTGCCCGCCGGTCCCGAGGTGCTGGTGGACGGCGCGCCTTCGCTGCTCAGCCATCCGGAGATGGCCGACATCCAGCGGGTGCGCCGGATGTTCGACGCCTTCGCCGACAAGGCCCGCCTGGTGCGGCTGCTCAACCAGTGCCTGCAGGGATGCGGCGTGCGGGTGCTGATCGGCGAGGACAGCGAGCTGACCTCGGAGCTGGATTTCAGCGTCGTGGCCGCTCCCTATGGATTGGGAGACCAGACCCTGGGGACCCTGGGGATCATCGGCCCTTCGCGGATGGAGTACGAGCGGGTCATCCCCTTGGTGCATTTCCTCGGGGAGGCTCTGAGCCGGGCCCTGGCGGACAGTGTTTCCGGGGGTCCGGAGAGGAAGTAGTAGAATTTCCGAGAACGGGGAGAGACGCATCATGGAAGAACGGAACAGCGACGACGCTCCGGACGTTTCTTTGGATCTGGACGACCAGAACGACGATCTGGAGGCGGCCATGCGGGATGCGGTGGCCGCGGTGGAAGAGGTGGAGCGCGGCGCCGAGGCGCCCGCCGCCCGCCAGGCTGACCCTCCACCCGCCCCGGCCCCGGAGAGCGGACCCTCCGCCGAGGAGGAGACCGCCAAGCTGCGCCAGGAGATCGCCGACCTGCGCGACCGGTCGATGCGGACGCTGGCGGACTTCGACAATTTCCGCAAGCGCGCCGAGCGCGAGCGCCAGGACCTCAAGAAGTACGCCCTGGCCGAGCCGCTGCGCGACTTCCTGGACATCATCGACAACCTGAGCCTGGCCTTGGCCGCCGCGGGCTCTGCGGACGACTTGAAGCGGGGGGTCGAGATGATCCACCGCCAGATGGGCGACCTGTTGCGCCGCTTCGGGGTGCAGGAGGTCGCCGCCCTCGGTCAGCCGTTCGATCCGGCGCTCCACGAGGCGGTGTCCCGCGAGGAGGACGCCGCGGTGCAGACGCCGACGGTGACCGGGGAGATGCGGCGCGGTTACCGGCTGCACGATCGCCTTCTCCGGCCTGCGATGGTCAAGGTGTCGGTCCCCGCCGAGCCGGCCCGGCCTCCAGCCGATGAAGGTGGCGAGACCTCATGAGCAAGATCCTCGGCATCGACCTCGGGACCACGAACAGCTGCGCCGCCATCGTGGAGGCGACGATGCCGCGCGTCCTTGCCAACCGCGAAGGCAGCCGCACCACCCCCTCGATCGTCGCCTTCGCCGAGGAAGGGGACCGCCTGGTCGGCCAGATCGCCAAGCGTCAGGCGATCACCAACCCCGAGAACACGGTCTACGCGGTCAAGCGCCTGATCGGCCGCAAGTTCAAGGACCCCTCGGTGGAGCGGGCGCGCGGCGTCCTCCCCTACACCCTGGTCGCGGCGCCCAACGGCGACGTCAAGATCGAGATCCGCGACCGCCAGTACAGCCCGGAGGAGATCTCGGCCCAGGTCCTGCGGGAGATCAAGGAGTTCGCCGAGGAATCCCTGGGCGAGCCGGTCGGCGAGGCGGTGATCACCGTTCCCGCCTATTTCGACGACTCGCAGCGGCAGGCCACCAAGGACGCCGGC
>DIHE01000136.1:40934-41860 GCA_002420005.1 Holophagales bacterium UBA5704 | reverse complement strand
GACGCCGGCAAGATCGCCGGCCTGGAGGTGCAGCGGATCATCAACGAGCCCACCGCCGCGGCGCTCGCCTATGGGCTCGACCGCAGCAAGGAGGGGGTCAACGTCGCCGTCTACGACCTGGGCGGCGGCACGTTCGACATCTCCGTCCTGCAGCTGTCCCAGGGCATCTTCCAGGTGCGCTCCACCGCCGGCGACACCTACCTGGGCGGTGAGGACTTCGACCAGCGGATCATGGACTGGCTGATCGAGGGCTTCCAGGAGGAGACGGGGATCGACCTGAAGCACGACCGCATGGCCCTGCAACGCCTCAAGGAGGCTTCCGAGCGGGCCAAGTGCGAGCTCTCCTCGGCGGACGAGTCGGCGATCAATCTGCCGTTCATCTCCGCCGACCGCACCGGTCCCCGCCACCTCGCCCGCACCTTGACGCGGAGCCACTTCGAGAAGCTGGTCAAGGCCCTGGTCGAGCGCACCGAGGGTCCGTGCCAGGACGCGCTGCGGCAGGCGGGCGTGCGCGCCGACCAGATCGACGAGGTGCTGCTGGTGGGCGGGCAGACCCGCACGCCGCTGGTGATGCAGACGGTGGAGAAGATCTTCGGGCGGAGCCCGAACCGCGAGATCAACCCGGACGAGGTGGTCGCCATGGGAGCCGCCGTCCAGGGCGGCATCCTGCGCGGCGACATCAAGGACCTGGTCCTGCTGGACGTCACCCCGCTCTCCCTCGGCGTCGAGACGCAGGGCGGCCTGTTCACCAGGCTGATCGAGCGCAACTCGACGATCCCCACCAAGAACACGCAGATCTTCACCACCGTGGTGGACAATCAGGACACGGTCGAGATCCACGTCCTCCAGGGGGAGCGCCAGATCGCCAACGAGAACAAGTCGCTGGGCAAGTTCCAGCTGGTGGGCATCCCGCCGGCCCCGCGCGG
>DIHE01000136.1:31827-40728 GCA_002420005.1 Holophagales bacterium UBA5704 | reverse complement strand
CCGCGCGGCGTGCCGCAGATCGAGGTGAGCTTCGCCATCGATTCGAACGGCATCGTCAACGTGTCGGCGCGCGACATGGCGACCAGCCTCACCCAGAGCATCCAGATCACCCCCGCCGGGGGTCTCTCCGAGGACGAGGTGCAGCAACTGGTCGACGAAGCGAGCCAAAAGGCGCAGACCGACCAGCAGAAGCGCGAGGTGCAGCAGCTCAAGAACCGCCTGGAAGGGCTGATCTACAGCAACGAGCGGGTCTTCGAGCAGTTCCGCGACATGCTCCAGGAGGCGGATGCCAAGAAGATCCACGAGAACCTGCTGAAGGCGCGCGTCGCCCTGAACGACGAGAAGAAGGCCGACCTGGAAGGGGCGATCTTCGATCTCAACAACGTCTCGCGCACGCTTTCGGACGTGATGCTGAGCAAGGCGGGCCCGGGTTCGCAGAAGGGTTGAAGGAAGCATGTCGAAACGCGACTACTACGAAATTCTCGGTGTCGAGAAGAACGCCGGGGCGCAGGAGATCAAGTCGGCCTACCGCAAGCTGGCTCAGAAGTTCCATCCGGATCGGAACCCCGGCGACAAGGAGGCCGAGGAGAAGTTCAAGGAAGGGGCCGAAGCCTACGCGGTCCTCTCCGATACCGAGAAACGGGCGCGCTACGACCGCTTCGGCCACCAGGGGGTGAGCGGCGCCGGAGGCGGCGGTGGGTTCGATCCGACCATCTTCGCCGACTTCTCGGACATTCTCGGAGACTTTTTCGGCATGGGGGGCGGCGGCCGCCGCCCCGGGGGGGCCTCGCGGGGCGCCGACCTGCGCTACGACCTGACCCTGGCCTTCGAGGAGGCCGCGTTCGGCACCGAGACGGTGTTGCGCATCCCGCGCCTGGAGGCGTGTGAGACCTGCACCGGCACCGGCTCCGCCGGGGGCAAGGCGCCGACCACCTGCTCGGCCTGCCGCGGCCAGGGGCAGGTCCGTTTCAGCCAGGGCTTTTTCACGGTGGCCCGTACCTGCCCGCAGTGCCGCGGTGAGGGGCGGGTGGTGACCGATCCCTGCAAGAGCTGCCAGGGCGAGGGGCGGGTGGAGCGCGAGCGTTCCATCTCGGTGAAGATTCCCGCCGGCGTCGACACCGGGGCGCGCCTGCGCCTGTCCGGCGAAGGCGAGCACGGCCGTGCCGGTGGCCCGCCGGGGGATCTCTACGTCGTCGTCCAGGTGCGTCCGCACCTGCGCTTCCGCCGCGACGGCTCGACCGTCCTCTCGCGGGCGGTCATCTCCTTTCCGCAGGCGGTCCTCGGCGCCAACATCGACGTCGAGACCCTGCACGGCACGGCGCCGCTGGAGATTCCGCCGGGGACGCCGCATGGCCGCGACTTCCGCCTGCGCAGCCAGGGGATCGACCGCCTGGGCGGCAGCGGCCGGGGGGACCACGTGGTCACCGTCGAGGTCGAGGTTCCGAACCCGCGCAACCTGTCGGAGGAAGAGGTCACCCTCCTGCGCCGGCTCGCCGAGATCGGTGGCAAGCCGGTCAAGGAAGAGCGCGGCGTGTTCGACAAGGTGAAGAACCTCTTCGGCTGATGCCCCACCTGCGGCGCATCTTTCTCCTCCCGCCCACCCTGGAGGAGCCCTTCGTGGCGGAACTCTGGCTCGCCGGCACCTCGGGGGTGCTGGCCGCCGGAGAGACGGACGGCCGGCTGCGCCTGGAGGCGTGGTTCGACCTGGACGCTCCGGCCTGGGAGCCGGGGGACTGGCCGGAGCGCGGTGTGTCCCTCGCCCGCGAGGAGACGATCGAGGAGGAGGACTGGTTCGCCACCTGGCGGAGCCAGGCGCAGCCGTTCGCCATCGGCCGCACCTTCTTCCTGGTACCCGGCGAGCCCGAGGACGAGCTGCCCGAGGTTCCGGACGGCCGGCGTCTCCTGCGGCTCCCGGCGCGCGCGGCGTTCGGCACCGGCAGCCACGAATCGACCAGCCTCGCTCTCGAGATCCTCGAGGGGATGGACCTCCGCGGCCGGCGCGTCCTCGACGTCGGCACGGGCACGGGCGTCCTGTCGTTCGCGGCCCTGCTGGGAGGCGCCGGCCTGACGGTCGGCTACGACCTCGACCTCGCCGCCCCGTTTCATGCCCGCGACAACAGCCGGCTGAACGGGCTCCACCCCCGCCTCTATGCCGGCCGCCTCAGTGCGCTCTGCGAGGAGCCGCTCTTCGACCTCGCCCTGGTCAACGTCGTCCCGGAGCAGATCCTCCCCGAGATGCCGGGCATCGTCGCCCGCCTCTGCGCGGGTGGAGAGGCGGTGCTCTCGGGGATCCTCCGCGAGCGCGGCCGGCAGGTGCTCGACCGGATGCGCGGGCTCGGGTGCGCCGAGGTCGAGAGGCGCGAGGCGGGGGACTGGGTCGCCTTCCGGGTGGCCCGGCGTTGAGCGGCGCGACCCTGCTCGCACCGGAGGGGATCGCCGGAGCCGAGCTGCGGGTCGAGGGGGAATCCTACAAGCACCTCTTCCGGGCCCGCCGCCTGGCGGTGGGCGACCGGCTGCGGGTGACCGACGGCCGGGGCGGCGCCCGCCAGGCCGAGGTGGCACGGATCGACCGGTCGGCGGCGGTCCTCACCCTGAGGGAGGAGGCACCGGCCAACGAGCCTGCGGTGGCGCTCGATCTCCTGGTCCCCACCCTGCGCCCCGAGCGCGCCTCCTGGATGGTCGAGAAGGCCACCGAGATCGGCGTGCGCGCCGTCCACTTTCTGCACACCGAGCGGGCGCCGCGCCACTTCGGCGCCGGCACCCTCGACCGCCTGCGCCGCGTCGCCGCCGCCGCCCTGGAGCAGTGCCACGGTGCCCGGCTGCCCGAGATCACCGGCCCCCACGAGTGGCGCGACGTGGCACCGCTGACCGCCGGCGCCACCGTGCGCTGGGTGCTGGACCCCGAGGCCGCGGTGGCTGCCGGCTGGGGATCGGCCGCAGCGACAGCCGCCCTGCTCATCGGCCCCGAGGGAGGGTGGTCGGCCGCGGAACGGGCCGAGCTGCAGGGTGCCGGCTGGCGGGCGGTGGGGTTGGGGCGGCGCATCCTGCGCACCGAGACCGCCGCGGTGGTCGGCGCGGCGGCGCTCGTGCTGCGTGCCGAAATTGACCCCGGCGCCTCTTCGGGCTAGCATCCCCCCAGCTTTCGGATCTTCTCAAGGAGGTTCCAGTGTCCAATCCTTTCGCCGGAATTCGCTGGCTGTGGATGAACGGCGAGCTCATCGAGTTCGACAAGGCCACGGTCCATGTCCTGTCGCACGGCCTGCACTACGGGTCGGGGGCTTTCGAAGGAATCCGCTGCTACGACACCGTGGACGGGCCGGCGGTGTTCCGCCTGCGCGAGCACATCCGCCGCCTTGAGAAGACCTGCAAGATCTACCGGATGCCGCTGCGCTTCTCGGGGGAGGAGCTGGCGGAGGCGGTCCTCGAGACGATCCGCGCCAACGAGCTCGGGGCCTGCTACATCCGGCCGCTGGTCTGGCGCGGCTTCGGCCATCTCGGGGTCGATCCGTTGCGGTCGCCGGTCGAGACGGCGGTGGCGGCCTGGAAGCTCGGCAAATACCTGGGCGAGGACGCCGACGAAGGCATCGACGTCTGCGTCTCCTCCTGGCGGCGGGTGCCCACCGAGTCGCTGCCGTCGGTGGCCAAGGCGACGGGCAACTATCTGAACGGGACCCTGGTCAAGATGGAGGCGGTGCTCGACGGCTATGCCGAGGGGATCGCCCTGGACGTCCACGGCTTCGTCAGCGAAGGCTCGGGGGAGAACGTCTTCCTGGTGCAGGACGGTGCCCTGGTCACGCCGCCGCAGGCCGCCTCGCTGCTGCCGGGCATCACCCGCGACACCGTGGTCACCCTGGCGCACGATCTCGGCATTCCGGTGCGCCAGGAGCAGATCGCGCGCGGCCGGCTCTACATTTGCGACGAGATGTTCCTGACCGGAACCGCCGCCGAGATCACGCCGGTGCGCTCGATCGATCATTACACCGTCGGAGACGGCCGGCCGGGCGAGATCACCCGCCGCCTGATGGGCGAGTTCCGCCGCCTCGTCGGTGGCCGCAACCCCGAGCGCCGCGACTGGCTCACCCCGGTTGCCGCGGTCCCCAGCCTCTCCGGGAGCTCTCAGCGATGAACATCAACGACCTGCTCAAGATCGCGGTGGACCGCAAGGCGTCGGACCTCCATCTCAAGGTGGGAGGGCATCCCGTCATCCGCGTCGACGGCGAGCTGACGCCTCTGCCCGAGCTCAAGCGGCTGATGCAGGAGGACACCATCGCGATGGCGTTCTCGATCATGAACGCGCGCCAGAAGCAGCGCTTCAAGGAAGAGCTGGAGCTCGACATCGCCTACCAGGTACCGGGTCTCGGCCGCTTCCGCTGCAACGTGTTCCAGCAGCGCGGCGCGGTGGGTCTCGTCCTGCGCGTCATCCCGGCCCGCATCCTGACCGTCCGCGAGCTGATGCTGCCTCCCGTCCTGGAACGGATCTGCGAGGAGCGCCGCGGCTTGATCCTGTGCACCGGCACCACCGGCTCCGGCAAGTCGACCAGCCTGGCGGCGATGCTCGACTACATCAACGCCTCGCGCACCGAGCACATCATCACGGTCGAGGACCCCATCGAGTTCCTGCACCGCGACAAGAAATCGATCGTCAACCAGCGCGAGATCGACGTCGACACCCGGACCTTTTCGAGCGCGCTGCGCGCCGCCCTGCGCCAGGACCCCGACGTCATCCTGGTCGGCGAGATGCGCGACTACGAGACCATCGAGACCGCCCTGCTCGCCGCGGAGACGGGCCATCTGGTGTTCTCGACGCTGCACACCCTGGACGCCACGGAGACGATCAACCGCATCATCTCGGTCTTCCCGCCGCACCACCAGAAGCAGATCCGCATCCAGCTCTCGCAGGTGCTCAAATCGGTCATCTCCCTGCGCCTCGTGCCGCGCGCCGACGGCATCGGCCGCGTCCCCGCCGCCGAGGTGCTGATCTCGACCGCCTACATCCGCGAGTGCATCGAGAACAAGGAGAAGACCAAGTTCATCCGCGAGCAGATCGCGCTCGGCACCAGCCAGTACGGCATGCAGACGTTCGACCAGTCGCTCTACCAGCTCTTCAAAAGCGGTCTCATCACCCTCGACGAGGCGCTCAAGCGGGCGACCAACCCCGACGAGTTCCGCCTCAAGATCCAGGGCGTCCAGTTCACCTCCGACATCGCGCGCGAGCAGATGGAGGACGCGCTGCACGCCCAGGGCGGCGACGACCTGATGACCGGCGGATCGCAGTTCGAGATTTGAGTTGAGATCTGCCAGACCTCAGGTGAGCCTCCGGCTGGAAGCCGAAACGGAGACCGTGGAAGATCTGGTCGCCCTGGTGATGCGCGGCAGCGTGCGGGTTCCGATTTTCCAGCGCGGTCTCAAATGGGCGGGAGAGGACGTCGTCGCCCTGTTCGACAGTCTTTACCGCGGGTACCCGGTCGGCTCGATTCTGCTGCGGAAGGGACCCGCGGAGGCGGCTCACATCCGGGTCGGGCCGTTGTCGATCGATGCGCCGGAGACGGAATCCGCTCTCTGGGTCGTCGACGGCCAACAGCGTCTGACCGCTCTCGCCGTCGGCTTGTCGCGCCCGACCCCGATCCCCAGCACGCCTGACGACCCGTGGGTCGTCTATTTCGATGCGGCGAGCCAGACGTTCTTCTCTCCCCGTGCGGATGGCGACGTCCCTTCGACCGCGGTTCCCGTCGCACAGCTCCTGGATGCGTCGGCCTTGAGCGAGTGGGTCTTCCAGTGGCCCCATGCGGGCGATCCCGCGCTGCGCGCCGCCGTTTTTCAGGCGGGGAGCCGGCTCCGGCAGTATCGGATTCCCTTGTACGTCGTCGAGACGGACGATGAGGAGAAGCTCCGGGAGATCTTCTACCGCATCAACAACTTCGGCAAAACCCTGGAGTGGAACGACGTCCACGATGCGCTGTTCGGGCGCCGCGGGGAACAGCCTTCGACGCTTCCCGAGCTGGCGGGGGAGCTTCAGGCGCTCGGCATGGGGAGGCCTGACGAGGAGTCGTTGCTCTCCTGCCTCGTCGCGTTCAAGGGATTGGACGTGACGCGAAACATCGCCGAGCACTATCGGAAGGATTCGAAGGTGCTCGCCGGTGCCGTCCAGGAGGCGCTGCCGGCGATCCGGCGGGTGTTGTCCTTCTTGAAGCTCCATGCCGAGATCCCTCATCTGCGCCTGCTGCCGCGGTCGATCCCGCTGGTGGTCCTGACGCGATTCTTCGCCCTCCATCCGGAGCCGGAGGCGCGGACCCTGACATTGCTCGTGCGCTGGACGTGGCGCCTGTTGCTGAGCCCCGAGTCCGACGAGCGGACGCTCCTGCGGCACGGAGTGACGGCGATTCGGGAAGGAGATGAGGAAGGGAGTGTCCAGGCGCTGCTGCCCCTGGTGCCGAAGGAGCGCCGCGATCTGTATACGCTTCCCGCGCGGTTCGACGCCCGGGCGGCGGACAGCCGGATGGCTCTCCTCGGTATGGCATCGCTGGGGCCCCTCGACCTCAAGGACGAGCAGCCGATCGATGTGGCCGAGCTCATCGAGCGGCAAGGCGTGTCCGCATTCCGCCGGATTTTCACGGGCAGCGAAGGGCTCCGCCAGGGGCCGGCAAACCGCCTCCTGTTGGCGGGATCCGGTGCTGCGCGCAAGGAGATTGCCAACTTTTCCCTTCTCCAGGCATTCTGCGAAGATCCATCTCCAGATTCGCGCGTCCTCCTCTCCCATGCCATTTCGTCCGCGGCCGGAGCTTGGCCGGAGGGGGATGTCGAGGCTTTTCTGACGGAGCGGAAGGCAGCCATTGAGGACGCGGTGAACCGCCTCGGCGACCGGCTCGCCGCCTGGTCCCGGAACGACCGGCCCTCCATCAGCTACCTGCTCGGGCAGCCGGAGATCGACGCTTGAGGTCCCTGGATGTCTTCCTGGGTGACGTCCTGGTGGGGCGCCTCTCCGAGAGCGGAGATGGGCGTTCTTCCTTTCGGATGGCCGAGGACTATCGGCGGCTTCCGCGGAGACCCGTCCTCAGCCAGTCGTTCGAAGACGACCCGGCCAAGGTCTATCGGGGAAAGAAGGCGGAGCTTCCCGCGTTTTTCGCGAACCTCGTGCCGGAAGGACCTCTGCAGGAGCTGATCGAAAGGAGTCTTCAGATCCCCCATGGCGATCAGATGGCGCTCCTGGAAGCTGTCGGTGGAGACCTGCCCGGAGCGGTCGAGCTCCGCCCCGGTGTCGGCGAGCCGGAGGAGGTCGCCGGGAACGGGCACGGCGAGGATGAAGCTCTTCCGGATGCCGCCGCCGAGAGCGGGTTGCTGCGGTTCTCCCTGGCCGGCGTCCAGCTCAAGTTCTCCGTCCTCCGGGAGGGCGAAAAGCTGGTCCTCCCGTTGAAGGGGCGTCGGGGCGAGTGGATCGCCAAGCTCGACTCGCCACGCTTCCCTCACCTGGTGGAGAACGAGCTGGCGGTCCTCGAATGGGCGCGCGGAGCAGGTTTCGACGTTCCGGAGTGCTCCCTGGAAGACGTCTCCGCCCTCACCCCGGCTCTGCGCGGCCATGCAGGCCCCCCGGAAGGACGGGTGCTGGTCATCCGCCGCTACGACCGCGAGGGCAGCCGGCGCATCCATCAAGAGGATTTCGCCCAGGTCGCCGGTCTGTCACCGAGATTGAAGTACGACCAGCTCACTTACGAGAAGCTGGCGCGACTGGTGCAGGGGATTGCCGGTCCCGCCGCCTACGTCGAATTCGTCCGCCGTCTGGCCTTCGTCGTGGCCTCCGGCAATGCCGATGCCCACCTGAAGAACTGGTCCCTCGTCTATCCGGACGGCATCGAGGCCCGGTTGTCCCCTCTCTACGATCAGGTCTGTACCATCGCCTGGCCCGAGATGGCTCCGGAGCTCTCCCTCAAGCTCGCCGGGCTCAAGAGCCTGAAGCAGGTGGACGAGCGATCGTTCAGGCGTCTTGCCGAGTCGGCCGGGAATGATCCTGGCCAGACCCTCGCCGTCCTGCACGAGTGCCTGGAGAGGATCGCTCGGGCATGGCGCGAGTCGGTGGCCCAGGACATCATGCCCCCCGCCCACGCGGCTCTTCTCCGCGAGTATTGGGCCGGTGTGCCCCTCCTGAGGCGACACTTCCGTTGACCCGGAGCCATGGCTGACCTCACCCCCTACCAACGCGCCGTCCGCCTGCTGGCGGTGCGGCCGCACTTTCGGGCGGAGCTCGCGGCCAAGCTGGCGCAGCGCGGCTGTGCGGCCGAAGAGACGGAGGCGGCGCTCGACCGGCTCACCGCGGAGGGGTATCTCGACGACGTGCGCGCGGCGCAGGACTTCGTGGCGTCCCGGCTCGAACGCAAGGGCGAGGGACGCCTGCGCCTCAAGGCCGAGCTGGTCCGCCGCGGCGCCGCCGAGGAGGCGATCGCGGCGGCGCTCGCCGAGGTGCCGGAAGACGATCTGGAGGCGGCCCGGGCGGCGGCGGCGGTGTGGGCGCGCGGGAAAAAGAGCCCCGACCCGGCGGCGCTCGCCCGCCATCTCGCCCGCAAGGGGTTTTCCCATCGTGCTATCTTTGCGGTTTCGAACCTGGACCCATCGCTGGACGACGATTTATGAAGAGCCAAGAGATCCGCAGCAGCTTTGTCGAGTTTTTCCGCGAACGGGGGCACCGCCCGTCGCCTTCCGCGCCGATGGTGCCGCAGGGGGATGCGACACTGCTGTTCACCAATGCCGGCATGGTGCCGTTCAAGAACTACTTTCTCGGCGCGGAGAAGCCGCCCTCGACGCGCGCCGTGTCGGTGCAGCGGTGCCTGCGCGTCTCCGGCAAACACAACGATCTGGAGAACGTCGGCCCCAGCCCGCGCCATCACACGTTCTTCGAGATGCTCGGCAACT
>DIHE01000136.1:10764-31600 GCA_002420005.1 Holophagales bacterium UBA5704 | reverse complement strand
TCTCGTTCGGCGACTACTTCAAGGAAGACGCCATCCGCTTCGCCTGGGACCTCGTCACCCGGGTGTGGAAGCTGCCGGTCGGCCGCCTCTTCGCCACCGTCTATGAAGAGGACGACGAGGCCCACGACCTCTGGGGCCGCCTCTCGGATCTGCCGGCCTCGCGCATTCTGCGCTGTGGCAAGAAGGACAACTTCTGGGCGATGGGCGAGACCGGTCCTTGCGGCCCTTGCAGCGAGATCTTCGTCGATCTGCATCCCGGCCGGCCCGCCGTCGGCTGGGACGAGGGCACAGAGTCCGGGCGCTACCTGGAGATCTGGAACCTCGTCTTCATGCAGTACGCCCGCGACGACCAGGGGAATCTGACGCCGCTGCCGAACCCGTCGATCGACACCGGCGCCGGCCTGGAGCGGGTCGCCGCCGTGCTCCAGGGGGTCGATTCGAACTACGAGACCGATCTGTTCCGGCCGATCCTCGACGCCGCCGCGGCGCTCGCCGACCTGCGCTACGGCCGGGACGCCGCCAAGGACGTCTCGCTGCGGGTCATCGCCGACCACCTGCGGGCGGTCTCCTTCCTGCTGGCCGACGGTGTCATTCCGGGCAACGAAGGGCGCGGCTACGTGCTGCGGCGCATCCTGCGCCGTGCGGTGCGCCACGGCATGCGCCTCGGGTTCGAAGGTCCGTTCTTCCACAAGCTCGTGCCGGTGCTGGGCGAGGTGATGGGGACGACCTATCCGGAGCTGGCGGAGACCCGCCAGGCGTCCGTCGCGACCCTCCACGCGGAGGAGGAGAAGTTCTTCGCCACCGTGGCCAACGGCTCCCGCCAGGTGCAGTCCGAGATCGAGCGCCTGCGCGGCCAGGGGACGTCGATCCTGCCCGGGGAGATCGCCTTCCGGCTGTACGACACCTATGGGTTGCCGCGCGAGATCATCAAAGAGATCGCCGAGGAGGAGCGCTTCGGGGTGGACGACGCCGGCTTCGAGGAGATGCTCAAGAAGCAGCGCGAGGCGGCACGCAAGGCGACGCAGGAGCTGCAGAACCGCATGGCGGCGCTGCGCGAGGTGATTCGCGGCCATGCCGAGCTGGCCGAGACCCGCTTCGAAGGCTATGAGCGCACCGAGATCAACGATGCCGAGGTGGTGCGTCTCGCCACCTGGAAGGACGGCGCACCGGAGCGCGTCTCCAACCTCTCCGCCGGGCAGGCCGGCGTGGTGGTGCTCGACCAGACCGTGTTCTATGCCGAGTCCGGCGGCCAGGTGGGGGACACCGGCGAGATCCTGTGGGACGGCGGGCGTGCGCGCGTCGTGGACACCCAGAAGGACAACTCCGGCGTCATCTTCCACTTCGTCGAGATGGAGCAGGGGCAGATCTCGCGGCACCTGCGGGTGTCCCTGCGCGTCGACCACGAGCTGCGCCTCGCCACCCAGCGCAACCACACGGCCACCCACATCGTGCACGCCGCCCTGCGCCAGGTGCTCGGCAAGAGCGTGCGCCAGGCCGGATCGCTGGTCGCCCCGGATCGCCTGCGCTTCGACTACACCTACCACCGCGGCCTGTTCCGCCAGGAGCTGGAGAAGCTGGAGGACCTGGTCAATGAATGGGCGCGCCGCGCCGTCGGCCTGGAGATCGTCACCCGCAGCTACCAGGAGGCGGTGGCCGCCGGGGCCATGGCCCTCTTCGGCGAGAAGTATGGCGAGCGGGTGCGCACGGTGAACGTGCCGGGCTGCAGCCTGGAGCTGTGCGGTGGCTGCCATGTGCGCAACACCGGCGAGATCGGGATGTTCCTGGTGGAGTCCGAGCGCGGCGTCGCCTCGGGCGTGCGGCGCATCGAGGCGGTGACCGGGGAGTATGCGCTCCAGGAGGTGCGGCGCCAGCGCGCGGCCTACGACGAGCTCACCCAGCGCCTGGGCATCCGCAGCGGCGACTTCGACCAGCAGCTCCAGAAGGCGGATCAGCTGCGCCAGCGCCAGAACGACCTGGAGAACGAGATGAAGCGCCTGCGCATGCAGCTCATCTCGGGAGCCCCCCAGGCCGCGGACGAGGAGATGGTCATCGACGGCATCCGGGTGGTGGCGCGCGAGGTGCCGATGGCGCCGGCCAACGACATGCGCGACATGGCGGACACCCTGCGCTCCAAGCTCGGCTCGGGCGTCGTGGTGATCGGCGCGCGCAGCGACGGCAACGTCAGCCTCGTCGCCGCAGTGACCAAGGACCTGACCGGCCGCGTGCGTGCCGGCGATCTGGTCAAGCGTCTCTCCCCCATTGTCGGAGGCGGTGGGGGAGGGCGGCCGGACTTCGCCCAGGCCGGTGGCAAGGACCCGGACAAGCTGCCGGACGCCCTGGCCGCCGTGCGCGAGGCGGTCGAGGAGCAGTTGGTGCGGTAGCCCGTTTTCGAGCTATGATAAGAAACCACCCGCCGCAGCGCCGTTGTCTCGCGGACGGATAGATTTCGGGGGTCAGGACGTGCCGAGCCTCAAAACGGGGACGTGCGCTCTTGTAGCGCTTCTTGCTTTCACCGCGCTGGCGGAATCCGACGTGCGGATCACCACCGGGCCGGATGGGCGGAAGATCATCTACAACGAGACCCCCACCCAGCTGGCCCGCCGGACGTCCGGGCAGCTGGTGCCCATCCCCGATGCCCAGCTCGTCCCCCTGATCGAACGGCACAGCCAGCTCCAGAACCTCGATCCGCGCCTCGTCCGCGCCGTCATCCAGGCCGAGTCCGGGTACAACCAGCGCGCCCTCTCCAACAAGGGCGCCATCGGCCTGATGCAGCTCATGCCTGGAACGGCGAATCAGTTGCGCGTCGATCCGTGGAATGCGGAGGAGAACCTGCGCGGCGGCACGACCTACCTGCGCCAGCTCCTCGACCGGTTCCAGGGGCGGCTCGAATGGGCGGTGGCCGCCTACAACGCCGGCCCCGGAGCGGTGGAGCGCCACCGCGGCATTCCGCCGTACCGCGAGACGAAAGAGTACGTGCGGCGCGTCCTCTCCCTGTACCAAGGCGATGCGGCGCGCAGCTTGCCGCGGGTGACCACCGCGTCGCCGGGCGGCACGCGGATCATCGCGACGGCCCCGGTGGCGGCCCCCCCACCGGTGGACATCCGGCGCAAGACGCGGATCATCCGCGACAGCGACAACCGGATCGTCGTCACCACCGCGCTCGAATAGAGGAGTCGCCGGCCGGGGAGAGGTCCGGTCGAGGCCGGAGCTTCCTCCCCGGAGGTGCCGTCGCGGTCCTGTTCCGATCGGGGCAAACCCGGACAAGTTCGCGTAATCTTTCCCGTAACCCCGGGGTCGTACCCTAGCCCGGTCGATCCTGCCGTTGTTCCATGTTGGTTCGAGAGAGGAGAGGAGAATGAGTAGGTGTGCCTTGGGCATCGCCCTGTGTCTCGGTTTGCTGGCCGCCCTTCCGGTCGTGGCGCAGGAGGAGGAAGAGAAGAGCTGGACCTTGGAATTCGGAGCGGACTACGCCACGATCTATCTGTTCCGCGGCGTCGATCTGCTGGCGGACGAGAACGCCTTCGTGCCGCGGGCGCAGTGGACGTGGAACGACTTCGCGGTGACCTACTTCGGCTACTTCGGGGACCTCCCGGGGGCCAACCGGTACGTCGAGGGCGATCTGTCGATCGACAAGACCTTCCATCTGGGAGAGGTGGCCTCATTGACGCTGGGAGGGCTCACCTACCAGTTCAACGGCGACGCCGAGCGGGAGCTCGCGTTCCTGGACACCTACGAGGTGTATGGGATCTTCGCGCTCGACGTGCTGCTGTCCCCCACGGTGTCCTACTACCACGACATCGACAAGATCGAGGGTGGGTATCTCACGGTGGCGCTGAGCCACAGCGTGCCGCTCGGCAGCCGGGCGAGCCTCGACTTCCTCGGCTCGGTGGGCTTCGACTTCCACTACAACAACAAGGCGGTCTCCGAGGGAACGCTGAACGACGCGCTGTTCGCGGTGGACCTGCCGGTGCAGCTCAACGATCACTTCAGTCTCCATGCCGGGGCCCAGAGGTCGATCGCGCTCGAGGCGCTGGACGAGATCGTCGAGGCCGATCCGAGCCTGGAGCCGCGGTACGGCGACCAGACCGTCTATCTGGCCGGAGCCACCGTTTCGTTCTGACGCGCGGCATCCGGCGGGAGGATTCGAGCCATGACGTCTGCAGCTGTTTTGCGTGGAGGGAACACAGGAGATCAAGAGCTTGCCGAGGCGCTCGCCGCGGCGCGAGCCGGTGACTCGATCCGCGCGCAGGAGCTTGCCTGGGCGTCTCTGCGCCACAACCCGCGGCGCGAGGCGGCCTGGCTTCTCCTCACCTCTCTGGTGCCCGGCCGCGAGGACCAGGAGATGTGCCTGCGCCAGGTGCTTTCGATCAACCCGGAGCACGCCTTTGCCCGCGAGTGGTTCGAGAAGGTCTCGCAGGCCGAGATCGTCCAGGCGTTGAAGGTGCCGTTCCTGGACGAGACGGCGGTGCCCCCTCCGCCGGCGCGCCCGATGGGCCGCGTGCTGGGGATGGACACGGTGCCGGTGAACATCGCCCGGTCGGCTCCGGCGCCCGCTCCGGCGCCGGTACGGCCCCGGATTCTGGTGGTCGACGACAGCGCGACGGTGCGCCGTCTGGTCTCGCTCGCCCTCGGCCGGCTCGGGTGCGAGGTGATCACCGCGTCCGGCGGCATGGAGGCTCTCGGCGCGCTCAGCCATGCGGCACCCGACCTCGTGCTGCTGGATGTGGGTCTGCCGAACCTCGACGGCCACCAGATCTGCCGCACCATCAAGCGCAGCGCCAAGACGTGCGACGTGCCGGTGATCATGCTCACCGGCCGCGACGGCCTGATCGACCGGGTGCGCGGCAAGATGGCCGGCGCGGAGGAGTACCTCACCAAGCCGTTCGATCCCAAGGTCCTGGTGGAGACGGTGAGGAAGTACGTCCGCCTCGAGGAACAGGCCGCGCCGTGAGCGTCGAAGGCCACCTCACCGAGGTCGGCATGCTGGACGTCCTGCGCCTGATGTGCCTGAGCTTCCGTCCCAAGGAGCTCACTGTGATGCGCGGCGGCGAGACGGGGCGGCTGGTGGTCGACGGCGGCCAGATCCTCTACGCCCGGGTGGGCCGGCTCGCCGGAGAGGAGGCGGTGGTCGAGCTGCTGCGCTGGCGCGAGGGGATCTTCAAGGTGATCGAGACGCCGGGGCTCTTTGCGGAACGCAACGTGAAGGCCCCGCTCACCGAGCTGCTCGTGCGCGCCACGCGCACCCCGGTGATGCCGAAAGAAGAGCCGTCGTCGGCGGGGCTGCCCCGGTTGTCGCCCGCAGCGGCGCACGACACGGCGCTGGACGCGGCGCTGGTCGACCTGTTTGCCCGCCTGGAGCGCGAGGTGGCCCGGCTCGAAGGGTTGCACGCCGGGGCTCGTATCACCCAGGCGGTTCCGGTCTTCGAGGATCTGCTCGCACGGATCATCGACACCGGCACCATCCACCTCACCCGGGGTTTCTGCGACGCCGAGCTGAGCGAGCTGCTGGCCCGCCAGGCCGGGATCTCTCCGGCGCTGGGAGAGGCCAAGGTGGAGGCGGGAAAAATCTCGCTGGCCAGCCTGCGCGAGCGGCTGGCCCGGCCGTCGCTCTCCGAGGCCCAGCGCACGGCGCTGTTCACCGAGCTGTCCGGGGGCGTGCTCGGGCTGGTGAACGCCCTGTTTTCCCGCCTGGTCCGCAGCCTCGAAGAAGACGACCTGCGCCGGCAGTGGGAAGAGACCCGCGAAGCGTTCTTGACCGATTTGATCGCCGCGCTCGACGCGGTACAGCACTGAGCTCCGCAGGAAGGAGAACGACCGAACATGGCGACGGGACACATTCTGGTGGTGGAGGACAGCCCGACGGAGAGGCAACTGATCCAGCGGATGCTGGAAGAGAAGGGGCACCGGGTGCTGGCCGCGGCGGACGGTGACGAGGCGCTGGCGAGCATCGGACGGGAGCGGCCGGCGCTCATTCTGCTCGACGTCGTGCTGCCGGGCACCAACGGCTTCCAGATCTGCCGCCAGATCAAGAACGCGCCGGAAACGCGCGACATCCGGATCGTGCTGGTGACCAGCAAGAACCAGGACGTCGACCGCTTCTGGGGCATGAAGCAAGGCGCCGACGAATATCTGACGAAACCGTTCAAATCCGACGAGCTGCTGGCCTGCGTCAAGCGCCAGATGCCCTGAGCCGGGGTGGCCATGCACGCCGAAGCGCCCCAGGAGCCCGCCCTTGCCGCCGACGAGCGTGCCGTTGTGCCCGGCGCCGGGGTGCGCCATCTCATCGCCTCCGTCGCCGGCCGCCTCCTCGCCGTGCCGGTGGCGCTCCTGCGCGAGATGAGCGAGGTGCTTCCGCTCGCCCTCCTGCCCCTGGTGCCGCCCTGGTTCCGGGGGGTGGCGAACCTGCGCGGCGAGGCGCTGGTGGTGGTCGATCTCCTGGCTTTTCTGGGGCAGGGCGAAGTGCAGGACCAGCCGTCCAGCCGCTTGCTCGTGATCGGCCCTCCGGAAGGGGAAGTGGTGGCCGGCCTGCTCGTCGAAAGGGTTTTCGGGGTGGTTCCGGTGGCCGCGGGCGCGCTGCGTACGAGCGGCATCCCGGCGGATGCGGACACCCCCCTCGCCCCTTATCTCGCAGGCCATTTCGATCATGAACGCGGCGAGGTCGCAGTGCTCGACGTCGACCGGCTTTTCACGGCGATGGCGGTTTCCTGATGCAGTTTCCTGACGGCTGTGGCCTGAGAAAGGACATGTAGCGATGTTCGACCGTCTCAAGAGGATCTTCCGGCTCCCGGTCAAGCTCGGGTTGCTCATCGCCCTGTTGCTCGTCCCGCTGGCCGTGCTGGTCAACGACTTCACCCGGACCAGCAACACCAACATCCGGTTCGCGGAGAAGGAGCTGCTCGGCGTCGAAGCCCTGCGCCCGCTGCGCAGCCTGCTCGAGCACGTGGCGGCGCACCGCGACCAGCCGGTCCTCGCCCCTGCAACGGATGCCGCCGCGCAGGTGGCCGCCCGCTTGACGGCCGCCCAGGTGGTCGACGCGGATGTGCAGGCTCTCGCCGAGGTCGACCGGCGGCTGGGGCGGGAGCTGGGGACGACGGAGCAGGTGGCGGCGCTCGCCAAGAGCTGGCAGGGGCTGCGCGACCGCGCCGCCGCGGGTGGGCTGGACGGCGCCGCGAGCTTCGCCGCGCACACGGCCCTGCTCAACCAGATCTACGCCCTGATCCGCCAGGTCGGCGACTCCTCGAACCTGATTCTCGACCCCGACCTCGACAGCTACTACCTGATGGAGGCGGTGGTGGTGAGCTTGCCGGAGATGCTGGGATCGGTCGGACACCTGAGGGCCCTCGGTGTCGAGGTCGCCCGGCGGACGAGCGCGACGCCGACCGAACGGGCGACACTCGGACAGCTCGCGGACGTTGAGCGGCGGCAGGTGCCGGGTCTCCAGCGCGGCTACACCGTGGCGGTGCAGAACAACCCGGCCTTGCAGGCGACGGTCGGTGTGGCCTCCAAGGAGGCGTTCGACGCGCTCGATGCGCTGCTGCGCACCGTGGACCGGCAGATCGTCCAGGCGCCGGACCCGCTGGGTGTGGCGCCCGCCGGCTTTCAGCAGACGGGCACCCAGGCGCACGACCGGCTGTTCGGCCTCTACGACCGCTCGCTCGAATCGCTCAACGGCCTGCTCGTGGCACGCACCGGGCGCCTCACCGCGGAGCGCAACCGCCGGCTTCTCCTCTCCGGCGTGCTCACCCTGGTGGCCCTGGTGAGCACCCTGCTCATCGCCCGCGGCATCGCCCGCCAGGTGCGCGCGATCACCGGCACGCTCGACGAGCTCGGCCGCGGCAACATCGGCGTGCGCGCCCAGGTGCTCTCGGCCGACGAGCTGGGGTCCACGGCGCGCAACCTCAACTCCATGCTCGACAACCTCCGCGGCCTGATGCAGAGCCGCGAGGAGCGCGACCAGATCCAGGCCTCGGTGATGAAGCTGCTCAACGAGGTCAGCGACGTGGCCGAAGGCGACCTGCGCGTCTCCGCCGAAGTCGGCCCCGACATCACGGGCGCCATCGCGGACTCCTTCAACTACATGATCACCGAGCTGCGGCAGGTCATCGAGCGGGTGAAATCGACCTCGGCCGAGGTGAGCCTGGCGGCCGGTGGCGTGCGCACCACCGCCGAGCGTCTGGCGGCCGGCAGCGCCGGGCAGGCGGTCGAGATCGACCAGACCAGCGCCCGCATGGAGCAGATGGCCGGCGCCATGCAACAGGCGACCGAGCAGTCGCTCGCCGCCGCCCGGGTCGCCGAGCAGGCGCTCGAAAAAGCCCGCCAGGGCACGACCTCGGTGACCCGCACCATCGAGGGCATGACCGCCATCCGGGGCCAGGTGCAGGAGACGGCCAAGCGCATCAAGCGCCTGGGTGAGAGCTCGCAGGAGATCGGCGAGATCGTGCAGGTGATCGGCGACATCGCCGACCGCACCAGCATCCTCGCCTTGAACGCGACCATCCAGGCCGCTTCGGCGGGCGATGCCGGGCGCGGCTTCATGGTGGTGGCCGAAGAGGTCGAGCGTCTCGCCCAGCGCGCCGCCGCCTCCTCGAAGAGCATCGAAACGCTGGTCAAGACGATCCAGAGCGAGACCAACGAAGCGGTGGGCGCGATGGAGGGGATGACGCGCGAGGTGGTCGGCGGCTCCGGTCTCGCCCTCGCCGCCGGCCGCTCGCTCCAGGAGATCGAAGAGGTGTCGGCCCGCCTCGCCGACCTGATCCGCACGATCTCCAGCTCGACCAGCCATCAGGCGAGCGACACCCAGGAGGCTGCCCGGACCATGGGACGGCTCTCCGAGCTGACCAATGAGACGGCGGCCGCAGCGCGCAATGCTGCGGCCTCGATCCGCGGCCTGGCCACCCTGGCCGACCAGCTCCGCGCTTCGATGGATCGCTTCAAGCTGCCGGAAAGGGCCGCCTGAGGCGCGGCGGATGGACGCTTTCGCCGCCGAGATCCTGCAGGGATTCGTGGCCGAAGCCCGGTCGTACCTGACCGAGCTGCACGACCTGCTGGCGCGCGACCATTCCGAGGTCGACGCCGCGGCCTGCGGGCACGGCTATCGGTTGCTCCACTGCATCCGCGGCGCCTCTTCCATGCTCGACCTGGAGGCCGTGGCGCGGGGAGCCGAACAGGGCGAGCTGCTCCTCGAAGCGGTGGCCCACGGCACCCGTCCGTTCGACGAGGAGGTGCACGGCGCTCTGCAGGTGTCGGTCGGCGCGATCGAAGGTGCTCTGGCGCAGCTGCCGGCCGCACCGGAGATGCCGCCGGTCCCGGTCGTTTCCGGGGAAGAGTGGCCGCCTGCCGGGGCGGCCCTGCTCACCGGAGGGCCGGCCGTCGAGGGTATTCCCGAGGACATCGTCGCCGGTTTTCTGGAGGAGGCCGGGGAGCATCTCGACGCGATCAACGCGGCCTTGCGCGAGCCGGTGCAGACCGCGGCGTCGCTCGCCGAGCCCCGGCGCCGCGTCCATTCGCTCAAAGGGACCGCCAACATGGTGGGCTTCGCCGAGATCGGCCGGCTGAGCCATGCGCTGGAAGACGTGCTCGACGCCGAATCCGAGCGGCAGGGTGAGGTCCCGGTGGCCCGGGTGGCGCTGCTCCACGAAGCGGTCGACGTGTTGGAGGACCTGGTGCGGCGGCCCCAGGATCCGGCCGCGGCCGAGCGGGTCGAGCCTCTGGTCGCCCGCCTGCGCGGCGTGAGCCCTCCGGTGTGGTCCGCGGGGCCGTCTCTCCCGCCGCTGCCGGAGCCGCCCGTGGCGCCGGAGCCGGGCGCCGTGGCCCCCGCCCTCGCCGGGCAGGCGCCGGCCGGCGAGCAGGTGCGCATTCCGCTGGGCCGCATCGATCCCCTGGTGCGGATGGCCGGCGAGCTGCTGGTCGAACGTTCGGTGCTGGAGCGGTCCCAGCGCGACCTCGTGCGGCAGGCGGCGGAGCTGCGCTTCAGCCTGCGCCGCTTGCGCGACCTGGCCGACCGCCTCGAGCGCGGTGCCGTGGCACCGGTCCAGGGTCTGCGGGTCTCCGCCGGTCCCCGAACCCCCCAGACGGTGGAGGCGGAGGAGTTCGATGCTCTGGAGCTGGACCGCTACAGCGAGCTGGACCTCTTGTCGCGGGGCCTCCTGGAGCTGGTGAGCGACATTGAAGCCGTGGGCTCCGAGCTGGCCGGTGCGTCCTCCGACGTCGAAGGCTTCCTGGGGCGGCAGCAGCGGATCATCCGCGGTCTGCAGGAAGGGCTCCTCCGGCTGCGGGCGGTACCGCTCGCGAGCCTCGCCGGCCGTCTCCACCGTACGGCGCGGGTCGCCGCCGCCCAGAGCGGCCGCGCGGTCGAGCTGGAGATCGAAGCGGGCAGCGTGGAGCTCGACAAGAGCGTGCTCGACGAGATGACCGATCCGCTGTTCCACCTGGTGCGCAACGCCATCAGCCACGGCATCGAAGAGCCGGCTGTCCGGCGGACCCACGGCAAGTCGGAGCAGGGCCGGGTGCGCGTCGCTGCGCGCTATCAGGGAGGCCAGGCCGTGCTGGAGGTCGGCGACGACGGCAGGGGGATCGACCTCGCCGCCGTGCGCACCACCGCGGTCGCAGAAGGTCTGCTCTCCCCCGAGGCCGCCGCCGCGTTGAGCGACGAGGAGGCGCGGACGCTCATCTTCCTGCCGGGTTTCAGCACCGCCCCGAGCCTCAGCGAGATCTCGGGCCGTGGCGTCGGTCTCGACGTGGTGCGCGCCCAGGTTGAAAGTCTGCGTGGCACCCTCGCCGTGGAGTCCGAGGCCGGGAAAGGCACCCGCTTCGTCATCCGGCTGCCGTTGTCCCTTGCGGTGACCCGTGCCCTCCTGGTGCGTGTCGCCGGCCGCCCGTTCGCCGTGCCGGCGGCGGCGGTGGTGCGGGTGGTGCGGGTGGAGGCGGACGAGATCCGCTCCGATCCGGAGGGCGCGTTCCTGACCCTCGACGGCGAAGAGCTCGCCGTCCGCCCCCTGCGCGCCGTGCTGGAGCTCCCCGAGACCGGCGAGCCCGCGGCGGAGCGCCCCCTGGTCGCGGTGCTCGACCTCGGCGGGGACCGCGCCGCATTCCTTCTGGATGCCCTGATCGAGAGCCGCGAGGTGGTGGTCAAACCGCTCGGCCCGCTCCTCCGGCGCGTCGCCGGCCTCGCCGGGGTGACCCTCCTTGGCGACGGGAGCGTCGTTTCCATCCTCGACCCGTACACCTTCCCGCGCAACGCCGGCCCGGCGCGGCTCCCGGCCCTGCTGCGCAGCCCCGCTCCGGTTCGCCTCGAAGTGCTCATCGTCGACGACTCGCTGGGCGTCCGGCGCGTCCTCTCCAACCTGGCGACGCAGGCGGGCTGGCTGCCCACCACGGCGAAAGACGGCCTGGAAGCGCTGGAGACCTTGCAGCAGCGGCGCCGGCCGCCGGATGCGATCCTCCTCGACATCGAGATGCCGCGCATGGACGGCTACGAGCTGACCGCCACCTTGCGGGGTCTCGCGGAGTACCGGCAGGTCCCGATCGTGATGATCACCTCGCGAGCCGGGCCGAAGCACCGCGACAAGGCGCTGGGGCTCGGCGTGTCCGAGTATCTGATCAAACCGTTTCATTCCGCCGATCTTGTCCGGATCGTCGAGCGGTTGGCTAAGATGTCCCCCGGGGCCTGAGCGCCCTGAGGAGGATCGATGATCACATCTCGCGTCTGGCAGGCCTTCTTTCTGGTGACGGCCCTCGGGGCTCCCTCTCTCGTCGCGCAAACCGTGCCGGAGCCCGGGGGGCTCCGTAGCCAGGTGCGGGCCTGGCGCACCGCACACGAGAAGGAGATCGTGCGCGCGCTGGTGGACCTGACCGCTCTGCCGAACGTCGCGGTGCACCGCGACGACATCGAGCGCAATGCCGATCACCTGATCGCACTGTTCCGGCAGCGTGGGATCGAGGCCCGCAAGCTGACCGCGGGGGAGGCGCCGCCGGCTGTCTATGGCGAGTTGCGCGTTCCCGGTGCGACCCGCACGGTCGTCTTCTATGCCCATTACGACGGCCAGCCGGCCGATCCGGCGGATTGGGGCGGCGCCGATCCCTGGACGCCCGTGCTGCGCACCGGGCCCCTGTCCGCCGGCGGCCGGGAGGTCGATCTCGCCACCGCCCCGGCGCTCGACCCGGAGTGGCGGCTCTACGCCCGCTCCGCCAGCGACGACAAGGGGCCGATCATCGCCCTCCTCGCCGCCCTGGATGCGCTGCGCGCCGCCGGTGTCACCCCCTCGGTCAACCTCAAGTTCTTCCTCGAAGGAGAAGAAGAGGCGGGCTCCCCCCATCTGGCGGACCTGCTGAGCGCCCACCGCGACCTGCTGGCGGCGGACGCCTGGCTCTTGTGCGACGGTCCTGTGCATCCCTCCCGCCGCATGCAGGTGGTGTTCGGCGCGCGGGGTGTCTCCAGCCTGGAGGTCACCGTTTACGGACCACTGCGCGCCCTGCACAGCGGCCACTACGGCAACTGGGCACCCAACCCGGCCGCCCTGCTCGTCGAGCTGCTCGCCGGCCTCCGCGCTCCGGACGGCTCGATTCGCATCCCCGGGTTCTCCGACGCGGTGCGTCCGCTGACCGACAGCGAGATCCGGGCCGCCGCGGACCTGCCGGCCGTGGAGCCGGCGCTGCAAGAAGAGCTCGGGCTCGCCTGGACGGAGGGGAACGGCGCCCGCCTGCAAGACCTGGTCATGCGGCCCGCGCTCAACTTGCGGGGCCTCGCGGCGGCGGGGGTGGGGGAGAAGGCGCGCAATGCGATCTCGACCGAGGCCCGGGCCTCGATCGATTTCCGGCTGGTCCCGGACCAGACACCCGCGACCGTCCGCGAGACGCTGGAGGCCCACCTGCGCCGCCAGGGCTTCTGGGTGGTCCACGAAGAGCCCGACCTGGAAACGCGGCGCGCGCACGCGCGCATCGTCCGGTTGGATTGGGAGAGCGGCTATCCAGGAGTCCGGACCTCCATGGACCTGCCCGTCTCGCGCGCCGTGCTGCAAGCGGTCGGCGAGGCGGCGGACGGGCCGTTGTTCCGTGTCCCCATGTTGGGCGGCAGCATCCCCATCTCCCTCTTCACCGAAGTGCTCGGTGCGCCGACGATCATCGTCCCGATCGTCAATCACGACAACAACCAGCACGCCGCCCACGAGAACCTGCGCCTGCAAAACCTGTGGGACGGCATCGAGGTCTACGCCCAGCTCTTCGCGCGCCTGGGGCAGGTCTGGCCGTGAAAGGGGACGTCTGCGCCGTATCCTCTCCGCGGCCCTTTTCCTTTAGAATCTGCCTTTCGGGAGGAAAGCCGCCTTGCAGGGGTCCGGAGAACCCGACTTTTACGTCGCCGACTGGCGGGTGCGCCCCGTCCTGGGGCAACTCGAACGCGGAGACCAGGCGGTCTCCGTCGAGGCGCGCTCGTTGCAGGTTCTCGCCTGCCTGGCCCGCCATGCACCGGACGTCGTCTCCAAGGAGCGCCTGATCCGCCAGGTCTGGGGCGAGGCGTTCGTCTCGGACGAGGTGCTGAGCCATGCCATCTGGGAGCTGCGCAAGGCCTTCGGCGACGAGGCGCGCAGCCCGCGCTACATCCAGACCCTCGCGAGGAAGGGGTACCGCCTGCTCGCCGAGGTTTCCCTGGGTGCCGCGCCCGAGCCGCTCGCGCCTGGAACACGGATCTCCCGTTACGAGATCCTGGAGCCGGTGGGAGGCGGTGCGATGGGGGAGGTCTACAAGGCCCGGGACCTGAGCCTCGGCCGGGTCGTGGCGCTCAAGTTCCTGCCGGCCGAGCTGACCCGCGATCCGAGCGCCCGCCGCCGTTTCCTGCATGAGGCCCGGGCCGTGGCCGCGCTCGACCACCCGAACGTGGCGACCCTCTACGAGATCGGTGAGAGCGAAGGGGGCCGGACGTTCCTCTCCCTCGCGTTCTACGACGGAGAGACCCTCCGGCAGAAGCTCGATCGCGGGCCGCTTCCACCTTCCGAGGCCGTGGATGTCGCGCGCCAGATCGCCCGTGGTCTCGCCGCGGCCCACCGCCGGCAGATCGTCCACCGCGACGTCAAGCCGGCCAACGTCGTCGTCCTGCCGGACGGAACGGTCAAGCTGCTCGACTTCGGGCTCGCCAAGATGGCCGGTGCCACCACCCTCACCCGCCTCGGCGCCTCCCCCGGCACGCCCGCCTACAAGTCGCCCGAGCAGACCCGGGGCGAGACGGTCGATCCGCGCAGCGACCTCTGGGCCTTGGGCGTGGTGCTCTACGAGATGCTGACCGGTCGCGTGCCCTTCGGCGGCGAGTACGAGCAGGCGGTGATCTATTCGATCTTGAACGAGCCGCCGCGTCCCTTGGAGCCCGGGGCCTTTCCGGTCGAGCTCGCGGCGGTGATCGAGAAGGCCCTGGCGAAAGATCCGGCTCAACGGTTTACGACGGCGGAGGAGATGGAGGCGGCGCTGGCGCGCGGTTCTCTGGAAGGGAAAGAGGCCGTCGAGCTTTCCGAGCCGGAGCCCTCGGGCCCGACCGCTGAGGCGGTGACTTCGAAGGTCCACACCGGCGGCCTCCGGCGGCGCTCCAAGATCCGCTGGCTCACCGCGGCTCTGGCCGTCCTGGTGGTGATCGGCGTTGCTCTGGCCTCGTGGTGGTGGCCGGCGCATCGTTGGGACTACGCGCCGGAGGTGGCGCGTCTGGTCCAGCAGGGCGAAGAGCTGGAGTGGCAGGGGGACACCCGGCGTGGTCTGGAAAATGCCGAGTCGCTGTACCGTAAGGCTCTGGCCCGGGATCCCGGTAATCCCTTGATCGAGGCACAGCTCGCCGCCTTGCTGGTCCGCATCAACGTCCAGTTTCCCGCCCAGGGCCAGCTGGAGGAGATCCGGCGACTGACCACCCATGCGGTCGAGGTGGCCCCCGGCCACCCCATGCCCTGGGTGGCCCTGGCCAAGCTCCGGCTCCTGGAAGACAAGCCGCAGGAGGCCGAAGCGGCGGCGCGCAAAGCCATTCAACAGGACCCCTCCTTCGACCGCGGCTATACCCAGTTGGGAGAAGCGCTCGTCGCACAGCAGCATCTGGAGGAAGGTCTGGAGGCGTTTCGGCGCGGCATTGACACCGGTCAGGGCTACGTGCGCGCCCGCCTGGTCTACGCGGCCAAGCTCCAGGATGCCAGCCGCTATGACGAGGCGGCGGCGGAGTTTGGCAAGGTGCTCGACTACGCCCCCGACCATCCGACCGCCAAGGAAAACCTGGGCGCCATCTATCTCATCCAGGGCCGTTATCTCGATGCTCTTCCCCTGTTCAAGGACATCTTCGAAACGACCCGGGATGCGCGGTCGGCGAACAGCCTGGGGATCGCCTATTTCGAGCTGAATCGCATGGATGAGGCCGTTGCGGCCTTCAAGCAGGCGTACGAGATCGAGCCCTCCCCCACCATGGCCCGCAACATCGGGGAGTGCTACGACAAGATCGGAGACCAGGGCGAAGCCCGCCGGTGGTATGAGCTCGCTCTCAAGGGCTTTGATCAAACGGTGGCCCTGGGGGGGCAGCGCGCGGAGATGCTGCGAGGCCGGGCGTTTTGTGCCGCGAAGCTGGGCCGTTTCGACGAGGCGCTCGCCAACATCGAGGAGGCGATGCGGCTCAAACCGAACCAGAATGCCTTTCTCTTTCGGGCCGCGCAGATCCATGCCATGGCCGGCCACCGGGACCAGGTGTATGCCTGGACCCGGAAAGCCATCCAGGCGGGCTACTCGCGAGAGGATTTCCGCCGCGACCTCGCTTTCCGGAGCTACCAGGACGATCCACGCTTCCGGGAGATCCTGGAGTCCACGGCGCGGTAGGGCGCGGTGGGCTCCAGGGACGGTTCGGACTTAGCCGGTCGAGCCGGGCTGAATCGGATCGGGCTGGCCGCCCGAGCCTCCCCTTTGCCTGCGGCCTCGTCCGTTGGGGCGGTGTTGACCGGCCTCCTCGGTGAGAGGCTCCACGGCCGCATCCCGAATCTCCAAGAACAGCGGACGGAAAGAAATTTCCAGGCGCTCTGTGACGGCGCTGATGGGGTTGGCGAGCGCGTATTCGCCGAAGGACGAATTGGGCAGGTCGCCCGCGAAGTGGAGCCCCACGGCTTTATACCCTTCGTCTTTCGTCTTCGTGACCCAAACCGCGCCCGAATCCCCGGGCTCGCTGATACGGCCGCCCGGAATCGGAGGCGCAATGTGGATCTGGTCCTCGAAGGCCTTCACAATGCCGTTGTTGAACTCGATCGTGGATGTGAAGTAGAACCCATCGACGAATCCCCAGGTGAAGCCGGTGGACCGGCTCACCTTCTGCACCAACATGCCGAGGTGGGGAGGCGTGGTCCCGGTGATCTGCTGGTACAGAGAGAGAATCTCGCCGGCGCAGTAGTGCCGGCTCCCGGTCAGCTCGGCGATCGCCGCGTCGGTCTTGTTGTCGAAGCTCCAGCGCTTCAGGAGAGCGACCTCGTCGCTCGACCTTCCGCCGTCGAGGCGGCCTGGCTGGAAACAGGGAGTTCCAGCCTCCGTGCGGGGATCGCCGGAGAGGACATGCCAGTTGCTCAGGATGCAGACGCTGCCATCCTTGTTGTCCCACACCAGAGCTCCCAAGGTCCCAGCCGGTGCTTCGGGGCTCCCGATGCTGATTCCTCCCACCAGGGGATCGAGCCGGCGGCGCCCGTCGACCACCTCCCGGGGTTTCTCCAGAGACATGTCGGGCCGCGGCGGCCCGAACTGCATCGCCTTGTAGTTGGCCTCGATCACGTCGGTGGTGACGGGTGAGCCCTTCAGCTTGAACGGCTCGGCAAGGGTGACGCCATTCACTTGCGGGCGGGGCGTCTCTGGGGCCTTTTGGGCTCCACATTTCGGGATGTATTCATGCCGTCTGCCCTCGAAGGCCTCTTCGGGTAGCTTGCGCTCGACGTGCACGCGGAGCGCCCGCTCCTCCTGATACACCCCATCCACGATCTTGTAGCCGATGTCGACAGCGACAACCCCAGGAATGCTCAGAAGACTCCGGCGGTTCGCGCGAAGGGCCTCGACAAAGGGTTGGAGGCTTGGGTGATCCGGCGTGAGAATCAGGGGAGCGTCCTCTTCACTGGCTGCCGACTCTGCAACTCTCTCTGGGGCAGCCCCCTTCTTTTTCTCCTCCTTCTTTTTCTTCTCCTTGTGCGGGCCAACCGGTGGCTTCGGTGGATTTCTCTGGTCATCGGGCATGAGCATCCCTCCTGAAAGGTTTCCTTCTGAGACGGACACGCCAGGTCTATTCCCTACGCCCAGAGCTGCTCCGCCAGGCCGAGGTCCCCCGGCAGGCGGCCGATGAGCTCGGCCATCTGTTCCAGCTCCAGGCCCATCGTGGAGAGCGCCAGCCGGATCTTCTTGAGGCAGCGATCCCGCGCCGCGTACAGCTCCCGCTGGGGGCGGCCGAGGATCGGTGCGAGGGTGGCGATGCTCAAGCCTTCCAGGAAGTGGGCGCGCAGCAACAGGCGGTCCTCGGCCGGGAGCGCGCGGAGAAGAGGGAGGAGCTGCTCACAGAGCCGGGAAACGGTGCGGGCGAGCTCCTGCTCTTCGATCCGGGTCTCGACCTCTCCGTCGACCGGGACCTGGAGCAGCTCTTCCTCCCCTGCCTTCCGATGCCGCTGCCGCCACGGCAGGACCCCGGCGAGCCGGTCGGTGGCCTCTGGGGGCAGGGTGACCCCGCGCTCGATGCGGAGGCGCGTCAGCGCCTCGGCTCCGGTGAGACCGTCGCGGATCATGAGCTGCTCCAGAAGGACCGCCGCCTCGCCGTGACGCCGGGATGCTGCGGATGGCCGCCACTTGCCCCAGATGTGGATGCGGTAGTCGCGTAGCAGATTGACCAGCACAACCTTGAGGAAGGTGGGGAAGGTGCTCCGGCCCTCCCAGCTTGCGAGGATCCGGTAACCGTCGTCGACCAGCTTGAAGAGTGCCCAGGAGCGAAACTCCTCGGCTTCGAGATCCGGCAGACCGCTGCGGCGGCTGAGTCGCGCAAGCTGTCGCTGGATCAGCTCCAGGTGGGTTTCGAGGAGCGCCTGGCCGCGGGCGCTCCCGGCAGAGGGGGCGGAGTCGGTCGTCTTGTGCATGACTGCACCGTAGACGGACCTCCGCGCGAAAGTCCTGAAGCAGCTCTGTCGGAGATCTGTGAAAGTTCTGAGAAGGCGGCCGGGGAGGGGTCCACGACGGAGGGGTTCAAGCGTGGCGGCGCGCCGCGGCGATCTCGGCCTGGGCGTCCTCGATCGAGCGGGCTCCCCGGCGGAGCGGAATCCCGAGACGCTGGAAGCTTCCCTCCAGCTCGAAGCGGGACAGCCGTAGCAATTCCGCCGCCTTGCCGAGATTGATCCTCTCCGCCAGGTAGTCGCGGAGCACCTGGGCTTCGACAAGATCGCCGGGGCTGGTGGCGTCGCCGCCGGTGGCGCACAGGGCGAGGGCATGGAGCAGCCGATAGTCGAGAGCGACCAGAAGGACGATGCGCTCCTTCCCCCCGCGGGCAACGACGGCGAGCTCCCCCTCTTGCACCCGGTCGAGAATCTCGCGGGTTCGGTGGGACAGGTCGGAGGAAGAGATGATCGTGCGCGTCATGAGTTGGCCTCAACATTAGAGCACCTCAGCCACGCGAGGGTCCCCAAACCCAGCGGTTCCCCCCGATCCCGATCCGTTATGCTCCCCTCACCATGAACGCCTGGAGCCCGATGGACCTGTTGCCCGGTTTGTGGGTGGGGTGTCTCCTGTTGCTTCTACGGACGGCGTTGCGGCGGTGGTATGACGCGGTGCCGGACGGGGTTCTCGCGGGGTTCGGGGCGGCGGTGCTCGTGCTCTTCGGGCCGGTGCTGTTCGGTGGACAGCTTCTGGTCCCCCTGGACAATCTGCGGGGGCATGCGCCGTTCCAGAGCCTGGCTCCCACGGAGCCGCATGGCAACCTTCTCCAAGGAGACCTGATCCAGCTGATCGGGCCGTCACAGGTGGCGGTGCGGGAGGCGTTGGCGCAGCGGCGGTGGCCGCTGTGGAACCCCGCGGTCGGCGCGGGCATGCCGCTTCTCGCCGATCCGCAGGCGCAGGCGTTCCAACCGCTTCAGCTTCTCGGCCTCGCCTTGCCGTGGATGCGGGCGGCGGGGGCCGTGGCCGCGCTGCGGGTGCTGGTGGCCCTCGTCTTCTCCTTCCTCTGGATGCGACGGATGGGGCTCGGGGCGGGTCCGGCGTTGGCCGGGGCGTTCGGGTATGGGCTCGGGGGTTTCGTGGTCCTCTGGGCCGGATGGCCGCTCGCCAATCCGGCGGCTCTCCTGCCGCTCGGGCTCTATGCCGCCGCTCTGTGCCACCAGAGGGGCGAGCGTCGGGATCTGCTCTTGCTGACCGTCGCCGCGGTGTGCCTGCTGCTCGGGGGGCATCCCGAGACGGTGCTCTATGCCTTCGGCCTCCTGATCGTGGTGCTCGCCGTGCAGGCGTTCGATCACGCGGAGGGATCTCCGGCCGGTTTGCGCTTCCGGAGGCTGCGCGCGGCGCTCCTCTCCCTGGGGATCGCCGGCCTGCTCGCCGCGCCGGTGCTGTTGCCGACGATCGACTACCTGCCGCAGACCCTGCGGGCGGCACGGCTGGAGGCTCTGACTCCGCAAGAGGCGGAGGAGGGGCCGGGGGTGAGGGCCTGGATTCCCGTGGTCGCTCCCAACGCCTTCGGCAACAGCCGCTACCTTTATTATTGGGGCCCGCTCAACACGAACGAGGACGCCTCCGGTTTCGTGGGGACGGCGACTTTACTGGCCGCCGTGCTGGCGGTGCCGGGGCTCGCCGGGCTCCGGCGCCGGCGGTATCCGCGGGAGTGGCTGTTCCTGGGTGTGGCCGGGCTCGTGCTGGGGGCGCTCGCGGTGCCGGGGGTGAGCCGGCGCCCTCTGATGCTGCTCGCCTTCGCCCTGTCCTACCTCGGGGCTTGTACCCTGGACCGGTTGGGCCGCGGCGAAGTCTCCTGGAAACCGGTTCTGCTGGTGGGGGTGGGGTTGGCCGCGGTGATCGCCTGGGGCTATCTGACGCATCCGGACCCGGCGGACCCGGAGCGTCTCTCTCTTCTCCGGTTCGGCTGGCTTCGCTGGCAGATGCGGTTCCTGGGGCTCGCCGTCCTCCTGGCGATCCTGGCCCGGGGACGGCGCTGGATGCCTCCGGCGGTGGCCGGCCTGATCGCCGCGGAGCTTCTTCTGGCCCACCATCCGGCGTGGCCGGCCGCCCCCAAGAGACTGGCGACGGCGGTGCCGGCGGCGGTTCGGTTCCTCCAGGCGCACCGCGACGAGGGACGGATGGCCGCGCTCGGCCGGGCGTTGCCGCCGAATCTGCCGAGCCTTTGGAGCCTGTCGGATGCGCGGGTCTACAACCCGATGGCTCCCCGTGCCTATGTGGACTGGACGGCGCCGGTCACCATGGCCTGGTGGGGCGAGGTGCCGGAATGGGGGAGGCCGCGGCATCCGCTCTACCGGCGCCTGGGCGTCCGCTACCTCCTGACCGGCCCGGACGAGACCCTGCGTCCTCCTCTACGCCGGGTGTTTGCGGACGAGACTGCGCGGATCTGGGAAGTCCCGGGGGCGCGCGAGGAGGGCCCGCTCGCGCCCCCGATCTTCCAGGACGGCCATTGGTCCGTCTTCGCCGACGGCCGCCTCCTGCCCCCGGAACGAGACGGCACCCCCTTCGTCACCGCCCGGTTGCCGGCCGGTGCGCGGAAGGTCGATCTCGTCTACCGGCCGGGTACCTTCGTGCTGGGGTGCGCGCTGGCGGCGCTGGGCCTGGCGGTCGCCGCGGCTCTGTGGATCAGGCCTCCGTCGGCTTGGGAGGGGGCGCCCTCTCCCGC
>DIHE01000136.1:0-10564 GCA_002420005.1 Holophagales bacterium UBA5704 | reverse complement strand
GGCGCCCTCTCCCGCTTTGCGGGGGAGGGTCGGGGAGGGGGGCCTCACAGCCCGAGCTGTGGGGCCGCCGCCTGCAGGGCGTCGATGACGTTCTGGATGTGCTCGTCGAGCGGCAGGCCGATTTCGTCGGCACCGTTGTAGACATCCTCGCGGTGGACGCCGCGGGCGAAGGCCTTCTCCTTGAGGCGCTTCTTGACACCGGTCACGTCCACGTCCGCCACCGCCTTGCTCGGCTTGATGAGGGCCACGGCGACCACGAAGCCGGAGAGCTCGTCACAGGCATAGAGCGCCTTGGCGAGGCGGGTCTCGCGCGGCACTCCGGTGTACGGGGCATGGCCGAGGATGGCGGTGCGCATCACCTCGGGATACCCCAGGCCGGCGAGGATCTCCACGCCGCGGTACGGGTGGTTCTCGGCGTCCGGGTAGCGCTCGTAGTCGAAGTCGTGGAGGAGGCCGGTCTGGCCCCACAGCTCCTCGTCTTCTCCGAGGAGGCGGGCGTAGTGGCGCATGGAGGCCTCGACGGCCAGGGCGTGCTTGCGCAGGGGCTCTTTTTCGGTGTACCGGCAGAGGAGTTGCCAGGCCTCCTCGCGGCTCGGGAGTCTCTCTGACGTCGGCATGGCGCGTACGGTAGCAGAAGTCGGTACAATGGGGGAGTGAGCGAGACGCGGAAGCTGACCATCCGATGCCCCGAGTGCGAGTCCGAGATGGTCGTCGATGCGGCGACCGGGCAGATCCTGTCCCACCGCCGGCCCAAGCATGTGCCGGGGGGAGGCAAGGACTTTGACGCCCTGCTCAAAGGGCTCGACGACAGCAAGGCCCGGGCCGCCGACCTCTTCGACCGCGAATTCGCCGCCCACAAGGACCGCGACCGGCTTCTGGAGGAGAAATTCCGGGAAGCGTTGCGGCGGGCGGAAGAGAATCCCGACGAGGGACCGCCTCCCCGGCCTTTCGACCTGGACTGAGCCGGCTGATCCAATGTCTTGGATCGCCCCATGGATCCAGCACCGATGAACGTAGACAGATCCGCACGAGCCCGGTTGCGGGCTCGGGAAGGGAGTGAACCTTGAGTCCATGGTGGCTGCGCCCCACGGCTGAGGGCATGCAAGAGCAGGACGACGAGAAACCGCAGCGCGCTCCGGAGGCGCCGGCTGCGCCCCCCGCCCCGATTTCCAGCGTGAGCGCTCCGGAGCCGGCCCCGCCGGTGGCCGCCGAGCCGCTTCCGGTGGAGGAGGACGAGGCGGTGGAGGAGCCCGGTTTCGAGCCGGCGTGGCACCGGGCGGAACCGGTGCCGGTGACCTATTCCGCCCCCGAGGGCCTGGAGCTCATCGAAGGGGCCGACGATCCGGACATGGACGCGGCGGAGCCCGCGGCCGAGGCGGACGGGATCGACGCGGAGCCTCTGCCGGCCGAGGGCGACGCCCCGGCGGGTGGAGAGGGAGAAGAAGAGCGGCGCCGCAAGCGCTCGCGCCGCGGGCGCCGGCGCAAGAACGGCCGGTCGGCGGATGCCGCCGCGCCGGAGGTGGTGGGCGAGGAGGACGACGAGGAGGAGGTCGCCGCCGAGGAGCCGGTGGAGGAAGCGCCGGCGCCGAGCGTCCCACCCGTCGTCGAAGAGGAGCCGGAGCCGGCGGCTGTGCCCCCGGTGCACCGCCGCGGCGGCCGTCCGGAGCGCTCCGAGCGTCCCGAGCGGCGCGAGCGGGAGCCGCGTCCGGAACGCAGCGATCGCCACGAGCGGCCCGAGCGGTTCGAGCGGCCGGAACGCACCGAGCGGCACGAACGCCACGAGCGTCCCGAGCCGGCCGCCCTGGTGGCGGCGCCCCCGCGCAACTTGCGCGGTACCGAGCCGACGTTCCCGTCGCCGGCCGTGTTCTCCGGGGCGGGCGATCTGGAGCGCCTGGCCCGCGAGATCATCATCACCGTCCCCGAGTCGCCGCGCCGTGCCAGCGATGAGCGCAAGATCGCCATGTTCTGCGACTTCGAGAACATCGCCCTCGGCGTGCGCGACTCCGAGATCGGCAAGTTCGACATCAACCTGATCCTCGAGCGCCTTCTGGAGAAGGGCAAGATCATCGTCAAGAAGGCCTATGCCGACTGGGAGCGCTACAGCGACTACAAGCGCCCCTTCCACGAGGCCGCCATCGAGCTGATCGACATCCCGCAGAAGTACTACTCGGGGAAGAACAGCGCCGACATCAAGATGGTCGTCGACGCGATGGACCTCTCCTATTCCAAGGAGCACCTCGACACCTTCGTCATCCTGTCGGGCGACAGCGACTTCTCGCCGCTGGTCTCCAAGCTCAAGGAGAACAACAAGTACGTCATCGGGGTCGGGGTGAAGAACTCCTCCTCGAACCTGCTGATCGACAACTGCGACGAGTTCATCTACTACGAGGACGTCTGGCGGGACACCCAGAAGGGACCGAAGCTCGACGGGCTCAACAAGAAGACGGCCGAGGTGTTCAGCCTGCTCATCGAGTCGATCCAGGCGCTTCTGCGCGACAACAAGGAAGTCCTCTGGGGCTCGATGATCAAGCAGACCATGCAGCGCAAGAAGCCCTCGTTCAACGAGGGCTATTACGGCTACAGCACCTTCTCCGAGCTGCTCGAAGACGCCGAGCGCAAGAGCATCCTGAAGCTCAAGAAAGACCAGCGCTCGGGCACCTACATCGTCACCGGCTTCGCGAAGAGCGGCGGCGAGATCGTGGCGCCGGGTCCGCGGCGGTAGGCGAGGGCTGACGACACGGACGGACACGGACGGACACAGACCCACACGGACGCGAGAGCTGGTCTTGGTGTGTGTGGGTCCGTGCAGGTCCGTGGTCGTCCGTGCTCTCCTACGCCGCCATCGTCCGCAACGCCCGGTTCGCCACCACCAGCATCGCGAGCGTCGGCGTTTCCGCGGCGCGCAGCTCGACCATCAGCTGCTCGGCGCGGGCGACCGCGGGCCGGCGGCCTTCGATCCAGGAGGCGAGGGCCGCACCGGTTTCCGCCTGGCCATCCGCGGTGGCGACGATGCGCCGGGTGAGCGTGGCCTGGAGGCTCGCCAGGTCGTCGGTGATCGCCGTGATGGCCTGCTTGTCCAGGGCCTTGTCCTGCGACAGCCGGGCCGCCGCTTCGCGGATGCGGTCGAAACCGAAGCGCTCGCCGACGGCGAAATAGGTCCGTCCCACCTGGAGAGGCGAGAGGTTCTTGTCTCTCGCGATGCGCACCATGTCGAGCGCCGGAGCGAGCCAGGTGACCAGGCTGGCCGCCTGCCGGGCCAGGCCTTCCGGCACGCCCTGGCCGGTGAAGAGGGCGGTGCGCTCGGCGAGCTGCGCCCGGTCGGCCGGCGAGAGGAGCTCGTCGAGATGGGCCCCCACCTCTCCTACGTTCTCGCAGGCCTTGAGCTGGTCGCCGATGCTGAGTGGTTTGCCGGCCTCGCGCAGGAACCAGGCGGTGGCGCGGTCGATGAGGCGCCCGGCTTCGGTCAGCATCAGGGCCTGGGCCGCCGCCGGAACCCGGTTGTCCAGGGCCTCGACGGCCGACCAGAAGTCCCGCAGCTTGAACACCTCGCGGGCGATCACGTAGGCGCGGGCGATCTCCGGGACCGGCTCGCCGGTCTTGTCGCTCATCTCGTAGACGAAGGCGACGCCCGTCCGGTTGATGATGCTGTTGGTCACCGCGGTGGCGATGATCTCGCGGCTCAGGCGATGGCGGCCGATCTCGGCGGGATACAGCTCGCGCAGCCGGGTCGGGAAGTAGAGCCGCAGATCCTCCTGCAGGAACGGATCGTCCGGCAGGTCGGAGGGGAGCAGCGCGTCGTACAGGGCGATCTTGGCGTTGGCCAGCAGCACGGCCAGCTCCGGCCGCGTGAAGCCCTGGCGCAGGCGCGTCCGCTCCGCCAGCTCGTCCTCGTCGGGCAGCACGTCGAGCTTGCGGTGGATTCGGCCCTCGCGTTCGAGCGACCGCATGAACCGGGCCTGCCGGTCGAGCAGGTGATACCCCAGCGCATGGGTGACGGTGATCGCCTGGGTCTGCAGATAGTTGTCGCGCAGCACCAGCTCGCCCACCTCGTCGGTCAGGGAGGCGATCAGGCGGTCGCGGTCGGCGCGCGCGAGCCGGCCGCTGCGCTCGACCTGGTTGAGCAGGATCTTGATGTTGACCTCGTGGTCGGAGCAGTCCACGCCCGCCGAGTTGTCGAGGAAGTCGGTGTTGATCCGGCCGCCGCCCTGGGCGAATTCGATGCGGGCGCGCTGGGTGAGCGCCAGGTTGGCCCCTTCGCCGATCACCTTGGCGCGCAGCTCGCAGGCATCGACGCGCAGCGCGTCGCTGGTGCGATCCTTGGCGTCCGCGTGGCTTTCGGTGCTCGCCTTGACGAAGGTGCCGATGCCTCCGAAGAAGAGAAGATCGACCGGCGCCTTGAGGATCGCCTGGATCAGCTCGTTGGGCGCCACCTGGTCCACGGTGAGGCCGAGGAGCTCCCGTACCTCGGGGGACACCGGGATCGACCGCAGGGTCCGCTCGAAGATGCCGCCGCCCGGCGACAGGATCGACCGGTCATAGTCCGCCCACGACGAGCGTTCCAGCTTGAACATCCGCTCCCGTTCGGTGAAGCTGCGGGCCGGGTCCGGCGCAGGGTCGAGGAAGATGTGGCGGTGGTCGAAGGCCGCGACCAGGCGGGTGAAGCGGGAGCGTAGAAGGCCGTTGCCGAAGACGTCGCCCGACATGTCTCCCACCCCGGCGCAGGTGAACTCCTCCTTCTCGATGTCGCGCGCCGGGTCGAGCTCGCGGAAGTGGCGCTTGATCCCTTCCCAGGCGCCGCGGGAGGTGATCGCCATCTCCTTGTGGTCATAGCCCACCGAGCCGCCGGAGGCGAAGGCGTCGCCGAGCCAGAAGCCGTAGTCCTGGGAGATGCCGTTGGCGATGTCGGAGAACGTGGCCGTCCCCTTGTCCGCCGCCACCACCAGGTAAGGATCGTCGCCGTCGCGGCGCACCACGTTCTGGGGCGGCTTGACCGTCGCGCCGTCGAGGTTGTCGGTCAGGTCGAGGAGGCCGCGCATCAAGGTCTTGTAGCACTCGATGCCTTCGGCCTGGGCCGCCTCACGGCCGGCTTCCGGGGGCGGCGGGTTCTTGACCACGAAGCCGCCTTTGGAGCCGACCGGGACGATGACGGTGTTCTTGACCATCTGCGTCTTCATCAGGCCGAGGACCTCGGTGCGGAAGTCCTCGCGCCGATCCGACCAGCGGATGCCGCCGCGCGCCACCATGCCGCCGCGCAGATGGATCGCCTCCACCCGCGGGCTGTAGACGAAGACCTCGCGGAACGGCCGCGGTGGCGGCAGCTCTTCCACCGCAGCGGAGTCGATCTTGAACGACAGGTACGGCTTGGGCCGGCCGTCCGCGCCGGTCTGGAAGTAGTTGGTGCGGACGATCGCCTCGATCAGGTTGAGGAAGCGGTGGAGGATGAGATCTTCGTCCCGGATGGCCACCCGGCCGAGGAGCTCGCCGATCTCATCGCGGATCGCCTGGCTTCCGGCGCCGGCCCGGGACGGGTCGAAGGTCTCCAGGAACAGCCGGACCAGGGCGCGGGCGACGGTGGGGTGCTTCGCCAGGGTGTCTTCCATGTACGCCTGGCTGAAAGGGATCTGCGCCTGGCGCAGGTATTTGCAGCAGGCGCGCAGGATCATCACCTGGCGTCCATCGAGCCCTGCACGCAGGACGAGCTTGTTGAACCCGTCGTTCTCGACCTGCCCGCGCCATGCCGCCTCGAACGTGTCATGGAACGCCTGCCGCACGGCGGAGAGATCGAACCCCAGCCGGTCCATGGTGGTGATGCGGAAGTCGCGGATCCACAGCGGCTGGCCGGCGCCGGCCGGGGAGACCTGGTAGGGGATCTCCTCCTGCACGCGGACGCCCATGTTCTCCAGCATCGGGACGATGGTGGACAGCGGGCTGCCCTCGCCGACGAGGCCATAGAGCTTGAAGCGGAGCGCGTGGGGGTCTCCGCCCTCCTCGGCGAACAGGTTCTCGGCCAGCCCGTCGGTGGTGCGTGCCTCTTCGAGATATTGGATGTCCACCACCGCGGCCTCGGCGGAGACGTCCGCCTGGTACCGTGCGGGGAAAGCCTGGGCATACCGCTTCTCCAGGAGGTCCTGTTCCTCTTCGCCGTAGCGCGCTCCCAGCGCTTCGCGCAGGCGGTCGGACCAGGAGCGGGCGGCCTCTTCCAGGCGCTTCTCGACCACCTCCGGATCGGCGTCGCCCACCCGACCGCCATGGCCGGTCACCAGGATGTACAGGCGCACCAGCACGGAGTCGCTGATCCGGGTCTCCACCGTCTCCGCCGTGCCGCTGTAAGCCTCGGCGAGGATGTTCTCGACACGGTCGCGCAAACCGGTGTTGTAGCGGTCGCGCGGCAGGAACACCTGGCAGGAGACCGAGCGCAGGAACGGGTCGCGGCGGACGAACAGGGCGACTTTCAGCCGCTCCTGCAGGTGGAGGATGCCCATCGCGGTGCGGAACAGGTCGTCGATCGAGACCTGGAACAGCTCGTCGCGCGGATAGGTCTCCAGGATGAAGCGCAGGTTCTTGCCGTTGTAGCTGTTCGGGGGGAAGCCGCCGCGGTCGAGCACGTTCTCGATCTTTCCCTGGAGCAGCGGGATGAGCGACGGGCTGGTGTTGTAGGCGGCGGCGGTGAACAGGCCGATGAACAGCCGCTCGCCGGTCACGCGGCCCGCTTCGTCGAACGTCTTGATCGCGACTGCATCCATGGGCTTCGACTTGTGCACCGTCGACAGGCGGTTGGCCTTGGTGATCCGCACCAGCTCGGGACGGCGCAGGAAGTCGCGCACGTCGTCGGGAAGCCGGCCCAGGTTGCGCAGGCCGTCGAAGACGGCATAGGACTCGTCGCGCAGGATGCCGCAGCCGGTGTCCGCAACGACGCGCGCCACCGCGGCCTCCCCTTCTCCTTCGAAGCTGTACTTGCGGTAGCCGAAGAACGTGAAGTTCTTGTTCCTGAGCCAGTCGAGAAACTGCAGGCCCTCCTCGACCTCCTTGTCCGGCAGGGAGGGTTTGTTGTTTTTCAGCTCGTCGATGATCCAGCCGCACCGTTCCTTCATGCGCTCGAAGTCCTCGACGACGATCCGCACGTCGGAGAGCACCGCGCGCAGGCCGTCCAGGATCTCCACGGCCGCACCGGCCCCGTGGACGTCCACCCGGATCTGCATCATCGACTCGCGCGCCGTTTCGCCGGCCGTTTCGGGGAGGCTCAGGAGGCGTCCCGCCTCGTCGCGCCGCACCGCGACGACCGGATGGATGGCCAGGTGCACGAGCGCCCGGCGGCGGTGCAGCTCTGCGACCACCGAGTCGAGCAGGAACGGCCGGTCGTCGTTGATGATCTCGATGATGGAATACGGCGAGGCCCAGCCCTCGTCCGCCGGCTTGTAGAGCCGCAGGGAGGGGACCTCGGGCGGCCGCTCCTGGGCGAAGCGCCAGAGGGCGAGCGCCGCGCCGGCCAGGTTCTCGGGGGTGTCGCCGAGCAGGTCGTCCGGCGGCACGTTGGCATACATCTGAGCAACGAAGCGTTCGATCTCGGCCCGCCGCCCGCTCTCTGCCCGCTCTCCGGCCAGCGCCGCCGCCTTCTCGATCTGCTCCGCGGTCTGTCGTTCCTCGGTGATCAACATGGATGGTTTCCTCGCAAGATGGTCCGTGGACGAACCGGGAAAAGTCTATCCCGGAGATCGCTCAAAACCGCCACCCTTCAGGCTGGGGACGTCTGCCCCGCCGCCCGGCCGTCCGGAGGGCATGGATTGGCGCCAGGCGGTGGGGGTCACCCCCGCCACCGCCTTGAATTGCCGGGTGAAGGCGCTCTGGTCGCTGTAGCCGCAGGCCTGGGCGACCGCGGCCACGCTCTGCCGCGGGTCGAGCAGAAGGGTGGCCGCGGCGTCGATGCGCGCCCGGGTCAGGAGCTGGCTCGGGGTGAGCTGGAAGATGCGCCAGACCGCCCGCTCGAAGCGGCCGGTGGAAAGCCCGGCCTCCTGCGCCAGGGCCTCGATGCGCAGCGGCTCGGCGAAGCGCTGCTGGATCTGCTCGACCGCCCGGGCCACCCGGCGGTAGTCCTCCTGTGCCTCGTCCGGCCGCTGCAGGTCCTTCGAGACCCCGGCGAGCCCGGCGATCGAGCCGTCCCGGCCGAGGAGGGGGAACTTGTGGGTCAGGCACCAGCCGCGCAGCCCTCCCGGGTAGACGTGCAGCTCCAGGCGGTCGCGGATCGGCTTCCCGGTGGCGAGCACCTCCCGGTCCTGCGCCAGATAGACCGCGCCCAGGCCGGCCGGGAACACCTCGGCCGCCGTCTTCCCGAGCAGCTCCGCCTTGGTGCGCAGGCCGCAGCGGGCGACCAGCGTGCGGTTGACCACCGCATAGCGGGCTGCGCGGTCCTTGACGAAGAAGACGACGTCCGGCATCGGGTCGAACAGCGCCTCGGCGAACCAGGGGTCGGCGAGGTCCAGAGCCGGGAAAGCGGGGGGCGTTGTGCCGATTTCCATAGGGAATCCGGAGAGATTCTACAAGACCCGGCTGCTGCAGGTCGCTATCGTTCTTCCCATGCTGAAGGTGCACGTGCTCGATTCCCACACCGCGGGAGAGCCGACCCGGGTGGTCCTCGCCGGAGGTCCCGACCTCGGCCGCGGCAGCCTGGCCGCCCGGCGGGACCGTTTTCGCCAGAGCTTCGATGCCTTCCGGTCGCTGGTGGTCAATGAGCCGCGCGGCTCCGACACCCTGGTGGGGGCACTGCTCACCGAGCCGGTCGATCCGGCCAGCGCCGCCGGGGTGATCTTCTTCAACAACGTGGGCACCCTCGGCATGTGTGGCCACGGCACCATCGGCGTCGCCGCCACCCTCGCCGCCCTCGGCCGCCTGACGCCGGGGAGGCATCGGCTGGAAACGCCGGTCGGGACGGTGGTGGTCGAGCTGCACGCCGACGGGCGGGTGAGCGTGCACAACGTGCGCTCCTACCTCCATCGCCACGCGGTGACGGTGGAGGTGCCCGGCCACGGCGCGATCACCGGCGACGTGGCCTGGGGGGGCAACTGGTTCTTCCTCGCCCACGAGGCCACGATCCCCCTCGACCTCGCCCATCTGGAGGAGCTGACCGCGCGCACCTGGGCGATCCGTTGCGCCCTGGAAGCCCAGGGGATCACCGGAGCGGACGGCGCGGAGATCGACCACGTCGAGCTGTTCGCGCCGACGCCGACGGCCGACAGCCGCAACTTCGTCCTTTGTCCCGGCAAGGCCTACGACCGTTCGCCTTGCGGCACCGGCACCAGCGCCAAGCTCGCCTGCCTCGCCGCCGCCGGCCAGCTCGCACCGGGAGCGACCTGGGTGCAGGAGAGCATCCTCGGCAGCCGTTTCGAAGCCACCTACGAGCCCGCACCGGAAGGCGGCATCCACCCCGTCATCACCGGCCGCGCCTGGCTCACCGCCGAGGCGACCCTGCTGCTCGACGAGAGCGATCCGTTCGGCTGGGGGATTCCGGGGGCGGGGGGCGAGCGAGGGGCGGCGGCCGCGGTCAGATAGCCTGCAACAAGGGGCCGGGCAGGGCGCCCAAGGACTCCGCCGCGCGGTACAGATCCACCGCTTTCTGGGCGTTCAGCCAGAACCCGGGCGACGTTCGAAAGGCCGCGCCCAGCTTCAGGGCCATTTCCGGCGTCACACCCGTTCGGCCGTTGATGATGCGGTTGATCACCTTGACGTCGCAGCCGAGGTGATCCGCGAGGCGCTTCTGCGTCAGCCCCAGCGGCTTCATGAACTCCTCCAGGAGGATCTCTCCCGGGCTCGTGGGCTCTCGTTCGCGCAACATCGGGTGTCCTCCCTCAGTGGTAGTCGACGATATCGACATCCGTGGGGCCGGTGTCGGTCCACCGAAAAACGACGCGCCACTGGTCGTTGATACGGATGCTGTGGTGCCCGTCCAGGTTTCCCTTCAGCGCTTCCAGCCGATTGCCGGGAGGTGACCGGAGATCGTCCAGTTGATCGGCGTAGTCGAGCATGTCGAGCTTTCTCCTGGCGACCTTCGCAACACCAGCCCAGCCGGCCCTCTTCGGGACAGAGCCGGCGACGAAGAAGACCCTGACCTCGGCGTCGACGAAGCCCCGGATAGCCATCGGTGTGAGTATACCTCGATCAGGTATACCGCGTCCAGGTATGTGATGCCCACTGCCAGGCTCGCGACAAAGTCACCGTGGCCGTTGCAGCCCTGGACCTCACCCCCTGGCCCCCTCTCCCATCGCCCCCCCGCCAGCCGGGAGAGGGGGAAGCACCCCATTAGCACCGCCATCGGTGTTCAAGTGAGTCCAATGGTGCCGCCTTAGAGGGAAGGGCGCTTCAGGGGTTGCCAGTTCTGGCCACCGATGTCCAGTTTGCGTCGTGCTGCGTGACCCGCATGTGACCCGATTCATGGTACAATTATACCCATGAGCTACAACATCAAATTCGAGGATCGAACCCTGCGCGGTCTCCGCGTTCCCGAAGGAAAGGACAGGCAGGAATGGAGTGACACGGTCGTCCCGGGGCTTCGCTTCCGGAAGAGCGAGAAGGG
>DIHE01000152.1:36181-65719 GCA_002420005.1 Holophagales bacterium UBA5704 | reverse complement strand
TGCTGGTCGTCATGGAAGACCGGAATGCTCATCTCGGCCTTGAGGCGCCGCTCGATCTCGAAGCACTGGGGGGCGTGGATGTCCTCCAGATTGATGCCGCCGAAGGTGGGCTCCAGAAGCTTGACGGTGCGGATGAAGTCCTCGGTGTCTTCGGTGGCGACTTCGATGTCGAAGACGTCGATGTCGGCGAAGCGCTTGAAGAGGACGCCCTTGCCCTCCATCACCGGCTTGCCGGCCAGGGCTCCGATGTTGCCGAGGCCGAGCACGGCGGTGCCGTTGCTGATCACCGCCACCAGATTTCCCTTGGCCGTATAGCGATAGGCCAGGAGAGGGTCCTTCTCGATCTCCAGACACGGATAGGCGACGCCGGGGCTGTACGCGAGGGACAGGTCCCATTGGGTCGCCGTCGGCTTGGTGGGGACGACCTGGATCTTTCCCTTGCGCCCACGCTCGTGGTACTCGAGTGCGTCCTCGCGGCTGATTTTCTTCATGGCGGGGCTCCTTGGAAGGCGCAGCAACGCGATCGTAGCAGCCACATCGGCGGTGCGCCCCACGCCCCGGGGTAGGCCCCGCCACCGCGCCCCCCCGGAGGATCACCGCGCGGCCGGCTCGTCCTCCTCCGGAACCTTCACCGGCAACACAGCCTGCTCGAACACGCTGCGGTAGAGCAGGAGAATGTCGGCGAACAGCCGGGCGAAGGCCTGGTCTGTCGCGGTGGACATGAGCGCGCTGCCCTTGAGGACGAGGGACGGCAGGTAGAGCGGCTCATCCGGGCTCGGCGCCAACGGGCTCTCCTCCAATCCTCCCCGGCCCAGGCTGGCGGCCCGCTGATCGACCAGGTAGAGGGTGTAGAAAAACTCGAAATGCCCGACCTCCAGCGCCTTCAACACCTTCTCCAGAGAGTCCAGCTTGGGAAGCTCCTTGCCGTTCTCGTACTTCGAGAGCTGGCTCTTCCCGATCCCCGCTTCGCGTGCCACCCGTGCCTGGCTCTTGCCGCGAAGCTCGCGAAGCAGACTGAGGGTCCTACCCAGGTTGAGGAACATGCCCATGCGGAAAATGTATCGGCACGCACGCGGGGTATGCAAGAGTAAACATCTCAAGTTGCGACACTTAGCGCGATAGTTAGAGAAGCTTTCCGGCATCTCGTGGCAGGAATTCGGCACCGCCGCAAGCCCGGCGGCTCCGGTCAAACCGCGAAGGTTGTCACAGCCGGCTCCGCCGGGTTGGTGCGAAAAAGGCGGGGTCAGGAGGCCTTGCGAGGCCGCCCGGGGCGTTTCTTGGGGGGCTCGGGGGCCGGCGGCGGCGTGTCGACGGCAGGGGGAGCCGCGGGGACATCGGGGCTCGGCGGCGGATTTTTCGACACCACCCGAAACAGGATGACGAGATCTCCGAGCTCGAGAGTCCCCTGCGCCACCGGGCGGGGCTGCAGGAAGGCGGCGCTGACGAAGGACTCGACCTGCTTCAAGGCCTGGCGGACCTCGGCGGGCCACTCCTCGGCCGCCGCCCCGCCGGCTGCGGAGACCTCGTCGTTCTGCAGCCCCAGGGCCTCCGCCTCCACCAGCTCATACCGGCGGAAGAACTCGCGCCGGCTGATCCCCTGGGAGACGAGGATCTTGGAGAGGGTGACGAAGGTCGCCTTCTGGTGGGAGTTCTCGATCCGCGACAGCTGGCCGCGCCCGACCCCGGCTTCCTTGCCGATCTGGGCCAGGGTCTTGCCCCGCTCGTTGCGGATGCGGCGGAGGGTTTCTCCGATCAGGTAGAACAGATGCATGCGGCAAATGTACCCGCACGCAACGTGCCGATCAAGCATAACTCCTTGCCCGGAAAGGCTTTACGGTGAGCCGGCAGTTACCGTTGCGGGAGATGGTTTGCCGAATTCAGGAATTCCTTGGAAACGATGGGCGGCCCAAAGGGGACCGGAGTTGCCGTCTCCGGTGAAAACAGGTGGCGGAGCGAAATCGTTTGCGCCAGGCGCGCCGCTTGGGTTACCCTCCGTTCGATGTTGCATGCCGAGGATGCAGAGGAAGGTGCGGCGCCGCCGGTCTCCGTAGAGCCGGCGCGGGCTCTGATGCCGTCTCCGCTGGGTGCGCTGGGCGTGGAGCTGCGGGGGAGTGCGGTGTCCCTTGTCCGGTTCGATCCGGCCGGTGCCGAGCTCGAGACCTTCATCCCCTTGCACCGGCTCGACGGGGAGGATCTCTTCGACGAGATCTTCGGCCGCCTCTCCGAATATTTCGCCGGAGCGCGCCGCAAGCTCGAGTTGGAGCTCGATCTCGGCCCTTGCGACGCCGGCAACGCGCAGATCCGGCGGGTGCTCGAGGAGACCGCACGGATCCCGTATGGCCGGACCCGTACGTACAAGGTGCTCGCCGAAGCGGCGAGCGTGCCGGAGGGAGCCTCCCGGGTGGAGGAGATCCTGTGCGGCAACCCCTTGCCGATCCTCATCCCCTGCCACCGCGCGGTGGCCCACCCGGCGCAGATCGGCGCCTACGTCGGGGGAACCGAGCGCAAGCGCTGGCTGCTCGACCTCGAACAGCGCGGCACCGAGCTGATCTGAGCCCTGCTCAGAGGGACCGCCGGGCGACGCTCTCGGCGCCGCGCGGCCAGCCGCCGCGCAGGAAGGCTTCGGCGGCGGCGAAGAACTCCTGCGGCTTCTCCAGGTACGGATGATGGCCGGCTCCGGGGATCGCCAGGAAACGGGCCTCCGGTGCCGCCGCCGCCCACTCTTGCGACGCTTCGAGCGGGACCAGGTCGTCCGTCCCTTGAAGGACGAGCACGGGCAGGTCGAGGCCCGCCAGGCGCGGCCGGAAGTCCCAGGCGCCCATCTTCGGCAGGACGTGGTCGAAGAAGAGGGGGACGGAGCGCTGCGGCCATTCGTTGGGGAACGAGCAGACATCGGCGAGCGGGAACCGGGAGAGGGCCGCCGGCTCGCCCATCTGGGCCGGGAGCAGGAAGTGGGTGAACCAGGCGCGGCAGAAGGTGACCGGGTCGTCGTCCGCGATCCCTTCGCGGCGCAGCTCCTCCAGCCGCGCGATGCCGGGCGGGAAGATCAGGTCCTCGGCCGCCGGCAGCTCCTGGGCCCATTCTCCCGGCACCATGGGGGTGATCGGGCAGACCAGCAGCAGGCGGTCGACCCGGCCCGGGTTGTCGAGGGCGTAGCAGGCGGCGACGGCGGCCTGGTAGGAGGCGCCCAGGAGGGTGAAGCGATCGAGGCTGAAGTAGCGGCGGATCGCTTCGAGGTCCTGGACGTCGTCTTCGAGGCTGAGCTGGCGGCCGTCGGTGACGGCGCTCGACCGGCCGCGGCTGCGCAGGTCGTAGAGGATCAGCCGCCGCCCCTCCGCCAAGGGCTGCAGCGGCTCCCCGAGCCAGTTGGCATTGGGAACCACCACGGTCTCCGTCCCCTCCCCCAGAATGCGGTAGTAGAGGTGGAGGCCCGGCCGGACGAAGGCGAAGCCCTCACTGCTCTTCATCGCCACCCTGAAGCAGGAGGGGCAGATCCGGCGGCGTTCACAGGGGGGCGATCTCCCAGCGGATCGTGACGCTCCCCGACACGCCCACCTGTCCGGCGGCAACCGGGGTGTCGGCCATCGCCGATTCCATCGCCATGCTCCTGGACTTGAAGAACGGCTGTGGGGTCACCGCGATCCCTCCTTCGGTCACCTCCAGGATGCGGACGAGGCGGACCTGGAGCCCGGCGGCGAGGGTTTCCGCCTTCGCCCGGGCTTCTTCCACCGCCTGCCGGAGGGCCGCCGTGCGGGCCGGCCGGTCGTTGCGCAGGCCGAAGGTGACTCCCTCCAGGCGGTTGGCTCCGGCGCCCAGGCCGGCGTCGATCACCGGGCCGATCTTGTCGAGCTCCACGATCTGGATGGAGACGACGTTGGAGGCCTGGTAGCCGACGATCTGCGGCTCCTGGAGCTCACCGCCCGGGCGGCCCTGGCCGTAGACGGGGCCGAGGTTCAGCTCCGAGGTCTGGATGTGGGCGGCCGGCACGCCGAGCTTGCCCACGGCGTCCAGGACGGCTGCGGCGATCCGGTTCACCTGGTCCTGGGCCTCCTGGGCGGTCTTCGTCTGCACCGACACGCCGAGGCGCACGGTGGCCTCGTCCGGGGCGGAACGGACCTCGCCGTCGGCCGACACGGTCAACGAGGGAATGGGTTCGGTCGACACGGGACCCTCCTGGGCGGCGGCCGGCAGGGCCGCGAACGAGGACAAGAGCAAGGCGGCGAGCGGAGCGACGACAGATCGGTTCATCCAATCCTCCCTTCCGGCTCCAGTATACCCAGAGCCGGAAGGGAGGAGCGATGGGCACCCGCCGGCGCCCGCGCCGTTGCTCAGGCCTTCCCCCGGTCCACGCGGTCGGCGTACTCGTCCTCGACCGCCCGGGCCCAGCGATAGCGCACGGCGAAGCTGTAGATGTTCAAGGCGACGCTCAGGACGACGAGGAGGAAACCCCAGGTCCAGGAGGACGAGGCGTCGAGCTGGATTCCGAGGAGGTGCGCCGCGGCGGCGACGGCCCGGTGCGGGTCGGGCAGCAGCGCGATCATGCCCTCCGCCGTGCCGGAGGATTCGCTGCCGGCGAGCAGGGCCACACCGGTGGCGCCGGTGGCGATGCTCGCCGCCTGGGCGGCGTTGGCCCGCGGGGGAATCCAGGGATCCGGCTTGGGCTCGGCAACGTTACTTTCAGGAACCACCGAAGGATCGCTTGGGTCAGGCATGATGCTCCTCCCTCATTCGAGCTGCATGGTAGAAAGGAGAGCCGCCCGGGGCGGCTCACTGATTTTGTATACCCTCCTCGGCGCGACAAAGGCGGGCGGCGTTACAGATTTCATCAGTGCGGGTCTCCTGCAAGGATGAACGGCGCCCAGCGATAGGGCTCGTCCCCGGCACCGATCCGTTCGAGCTTCGCCTGCTGCAGGGCCACGGCTTTCGGGCGCAGGTCGCGCAGGTGCCGGTAGAACCCGGTCATCAGGTCGGGGGTGGAGCGGTCGGAGACCGGCCAGAGGCTGACCAGAAGGCTGTCGGCTCCGGCATAGAGGAAGGCCCGGGTCAGCCCGACCATGCCCTCGCCCGTCACCTGCTCGCCCAGGGCGGTCTCGCAGGCCGACAGGGTGACGAGGTCGGCTTGCAGGCGCAGGTTGAAGATCTCGTACACCTGGAGGAGCCCGTCCTGCGGGGACCGGGCGTCGCGGGCGAGCAACAGGCCCGAGAGCTGTGGCCGCGCCTCGTCGACGAATCCGTGGGTGGCGAAGTGAATCCGGCGGGCGGTCTGGATCAACGGATTGGACTTGACGTTGTCCTCCGTGGCCGCTTCGCGCAGGTAGAGCTCGACGGCGGTCGGCGGGTAGAGGGCCGCGATGGCTTGGACCTCGCGCTCCGTCCCTGCGAGCGGCGGTGCCGCCCACGTGGCGAGAGAGCCGCGGGCCGGAGCGGCCGCCGGCTCGCCGGCCGGATAGACCGGATCGCCGAACGCGACGAGGTCCTTGGGGGCCGGGTGCGGCGGCCGGCTGTCCGCCCGGGGTTCGCGCAGGCCGCCGAGGACGCTGGCCGAGGGCACGTAGGAGATGGCGTGATCGCGCACCAGATAGGGCAGGTCCTTGTACGAGCGTCCTTGGCCGGGGTGGGTCAGGAGCGCCTCGAAGGGGAACAGCGACAGGGGGCCGTCCGGCGAGATCAGCAGGTGCGGCGTGCCCGCCAGCCGTGCGGCCACAGGGCCGAGAAGCGTCGCGTAGAGGTCGCCCGCCGCCTTAAGGAAGCGGCCGAAGGTGAGGATTCCCGGCTTTTCCAGCGTGGACCGGATCTCCTGCACTTTGCGTTCGAGCTCCGCCGCCGGCGGCAGCCGATGGACGGAAAGGCCGGTGCGGGTCACCGTGAACAGGTACGAAGCCTCCTCGCCGACGAACGTTTCGAGCAGGGCCGTGCGCTCGTCCAGGAGAGCCTGCACCTGCTCGAGGTGCAGAGGGGTCGGGTAGCGCACCTCGGCGTACCGGGGATGCCGGCGCCGGATCTCGTCTTCCAGGTCCTCCATCTCTTCGCCGACCCGGTCGAGCTGGGCGCGCAGGTCTCCGGCACGGCTGCTCTCGGACCCGCCGGCGAGGACGTCCCCGAGTCTCTCCTGGATCCAGGAAAGGCGGGCGCCGAGCTCGGACTCCCGCTGCTTGAGGTCGGCTGCGACGCCTTCCTGAACGTCGATCCGCCCTTCGGCGATCAGGTCGAGCAGTCCCCGGGCGCGCGCCCGTTCGCTCACATGCAGGGCCTCCGCGGCATAGCCACGGCCGGGTTCCTCGGCCTCCCGGCGCAGCAGCAGATCGACGTAGAGCTCGTACCAGGCTCGCTTGGAGGCCAGGAAGGTGACCCGCAACTTCTCGCTCGTCACCCGGCTGCGCACCGATTCGATCATCTCGAGCGCCTCGCGGACCCGCGCCAGCGCCTGCGGCAGGTCGCCGCGCTGCCGGTCGAGCCGGGCGCGGCGATACAGACAGGTGGCTTCCAGGCCGTGATCGCCCACCTGCCGGCCCAGGAGCAGCGCATCCTGGAAGGCGGCTTCCGCCTTGTCCAGGACACCGAGGGCCTGCCAGGCGGTGCCGATCGCCAGCAGGCTTCTGGCTTCGCCGGATCGGTCGCTGTTCTTGCGCCGCAGGGCCAGCTCTTCGAGAAGCAGATCCAACCCTTCCTTGGAGCGGCCGAGGGAGACGTAGGCGATGCCCGTGAAGCCGAGCGCCTGGGCGATGCCGGAAGAGATTCCTTCGCGGCGGGCGAGCGCCAGGGCGCGATCGTACGAGCCGATCCCACCCCGGACGTCGCCTTTCAGGTACAGGATCCAGCCGATCGCGTTCAGCAGGCGGACCTCGACCTCCGGATTCTGGCCGCCGAACAACTCGAGCGCCCGCTCGTAGGAGCGCTGCGCCTCGTCGAGGGCTCCGAGGTCCTGATAGAGGGAGCCGAGGTTGTACAGGGCGCGGGCTTCCATCTGGTCATCCCCGGACCTGTGGTAGATGGCCAGCGCCTGCTGCAGGCTGGCCACCGCCTCCCCCAGGTCGCCGCCGTGGCGCTGCAGGGAAGCCATGGTCTGGAAGATGGATGCTTCGCTCCCTCCTCCCCCCGGCGCGCGGCTGAGAGCGAGGGCGCGATCCCGGCACGCCAGCGCCTCCTCCTTTTCTCCGCGCGCCTGATGGACTCCCGCCAGGGCGAGCAGCGTCACCAGCTCCCCTTCGACGTCTCCGGCCTGCCGCCGCATGGCGAGGGCCGCGGAGAGATGGCGCAGCGCCTGGTCGAGATCTTCCCGGTCGCGGTAGAGCACGCCGAGGCCATAGAGGGCCCGGCCCTGGCCGACGGCGTCGCCGAGCTGTTTCCACAGGTCGAGGGCCTGCTCATAGAACGCCTGCGTCTGCGCGGTCTGCCCGAGCGCCAGAAAGGCGGTCGCCAGATTGGAGCTCGAGAGGGCCTGCCACCTCGGATCGCCGATCTCGCGGGCCAGCGTCAAAGCGGCCTGAAAGGCATCCCGGGCCGGGGCGACGTCGGCGAGCGAGAGCTTCAAGACGCCGAGCTCGTTCAGGGTGTCGATCTGGCTGCGGACCTCTCCGGCGGCCTTCCATTGGCGGAGGGCCTCCTCCAGCAACGGAATCGCATCCCGCCGCTCGCGCTGAAGCCCGGCGCCGGCCGACGCCGCCTGGGCGGCGGCCCGCTCGGCGTCCCCCGGCCCGGCCGGGCGCCGCGCCGTCAACGCCACCCGGCAGGCCCCCGGTGCGGCCTGCGGATCGTGCGCGGTGATCACCAGCCGCAGCTCACCCGCCACCGGGGTGATCACCGCCAGGATCTCCGCGTCGTCGAGCCCGTCCGGATCATCGGCCGTCAACAGAGTGGCACCGTCGGGACCCACCAGGCTCGCCACCACGTCGACACCCACCTGCTCGATCTCCACCCGGACGTACCAGCCGGCCTCCGCCGCGATGCGGAGCTCGCGCCGTTCGCCTCCCCCCAGCACCTGCTCGATCGGCCGCCCTTCGTCCAGCACGGCGGGGAGGGCCGGAGAAGCCGGCAGTGCGGAAAGGGCGGCGAGGGCGAGAGTGGCGAGGAGCGGCAAAGGGAGCTCCGCGGGGAAGCGGGCTCACATTTTAGCCCAGATCGTCCGTTCTCGCGGAAGGGGCGAAAGATCGACTAGGATCTACAGGATGGCGAGGGAGACCGACGACCAGGAGATGGTCACCCGCTTCCTGCGGGGCGATGCGGAGGCGGTGGGGACCCTGGACGGGTGGATTGCGAGCGCCGCCTGGCCCTACCAGCGGCGCCTGGCGCACCGCTGGGACGACCTGCTCCAGGATGTGCGGCTGGAGATCACCCGCCTGCTCGGGCAAGGCAAGTTCCGCGGCGAGTCCAGCCTGCGGACCTACCTCTGGCGGGTGGTCAACCACACCTGCCTCGACCAGGTCCGCGCCGCCGGGAAGCGCCAATGGACCGACCTGGAGGAGATCGAACGCGGCGACGGCGGGCTCCTGCCCGAGCCGGCCGCCGGCCGGCACGAGGACCGCGACCTGCTGTGGCGGGTGCTCGAACGGGTGCCGCGCGACTGCCGCGAGATGTGGCGGATGCTCATCGCCGGCCTTTCCTATCGCGAAATGAGCGAGCGCCTCGGAGTGGCCGAGGGCACCCTGCGGGTGCGCACCCTGCGCTGCCGCGAGAAGGCCCTCGCCCTGCGCTCCGACCTGCTGGGTGCAACTTCGACAAATCGCCGTAACGCAGAAGCGCCTTCTGCGCCTAAGAGGGTGAAGGAGGCGATCTGATGGTTTCCCATGACGATCTGCGAGGGATGATTCCCTGGTTGCTCAACGGAACCCTGGACGGCGACGAGCGGCGGCAAGTTCTGGAGCACCTGGCCGGCTGTGCCGCCTGCAAGCAGGACCTGGCCGACACCCGGCTGGCCGCCGAGATCTTCGACCAACACCCGCCGGCCGCGGCGCTCGTGGCGCTCGCCTGGGACGAGACTCCCGAGGGGATCGATCCTGGGTTTCTCGCCGGGCACCTGGAGATCTGCGCGAGCTGCGCCGCCGAGCTGGAGATGGCGCGGATGAGCCGCCGGTTCGAGGAAGACGGCCGGATCGCGCCGCTCGTCCGGCGTCCGAAACCGGCCGCGGACACCCCGGTCTGGAGGGGCTGGAAGGCGGCGGCCCTCGCCGCGTCCCTGGCCGGGGCCGTCGCCGCCAACGGCTGGTTCCAGGCCTCCCGCCTGGCCGGTTCGCTGGAGCGCAAGCTCGCCGGGCAGGTCGAGGCTCCGGCGGCGGGGGCCACCCCGGGCGCAGAGACGGCAGAGGCCGCCCGCGCGCGACAGCTCGCGGCGGAGCTCGACCAGAAGCTGCGCGAGGTGGAAGGACAGGCCGCGACCCTGCGCGCCCAGGAGAAGGAGCTGAGAGGCCGGCTCGACGAGATGGCGCAAGCCCGCACGGCACCGCAGCCCGTCGGCCGGATCGAAAACCTCCAGCCGCTGGGAGACGTCGTGCGCGGGGGCGAGGCGGGAGGGGCGCCCACGCTCGCGGCCCGGACCTCGACCGTGCTTCTCCTCGACGCCGCCCATGCCGAGACCCATTCCGGCCACGCCGTGGACATCGTGGACGCCGCCGGACGGGCGGTGTGGAGCGCCGCGGAGCTGCCGCGCGACGGGAAGAACAGCCTCTACGTCCTCTCCCTGCCGGCCCGCGCCCTCTCGGCGGGGAGCTACACCATCCGCGTCTACGGCACCGGGGGCACGGGGCGCGAGCCGGTCGAAAGCTACGCGATCCGGGTCGACTGAGCCGCGCCCTATGAGCTGAGCAGGGGCAGCCGTCCGCCCGTCCAGCCGGGGAAGAGCCGGCGGTCGTCGCGGACGCCCAGGTGCTTCCCGGCCAGCTCGCAGAAGACGGCGCGGAAGTCGGTGGTCACCGGCAAGTCCCTCCCTTCATAAAGGGCGGCGTCCGTGAGCCCGGGGAAGCGGCCGTGCACCCGGCCGCCGTCCACCGCGTTGCCGACGACGAACAGGCAGGAGCCGTGGCCGTGGTCGGTTCCGCCGGAGCCGTTCTCGCGCACCGTGCGGCCGAACTCGGTCATCGTGGAGAGCACGACGCCGTCCTGCCACGGCGTCCCCAGGTCGGTCCAGAAGGCCTGGATCGACGCCGCGAGGTCGGCCGCCCGGCGGGCGAAGGAGCCGGTGGTGGTCCCCTGCCGAACGTGGGTGTCCCAGCCGGCAGACTCGGCGAAGGCGACCTCCAGCCCGACATCCGCCTTGATCAGCAGAGCGACCTGACGCAGCGCCTGGCCGAGCGGGCCGGCGGGATAGTGCGCGCCGTGAGCCGGCCGGTAGCGGGCGATCTCTTCGGCGGACAGGAGGTCCAGGGCGCGGAAGGTCTCGGCCGCGGTGGTGCGCAGCAGGTCCTGGGAGGCTTGGCGGTAGAGCTCCTCGGCCCCGGCGAGCTGGACGCGGAAGCGGGCGAGGTCTTCCACCGCGAGGGCCGGTGCGTCCCCGGCGAGCGAGCGCGGCAGCGCCGGAGTGAGGGCCACGGCGCGCAGCGGAGAGCCCTCGTGGCCGAGCAGGCCCACCGCGCGGTTGAGCCAGCCCGTGGGGGTCCCTTTGCGCCCCGGCGTACCGGTCTCCATGTAGTCCTGCGCGTCGAAATGAGAGCGCGTCGGGTCCGGCGAGCCCACGGCGTGGACGATCGCCAGCCGCCGCTCCTTCCAGAGGGGAAGCAGAGGGGCGAACGCGGGATGCAGGCCGAAGCCGACCCCCAGATCCGCCACCGCCTCCTCGCCCGCCGCCCGCGCGGCGCTCATCGCGAGGCCCGGCCGCAGCGCGCGCAGCCGGGCGTCCTGCGCGCCGGAGCCGAGCGGCGGCACGGCCATCAGGCCATCCATGGCTCCGCGCTGGAACACGGTGACCAGCACCTTGCGGCGGGGGCGTGCCCCCCCTTCGGAGGCCAGGGCGGCGCGGGTGAGGAAGCGCGGGCCGGCGCCGAGGGTGAACAGGGCGAGGCCGCCGGCTTTGAGAAACAGTCGTCGCGTCCACATGGGTCGTCTCCTTGTCGCCGTTTACCGTCGCTGGAATTCGGGGGCTCCGAGAAGGCCGGCCTGGTCCTCTCGGCCGGCGGCGATCTCCGCGGTGAAATTCATCCGCTGCAGGAGCAGGCCGGCGTTGATCCAGGCGTCGGCGCGATCCGGGAAGCCGGTGGGCGCCGGGCTCGCGTAGAGCGGCTGGCCCATGCGGGCGATCCAGTCGACCAGGCGGCGCGGGTCGTCGATCCGCCGGCCGGTGATGCGTAGCGCCGAGACGGCGAGCTCGAACGGCGACTTGATCTTGGCTCCCACCGCGTCGCGGCTCCAGAATTCGGGCGAGGCGGCGAGAGCGCGCAGCAGCGCCCGCGTGTCGCCGCCGGTCTTCAGAAACACCCCGGCCAGGCGCTCCTCCAGGGCCGGCGGCGGCTCGTCGGCGACGAAGCGCACCGCCAGCTTGTGGGCGATGTGGCGGGCGGTCGCCGGATGGCGCGCCAGCAAGTCGAGGACGGCCTCGCCGTCTTCGATGCCACGGCCGGCCGGCAGCCGGGTGCCGAGGACCACCTTGGGCTCCGCGTCGTGTTGATCGGCGCGGAAGAGAAACTCGCCGTCCACCAGGAACCCGAGACCGCCGGCCCGGCGCACCCGGTCGAGCCTCTCCTCGGCCTCCCGCCGCCTCTCCCCCGGCGGCATCAGGCTCCAGCCGGTGAAGGCGCGGGCCACCGCGACGACGTCGTCCTGCGTGTAGCCGCCGTCGACGCCCAGGGTGTGCAGCTCCAGCAGCTCGCGGGCGTAGTTTTCGTTGAGGCCGGTGGGCCGCAGGCGGCGGCGTTGGTCTTGCCCGGGGAAGCCACGGCGCAGGGGCAGCCGGGCCATCTCGCGCTCCAGCAGGGTCTCGGCCTCGGCCGGTGCGGCGTTCTGGGCGTTGTCGAGGTAGAGCAGCATGGCGGGGTGGCGGGCGGTCGCCCCGAGCAGGTCGCGGAAGCCGCCGAGGCTGTGCGGGCGGATGGCGTCCTGCTCATAGGAGAGGAGGAACCCGCGCGCCTGCCGGTCGGTCAGCGAGACGTTGAAGTGGTTGAACCAGAAATCGGTCATCACCTCGGCGAGCTGGCTCTCCGCCGTGGTGGCCCGTTGGAGCTTCTGGATCATCAGCACGCCGATCCGCTGGCGCGGCGTGCGGTCCTCGGTGCGGGCCGGGCGGGGCTTTTCCCGGGGACCGGCGAGCTGCTGCTCGAACCAGCGCTCCAGGCCGGTCGCGAGCACCCGGTCGACGTCGCCCGGGCGCGGCCCGTAGGCGAAACGATTGAGCAGGTGGGTCGCCGCCTCCCGCTCGGTGAGGCCGGCTTCCTGCCAGGGGAAGACGGCGGCCGGAGGGGGCTCGGTCAAGGTCAAGGCGGTGCAGAGGTAGAGGAGGGCTCGCATGGACCTGGAACAAACAACGCAGGGGTTTCTTGCGTACACTGCGTCTGGATGATCGAGCTCCAGGATCTCGCCAAGATCTACGCAGACGGCACCCGTGCCCTGCAGGGGGTGAGCCTGTCGTTCGACCGCGGCATGCTCGGGCTGCTCGGTCCCAACGGCGCGGGCAAGACGACGTTCCTGTCGCTCCTGACCCTGGCCCTGGAGCCGTCGGCCGGCCGGCGGATCTACGACGGGCTCGATGCGGCGCAGCCGGGGCGACGGGCGGCGATCCGCCGCCGCATCGGCTACCTGCCGCAGGACTACCGCCCGGTGGGTCATCTCACCGGCCGCGAGTACCTGGGGCACATGGCGCGCCTGCGCGGGGTGCCGCTCGGGCGCCGGGAGCTGGCCGAGAAGGTGCGCGCGCTGCTCGACTCGGTGGGCTTGACCGCCGCCGCCGACCGCCCCTCCGGCACCTATTCGGGCGGCATGCAGCGGCGCCTCGGCATCGCCCAGGCGCTCCTCCATGCGCCGCGCCTGGTGATCGTCGACGAGCCCACCGCCGGGCTCGATCCGGAGGAGCGCATCCGCTTCCGGGGCCTGATCACCGAGGTGGCGGAGCAAACGGCGGTGCTCCTCTCCACCCACATCGTGGAGGATGTCGAGGCCACCTGCCCGCGCCTGGCGATCATCGGCGGGGGCCGGCTGCTGTTCGACGGCCCGCCCGGAGATCTCCTGCGCAGCGCGGCGGGCACGGTGCCGTCGCCCACCCTGGAGCAGGCCTACCGCATCTGGCTGGCGCAGCGCGGGGTGGCGCCCGATCCTGCCGGGGAGGCGGGCTGAGCCCGTGGCGTTCTCCGGCCGCACCCTCGCGTTCGTCGTCCATGAGCTGCGCACCCAGAGGCGCTCCCTGCGCTTCCGGGTGGCCGCCACGGCCTACGTGGCCGCCGGGAGCTTCCCCGCCCTCCTCACCTGGCTGCGCCGGGCCGGCGGCGAATACTTCCTGGGGGGGGCCACCTATGCCCGGGAGACGATGTTCGTCCTGCCCCTCCTGACCGGCGTCCTCGCCGTCCTCCTGTCGCTCGACGGCATCGACCGCGAGCGGGGGAGCGGCGCCTGGACGACGCTCGGATTGACCGACCTCTCCAACGCCGGATATCTGCTGCGCCGCTGGCTGGCGCTCCAGGCGGTGATCCTGCCGCTCACCGCGCTCCCCCTGCTGGCGGCGGCGGGCTTCGCGATCGCCGGAGGCGCCTCGGGCTCGGAGCCCGCGGCGTTCTGGGGTCCCTGGCTGGTCCACATCCTGCCTCTGGCGGTGCTGGGGACGACCCTGGGGCTCGGCCTGGGGACGCTCGGCGGCGGCGGCATGGGCACCTTCGTCACCGGCCTGCTCTTCCTGGTGGGGCTCCCCACCCTGGTCAACGCCGCGCTGGAACCTCTGGGCTATCGCTTCCGGCCCCCGCTGGACTGGCTGGACACCCGCCTCGCCGTGGCCGGCGTCGGCCGCATCGGCCAGACGCTCAGCCCGACCCGGGAATTCCAGATGTTTCCCGCCCCGGCCAGCGAGGCGGGGTTCGACCTCGGGACGGCCGCCGAGCAGAGCCTGACCGGCGGCCTGCTGGTGGCGGCGGTGGCGGCGATGGCCCTGGGGCTCGCGGTGGCGCGCCTGCAGCGGACCCGGCCCGACCTGCGGCCGTGGACCGTGCGCTCCGATCATCCCCTGCGCAGCTTCCTGCGCTGGTTCGCCCGCCTGCGCGAGGCCTTCGTGCCGGACCCGGCCCTGCCGGCGGCCGACCGGCTCGCCGTCGCCGTCCTCCTGCTCGCCTCCTGTGCCGCGGCGGCGGCGGTGGTCGCCCGGGCGGATCGTTACGACGAGCTCGCCTGGCGCCGCCTGCGCGCCGAGCAGAGCCCGCCGGAGCCCACTGCGCGCGACGTGGAGCCCGGCCCCTGGAGCGTCGAGGGCCAGATCCGCGCGGACGGCGAGGTCGCGCTGCAGGTGACGGGAACGATGCGCAACACCGGCAGGGAGCCGCAGGGCCACCTCGCCTTTGCGCTCAATCCGGAGCTGGTGCTGGAGGCGGCGACGGCGGACGGCGGACGGGTGCGTCCGGCGCGGTCCTGGGATCGGCTGACCGTCGAGCTCGATCCGCCGCTCGCCGCCGGAGAGAGCCGGGAGCTGCATTTCCGCCTGTCCGGCCGGCCGGCTTCGATCGTCTTTCCCGGCCTCCCGAAACCGGACATGCTGGTCGACGAAGCGCCCGGCGCCCACCAACGCAAACGCCCGGGCCGGGATCTGGTCGATCTGACGGCGAGCTACCGGATCCCCGCCGTCTCCGGCCTGCGGGTGGTGCTGGAAGCGGAAGACCTGCTGCCGGTGCCGCGCTACGGGCCATGGACGCGCAACGACCGGTACGGACAGGTGACCATCGCCGAGGAGGTGAACTTTCCGCGCGCCGAGATCCAGCTGGCCCTCACCGTCCCGCCGGATCTGTTCCTGGCCGACGCCTGCGGCGGCCTCGCCCGCGGCGGGCGCCTGGAGAGCCGTTGCGCGCTCCCCCTGCCGGAGGTCATGGTCGCGGGGGGGCGGCAGCGGCCCCTGGGGACCGGGGAGGCCGGCGGCGCGACGGTCGCCGTGTTCCCCTCCCACCGCGCGGCCGGCGAGCTGCACCTGGGTTTTCTGGAGCGCGGCTCGCGGATGATGGGGGAGGCCTGGCCCGGCCTCGGCGGGCTGGCGGACATGGTGGTTCTGGAGTGGCCGGCGCGCTCGATCCACGGCCGCGCCTCGGCATTCTGGTTCTTCGAGGACTTCGAACCGTTCTCCGCCCGGGCCCCGATCGAGCTGCACGGCCGGCTCGTCTTTCTCGCCGAGGCCCGGTTGATCCAGACCCGGCCGGTCAATCCGGACGCGCTGGTGGCGAACGTGGTGGCTTCGCGTCTCGCCGCCCGGAGGCTCCTGGACCCGGATCGGCAGGCCTTCTTCTTCGACTTCTTCCGGGCGCTCGCCTTGCAGCGTCTCGGGCTCGGCGCCGAACGCGGCGCGGTCGTGGGGCCGCTCGATCTGCGGTACATCCCCTTCGTCCAGAAGGCCGCCCTGGACCCGCAGACCGATTCCATCTACCAGTCCCTCCGGTTCCGCGCGCTGGTCGCCGCCTTGGAGCACCGGGCCGGCCGCGAGCCGCTGCGCGCGGCGGTCGACGAGCTGCTCTCCCTCCCGGGGGAGCGGCCGGCGACGTTCGAGGACTTCGAGGCGATCCTGCGCCGCCACGCCCGCGAGCCGGTGGACGCCATGCTCCGCGACTTCTTCCACGCCGGCCGGCTCCCCGAGCTGGTCCTGGAGGACGTGGTATTCCGCCGCGCCGGCGGCGGCTGGCGGGCAACCGGCCGGGTGCACAACCTGGCGGACGGCGAGACCTCCTGCCGCGTCGTGCTGGCCGCCGCCTCCCCGGTGGAGACCACGGTCACCGTCGGCACCGGAGGCTCGGCGTTCTTCGACCTCGCGACGCCGCACACGCCGCAGGCGGTCTTTCTCGATCCGGACCTCGAATGCCACCGCCTGGAGCGCGTGGGTGCCCCGCGCGACCGCGTCTTCTTCTCGGAGGGACGGCGGTGAGAGCGCTCCTGCGCGGCGTGCGCTCCTCGCTGGAGCTGTTGCTCGGCCGCCGGCTCTGGCTGTTCGCGGCGATCGACGCCGCGGTGGTCCTCGCCGCGCTCTTCCAGATGCTCCTCGGCGACGGTGGCGAGCCGGCGGGGATCTATACCTGGGTCGTGCTCCTGCCGTTTCTGCTGCTCGGCCTGCCGGCCCTCTCCGGGATTGTCGAGGTGGAGCGCCGCGCCGGGTGTCTCGATCTCGCCCTTTCGGCGCCCGGGGCGGTCGGATACTTCGTCCGCCGGGCGGCCGCGGTCTGCGGTCTCATGGCCGTCCAGGGCTGGCTGCTGACCCTGCTCGACTGGCTCTACGAAGAGCGCGGCTTTCCGCTCCTCGCACCGCTCGCCCAGATCGCCGCCGTCACCTTCCTGCTCGGCGCGCTGGCGCTGTTCTGGGCGGTGCACCTCAAGACCGCCGGCGCCGTCTGGCTCGCCTCCATGGCGACGCTCGTGCTGCTGCGCCCCTGGTTCTTCAGCAATCCCCTGGGGGATCTGTACTTTTCGCAGTTCGGCCCCTGGCTCCCCGGCCGCGACGAGGCGCTCCCCTGGCTCGGCGGCCTCGCGGTGCTGGGGACCGCCGCGACACTGCTCTCTCTTTATGCCCGGCGCCGGTTGCGCCGGCCGGAGTCGATGCTATGAGAAAGAAGAAGACCAAGGACGACAAGGACAACCAGGTCAACAAGGACCAACGACATCCCTTGGGTGGGTGGGTGTCTCTGTTGTCCTTGTTGTCCTTTGGGTCCTTTGTTTTCTCCTGCACCCCTGCCCCCGCCCCGGTTCCCGAGGAGGCCCCGGCGACCCCGGTGCGCCTGGCCAAGGCGGTGCGCGAGACCTTCCGGCCGAGCCTCTCGGCGCTCGGGGTGGTCCGTCCGGCGGAGACGGCGGAGGTCGCGGTGACGGCCGGCGGGCGCCTGCGCTACCCGGCGCGGTTCGCCGACGGGCTCACCACCGGCACCCCGGTGCAGGCGGGCGAGGTGCTGGCCCGCCTCTCGCTCCACGATGCGGACTCCGACCTCGCCGAGGCGCGGCTCCACCTGAAGGTCGCAGAGTCCGAGCTGGCGCGCCACCGCAAGGCGTTCGAGGCGGGCATCGAGGCCCAGGTCCACCTCGCCGCGGCGGAGGCGGAGGCGGAGCTCGCCCGGAGCCGCGTCGAGGCCGCCGCCGGACGGCTCTCCCGGCTCGACCTGCGGGCTCCGGTCGCCGGCCGCCTGATCGTCGACCGCCGCATCCCGCCGGAGTCCGAGGTGACGGCCGGCCTCGTCCTCGCCCGCATCGCCGCCGGCGGCGCGCCCGAGATCGACGCCCGCGCCGCGGCCTCCGACCGCGAGCTGCTGCGCCCGGGCCTGCTCGTCCGCTTCGTCCCCCCCGGCGGCGGCACGCCGGTGGGGGAAGGGACGATCCGCGAGGTGGCGCCGGTCGTCGACGCGGCGGGGACGATCCCCTTCGTCGTCGCGGTGCGCGACGCCCTCGGCCTGCCGGCACCCGGTGAAGGCGTGGAGCTGCACGTCGAGCTCGACGCCCACGCCGAGGCGATCACCATCCCCGAGGAGGCCCTGGTGTCCGGCGAGACCGGCAGCGCGGTGTTTGTGGCCGACCGCTCGCAGGGGAGGACCGAGGCCCGCCGGCGCGTGGTGGAGACCGGCGCGCGCGGCGGCGGGCGGGTGGAGATCCTGCGCGGGCTGGCGGTCGGCGACCGGGTGGTCACCGCCGGGGTCTCCCTGCTCCGGGACCACGACGCGATCACCGCCGTCGAAGAAGACGAAACCCAGGACGCGGCGCGGTGATCCGCCAGGCCATCGAGCGCCCCGTCTCCACGCTGATCGCCGCCGCGGCCCTGGTGGTGCTCGGCGGGGTCTCCCTGCTGCGCCTGCCGGTCTCTCTCCTGCCGGAGGTGGAACGGCCGGGGCTGGAGATCGCTGCGACGGCCGAAGGCCGGGCGCGCGACGAGATGCTCGACCGGGTGACCCGGCCGCTCGAACGGCGCCTCGCCGCCCTCGCCGGGGTCACCTCGGTGCGCACCCGCACCGGCGACGGCGTCGTCCACGCCCGCGTGGAGAGCGAATGGCAGACCGACGCCGACCGCCTGCGCATCGAAGCCGAGCGCCGCCTCGCCGATCTGGACGGCGTGACGCTCACCGTCGAGCTGACCGCCGGAGATCCCGAGCCCATCGTGGAGGTGGCCGTCCTCGGCGGCGGCGGGCCGGAGCGCACGGCGTTCGCCCGCCGTCTGCTGGTTCCCGAGCTGGCGCGCCTCGAAGGGGCCGGCCGCGTCGAGACCGTGGGCCTCGCACCGCGCCATGCGGTGATCCGCCCGCGCACCGCGGCCCTCGCCGCCCGCGGGCTCACCCCGGCGGCCCTCCTCGCCCGCCTGGAGAGCGTCGGCCTCGCCGTGCCCGCCGGCCGCGCGCGCTCCGGCGCCGCGGTGCGCACCCTCCTGGTGCGCGAGGAGATCACCTCGCTCGCCGCGCTCGCCGCACTGCGCATCCCCGGCCCGCACGGCGAGAGCGTGCTCGGCGATCTCGCCGGCCTCGCGCTGGAGGAGGTGCACGACGGCTCCTTCTCGCGGATCGACGGCCGGGACGGCGTGCTGGTGCGCGTCTTCCGGGCGCCCGAGGCGAACGCCGTGGCGCTGGCCCGGCAGGTCCGTGCGCGGGTCGCCGCGCTCGGGTCGCGCGCCGGTTCGGGGCTTCACCTCGCCATCGTCGACGACCGCAGCCGGGAGGTGGTGGGAGCGCTCTTCGACCTCGGGGTCGGCGCGCTGCTCGGCCTGCTCCTCGGGACCCTGGCGATCCGCGCCTTCCTCGGCCGCTGGCGTCCCACGCTCGCGCTGTCGGTGGTGGTGCCCGCCTCGCTCTTCGCCACCTTCACCGCCTTCCAGCTTGCCGGTACCTCGCTCGACGTGGTCTCGCTGGCCGGCCTCGCGCTCGCCGCGGGCATGCTGGTCGACAGCTCCATCGTGGTGCTGGAAGCGATCGAGACCGCCCGCGACCGGGGAGAGCCCGAGCCGGTGGTGGCCGGCACGCGGCAGATCGCCCTGCCGGTGGTGGCCGGGTTCCTCACCACCGGGGTGGTGTTCCTCCCGCTCCTGTACCTCCAGGGCCTCGCCCGCGCCTTCTTCGGCGCCCAGGCGTTCGCCATCGTCGCCTCGCTCGCCGCCTCCCTGCTCTTCTCGCTCACCGTCACTCCGGTGCTCTCCGGCCGCACCGCGACGGCTTCCAAGGGATGGAACGGCGGCCGGGCCCTCTACCTGCGGCTCCTCGACGCCTGCCTCGCCCGGCCGGCCCTGCCGGTGCTCGCCGGTCTCGCGGTCACCGCCCTGGCCGGCCTCGCCCTCGTCCTCCTGCCGCGCGAGCTGCTGCCGGACGCGGCGGCGCGCGAGCTGGTGGCCCGCTACCGTCTGGCTCCGGACCTCACTCCGGAAGCGGCGGAGCGCCGCGGGCGCACGATCGAGGACCAGGCCCGCCGGGCGCTGGGAACGGCCGAGGTGCGTCTGGCCGCGCTCCAGGTCCCGGGAGAGGGCCTCTCCCGCGACGGCGAGGAGACCGGCCGCCTCGTTCTCTCCTTTCCGGACACCGCCGCGGCCCGCCGCGCCCTGCCCCTCCTGCGCGCCGCCCTGGGGCGCCTGCCGGACGTGGACGTGCGGGTGGAGCCACGGACCAGCGCCTTCGTCGAGCCCATCGAGCGCTCCGGCCGCCGCCTGGAGGTGGTCGCCCTGGCCGGCACTCCCGAGAAGGCCGGTGCTCTGGCCGGCCGGGCGGTGGAACGCCTCCAGGCCGCCGGGCTCCGGGAGATCGCCACCCGCCGCGACCGTCCCCACGAGGCGCTGCTCCTCGCCTGGGACCTGCCGCGCCTCGCCGCCGCCGGCCTCGACCGCGCGGGCGCCGAGAGCCAGCTCCGCGCCGCCCTGGGAGACCAGACCGCCGGCCGCCTCCGCCTCGACGGCGTCGAGCCCGAGATCCTCGTCAAACCGGCCGAGCCTGCCGACCCCGCCCTGCTTCCCGTCGCCCCCGGGTCCTTGCCGTCCTCGCCGACCTTGCCGTCCTTTTCTTCTTCTTCCACCTTGCCCCTCGGAGCCCTCGCCCGGCTCACCCCCGGAGCCCGCCCCGCGGACCTCGAGCGCCAGGACGGCCGCCCCGCCGTCCGCCTCGCCTTTGAGGGAACCGTGCAGGGAGGGACGCGCGGCCCCGAGGCCCTCCTCGCCGGCCTCGCCCGGGGGGCGGACGAGGAGCTCGCCCCGGGCGGCAGAGCGCTGGAGCTGGTGCGCTCTTTCGGCCAGCTCCGGCTGGCGCTCGCCCTCTCGCTCGTCCTGGTGTTCCTGACCCTGGCCGCGCTGTACGAGTCGTTCCGCCTGCCGCTGGTGGTCCTGTCGACCGTTCCGGTGGGCCTGGGCGGCGCGCTCGGCCTGCTCCTGGTGACCGGCAAGAGCCTCGACGTCCTCTCTTTTCTGGGCCTGATCCTGCTCGGCGGCATCGTGGTCAACAACGCGATCGTGATCGTTCACCGGGCGGAGGAGCACCTGCGGGCCGGAGAAGGGCTCGAGGCCGCCCTGCGCCGCGCCGGGGCCGAGCGCTACCGGCCGATCGTGATGACCACCCTCACCACGCTCGCCGGCATGCTGCCCCTGGCGCTCCTCGGCGGCGACGGGGCCGAGCTGCGGCAATCGCTCGCCGTCGCGGTGATCGGCGGCATGGTGACCTCGACGTTCGCCTCCCTCCTGCTGGTACCGGTGCTGCAACGGGCCGTCACCCGGGGGGCGCGGTGAGGGCGCTCCTCGCCACGGTGGCCCTGCTGGTCTTGGGGGCCGCGGCCTTTGCGCGCTTGCCGCTCGACTACCTGCCGCGGCAGAGCTTCCCCGAGCTCACCGTGAGCCTGGACCTCCCCGAGGCGCGCGATCCGGAGGAGGTGACGCGCACCTTCGTAGAGCCGATCGAGAGCGCCGTCCGTGCGCTCGGCCGGGTGCGCGGCACCGACGGCGAGGTGGGTCCCGAAGGCGCGGGCTTGCGGGTGCGTTTCGCGCCGGGGACCGATCCCGGCCGCAAGGCGGCGCGCCTGGAATCCGAGCTCGCCGGCCTGCGCCGCCGGCTGCCCCCGGGGGCCAACCTGCGCGTCGAGCCGGCGGATCGTGCGGACGGCGAGCTCCTCGCCATCGTCTGGCTGCCGGGGGCCCGCCGGGAGGCCGACGCGGAGAAGGCCGCCGAAACCCTGCGCTCGATCCCCGGCGTCCGCGCCGTCGAGGTCTGGGGCGCCGGCCGCGAGGAGGTCCGCGTCGAGCTGGCCGCCGGTCTTCTCGATCCCCGGGGGACCGCCCGCGCCGTCCACACCGCCGTGGGAAACGCGCTGCGCGCGCCCCGCTTCGGCACCGTCCGCCGCGGGGATCGTGCCCTGCCCGTGGTTTCCCCTCCTCTCGATCCCGCCGCCCTGGCGTTCCTCCCCCTGCCGGTGCCGGGAGACCCTGCGGCCGGCACGCTCCCCCTGGGCTCGCTGGCCACGTTGCGCGAGCGGCGCGCCACGTCGGATCGGCGCGTCCGCCACCGCGGTCAACCCGCCTTTGCGCTGATCGTCGTCCGCTCGCACGGCGCTCCGCTCCTCGCCACCGACACCGCGCTGCGCCGGCGCGTCGCCTCCCTCCCCACCGGCCTGCGGGGCGTCGTCGACCAGAGCGATGCGGAGCCGTTGCGCACCTTGCTCTCCCGGCTCCTGGCCGGTGCCCTCGTGGCCTCGCTGGCAGCGGCGCTTGTGGGAGGAAAGCTCGCCGGGCGCGCCGGTGCCCTGTCGCTCGGCCTGGCCATCCCGGCCGGCGCCGCGGCGGCGGGGAACGCCTTCTGGATCGCCGGCCTGCCGCTCCACCTGCTCACCCTCCCCTCCCTGGTCCTGGGCGTCGCGGCGGCCTTGCCGGGTGCGGCTCTGCGCCTCGGCCGTTCCAGCGGCCTCACCGCCTTCGCCGGCACCGTGCTCGCCGCCGCCGCGACCCTGCCCGCGACGCTCCCCCTGGCCGGCCCGGCGCTCGATCCGCTCCTCGGAGAGCCCGCCCGCGCCTTCTTCCTGGCCACCGCCGCCGCGATCCTGGCCACCGCCCTGCTGCCCGGGACCTCACCCCCCATCCTCCTCTCCCATCGCCTCCCCTTCCCCCGGGAGAGGGGGCGCCACCACCCAAGACAGGAGAAGCACGCGGGCGGGGGTTCCCCCTCTCCCGGGCGGTGGGGGGGCGATGGGAGAGGGGGCCAGGGGGTGAGGTCCCTCCAGCGCCGCGCCCTGCGTGACCCCGGCACCGCCTTGCTCGGTCTCGCCGCGGCCGGCGCCTTGACCGCCGTCGTCTGCGGCAAGGCTCTGGTTCCCCGCAGCGCCGACCTCTCGCCCGACGCCGGCCGCTTTTCCCTCTTCCTGCCCTTGCCGGAAGGCTCCACCCTGGAGGAGGCGGAGCGCCTGCTCCTCGGTGCCGAGAAGGTCCTCGCCCGCACCCCGGAGGTGGTCCATTTCTGGACCAGCGCCCGCCGCGGTGCCGCGTTCGCCGTCGCCGAGGTGGGGCCGGAGAACCGGCAGCCCGAGCGGCTCGCCGCGCTCGCCACCCGCCTGCGGTACCAGATCCCGGGAGCCGCCGCGGCACGCATCGACACCGGCCTCGCCGCGACCGGCGGGAACGGGTTGCGCCTGGACCTGGAGGAGAGCGCCGAGGCGGACGGCGAGGGCTTCCGGTACCGCGCCATCCTGCGCAGCGCCGATCTCGGCGCGCTCCGCACGGCGCACGACCGCCTCCTCGGCCGCCTCGGGCAGCTTCAGATCCGGCCGCACTGGATCACCGCCTGGGACCCGCCGTCCGTCGTGCTCAGCCTCCGGCCTCGCCGCGGCCTCTCCCCGGCGGTGGCCTCCGAGCTCGCCGAGGCGCTGCGGGCGGCGAGCCGGCCTCCCGCCGCCCTTCAGCTTCCCCGGCGCACCGCCGAGAGCGCGGAACGGATCCTGGTGGTCGTCCCGGCCGGTACACCACTCGACCCGGAGCGCCACCTCCCCACCGTCGGAGCCCTCCTCTCACGGCCCCTTCTGCTGGGCCGCCAGGCGGCCCTCCCGACGGCGGCGCTGACCCTGCGCGAGGAAGCCGTGCAGCCGCGCATCGCCCGGCAATCCGGCCGTTTCGTCCTCCCGGTCGAGGTCCAGCTTCCCTTGAACAGCGAGGAGCTGCGGCTCGGCCGGCGCAAAGAGATGGACCGCAGCCTGGCGCACCTCGCCCTGCCTGCCGGTGTGGACCTGGAGCGGCCCTCGCTCTCGCCGGCCGTCTGGGAGGACGAGCGGCTGCAGCTGCTGTTTCCCGCTCTCCTCCTTCCCCTGCTTCTCGCCGCCGTCGCCGCCTGGCGCCTGGGCGCCCCGCTGCGCGCCCTGGGCGTCCTTGTGCCTTTGGGGGCCGGGCTGCTCGCCGCGGCGCCGGTGATCCGGCTCGGCATCGGACAGATCGACGAGCCCGGCCTGTTCGCCGTCGCCGCCGCCCTCGCTTTGGTCCTCGCCCCCGTCACCGAGCTGGCCGCCGGGGCCGGCGACACCCCGGGCCGGCTCTGGCGGCGCCTGCGCGGCGAGACCCCCTGGCTCCTCGCCGCGACCGTTCCGCTGGTCCTCCTGCTCGCCGCGCCGACCCTGGGCGCCGATGCGCTGCGCTTCCGTTGGGTGATCCCTCTGCGCGCCGCCGGGCTCGCCGCCGGAGCGGCCCTGCTCACCGCGGCCCTGGTGACGCCACCCCTGCGCCTCGCCGCCGCCCGCTGGCGTCAACGCAATCCGGAAGAGACGCGCCGCCGCCGCGTCCCCCCGGCGTGGAACGAAGAAGTGCGCTCCACCCTGGACGTGCGCGGTCTCACCAAGATCTACGGCGGCGGCTCGCCCCGGCGGGCGGGATTCCGGGCGCTGTCCGCCATGACCTTCCGCCTGGAGCCCGGCATCATCGGCCTGCTCGGCCCGAACGGCGCCGGCAAGACGACCCTGCTGCGCGTCCTCACCGGCCTCCTGGAGCCCACCCGTGGGCACGTGCTGTTCCGCGGGGTGCCGGTGACGGCCGAGAACCTGGCGGCCTACCGGCGGCGGATCGGCTTCCTGCCGCAGGAATTCAACGCCTACCCGGACTTCACCGCCGAGCAGTTCCTCGACCATTGGGCGCGCGAGCACGGCCTCACCGATCCCCGCGAGCGCGCCGCCGAGATCGAGCGCCGCCTCGCCGAGGTGGACCTGACCGAGCACGCCCGGCGCAAGGTGCGCGACTTCTCCGGCGGCATGCGGCAGCGCGTCGGCATCGCCCGGGCCCTCCTCGGTGCCCCCGCCATCCTGATCGTCGACGAGCCCACCACCGGCCTCGACATCGAGTCCCGCAGCCGTTTCCGCGAGCTCCTCCTGGAGCAGGCCGCCGACCGCATCGTCCTCTTCTCGACGCACATCGCGAGCGACGTCGAGGCCGCCGCCCGCCGCATCCTCCTGCTCACCCAGGGCCGCCTGCGCTTCGACGGTCCCCCCGAGGAGCTGGTCGCCCGCGCCCGCGGCCGGGTCTTCCGTACCGTGATCGGCGACGCCGCCCTGGCCGACATCGGCCACCGCTACCGCGTCACCGCTCGCGTCCGCCGCCTGGAAGGCATCGAGATCCGCGCCGTCGCCCGCACCGGTCAGCCGCTGGCCGGTGAGGCGGTGGAGCCCAGCCTGGAGGAGGCATATCTGGCCGAGGTGGATCGGGCGGAGCACGAGTAGAATCCCCCCCATGGCCCTCTTCGACCGCCGCTGGCTGATCCGCCTGCTCAACATCTACCCCCCCTACGTGGGAGCCGGTGTGCGGGTCCGCTCCAGCCCGGACCTGCGGACCTTCGACGTGCGCATGAAGCTGCGCTGGTGGAACCGCAACTACGTCGGCACCCACTTCGGCGGCTCGCTCTACAGCCTCTGCGACCCCTTCTTCATGCTCCTCCTCATCGAGCAGCTCGGCCGCAACTACATCGTGTGGGACAAGGCGGCGACCATCCGCTTCCGCCGCCCCGGCAAGGGAACCGTGCACGCCACCTTCCACATCCCGCCCGAGAAGGTCGAGGAGATCCGCGCCGCCGCCGACCGGGGCGGCAAGGTCGAGCCCCTCTTCACTGTGGAGGTCAAGGACGACCGGGGGAACCTGGTCGCCGAGGTCGAGAAGCTTCTTTACGTGCGACGCAAGGACGCGAACCCCATCCCCTGACTCGTGCTACCCTGCGGGATCTTTCGCAAAGGACTCAACATGTCGCGACGTCTCTCCCTCCTGCCCGTGCTGCTCCTGATGCTGGCCCTCCCCGCCGCCGCCGATTCCCTGCTGACCGTGAAGAGTCACACCGACGCCTTCCAGGTCGACGGCGAGACCCAGCCGGCCCGGGACACCACGATCAAGATCTGGGTGAGCACCGACAAGCTCCGCCGCGACGACGCGGACAGCTCCGCCATCCTGCGGCTCGACCTCAACCGGCTCTATGTCCTGCGCCATGCCGACAAGACCTGGAGCGCCCTCCCTCTGCCGATCGACTTCGTCCGCCTGATGCCCAAGGGGAGCGAGCAGACGGGAGCCTTGTGGGCGCAGCAGATGCAGCTGACCGTCCAGGTGAAGCCCACCCAGGAGAAGAAGACCTTCGGCGCCTGGGCCGCCCGCAAGCTGGGCATGAGCATCACCAATGCGACCGGCATGAAGATCGAAAGCACCCTCTGGCTGAGCCAGGACGTCCCCACCTGGCCCGCCCTGAACCGCCTCGCCGCCACCCTCGCCGCCCTGCAACCCGGCAGCGCCGCCTGGGTGGACGCCCTGGAGAAGCTCGACGGCTTCCCCGTCCTGCGCGAAGACCGCGTCGAAGCCATGGGAGCCCGCATCAACACCCGCGAAGAGCTGCAAACCGTCGAGACCCGCGACGCCCCCACCGGCACCTACGATCCCCCGGCCGACTACAAAGAGGCGCCGTTCAATCCGCTGGCGGACCTGGGGGGGTAGGGGAACAAACCGCAGCATCGCTGGAGAGCGATACTTTCCATCTCGGCCTCTTCTCCTTCGAGGTTATCATCCCACCCGGCGATTCTCCGCCGGAGGGCAGATGACGATTGAAGATGCCGTCGCGCAGTTCCTGTTCCACTGCCAGTACGAGAAGAACCTCAGCCCCAAGACGCTGAAGGCGTACTCGATCGACCTGCGGCAGTTCTCCGAGCACGTCGCCCTGGAGCTGGCGGTGACCGAGATCGCCGGGATCGACAAACCGGCTCTGCGGGCCTACATCAAGAGCCTCTTCGACCATCTGGCCGAGAAGAGCGTGAAGCGGAAGGTGGCGACGCTCAAGGCCTTCATCCACTTCCTGGAGCGCGAGGACGCCGTGGCGGTGAACCCCTTCCGCAAGATGGAGGTGCGGATCAAGGAGACGCGGCGCCTGCCGCGGACGATCTCGCTGGCGGACCTGGAGAAGCTTTTCCGCCACCTCTACCGGCTGAAGCGAGGCTGGAAGAAGAAGGACACCCCCGGCTATCAGGTCCTGGTGCGGGACATCGCCGTGATCGAGCTGCTGTTCGCCACGGGTGCCCGGGTCGGCGAGATCTGCAGCCTGCGAACGCCGGACGTGGACCTCCGCCAGGGCCGCGTGCGCATCCTGGGGAAGGGAGGACGCGAGCGCCTCCTCCAGGTCTGCGACGAGGAGACCCTCGCTTCGGTGAAGGAGTACGCCGCCTTCTGGGAGGACGATGAGGAGGGGGAGACCCCCTTCTTCCGCAACCGCAGCGGCACCCGCCTCTCCGAGCAGACCGTCCGCACCGCGCTGCGCCGCCACACCCGGGAGGCCGGCGTGCTGCTCCACGTGACCCCGCACATGCTCCGCCACTCGACCGCCACCCTGCTGCTCGAAGAGGGAGTGGACATCCGGTTCATCCAACAACTCCTCGGCCACCGCTCCATCGCCACCACCCAGATCTACACCGAGGTCGGCGCGGGCGCGCAGAGGAAGATGCTGGAGGGCCGGCATCCGCGGCGGCGGTTCCGGGCGGGCGCCAATCCATAGCTTGCGGGGGCTGGGGGGTAGGGCAAGTCGTCATTTCCCTCGACAGCCTGACCGAGCTGGTTCAACGCGCCAATCTCCGCTTGGCGAGCCTGCCCAAGGCCAGCGTCCTCGAAGCTCTCCAGCTTTGCCGGAGCTAGGGCCGGGTCTGCTTCGCGGACGCCCTGATCTGGGCCCGGGCAGTGGACCGGGGAGCCGAGCGGATCTACGCGCGTTCGACCGCCGCTTCCCCAACCGCGGGGTCACGATAGAGGGGATGCAGACGTGAGGAGAGGATTGTATCCGTGCGAGAATCTAAGGTACTATGGTGGAAGCGAAACCGCTGCCGGAGGGCTCAAGGACGAGCCACAAAGCTCACGCAGGAGAAGTTCTGTGTGCGCCTTCTGGCCCCCGGCATCGGCGGTATACTCTTGCAGCTTAGCATAGATCTAATGGCTCGTTTACCTGGAAAGGACACAATCCCATGAAAAAGCTCGTCGGTCTCTGTCTTGCCCTGATCTTGCTCGTCCTTGCGTCTCCAGCCGTTGCGTCTCCGTTCTGCTGGACGGTCGAAGGGACCACATGCGCCGCTGGGCAATTCCCCGCGACGTGTACGGACGCCTGTAGCTACACCTACACCTGCGAATGCATCTTCTGGAACGGGCACTACGTCTGGGACTGCCCTGAAGTCTGTTAGCTCGCGGAGTCACTCAACCCTGCGGCAGGGAGGTTGCCCAGTGACGCCTGCCGTCTTCGCCACCCGAGGGAACACCAAGGTCTACCGCTTGGGAGAGCTCGAAGGTCCACACCGCGCGCAATGAGATCACCGCGGCCCGCGAGGCGAACCGAGACTCGACCAGTGGACTGACCGACCACCCGCAAACCCGGCCCGAGAAAAGCCTCAAACCGGCACGAACGGCAGGTGCGGCGGAAAGCTCCCCGGGGGAAACGGTGCGCCTCGATCACCTTTCTTGAGCTGGTCCGCGGCTTCCCGGAAGGCGGCCAGAAACCAGCCGTAAGCTTCTCGCAGCTCCTTGCGCACCCTCTTAGTAGCGGTGTGGACGAAGGGGGCCGGCGAGCGGTCGAGGTGCATGGGGCGCGTCTCCGGGTCCTGCTCCAGGACGGCTCCGTTTCGTGATGAACCGGCCGCAGCTCGTCACGATCTCGAGCCTCTTCACGGTGACCGGCCCTTCATCACGGTGAACGAGAGCCGATTCACCGTGAACAGGCCCCCGATCGTCATGAACGCCCCGCGTTGGCCATGACCCTGCCCGCGGTCGTGGTGATTTCCCCTTCGTTCACGGCGAACCCGGCCCGTTCTTGGTGAAGCCGATCCCGTTCACGGTGGACCGGCCCCGTTCATGGCGTACAGCGACCGCTTCACCACGATCCCGCGGCTGTTCCTGGCGAACCCGGCCGCGTTCACGGCAAACCGAGGTCGCTTCACCACGATTCCGCGCCGCCCACCGAAGATTCCCGAGCGAATTGTGGAAATTCTGGACGGAAGCACTAAGCGGCTGAAATAAGATGTGGACGCCTGACGATTGACAATACGTCCGACCTCCGTTAGGGTCTGTGCACCGGTCGGCTTCCGGGAGTGGTTCCCGGGAGAGAGAGCCGGAGCACATACGGACGAGGCGTTCAAAGGACGCCCGCAGGCTGTCGGGAAACAGCCTGAAGACTCAGTAGGAGAAAGACCATGTCCACGGATACGTTGTCCAAGCACCTCGGCGGCTGGGAAGCACAGATCGCGAACGTGAAGGCGCGACTGCCGCAGATGCCCCAGCTGGCCGAGACCCTCCAAGGCTTCGAAGCACTGGTTCTGGAGGCCAAGGAGCTTCAGAGCAACCAGGACATCTACCGCAGCAAGCTGCGCGAGGCGACCCTGACCAGCAGGGACATCCTGCGGCGCGGGCGCAGCTTCCGCAACCGGGTGGTCGCTGGCGCGCAGAGCGTCTTCGGCGTCGAAAGCCCCTTGCTGCTCGAGGTCGGCGCCAAGCCGCGCCTGCCGAAGTCCCCCCGCCGCCGGACGCCCGACGAAAGGGTTGCCGATCTGGAGAAGGAGCTCGCGCTCGCCAAGGTGGCAGCCGAAGCCGCGAAGACGAAGAACAAGAGCTGATCCGGCCGATCCTGAAGTCGCACTCCTCCCCCGGGGGCGGGTTCTCTCGCCTCCGGGGTTCTTCATTTTTGTGGGTGTGCCGTGCCCCACGCTACCGGATCGCGCCCCCCTGGGAGCGCTGGCGTCTCGCCGGCATTCGAGATGAATGGGCCGAAGGCCCGGCCTTCTCTCTCTCCTCGCCCAGCTCTTTGGTGGGCGACCGCCCCGGGAGGCGCTTAGTCTCGTTCTGGCCATCGAAAAAGCCCAGAAGCGGCTCATGCGTGTCATTGGCCACGAGGATGCCCCCCCCCAGCGTAGGGTCCGCCCTTCTACTCATCGCCGCTCTTAGACACGGCGACACAGCCCTCCTTTTGTCGCTGGGCACACCAGCTACGGCCCCCT
>DIHE01000152.1:0-35976 GCA_002420005.1 Holophagales bacterium UBA5704 | reverse complement strand
GGGCACACCAGCTACGGCCCCCTCCGCCCTCCCGATCATCCCAGGTCGGCGGCGCCACGCCCCGTTTCTTGGGCTCTCCCTCGCCATCGGCGACCTTACTGAAAACAGCCAGGCGCACCTCCCCCTCCGGGGCGAACGAGCGCCCCTGTAAAACGGGCCTCTGGGCCTCTGACTTGCCAGTTTGGCAGCTTGGCACCCCCGAGTAGGGTCCACCCTTCTACTCCTGGATCGGTGGCGGCGTTCCCGCCGGGGAGCTTCCCACCCCGGCTGCCGTTCGTGGAGACTTGACGCGGGGACCGCCGCGGTGGAGCACTTGGTCGACCCGATCCGGGTTCCCCGCCCATCCCATCCAGTCGAAGCCTGTCGGCTGCGAGGCGCTCGCAGGCGCCCCCAGGGGGAGGTGTGCCGGTGTGCCTGGTCGACCTGGAGAAGCTCGTCGATGACGCGAGGGAAGGCCAAAACCTGGCTTTGGGGTCGGCCGTTGGGGTGGATGATGCTGGCGAAGAGGGCCGGAAGGGGTGCGCCTGGCGACGGACAGGAGGGTGAGGGCGGCGCGTTTAAGTGCGGATATAAATAAAAGGGTGGAACCTACTCTGGCTGAGTAAAAGGGTGGAACCTACTCGGCCGAGAAGAGGATCTTGTCGAGCTTGACCGCGAAACAGCGTTCCTCGGGCTGGGCGGCAGCTGCCACGAACAGGATCAATTCTTCCAGTTTATGGGTCTGAAGGGACCGCGGCTCGGGAGTGCGTTGCTTCATTGGGTGTCATGATACCGCCGGTCGAGCCCCTCATCAAGGACCACCAGGCTCTGCGGTCCCTCGCTCCTCCGGAGGGCGTTGTTGAGCAGGACTAGATTCGGCGAGGCCTGTTGCGGGTGGCGCTTGCTGCCGCCACCAGGGGAGGGTGTGCCCGGTCGGCCTAGAGAGGGTCGCCGCTAGCGAGAGCAGGAGGAACAAACGGTCGTCCTGGAACGCCGTTGGGGCGGGCGAGCCGGAACGGGGGTGCTTGGCGGCGGAGGGGGGGACCGCGTAGTATTTAAGGACATCGATGAGTAAAACGCCGGCACCAGGTCAGTTCTCCGCCTCTTCTGCGATCCGGCGCACCACCTCGTTCATCGTGTAATGCACGAATTGCTGGCCCAGTCCGGTCAGGACGTACGGCTTTGTGTCTTCGAAAGCTGATTCGAGAGTGGTGGGGGCCGCCCCCCTTCGCTGTGCCCGCTTTCGGAGGAACTGGCCGTCCTGGTTGGTCTCTCGCTCCTGCCGAACAACCCCACCCGTGCTGAGATCGCGAATGAGCAGCTTGAAGAGGTCGGCTTCGGCCGAATCTTCCCGCACGAGCTGGCCATAGATGTTCATCCAGATCTCATAGCGGGAGCAACCCGGGCACCTGTAGACTTCGCGAATTACCGCAAAATGAGCCTCATGGTAGAGATCCAGCCAATCGATGAACAATCTCAATACATCGTCTGAGCAGAGGCGCGTTCCGGCGGCATTGGAGATGAGGTTGGCAATGTACTTCCTCTTCTCTTCTGAATCAGCCCGATCCCAGACCCTGAAGGCCCGCCTCACGAGGGCGAGATATTCCTCGCTCTTGATACGCTCGTCGACTTCGGGACCAAGGCTTTCGAATCTCTGCGTGATCTCGCCCAAGGTCGTCATCAAGAGGTCGATCTTTCGGGCATGCTCTTCAAGCCACTGTGTCTGGAGGTTATCTGTCCGAAGGTCATCCTCCTCGGTCTTCATGCTGGCGGCTGCGCTCAGGAAGCCACCCACCCAGGGGATGCTACCAAGAGCAGCCAAGACAAACTTCTCGATCACCCGCCGCCGAGTCGTCGGTGCTGCCTTCGCCAGTTCGGTACGTATGAACTCTACGGCCTTCTGCTCATAGGCTTGAAGCTCTTCGCTATCCGCCATAGTGTTTCCTCCTGCGAAGAATCAAGGCTCGACTTCCGCCAGCTCCTTTCAGAAGCCTTCGAAGTCAAACGCTCTCTCGCCGCCCTCCCATACAGTGCAGATTGCTTCGACGTCGACGGCTGGAGGCTTGTCCTGCGTCCAATAGGCATAGAACTTGGGGTCCCGACTCCTCGGCACCGGATGGGCCTCTCGAATCTTCACGATCGCCGGCGCGGGTATACATTCGCCGAGGACCAGGGCGGTCTGGGGCGCGAGGGCGGGGATCTGCTCCAGCATTGGCCCGTAGACCCCGGGCACGATCTCCCTGAAGTAACGAAGGTCCTCCGGGTTTTGCAGTCTGTGGACGATGAAGCTGCTGCACTGCGACAGCACGGTCTTGGAGAGTTCGCTCGGCCGTTGAGAGGCTACGACGAGGCTCAGACCGAACTTCCGGCCCTCGCGGGCGATCCGTTCGAACACGACGCGAGCGATGGACTCGTCCTCGTTGAATCTCTGCTGGTGGATGTAATTCTGGGCTTCCTCAAGAACGAGGACCACGGGAAGCGATCCGCGCGCCTGTTCCCCCCCGTGCTCGCCGAGGCGTTGAAGGAACTCAAGGACCAGTCTGCCAATCAGCGCGGTTACGTTCTCCAGGACCTCGGCCGCGAGCAGGCTCAGGTCGAGGATCACGACATCCACAGGGTCGGAGCCATTGCGCTGGCGGTCGTAGAAGGGAAGTTGTTCCCTTGGAACCGCGTCCTCGGCCGAGAGCTGCAGATCCACAGCGGAGGACGAGCCGATGCCGAGCACGTCGCGGAGGAAGGTGGCGAGGACGTGCTCGGAATCGGGCAGGCGCTCACCTACGGGCCCGAACAGGAAGTCGAAGCGGCGGTCGGAGAGCAGGCGATCAATACGCAGCAGCATCGTCGCGGAGTAGTCACGGGCTCGCGCGCCCGAATCCTCTCGCCGGAGGATCTGCTCGATGTGCTGGGATCGAAACTTGAGCTTGTCAAAGTACGACGGTGCGTCGGCCGACCGACCAGAAGCGTCGACAGACTCGCCGGGCTGGGGGCCGGTCAACGCATCGAGGATTGGATCGATGGTGTCCCGGATCACCTGCCTTGCGTCAGCCGGGAGAACTTTGGGATAGGTGCGGTTCTCGATGTGTCTTCCGGCTTCAGCTGAAATTGTATCCAGCGCGGCCAACGCGGCCTCCTGGGTAAGACCATATCGATCCGCCGCGGCGCCCCAACCCGGTGTCAGGTCGCCCTGGCTGAGGCGCGCCTTCAATCCAACCGACAAGTCCCGAACTTCCTTGGACATCTTCTCGTCCTTGCCCGCTAGAGACCAGATCCGGTTGAGCTCGAGCAGGAGCTCCTCTCGCAGAATGACCAGGGGCGACGCGCTCGACGTGTCGTTGCGCGCGCATCGAAGGGTCTCCAGCAGTACAGGACGCTGGACGCCCCTCGAGGCCTGAAAAAGACGGATGAAATCTTCAGAATCCATGAACCAGTAAGGGATCGCCAAGCGGTCGGCTGTCTTTTTGGGATCGGACGGAATGTAGAGGCAACGGCCTGGGCCAGCATCCTCCCAACTTCCGTTCTGCCTCTGTGTCTGAAAGGCAGTGCGGTACTCGCCGTTGGTGTCGAGGATGATGCATGTCATCCGCTTCACGGCGGGCTGCTGGCGGATAGATTGGAGAATGCTGGCTATAGTGCATGACTTTCCAGAGCCTGTGCTGCCAAGGATTGCGGCGTGCTTTCCGAAGAAGGCGTCAGGATCGATCCGGATCGGACGGCCCTGCACGACGGCTGACTCGCCGATGGGGGTGCAGAAGCCCGGCCGCTCTGCATCCGGTGGAACGCTTTGGCAGCTCTCGGCAGGTCCGAAGATCGCATCGAGGTCGGTTCGGTCGGCCAGATAGACGGGGTTGTCGAGCACAGGGAAGAGCGAGACGCCCTGCCGGAAGGCCCCATTGATCGTGCCGATCAGGGTTGCCTTCATCAGGCGCCGTGCAGCCGGGAGAGCGACCATCGTGCGATCCGCCTTCATCTCTGACTCTTCCACGAGAACCACGCGCGTGACCATCGCGACGAGGCGTTGGGCGCCAACAGGGATGATCACGTAGGAGTTGATCCGTCCGACTTCCTGAGGGCCCTCGTAGGTGCTTCGGCTCATCCCCTTGAGGTCGCGGTTCAGCTCAATGCTGACCTGGGCCGTGTCAACCGCGACGACGCGCCCGATCTCGAAGTCAGTTGGCATCGGGGGTGCCCTCGGCGGTCCGGGTGGGCTCCAGAGCCCGGTGCGTCGCCTCCACCTTCCTGAGGATCTCCTCCTCCCGGAGATCGGGGAGCACACGGTCGACGAAGCCGGAAAGGGTGCCCAGTGTGGGGCCTTCTGAAATCCAGATGCGTTGGTCGCGCTGCTCGCGTAGCCTGGACACGAAATCGCTCTGGGGTCGCGGATCCACCACGACCAAGGTGAAGCTCGGCACGGCGAGCGCCTGGCGGATGATAGCGTTCACATGCTCGTCGCCGAAGCCATAGCCGATCGTGAAGAGCACCGACTGGGGCCGCACCAGAGCGCCCGCAAATCGCCGGAACAACTCGGAGTACGGCATACCAAGCGTCTCGCCGTACTTCGCCGGTGTCGGATAGATCAGGAGCGGGCGTGAGCGTGAACCACCAGCGTCGAAGGCTGCCGCGGTCACCCCGTAGGGATTATCGATCGTGGGAGAGTCCGCTACCCAGGTGATTGAGCCATGGAGCTTGTAGAGGTGCAGGACGCGGTCGAAACGGTGGACCTGGCCTTCAGTGGTTTCCGCAGGAAAGTAGAGATCCTGCTCGTAGCGTTCGGGGCGGAAGATGCGACGCTGGTTGCCGACGAACCCGTCCAGCAGAACGATGCCCTCGGTGTCGGAAGCCTGCTCGACCAGTGTGTCGTAGTTGAGGGTGAAGATGTTCACCCGCTTCAGATTGAGCGGCCGCGTCAGCAGTTTGCGCAGGAGAGTCCTGATTCTCGACAGACCGTGCTCTCTCCCGTCGAGAGGGAGATGGCAGACGTGCGCCAGGGCGCGTGTCGTGTGCTCGATGCACAGGTCGAGATCTCCTGACGTGACGTCGATGGACGGTGATCCATCCATGCGAAGCCGTCCTCCCGGCAGTGGCAAGGCTGACCGCCAGCGATGCAGAAGGGCGAGCACCTGTTCGAAGTTGACCCGGAGGGGTTCGCCTCTACCACCAGTGATAGCGCTGCGGCGTGCCAAGATCGAGTCCCGACCAAGGGGTGGCTCGGCGGACGAACTCAGAGAGCGCGCTGCGAGATAGAACACTCGCAGCCAGTCGCGAACTCGTGGGCGCGTGTTGCCGGATACCCCTTCTTCCAGCAGGGTGTGCTCGACGGCGAGCGGAACCGACCCGATGAGCGGACCGCCGCACTCAACCGATGCGCCCGCGCCAAGAAGAAGCGAGACGGTTTCCGTCTTGAGGAGGGTACCGACGCGGATCCGGATATCGGCAAGGGCTTCGTGACGTTTTCTCTCCGTTGTTCCGCTCGGATCGACTTCTCCGTACGCAGCCGGCACGCGAGGCGGGCCGAGGAGGTCCTCGCCGCCGATCTCGAATCGGTCGTGCTGCGAGGGGCTCTTCACTTCCAGCACGGTCAATGGTTGCCCCTTGCCGGGCAGGAGTCCGGGGTGCTCTCCCTTGCTGGCCCTGTGCATGTGTCCTCCCACGACGCCTCAATATCATAGCGTAGCAACCACGGAGCGGCCACCGAGAGTGTGAGATGTACGGGGCACGGCCCGTGCCGGCCGGCCAGGCTCCCCAAAAAGCCAAAGGCTCGGGAAGTCACCTTCCGGGGGGTAGGGTAGAGTCGGCGGCGGGCGCGGTGGCTGTTGTAGGTCGAGGGAGTCCGCACCCAGCTCTCGGACGGGATTCACAACAGAGCATGCACAGGCCATCGCGGACGAGGCCCAGTAGTAGTAGGTTCCACCCTTTTACTCATCGCCGCCCTTAAACACGGCGACACAGCCCTCCCTTTTGTCGCCGGGCACACCAGCTACGGCCCCCTCGGCCCCCTCGGCCCCCTCCGCCCTCCCCGGCCGGCGCCGCCACGCCCCGTTTCTTGCGCTCGCCCTCGTCATCGGCGACCTTATTGAGAACAGCCAGGCACACCTCCCCCTCCGGGGCGAACGAGCGCCCCTGTAAAGCGGGCCTCTGGGCCTCTGACTTGCCAGTTTGGCAGTCTGGCACCCGACCGACCGAGCGCCGACCAGGCACCTTCCTCTGTCGGTCGCCGCGTCAGGCCTCCACGAACGGCAGCCGCGGCGGGAAGCTCCCGGGTGGGAACTGCGCCTCCCGGTCGCCGGCCTTCAGCTTCTCGGCCGCCTCCCGGAAGGAAGCCACGAACAGCCCGTAGGCCTCCCAGAGCGCCTTCCGGACCTTCTTCCGCAGAGCGTGGCAGAACGGGGCCGGCGACTTCTTGAGCTTCCGCGGCCGGGTTTCCGGGTTCTGCGCCCGCACGCCGTCCGCTCCCAGCGGCGCGATCAGCGATTCGGCCCGCGCTGCTGCGGCCGTCTCATTGATCTCGCGCACCATGACTGCGATCCGGGCTCGATACGCCTCCGCCGACAGGTGCTGCCAGGCGGGGAGCGGGCTCAGCTCCACCACCTCCCGGCTCTGCGACTCACCCTTCTCCAGCTCCTTCCTCCGGAGGAAGGCGTTGTACTCCAGGCTGCGGTCGTACCAGGTCCCCACCACAGGGGCGCCGGTCAGCAGCGGCACCGCGCAGTGGACTCCCGGCCATTCCTCGACCCGTGCCACCAGGCCCTCTTTGACGCCGTGCGCCAGGCAGTAGCGCAGCCGCGCCACCTGCATCTCTTCCTCGTCGCTGATCACGATCGACTGATACCGGCGACCCCAGACCTTTTCCTTCCAACCGATCCGCCGGGCGACCTCCTTGGCCAGGTTTGCGTTGAAGAAGCACATGAAGTCCGAGAGCTGCTTGGCGTGGTCCACCCGCAGGAGGAGGTGGTAGTGGCTCGAGACCACGACGTAGGCCACGATCTCCAGGGGATACTCGCGTTGGGCGCGTCCGAGGACGCCGCCGTGAACGAAGTCGAGATGAACCGGCCGGCGTTCACGGTGATCCGGGACCTGTTCACCGTGATACGGCCCGCGATCACGGCGAATCGCTCGCGAATTACGATCCCCGGATCCTCCGCCGCCAAAGGGGCAGGGGACGGTCAGAACGCCGAGGTGCGGCCGGTTCATCGGCCGACCGGGTGCGCCCACGGCTCGCTGCGGAGGGACTCGAGCCCGAGGAGCGAATGGCGCCTTGCCAGAGCACGGCTTCCCACCGCGAGGGCGAGCGCGACGACGACCAGGATCGCCGCGACGGCAAACGTGGCCCGCAGACCGGCGGCAACGGCCTCGGGCCGCGCCGTCGTCATGTCGGTCGCCCCTGCTGCGAGCGTGAAGGCGGCTCCCATCACGGAGGCACCGGTGATGAGGCCGAGATTGCGCGACAGGCTGAGCAGGCCGGAAAGAGCGCCCCGCTGGTCCGGGCGGATCCCGGTCATGACGGCGGTGTTGTTGGCCGTCTGGAACAGCGCATAGCCGGCGGTGATGACGACGATGGGGCCGATGTAGCCGGAGAGGCCGAGCGTCGCCGGCATCAGGGAAAGCATGAAGGCGCCGGCCGCGATGCCGATGAGCCCGACGACGGTCACGCGTTGTTCGCCAAAACGATCCACGATGCGACCGGCCGGCACACCCGTCAGCGCGGCGACGAGAGGACCGACCGACAGGACGAGCCCAACCCGGGCCGCATCGAGCCCGAGCGTGCGCGAGAGATAGAACGGCCCGACCACCAGCGTCGCCATGATCACCGTGGCGACGAGCGCGCTCATGGCGAGGCTCGCACTGAGCACCAGATCGCGGAACATCGCCAACCGGATCAGAGGCGATGCGGCTCTCCCCTCGGCGAGCACGAACAGACCGGCTCCGCAGGCGGCAGCCAACAGCAGAGCCCGGTTGAGCGAGCCGAAGCTGCCGCGCCCCAGGGTCATGGCGAGCGCGTACGCCGCGAGCGTCAGAGCGAGCAGCAGCGTGCCCACCAGGTCGAATCCGGCCCGCTCCGCCTGCAGCCCCCGGCGGTTCGCGGGCAGGTGGCGGTGTGCGAGAAAGAACGCTCCGATACCCAGGGGAACGTTCACGAGGAAGATGGCCCGCCAACCGAGGCCGGCGATCAGAACGCCGCCGAGCGATGGACCGAGGGCAGTTCCCAGCGCGGACATCGTTCCGAGCAGCCCCAGGGCGCTGCCGGTCTTTTCCTTCGGCACCGTCTCACCGACAAAGGCCAGGGTGAGGGCCATCATGACGGCCGCTCCGAGCCCCTGCACCGCCCGCGCGGCAATCAGCAGCCAGAGCGTGGGCGCGAAACCGCAGAAGACCGAAGCCGCCGTAAACAGGAAGATCCCGGCCAGGAGCAACCGGCGGCGGCCGGTCATGTCACCGAGACGCCCGACGCTGACGATCAGCGTCGTGATGGCGAGGAGGTACGCGAGAACGATCCATTGGACCTCCTGGAAGGATGCGGTGAACGCCTGTGCCAACGTCGGCAAGCCCACATTGGCGCTGCTGGTGCCGAGCGAGGCCAGCAACAGGGAGAGCGAGAGGCCGGCGAGCACCCCCCGGAGCGAAGGCTGGGAATCCGCCCTTTCAACGACGGACGCATCTCGTTCTGAATGGATTGTCTTTGACATGTTTTGTTCTTTCCGGCAGCACCTGAAGGAGCCGTCCACAACATAACATCCGGCCTGACATGGCGGAAGGCGCGTCCTCTGCACTCCATTCGTGCGTTTGACGCCACATCACGGGCGGGCCGTGCTACGGTGGATGGATGTCGCGACCCGATCTCAACCTGCTGGTCACCCTGGACGTGCTGCTCGCGGAAGGCAGCGTGGCTCGCGCTGCCCGCCGGTTGCGGCTGAGCCCGTCGGCGATGAGCCGGGCGCTGGCGCGATTGCGCGAGACGATGGGCGATCCGCTGTTGGTCCGGGCCGGACGCGGCCTCGTTCCGACCCCTCGGGCGCTCGAGCTCCGCGAGCGGGTCGGTCAGCTCGTGCAGGAGGGCGAGGCGGTTCTACGCCCTGCCGAGAATCTCGACCTCAAACAGCTCGTCCGAACCTTCACGCTGCGCACCAGCGAAGGCTTTGCGGAGACCTTCGGGCCGGACCTCATGGCCCGGCTCAGCGAGGAAGCTCCCGGCGTGCGGCTGCGCTTCGTGCAGAAGCCGGACAAAGACAGCACGTCACTGCGCGACGGGACCGTCGATCTGGAAACCGGCGTGGTGGGGATGACGACCAGTCCGGAGGTACGGGCGCAAGCACTGTTCCGGGACCGTTTCATCGGCGTTGTGCGCAGCGGGCATGCGCTGGCCCAGGGCGAGATCACTCCCGTCCGTTATGCGACCGGCCAGCATGTCCACGTCTCCCGGCGGGGTCTCGACAAGGGGGCGATCGATGAAGCCCTGGAGCCGTTCGGGCTGGAGCGGGACATCAGGGTGATCGTCGGTGGCTTTGCGACCGCGCTGGCTCTGGCGCGGGCCACCGACCTGATCGCCAGTGTTCCCGAACGGCACACCGGGAATCTGCGCACCGGAATGCACAGCTTCCCCCTTCCGGTCGCCACGCCGGAGCTCACGGTTTCCCTCCTCTGGCACCCGCGGCTGGATGCCGATCCGGCTCATCGCTGGCTGCGCAGCCACGTCCGGAATGTCTGCGCGGCGAGCCGCTGACGGGGCGGAGCCGTGGTAGTTGAGAAACTGGGTGGCATACGCCACCTCGCGCTCGGTCACCATCTCGGCCGGGAGCCGGGGCGGCCTGCTTGTGCAGGCCGGCTCACTCGGCCTGAAACAGCTTGCCCATCAGCTTCTGGAGATCCTGCTCGGAGAGGCCCGAATCGGCCAGGTCGAGGTCATCACCCGCCGCGTCGTCCGCGGCGGCCGGCTCCGGCGCGGCGGTTTCGATCCTCTCCGCCGCCACGGCCAGCTCGGCGATCGTGGGATGGCGGAAGATCTGGAGCGGCGTCAACCGGAGCCCCGCTTGCGAGGCCCTGGAGAGGATCTGGATGCCGAGGATCGAATCTCCACCCAGTGCGAAGAAGTTGTCGTGAATGCCGATGCCGTCGCGCCCCAGCACCTCGGACCAGATCGCGACCAGTGCTTTCTCGGCCTCGGTGGACGCTCCTTCCCAAACGGTGGCGACCGGTTCCGCGAGCGGCTCCGGGAGCGCCTTGCGGTCCACCTTGCCGCTCGGGGAGAGCGGCAGGCTCGGCAGGAACACCCACGCCGCAGGAACCATCGGCGCGGGCAGCGTCCCCAGGAGATGCGTGCGCAGGGCCGCCTCGTCCGGCGCGGCCTCACCCGGTGTCTTCGCAACCACATAGGCCACCAGCCGGATCTTTCCGCCCCGGCCGCGCGCCAGGACGACCGCCTCGCGCACCGCCTCGTGGCCGGCCAGGGCATGCTCGATCTCGCCCAGCTCGATGCGGACGCCTCCGAGCTTCACCTGATGGTCGAGCCGCCCGAGGAAGTCCAGCTCGCCGCCGGCCCGATGGCGCACGAGGTCTCCTGTGCGATAGAGGCGGCCCCCCGGCTCGGTGGAGACCGGATCCGGAACGAAGCGCTCGGCGGTCAGGTCCGGGCGGCCGAGATAACCGCGGGCGACCTGTACACCGCCGATGTGCAGCTCGCCGACGCTCCCCAGGGGAACCGGCCGCAGATGCCCGTCCAGCGCGTGAATCCGGACGTTGTCGATCGGGCGGCCGATCGGAACCGGGCGGGTGCCGCCCTCGGCGGCACACGGCCACCAGGTGACCTCGACGGCGGCTTCGGCCGGACCGTACAGATTGTGCAGCTCGATCCCCAGGCGTCCCAGGCCGGTGTGAAAGCGGGCGGCGAGCTCGCGCCCGACCGCTTCGCCGCTCAGGAACACGCGGCGGAGGCCGGTGCAGGCGTCGAGCCCCGGGGTCTCCAGAAAGATCTGCAGCATGGAGGGCACGAAGTGCACCACGGTCACGCGCGAGGCGATGATCTCGTCGCGGAGATACGGCGGGTCGAGATGCCCTCCCGGCCGCGCCACCACCAGACAGGCACCGGTCACCAGAGGCCAGAACAGCTCCCAGACCGAGACGTCGAAGCTGATCGGCGTCTTCTGCAGCACTCGATCCTGCGCCGTCGCCGGGAAGGTCTTCTGCATCCAGTCCAGGCGGTTGAGGATGGCGCGATGGCTGTTCATCGCCCCTTTGGGATGGCCGGTGGAACCGGAGGTGTAGAGCACATAGGCGAGCTGGTCGGGGCCGGCGCTGCGCCGCGGATCCCCCGGATCGGGACCGCTGCGCCACGAGGCGCCCGTCCCGTCGAGCAGAACCGTCTGCGCGCCGGAGGCGGGCAGCGAGGGGGCGATCCGCTCCGCGGTGAGCAGCACGGGAACGCGCGCATCCTCCAGCATGTAGGCGATCCGCTCGGCGGGATAGGAAGGGTCGATCGGCACGAAGGCGCCGCCGGCCTTGAGGGTCGCGAGGAGAGCCACGAGCAGCCCGGTGGAGCGCTCCAGGCACAGCCCCACCCGCACCTCCGGCCCCACTCCCAGACCCTCCAGGTGCCGGGCCAGCCGGTTGGCGTGGGCATTGAGATCCCGATAGGTCAGGCACTCCTCTGCGAACACCACCGCGGGCGCCTCCGGGGTGCGCGCGGCCTGGGCTTCGATCCGCTCGTGCAGACACCCGGCACCGCCGGAGGCGGCGGTGTCGTTCCATTCGCGCAGGATCTGCTGTTCCTCCGCGGGGCTGAGCAAGCCGAGCTCCGAGACGCGGCGCTCCGGATGGCGGGTCATCGACGTCAGCAGCTGGGCGAGGTGGCCCAGCAGGCGGTGCATGGATGGCGGATCGAACAGGTCGAGGTTCCACTCGAAAGCGGCGGCGAGGTCGCCGCCGACGTCTCCGGCGAGGAGCGTGAGGTCGAGCTGGGCCGCGGGCCGGTCCAAGGGGACGGACTCCAGCAGCAACCCCCCGGTGCGCACCCGGGCTCCCCCCTCACCCATGGCGAACGCGGCGAGGTTCGCGAGCTCCGGCACCGGGGACCGTTCGAGCACCAGCATCGCCTGGAAGACCGCCGGCCGGCTCGGGTCCCGCTCCCCGGGCAGGCTCTCCGCCAGCAGAGGGAACGGCAGCTCCTGGCGCGCCAGGCCATCGAGCGCGGCGCGGCGCGCCCGGGCCAGGAGGGTGGCGACATCGGGGTCGCCCGCCAGGTCGGCGCGCAGCGGCACCGGGTTGACCAGGTAGCCGACGAGTCCGGAAAGCTCGTGCGAGGTCCGCCCCGAGGTCGGGGTGCCGACGAGGAAATCCTCCTGCCCGCCGTGGCGGGCGAGGAGAGCCTCGAAGGCGGCCAGGAGCACCATGAAGAGCGTCGCCTCGCAGCGCCGCGCCAGGCCGGCGGCGGCGAGCGCGAGGTCGCGGCCCAGCCGGCCGCCATAGAGCGCTCCCCGGAAGGTCTGGAGGTCCGGCCGTGGACGGTCCAGGGGCAGGTCGAGCGGCGGGGCGCCGGCGAGCTGGTGCAGCGCCGTGGCGAGCCTTGCGTCATGGCGGCCGGCCGCCCGCGCCCGGCGCTCGCGCTCCACGATCTCGGCGTAGCCCACGGCCGGAGCGGCCAGAACGGCGCCGGCTCCTCGGGTGTACAGCTCGCCCAGCTCGCGCAGCAGAACCGCGAGCGACCAGAAATCGGCCACGAGGTGGTGGACCGCGAGCACCAGCACGCTCCCGGTGGGGTCCTCCGGCCCGCGATGGAACAGCACCGCCCGCACGACGGGCCCGGTTTCCAGGTCGAACGGGCGGAACGCCGTTTCGTGGATCCGCGCGCCGAGCACCGTGGCGCTCCAGCTCGCGGCGTCTTCCACCGCCCACACCGCGGCGGCGGAGGCCGCCGGCGGATGGACGTGCTGGAGAGGGCCCAGGGGGCCGTTGGCAAAGGTCGTCCGCAAGGAGGAGTGGCGCTCGACGAGCCGGGCGAAGGCGCGGCCGAGAGCCTCCGGATCGACGCCTTCGGCCAGCCGTGCGGCTCCGGCGATGGTGTAGGCCGCGCTCGCCGGTGCCAGCCCCTGCAGGACCCACAGCGCCTGCTGGCCGAGAGAGAGCGGAAAGCTCTCGCGCTCCGGGCTCCCTCCGGGCTCGCCGCGCACGGCGGCACCCCGGCCGGCGGCGGCAAGCTTCTCCAGCTCCTGCGCCGCCTCGGCGATCGAGCCGCCGGACAACAGGTCCGCCACCGGGAGCGCGACGCCGAGCTCCGCTTCGACCGCATGGGACAGCTCGATCGCTCCCAGGGAGTCGAGCCCGAAAGACGACATCGGCTGCCCGCGGTCGATGCGCGCGGGATCGAGCCGCACGACCCGGGCGAGCGCCGCGTGCAGGAAGTCCTCGATCGGGCGTCCGGTCTCTGCGACCGTGGACGGCAGGGCGACGGCCGGGTCTCCCAGGGCGCTCTGCCCCACGACCGCGAACCCGTCGCCCAGGTAGAGCTCGCGGCAGCGGTGGCGCTGCACCTTGCCGCTGGAAGTCCGGGGCAGGGAGGCCGGGCGGATCAGGACCAGATCGGAAAGCTGCACCTCGTGCTCTTCGGACAGGCTGCGGCGCACCGCCGCGGCGACCTCCTCGACCGCGAGACCCTGCAGCCCGTGGCGCTCGGCCTCGAACACCACCACCAGGCGCTCTTCGCCGAGCACCTCGACCGAAAAAGCGGCGCCACACCCGGGGCGCAGGGCTTCATGCGCGCGCTCCGCGGTGAGCTCCAGGTCCTGCGGATAGTGATTGCGGCCCCGCAGAATGATCAGATCCTTGCGCCGGCCGGTGACGTAGAGCTCGCCCTCGCGCAGGAAACCGAGGTCGCCCGTGCGCAGGAAAGGGCCGCCGCCGTCCGCCAGCCGGGCGCGCAGCTCCGTCTCGCTCGCCTCCGGGCGTCCCCAGTAAGCCGGTGCCACGCTGGGTCCGGAGACCCAGATCTCGCCGACCTGCTCCGGCGGGCAGGCGACCCGGGTCTCGGGATCGACGATCAGCACCTGCTGATCCCCCCAGGCGCGCCCGCTGCTCACCAGCCTCTGGGAGGAACCCGCTCCCGCTGCGTCCACCGCCGCCACCCGCGCCCCTTCCCCCGGACGCCCCCCGGTGACGAACAGCGTCGCCTCGGCCAGGCCGTAGCAGGGATAGAACGCCTCGCGGGCGAAGCCGCAGGGGGCGAAGGCCGCGGCGAACCGCTCAAGCGTGTCGGCGCGCACCGGCTCGGCGCCGTTGAACGCCACCGTCCAGCTGCGCAGATCAAGCCCCTCCCGCGCCTCCGGGCCGATCTTCTGCAGGCACAGCTCGTAGGCGAAATTGGGACCCCCGCTCGTCGTCGCCCGGTAGCGGGAAATCGCCTCCAGCCAGCGCCGCGGCCGTTGCAAGAAGGCCGCCGGAGACATCAGGATGCAACGGCCGCCGCAGAACAGCGGCTGGAGCACGTTCCCGATCAAGCCCATGTCGTGGTAGAGCGGCAGCCAGCCCAGCACCACGGCGTCCTCGCCGAGACCGAACGCCTCGCCGATCATCCGCTCGTTGTGCAGCAGGCCGGCATGGGTGACCACGACGCCCTTGGGCAATGCGGTCGAGCCCGAGGTGTACTGAAGAAACGCCGGCACGTCGGTCGCGGCGGTCCCCGCAACGTCCTCGGTGGATGCGATCGCGGTGTCCATGTCCAGGGCCAGCCACCGCGGTGCTTGCAGGGACGGCTCCCGCCGCAGGATCTCGGCCGACCCGGCGAGCAGCGGCGCCGTCGTCAGCACCACGCGCGGCCGGGCGTCCTCGACGATGGCGCGCAGCCGGGGCTGGTCCCGCCGCGGCCGGGGCGGGTACGCCGGCACCGCCACCACCCGGGCGTACAGGCAGGCGAAAAAGGCGACGATGAAGTCGAGGCCCGGAGGGTAGAGCAGCAGGGCGCGATCTCCGGCCGCGGCGTGCCGCAACAGGACCGCAGCCCAGGAGCGCGCCCGGCGATCGAGCTCGCCCCAGGTCAGCCGCGCCGCCTCGGCCTCGCCCTCGGCGAGGAAGAGATAGGCCGGCCGATCCGGGGCGAGGCGTGCCCGTTCTCGCAGGACGTCGCCGAGACTCTCGGCGTCGGGAAAGAACGGTGCCGTGCTCCGGTTCCGGTGTTCCATCGCTCTCAGCGCAGCCCTGCAACCGGGTCCTGGGCGGCGGCACGCCGCGCCGGGATGTAATTCGCCAGAAGAGTCATGAGGAAGAGCCCGATGCAGGTGCCGGTCACAAGGACCGGATCGAAGACCGGCGTCTTGTACAGAACGGTTTCCAGCAACGGGCGCAAGGCAAAGACGGCCCCCAGGCCCAGGACGAGCCCGACGGCGGTCAGCAGGGCGCCCCGGGCCACCACCATGCGGAAGATGCTGCCGCGGTCGGCCCCCATCGACATGCGCACCGCGATCTCCCCCTTTCTCTGCAGGACGCCGTAGGACACGACGCCGTAGATGCCGATCGCCGCCAGGATCAGCGCCAGGGCCGCGAAGACGTTGATCAGGATCAGCTGGAACGACTCCTGGCGGGTCTGATCGGCAAACCGCTCCTCCATGGTGGCCACGTCGTAGTCCGGAACCTCGGGATCGATGGCCCTCATCTCCCGGCGCAAGGCCGCCTGCAATTGCGCCGTCGAGACCCCGGGCTGCGGCCGTACAAGGAAGTTGACCGTCAGCGGTGGGCGAAAGATGAACTGCAGGATCGACACGTACAGGGTGGGGGAGGTCGACGCCGGTGTGCCGAAACCTTCGTGCCGGGCCTCGGCGGCCACCCCCACGACGTTGAGCCATGGCCTCCCACCGGCCCGCGGACCCATCTTGAGCCGCTTGCCGATCGGGTCCTGTCCGGGCCACTGCTGGCGCGCCAGCTCTTCGCTGACGATCGCGGAAAAGTTGTCCGTGTCGTGCGTGTCGAAGCTGCGGCCGCTCCGGATCGGGATCCCGAGCAGCTCAAAAAACCCCGGGCTGACCGCATGCACTTTGAACGGGAAGGTCCCGGCGGGCGTGTCGCTGTCGTGATCCTCGACGGTGAAGAAGCGCTCGCCCACCGTATCGGTCGGCAGCGTCGGATCCGACAGCGCCAGTTGTCCGACCCCCGGCACGGCAGCGATCCGCGGCAGGTACTGCTGGCCCAGCAGGCCGGTGACGACCTTTTCGTCTTCGTATTTCGGCCCGCGCAGGTCGATGCGCCAGGTCAGCAGACCCCGCGCATCGAGCCCCAGGTCCTCACTGATCAACTCGCGAAAGCTTTTGGCCAGCAGGAGGGAGCTGACCGAGAGGGTGAAGGCCAGGGCGACCTGCACGACGACCAGAAGGTTCTGGAACCGGAACCAGCTCCGGCCCGGTGGGAGCTTCTCGCTGCGGCCGAGGCTCGAGGTGAGATTGGAGCGAAAGCTCACCGCGAGCGGAGCGAGCCCGAACGCCACGCCACAGGCCACCGCCAGACCGAGGGTCGCCCCGATCACCTCCGGAGACACGCCGATCCGGACGAAGCTCGGAAACTGGATGTCGCTCACCGCGATCAGCGCCCGCGTGGCCCACTGCGCGAGAAGGAATCCGGCGCCGGCACCGAGGAGCGAGAGCAGGATGCTTTCGGTCAACATCTGGCGGATCAACCGGCCGCGGCCGGCGCCCAGCGCGATCTGGATGCTCCAGGCCCTCTGCCGCGCCGCCGCCCGGGTCAGCAGCAGGTTGCCGACGTTGATGCACGCGATGAGCAACAGCAGGGAGGCGCCGACCGACAGCACCAGCAGGCCGTTGCGCAGCGATCCGAGCAGGAAGTCGGTGATCGGCGTGACGGCGGCACCGAATCCGTGATTGGTGTCGGGCGCCTCCTTTGCGAGGGCGGCGGCGACCCGGTTCAGGTCCTCTTGCGCCTGGCTCAGGCTCACCCCCGGCTTGAGCAGGGCGACTCCCGAGGCCCAGCGCAGATTGCGCAGGGCCAGGAACGACGGGACCGGGGGCAACATCGACGGCACCCAGAGATCCGCCGTGTCCGACAGCCCGCGAAATCCTTGCGGGCCCACTCCGACCACCTGATAGCTCATCCCGTTGAACCGCAGCATCCGGCCGAGGATCGCCGGATCGGCGCCGAACGAGGTGCGCCAGAGGTCGTAGCCGAGCACGACGACATACTTTTCCAGCGGAGTGGCGTCTTCCTCGGGGAGAAAGAAGCGCCCCAGGGAGGGCTTGAGCCCGAGCAGGGAGAAATAGCTCTCATTGACCAGCTCGGCCGACAGATGCTCGGACTGCTCGCCTCGCTCCAGGTTGAAGGCCAGCGTGCCCCAGACCGAGACTCCCGCGAAGACCGTGGTGCGCTCGCGCCAGTCCGCCACGTCCGTCTGCGAGGCCGCCACGATCTGCGCAACCCCCTCGTCGCTCAAGCTTCCCTGGAGAATGACCAGCCGCTCCGGGGAACGATAGGGAACGCTCTGCAACAGAACCGCGTTGACCAGGGTGAAGATGGTGACCGCAGCACCGGTGCCGAGGGCCAGGGTCAGAAGGGCCGCCAGGAAAAAAGCCTTGTCGTCCACCAGCTGCCGCGCGCCATAGCGCAGGTCTCGCCAGATGCTTCCCATGGGGGTCAACCCTCCTCTCCGTCGTACTCGGGAAAGAGATGAAAAATGAGTCGCTCGCGCACCCTCACGAGCTCTTTGAGCGCGGGAGTGTAGTGGTTCTGCCAGGGGTCGTTGTCCGGTCTCCGCAAGCCGTCTTCCGGCAGCACCCGCTCCGAGGTGAGGAGGAATTCGACGGCCTCGCGCCGCAGCCCGACGGAGATCAGATAGTCGTGGAGCTCCCGGCGCAGGGTCTCGGTGTGGATGAAATGCACGTCGTACATGTCGCGCCGGAAGCTGCCGCTCGCCAGCGCTTCCTCATCGAGACCGGCGAAGACCTCTCGCGGGTTGTGAAAGTAGAAGCGGACGAAGCTCTCGGTGTGCCAGCCGAGCCGGCGTGCGGGTGGGAAATTGTGATTGGCAAAGCCATTGGGCGTGCCGCGGTGGCAGCCCACGAACTTCGTGTTGGCCAGCTCCAGAAACTCCTCGAAGGTGAGGTCGGGGTGGTGCGGGTACATCGCGCGCATCACCTCCTCGCCACAATACTCCTGCGGCGAAATCTTCCACCATCCGTAGCGGTATTGCGAGACGTAGCGGTCGTAAGGGTTTCTCACCGTCGAGACGATCGGCTTGCCGCGGTGCTCCTCTGGAATGTCGTTGCAGGTCCCGTGCTGGTTGACGTCCACCCGCCGGTCGCCGTAGATGCGGCCGAGCATCTCTTCGACGTAGGTACCGCCCGCCTTGGTGAAATGAATGAAGACAAACTCCGGAGTGAAGATCATGCAGGTCAGGCTCCTTGGCTCGATGCGATGGTTGTCCCCAGCGGCCGCTGCCATCGGCGGCGGGTCCGTTTGCGTTCGAGCGCCCGGTGCGCCGCGGCTTCGATGGCCGCCGCGTCGAGGCCGTACCAGGCCACCATCTCCTCGTAGGGCCCCACCGCGTCGCAAAAGCGGTCGTCGATGCCCAGGCGGATCAGCGGCACCGGGGACTCCTGGGCCAGGATCTCGGCCACCGCGCCGCCCAGGCCGCCGAGGACGTTGTGCTCTTCGACCGTCACCACGGCGCCGGTCGTGGCCGCCGCCAGGATCGCCTCGCGGTCGAGCGGCTGCACCGTGTGAACGTTGAGCACCCGCGCTCCGATCCCGGATTCGCGCAGCCGCCGGGCCGCGAGAACGGCTTCGGCGACCATCTGGCAGCCGGTGGCGAGGATCGCGAGATCCTCACCTTCGGTCAACCGGACGGCTTTGCCGATCGTCAGCTCGTAGTCGGCGAAGTAGACCTGGGGCGTCTCGGCGCGGCCCACGCGCAGATAGACGGGACCGTCCCAGGCCGCCGCGGCCCAGGTCGCCTTGTACGTCTCGACCGCATCGGCCGGGGAGAGGATCACCAGGTTGGGCATCGCGCGCAGAATCGCGAGGTCCTCGATGCAGTGATGGGTGGAGCCCGCGAAACACGCCGAGAGGCCGGCGACGTGGCCCGCCAGCTTGACGTTGGCGCCCTGGGCGGCGACGTCGAACCGCACCTGCTCGCAGGCGCGCATCGACAGAAAGGCGGCAAAGGAGTTGACGAAGGGGATCTTGCCACGCATCGCCATCCCCACCGCCGCGCCCACCAGGTCGCCCTCGGCGATGCCGATCTGCAGGAAGCGATCGGGAAACTCGCGATGGAACGGCACGTTGTACTGGCCGAGGTCCCCTTCGAGCGAGAACACGCGCTCTTCGACCCGCGCGAGGTCGAGCTGGGCCTTGCGGCACGCAGTGCGGCTGGACAAGGTGTAGGCGGCGATCCATTCCGGCGAGCCGATCGCCGGGCCGCCGCCGGGAGCCCCGCCGTGCGCGCTCACGCGGCTCTCCATTCCAGCATGCGGCGGGCGGCGGCGGCGATGCCCGCCGCATCCAGGCCACAACGACCCAGGAGTTCGGCGCGCGGCCCCTGGGCTCCATAGCCGCCGTCCGGGAGCCCCAGGATGCAGAGCGGCACCGGGTGCTCGTCGCCCAGCGCCTCGGCCACCGCCCCGCCCAGGCCGCCGCGCACCGGATGCTCTTCCACGGTCACGATCCGTCCCGTCTCCCCGGCCGCCCGGCGCAGCAGCTCGCGATCGATCGGCTTGATCGTCGACATGTCGAGGACCCGGGCGTCGAGGCCGTCGCGCTGCAGCAGCTCCGCCGCGGCCAGGGCCTCGGCCACGACGGCCCCCGCGGCGACCAGGGTGAGATCGGAGCCCTCGCGCAGCACAAGGCCGCGGCCGATCGCGAAGCCGTGCAGCGCGCCACCGTCCGCCTCGTAGACCGGCGGTGCGTCCCCCGGCGGCAGACGCAGGTAGACAGGGCCCGGATGCGCGGCGGCGGCGAGCGTCGCCTCGTAGGCGGCAGCCGCATCGGCAGGAGCAAGAACGGTCAGTTGGGGCAGGCTGCGCGCCACCGCCAGATCCTCGATCACACCGTCGAGAGGGGCGAAGAGCTTGACGTCGGCGTGGTGGTAGCAGAGATCGAGCCGCACCTGCTCACAGGCCCGGATCAGGGAGAAGGTGGACCGCAGGTTGACCAGCGGGACCTTGCCGGCCAGGGCCAGGCCTCCCGCGGCGCCGATCAGGCTCGCCGCGGCTCCGGTCCATGCCACATGGCGCCCGGGGAATTCCACTGCGAAGGCCAAACCTTCGGCCGCGGCGGGATCGGCGTCGAGAACGAAGACGCGCGCGTCGCGGCGCGCCAGCTCCCGCTGGGCGAGGCGGCAGGCCGCCATCGGCGCGAGGCGGCCCGCCCTCATGGCCGGTCCCGGCCGGCGTGGCTCGCCGCCAGCTCGGCGAGCGCCTGCGCCTTCTGCTCCTGGTTCAGCTTGCCGTAGTGCCAGGTGTGGGTGTTCTCGGCGAAGGAGAGGCCCTTGCCTTTGACCGTGCGGGCCACCAGCAGCGAGGGCTTGCCCGCCGCGAACGGCACCGCATGCAGCGCCGCGGAGAGCGCGGCGACGTCGTGGCCGTCCACTTCGCGGACCTCCCAGTTGAAGGCGCGCCATTTGTCGGCGAACGGCTCCAGGGCCATGATGTGCTCGGTCGGGCCGTCCTCCTGCACGCCGTTGCGGTCGACGATCGCCACCAGATTGTCCAGGCGGTAGTGCCCGGCGGCCATCGCCGCCTCCCACACCACGCCCTCCTGGCACTCGCCGTCGCCCATCACCACGAAGACGCGCGCCGTGCCGCCGTCGTGCTTGCCGGCCAGGGCGACCCCGTTGCCCACCGCCAGGCCATGGCCCAGCGAGCCGGTCGCCAGCTCGACGCCGGGGATGCTCTTCGACGGGTGGCCGGCGAGGCGGCTCCCCATCCGCTTGTAGGAAGCGAGCTCGGCGAGGGGAAAGAACCCGCGCTCGGCGAGAGCCCCGTAAAGAGCTGCGCTGGCGTGTCCCTTGCTGAAGATCAGGTGATCGCGATCGGCGCGGCGGGGATCGGCCGGATCGACCCGCAGGACGCCGTCGAAATAGAGCACCGCGAGGATGTCGACGACCGACAGCGAGCCGCCGACGTGCGCGCCGGCATCGGCCGCCATCTCGATGACGTGACGGCGCAGGGTGTCGGCCGCGTGGTGGACGGAGGCGAGCTGGCCGGCCTCCCTCATGACACCCGCAGCTCCTCTTCCCACGGCTCGCGGTAGTCGAGCGCCCGGCCGTAGGCGACCAGCTCGTCGCGGTGACGGAAAACCTTGTGGAAGGCCTCCAGGTAGAGGTCCAGGTTGCGCTTCTCGAAGAAGGTCGCCATGCACAGGCGGTTGCCGATCAGCAGCGAGCTGCGCAGGACGTCCAGGGTCTGCGGGTAGTCGTGGATGTCATAGCGGATCTCGCGGCTGGCATGCCCGCACCGCCACGGGCAGCCGCGTTGCTCCTGGAAGAGCCACTGCCCCGCCACCGGCCGGTTCTGGTACTGCTTGAGCGGCACGCCTTCTGCGGACACCAGGTCCTGCAACGCCTTGCGGAAGCGGCCGACCGGCAGGTCGATGCCGGCGGCCTTGGGATCGACCCGGAAGCGGAAGTGGTGGTACACGTGCGCGCTCCCCTCCGGCACGAACGGCGGCAGCAGGCCGGGAATCTCGGCCATGCCTCGCGACAGGTAGCGCGCCCCTTCCTGAACCCGGGTGGAGTAGTCGTCGAGGCGCTCGAGCTGGCTCAGGGTGAAGGAGGCCAGGATCGAGCTGAACCGGTAGTTCATGCTCATCGTGGCGACGTTGAACTCGCGCTCGCCGGATTCGGCGATGCGCTCGCCGAACATCTTCAATTGGTCGGCGCGATTGCGCATCTCGGCGTCGTCGGTGGTCAGAAGGCCACCTTCGCCGGCGGTCGGCAGGTTTTTTCCCGCCATGATGCTGCACGCCCCGACATCGCCGATCGAGCCGACTTTCCGTCCCTTGTAGGTCGCTCCGGCGGCCTGGGACAGATCTTCGATCACCTTGAGGCCGCGCGGCCGCGCAAAGTCCAGAATCTCGTCCATCGGCGCCGGGAGACCGCTCAGATGGACCGCCATCACCGCCCGCGTCCTCCCGGTGATCTGCCCGGCGAGGAGCGCCGGGTCCAGGTTGTACGTCCAGGGATCGACATCGACGAAGACGGGCAGGCCCTGGTGATGAACGATGGCCGCCGCCGAGGCCATGAAGGTCAAGGCCGGCACCAGCACCTCGTCGCCGGGCTCGACGCCGGCCGCCGCGACCGCGGCTTGCAGGGCGGAGGTGCCACTGTTGAAGGCGATACAGAATCGTGTGCCGACGTACTCCGCCCAGGCCCGTTCGAGGGCCGGAACAGTTTCGTTGTTGATCCAGGTGAGCTTGCCGGAACGCAAGGTGGCGGTGACCGCCGCGATGTCGCCCTCGCTGACCAACGGCCACTGCTCGTCGATCTCTCCTCGTCCCACGACCGGCCGCCCCCCATGAATGGCGAGCTGCGAGCCGTCCTGCCGATCCGTGCCGTGTCGAGTCTCTGCTGCCAGGTCGATCGTTGCCATAGAACCTCCAGGCTGCAAGGGACTATAGCGGTTGGCCGGCACCGTGTACAAGCGCGTGGCCGGGCCTCTGCGCCTTGTAGAGAATGTGGGCATGTGGGTATCCGGCGCCCATTTCGATCGCTTCGCAGCCTTCGAAGCCGAGGCGGCCGAGGCGCTCCGAGAAGGCTTCGCGGGTTTCGTAGCTGAAGGCGTCGCCCAGGGTCATGCCGAGCAGGTCGGCGATCTTCTCCTGGGCGCGGTTCCAGGCTCCCTTCAGGCGGTGGGCCGGATCGATCTCCTTGACGAGCAGGACGCCACCGGGGCGCAGCCGGTCGAAGGCGGTCTGCAGGATCGGATCCCAGCCGGCGAGCGGGATGCGGTAGAGGACATCGAGGAGGGTCACGGCGTCGAACGTGCCGCCCACGGTCTCTGCATACCCGGTGACGAAGCGCACCCGCGGATGGCGGCCGGTGGCCAGGGTCTTGCGCAGGTCCGGCTCCACCGCCACCGCCCGGACGGCTCCGTCCTCCGCCGCCAACCGGGCGAACGTGCCATGGCCGGCGCCGAGGTCGAGCAGGTGGGCCTCCGGGGGAAGATGGCGCAGAACGCGCAGGAACGGACAGCTGAGGAAGCGGCCGATCACGTGCAGCTGCGCCGCGGGAGCCAGGCCGGCACCGGCGCGGCGGACCAACGACAAGGCGGTGAAGAATCCCAAGGACATGATCGGCCGGCAAGGATATAATGCCGCCCCGCGGTCATGAGCCCGACATCCCATTCGCGTTTTGCCGTTCGCGGCGTCACCCTGCCCGCCCTCGCGGGCTTGCTCGCCGTGGCGGCGGCCCGGCTCCTCACCCTCCCCGAGAGTCTCTGGGAGTGGGACGAGATCCTGTTCCTCCAGGGCGTCGAGGCCTTCGATCCGCTCCGCCATCATCCGCATCCGCCCGGCTACCCGCTGTTCATCGGGCTCGGCAAGGCCTTCGCCTTCGTCGTCGGCAATCCTTTCTGGGGCCTCGTGGCGCTGAGCGTCGCCGCCTCGCTCGCCGGGTATGCGGCGCTGGTTTCGGCGTTCCGGCGGCTCGGCGGTCTTGCGGGCTCGCCCGGTGCCGAGGGCCTCGCGGTCGGCGGCGCGCTGCTGTTTCATCTCTCGCCGACGCTGCTCATCTATGGCCCGCTCGCCTTGTCGGACGTCCCCGCTGCACTGTTTCTCTCCCTCTTCCTGGCGGCGGCGGCCCGGCTGCCGGGGAACGGTGCGCCCGCCGCGGCGCTCGCCGCCGGTGCCTTTGCCGCCGCGGCCGTCGGGTGCCGGCCGCAGCTCGCGGTGTCCGTCCTGCCGGCGCTTGCCATCACCTTGTGGCTGGCCGGAAGCTGGCGCCGCCGCGCCGCGCTGCTCGGCGCGTTCACCGTCGTCTGCCTGCTTTGGTTCGTCCCCCTGCTCCTCGCGGTGGGCGGTCCCGACGGGCTCGTCCGTTTCCTGACCAAGCAGGCCGGCGCCGTGGCCCAGTGGGACACCACGGTGCCGCGGGCCGGCCAGTCGGCGGTCGCGATCGCCACCCGTTTCCTCGCCCACCCCTGGGGCCAGAAGTGGACGGCCTTGCCGGTGCTCGCCCTGGCCGCCGCCGGTCTCGGAGTGTTGGCGTGGCGGCGGGCGCAGTGGAAGGTCCTCCTGCCGTTCGCGTTGCTGATCGCGATCGAGCTCGGGTTCTGCCTGGGGATCATGAATCCGCGCGACGCTGTGCGCTACGCCATCCCGTCCCTGCTCGGGGTCGCCTTCGCCGCCGCGGTGGGGCTCGATGCGCTGGCGCGGCGGGCGCGGGTGCCGGCCGCCGCCTGGGGCGCGCTCGCCGCCCTCGCCACCGGATTCTGGCTGTACGCCGCGCCGCTCCTCGAACCCCGCTCCGGCTCGCCGTCGCCCCCGGTGCAGGCGGCGGACTGGGTGCGGACCCACCTGCCGCGCAGCACCGTCCTGCTGGTGGAGAAGGACTACGCCGCGCATGCCGCGTACCTCCTGCCCCGCTTCACCCGCTTCCCCTACGAGGAGGGGATGCAGCGCTTCGCGAACCGCCCCGAGAAGCCGCTGTTCATCTTCGGGGAGACCGCCCTGCCGGGGGCGACCACCTTCCTCTGGCCCCCGAGCGATACTTATGGCAAGCTCACGCGAGATCTGTACCGGGTGACGTCGCTCTCCCCGATCCCGGTGGAGCAGCGTTACGAGGCGGTGCGCGGGCTGCATGCCTATGAGCCGCGGCCCGGCGGGGCCGGCTTCCGCTGGCTGGCCGAGGACGCCGCCTTCCGCGTCTTTCCCCGGCCGCCGAGGACGCGCTCCGTCGCCGTGACCCTGGGCCTGCCCGCCGAGGTCCTGGTCGCCGCGGTCTCTGTGCAGCTCACCGTGGCGGGGAGCCCCGCCACCACGGTCGAGGTGCCGCGCGGCGAGGCGCGGCGGATCGTCCTCGCGCTCCCCGCCGCGGAGGCGGTCGAGATCGCGGTGCAGAGCGCGCAGAGCTTCGTCCCGGTGGAGGCGGGGATCGGTGGCGATCCCCGCCGGATCGCCGTCCAGCTTCATGCCGTGGAGCTGCTCGGCCCTTGAGGCAACAGAAGGAACGCTATGTCCAGCATCGCCGCCCGCCCGTCCGTGTCGCTCGTCATCCCGATGTTCAATGAGGAGGAGAACATCGAGCATGCCATCGCCTGCGCCGCCGAGGCGCTCGACGCCTGCAGCGACGACTGGGAGATCATCATCGTCAACGACGCCTCGACCGACCGCTCGGCCGCGCTCGTCGAACAGCTGGCCACGGCCGATCCGCGCATCCGCCTGTTGCAGCACGCGAAGAACCAGAAGCTCGGCGCCACCCTGCGCACCGGCTACGCCGCCGCCACCCGCAGCCTGGTCGTCTACATGGACGCCGACCTGCCGTTCGATCCGCACGTCATCGGCCGCGCCATCCAGGCCCTGCGCGTCACCCGGGCCGACGTGATCGCGGGCTACCGGCTCGACCGGACGACCGAGGGCTTCCGCCGCACGGTCTATTCCTACCTCTACAACACCCTCATCGGCTTTCTGTTCGGTTGGCCGCACCGAGACATCAATTTTTCGTTCAAGCTGATGCGCCTCGAAGTGCTCCAGGCGGTCGAGCTGCGCTCCGAGGGCTCGCTGATCGACGCCGAGCTGATCGTCAAAGCGCGCAACCTGGGATTCGTGATCCAACAGCTCGGGCTCGACTACTTCCCGCGCAGCCGCGGCCTGTCCACCCTCTCCTCGCCCGGGGTGATCGTCAAGATCCTGCGCGAGCTGGTCCGGCTCTATCCCGAGATGCGCCGGCCGCAGCGGCGCATCCCGGAGGTCGCCGTGACCGCCGCGGCCCCCACGGCCGTCGGCCGGCGAAGCCCGGCTTGAAGCGGCTCCTCGTCACCGCCGACGACGTCGGCCTCCATCCCGGCATGACCGCGGGCGCGCTCGCGGCGCACGACGGCGGCCTGGTCACCGCGGTCGCCGTCTCCCCGAACGGCCGATCCTTCGACGCCGCCGTCCCCGCCTTGCGCGAGCGGCCGGCGCTCGATGTCGGCGCCCATCTCACCCTGGTGGGGGAGGCACCCCTGTCGCCGCCCGCCGAGGTGCGCTCGCTGGTCGGAAGGGACGGCCGGCTGCTCGCCGCCTGGCCGGTTTTCGCGCGGCGCTGGCTGCTCGGGCGGATCCGTCCGGACGAGACCGAGCGGGAGCTGCGGCGCCAGATCGAGCGCCTGCTCGCCGCCGGCCTGCCGGTCATCCACCTGAACGCCCATCAGCATCTGCACGTGCTTCCGGGGTTGTTCGAGATCGTCCTCGCCCTGGCGCAAGAGCACCGCATCCCCTGGGTGCGCATCCCCGCGGAGCCCGCCGCCGCCCTGCCGTTCACCCCGCGCGCGGCGCAGATCGCCCTGCTCAACGCCCTCGGCCGCCGCGCGCGCAGCCGGCTGCCGGCCGGGGGTCCGGCGACCCCGGAGCGGACGATCGGCGTGCTTACCGCCGGCCATCTGACCGTGGAAACGCTCGACCGCTCGCTCGCGCAGGCGGGCCCGCTGTCCGAGCTGGTCTGCCATCCCGGCCTCGGGCAAGAAGATCTCGCCCGCGCCTACGACTGGGGGTATGCCTGGGAGGCGGAGACGGCGGCGCTCTGCGACCCACGGATGCCCGAGCGGCTGCGCAGCCGGGGGATCGAGCTGACCTCGTTCTCCGCACTCAACAAAATCGCCGGCACGGCCGTCTAACAGAACAACGGGGCCGGCAGCGGCGCCAGGAGGGGGTCGCAAGGCCTCCCGCCGGCCCCCGCTTTTTACCCTCCCGAGCCTGGAATCACTCGAAACCGATCGGCCGATCCGCAGGGTCCGGCGCCGCCATGAGCTCCCGCAGCGCGTCGAAGACGACGCTGAACTGGGAGTCGTACTTCTCCTCCAGGTCCTCGATCTTCTGCGCCAGATCCTCCCGCGACGCGGCCAGCCTCCGCAGCCGGACGAAGGCGCGCATGATCTCGACGTTGACCCGCACCGCCCGCTCGCTCCGCAGCACCCCGGAGAGCATCGCCACCCCCTGCTCGGTGAAGGCATAAGGCCGGTAGCGACGACCGCCCCAACTTGAGGTACCAATTTGGCACCTCAAGTCGGCCGCCTCCTCGACGGTGAGCTGGAGCATGAAGTCTTTGGGAAAGCGCTCCTTGTTCCTTTTTACGGCTTGCATGAGGGTCCTCGTCTCCACCTCGTAGAGGCGGGCGATGTCCCGGTCCAGGAGAACCTTCTCTCCCCGGACGACCACGATGACGCTCTCGACCACCTCGGCGGGGACCAGTGCCCGTACCTGTCCCATCCTTGACCTCTCCTGGCCATCTTGAGATCACAGTTTGTGATCTCAAGATGGGTCGTCTTCCCGCCGGCCCGGCATGGACCAGGGGTCCAGGGGAGCCTGAAAGCTCCCCTGCCCCTATATAAGTCGTAAACCGAGGGTCGTTTCTTGCACTTCTCGGCCAAGAAACTTGAGATCACAGTTTGTGACCTCAAGATACCGAGCCGCCCCCTACCGGCGGCGGGCCAGCCAGCGGACCACGAAGGGGAGGGCGAGGAGGCCCAGGCCGACGGCGAACCAGAGGGTGGCGCCGCGGACGACCAGGGTGACCAGATTGGCATCCGCCGTGTCGAGGCCCTGGGCGTGGAGGAGCGCCGCCATCGAGCCTTCGGCGGCGCCGAGGCCGCCGGGGAGCATGGAGAGGGAGCCGACCACCGTGGAGCCCGTGTAGTTGAACAGCGCCGCCAGCAGGCCGGCGTCCGGAGCGTAGGCGCGGACGACCAGCCAGAAACCCACCCCCTCCGCCCCCCAGGCGACCACCGAGAGCGCCAGGGCGCCCAGCAGCAGACCCGGCGAGAGGAGCCCGCGCAGGCGGTCGTACAGCTCGATCAGCGACGGCGTTCGCGGTCCGATCCACGGCAGGCGTGCGAGGATCCGGAAGGCGAAGTCGGCGAGCGGACGCCAGGTGAGCGCGACGACCGCCCCGGCCACCGCGCCGAGCAGCAGAGCGGTGATCCAGGCCCCTCCCCGGAACGGGAGGGCGCCCACGCCGATCAGCACCAGGACGCCGAGCAGGTCCGTCACCCGCTCCGCCAGGACCGCCGGGACCACCCGCAGCGCCGGGCCGCCGCCCAGCTCCCGCACCAGCCAGCCCTTCCCCAGCTCGCCCGCCTTCCCCGGCGTGACCGAGAGGAGAAAGCCGACCAGGAACACCCCCAGGCTCTTCACCCGGGCGAGCTCGACCCCGAGCCGGCCGAGGTAGATCTCCCAGCGGAGGAAGCGCAGACCGTAGTTGACCAGGGAGAGACCGAACACCCAGGGAAGGAGGGCCGGATCGAGCTTGCGCAGGCTGACCAGCAAGGCCCGCGGGCTCGCCGACCAGACCAGGCCGGCACCGACGAGGAGCCCGAGGACCAGCGGCACGAGCAACCGCCGGCCCAACCGTTCGAGGCCGGCCCCGCTCTCGGGGGACGCAGCCGGATCGAGATCCGCCACGGCCGGGGTTCGCCTCAGGCCGCTTTCTCGAGGGGCGACGCCTCGGGATACTGCTCGAACAGACGCATCCACTTGCTGGTCTTCTTGTACTGCTCGATGCGGCGCTTGCCGATCGTGGGGTACCAGGCGAAGTCGTGGTAGAAGTACGAGCCGAACACGAAGAAGTACACCAGCGGCGTGCGGAACAGCAGCTTCTGCATCCAGTGGAGCGGCCCGAACCAGACCAGGTCGCCGAAGCGGGAGACCGCGTTGTCCCCCACGGTGAAGCGGAAGTTCCAGCTCGAGACGTCCTCGCCCACCACCTCGATGTCCCGCGGGTCGCCGCAGCCGAGCCCGGCCTCGTGGGCGAGGCGGATGTACTTGATGCTCATCGGGTCGAAGCCCATGATCTTCGCCGCCACCGCGTCGATCGCCACCTGATCGCCGGAGGCCATCAGGAAGTCCTTCTCCACCGGGATCATCGTGCGCGGCCCCGGGCCGTTGCCGCAGGTCGTGCCGTCCTTCACCGCGAAGAGACCGCTGTGGATCTCCTTCTGGATGGTCAGCAGGTCGACCAGCGTCTCGTGGATCCAGGAGTGCGTGTAGTGCCGCCGGGTGTTGAGCAGGCCGCCGAAGGCGTTCTTCATCGCGCCGGTGGTGGTGGTGTAGATGTGGCACTTGACGGTGGGCAGGTGGACGATGTTCTTGCCCAGGAAGAACTCGGGGATGGTGATCCCCTCCGGGTAGATCTTGTGGAGCGCCAGCATCTTGCCTTTGGGCTCGTAGCGGATCCACTTGAGGTCGTCCGCGAAACAGTTGTAGCGCACCGGCACGTCATACTTGTCGAGCACCGGCAGGTAGCGGTTCAGCCGCTCGCCCTTCTTGGGGTCGGTGACGACGGTGTTGTTCTGCACGCAGACCTGGTCCTTGAAGCCGTCGGCGCGCAGCTTGAGGATCGTCCCTTCGAGCTGCCACGGCGTCGTGTTGGCCCCGGGGAAAGGGAAGTGCCACGAGATGTTGTCCTTGAGGATGGTGGTCGCGCCGGGGTCCAGATGGCGGCGGACCTCCGCGAGCTCCATCGTGCGGCCGACGTCCTCCAGGACGGTCTCGGGCTTGGTCTTGTAGACGGATACACGGGCTTTGGCCATGGCAAACCTCTTTCCTTGCTGGGGGAGGAACGGCGGCAGGAGGCGCGCACCGCAGCCTTCCCGCCGATTATAGCGGGTGCCTGCTACCATTCCCCCGGGAGAAACCTCGGTGCGGAACCCAAGATTCCTCAACTGGCTGGCGGTCGCCGCCCTGCTCGCCCTCGCCGCGGCCCGGGCGAGCCTGCCGCTCACCCATGACGACCTGTTCGGGCACCTGCGCACCGGTGAGCGGATCGTCGAAACCGGCCGGGTGCCGCTCACCGATCCGTTCTCGTTCACCCGGCCCGGGACGCGCTGGATCACCCACGAGTGGGGATTCTCGCTCGCCACCTGGGGCCTCTGGCGCCTGGGCGGCGAGCTCGCGCTCCTCCTCACCCGGGTGCTGCTCGTCCTCGCGATCGGCTGGGTGGTGGCCCGGCGGGCGCAGGCGGAGGCCGAAGCGGAGGCGCGCTCCGTCCCGTGGCAGACCGCCCTCCTCGGGCTGGCCCTGTGGATGCTCGCCGCGGAGCTGATCCTGCGCGCCGCGCTGGTCAGCGAGCTGTTCCTCGCGCTGTTGCTCCTCTTCCTCACCCGCTTCCGCCAGACCGGCGGCCGGGGCGGGCTCGCCGCCGTCGCCGGCCTCTTCCTGGTGTGGGCGAACCTGCACTCCGGGGTGATCTTCGGGCTGTTCGTGCTCGGGCTGTGGACGCTGGAGGCGCTCCTGGCGGTTCCGGCCGCCCGCCGGTGGCCCGCGGCGGCCGGTCTCTTCCGCGCCGGACCCGCACGCCCGTACCTGATCCTCCTCGGGATCTGCGTCCCGTTGACCCTGGTCAATCCGAACGGCTGGGAGGTCTGGCTCTACCCGTTCAAGCTGAGCCGCATCCTGTTCGGGAGCGGCATCGCGTGGGACCTCGGCCACTTCGAGGCGGCGGGGCCGTGGAGCAACACCGCGTGCCTCCTGCTGCTCGGCCTGCTGCTGGCGGGAGCCCTGCCGCTGCGCCGCCTGTTGCTCCTGTCGGCGACCGAGATCCTGGGGATCGCCACCTTCCTCGCCCTCTCGTTGCGCTCGCCGCGGTTCCTGTTCCACTTCGCGATCCTGGCGCTGCCCGCGCTCTACCGCCTTTGGGCGGGGCGGGAGCTGACCCCGCTGCTGCGCCGCGCCTTCGCCGCCGGGGTGGTGGCGGTGCCGGCCCTGGTGGCCGCGACCCTCTGGCTGGAGCATCCGCGGCGGCTGATCGCACCCCTGCTCCCGGAGGGAGCCGTCCGCTTCCTGGAGGCCCAGGGCATCCGGGAGCGGGTGTTCAACCACCAGAACTACGGCGGCTTTCTCGCCTGGAGGCGGCGCGAGCCGATCTTCTGGGACGGCCGCAACGACGTCTTCGTCTCCCTGGTGCAGGAGGTGACGACCACGCCGTTCCCCTCCGTCGTCGAGCGCTACGGCGTCGAGGCCCTCCTCCTCGCCGAGCACGATTACCCGGGGATCCTGCCGGAGATCCCGGAGCGCTGGGGGCTGGTCTATTGGGATGACGGGAGCGCCGTCTACCTGCGGCGCACCCCGGCGCACGCGGCGCTGCTCGACCGGCTGGAGCTGCATCATTTCCCTGGCTTCGGCGGGCGCCCCGGCCTGGAGCAGCTCGCCCGCGATCCCCGGCTCGCCCCGGCGGCGCGCGGCGAGCTCGACCGCCTGCTCGCCGCCTGGCCGGAGAACCAGCGCGCCCTCTACTTCCGCGGCCTCCTCTCCCTCTACCAGGGCCACCTGGACGCCGCCCGGAGCGACTTCCGGGCGGCCCTGGCGATCCGCGACAACGATCAGGTGGCGAAGGCGCTGGCGGTGGTGGAGGGGATCAGGCGCTGAGATAGAACGACCGCACCCCCGCACACACCTGCTCGACCTCTTCGTCGGTCAGCTCGGGGTACATGGGCAGGCAGAGCACCTCCTGCGCCGCGGCGGTGGCCACCGGGAAGTCGCCCTCCCGCACGGTGACCAGCCCTTCCAGGGCCGGCTGCCGGTCGAGGGTCGAGGGGTAGTGCACCGAGGAGGCGATGCCCAGGGTCTTCAGGTGCTCCATCAGGGCGTCGCGCCGGGCCGTGCGGATCGTCATCTGGTGGTAGACGCAGGTGGCGCCTTCCGGATCGGGGATCAGGCGGATGTCCCCGACCCCCTGGAGGCCTCCGGTGTAGCGGCAGGCCAGCTCGCGCCGCCGGGCGTTGTCCTGCTCCAGGAACGGCAGGCGGCAGTTGAGCACCGCGGCCTGCAGGCTGTCGAGCCGGCTGTTCACCCCCACCAGGGTGTGGTGGTAGCGGCTCGTCTGGCCGTGGTTGGCGAGCAGGAAGACCTGGCGGACCAGATCCGCATCCTGGCTGGTCACCGCGCCGCCGTCGCCGAAGCAGCCGAGGTTCTTGGTCGGATAGAAGCTCCAGGCCGCGAGCCGGCCGAAGCCGCCGACGCGCCGGCCCTTCCAGCGCGCACCGTGCGCCTGGGCGGCGTCTTCGAGCAGCCAGAGGCCCTTCTTGTCGCACAGCGCGAGGATGGCGTCGACGTCGAACGGCCGGCCATAGAGATGGACGCCGATGAGGCCCACGGTGCGCGCGGTGACCCGCGCCGCGGCGTCGGCCGGATCGAGGTTGAGCGTCTCGGGATCGACGTCGGCGAACACCGGGGTGCCGCCGAGCCAGGCGACGGCTTCGGCGGTGGCGAAGAAGCTGAACGCGGGGACGATCACCTCGTCGCCCGGTTTCATGCCGAGGGCGCGCAAGGCGAGGATCAGCGCGTCGGTGCCGTTGGCGAGGCCGACGCAGGCGGGCAGCTCCAGGAAGTCGGCGAAGCCCTTTTCGAGCTCCCGGACCTCGGGGCCCAGGATGTAGGAATTCTCTTCGAGGATGCGCGCCCAGCGCGCCTCCAGGGCGGAGGCGATCCGCAGGCGCGCGCGCTTCAAATCCAGGATGGGGATGTTCATGATGAGGTGGAGTGTATAAAAGGACGACAAGGACACCAAGGACACCAAGGACGGCCTCCGGGGAGGGGGGACCCTGTTGACGCTGTCGTCCTTCTGGTTCTTTACTCCTTCAAGGGATACCTGGTCCACGGCGTCGCGTACACCACCACCTCGTCCCCTCCCATGGTGATGTTGTCGCGGATCTCGATCCCGTAGAGGGGGCGGAATCGTGCATCCCGGGCGAGGGCCGGGAACCAGGAGGGAAACACGACCAGATAGTCCGGCCGGCGGCGGTCGATCTCCGCCGCGACCGCCGGCTCCCAGGGCCGCTTCTCCTGCATCGCCTGGTTGATCGCGCGGCGGATCTCCGGATTGGCGATTCCGGCCAGGTCGATCACCCGGTTGGGCAGGAGGTACTTGAGGGCTCCGATGTCGTTGACCGCCAGCACCGCCTCCGGGTGCAGGCGCGGGGCGAGCCAGCGGGCCATCGCCACGTCGCTGTCCTGGACGTTGGCGACGCTCTGTGCATAGCGGCCTGCGCCGCGGGCGAGGGCGGAGAGCGTCGGCCAGAGCACCAGGGCGATCGCCACGGCGTGGAGCGGCAGGCGCAGCGTTCCAGCCCGCAAGCGCGGACCCACGGCCTCCGCGGCCCGCTCCAGGCCCAGCACCCCGAGCAGGATGAGCACCGGAAAGAAGGGGAAGTAGTAGCGGCCGAAGTTGCCCAGCAACTGGCCGCGGCCCGCCGGGCTGATCGTCGAGTAGGCGAGCGGCAGGGCGACCAGCCAGAGGGCGGGCAGGAGGCCACGGTCGCGCGGGGTGCCGAGGCGCTCGACGAGGGCCAGGATGCCGGCACCGGCGAGGAGCACCATGTACGGCTGCTCGCGCAGCAGGACGCCGAGGACCGTGTAGAGGTACTGCAGATCCGGCAGAAAGCGGCGCAGCTCGCCCCCCTTGGCTGCGAAGGTGGTCGGCAGGAACGAGCCGCCGGCCAGGCGGTAGAAGACGACCGGCCCCACCAGCGCGCAGACCGCGAGGAGCCCGCCCGTGAGCACCCGGTGCAGAGGCGGCCGGCTCAAGGCGAGCGCACCGTCCTCCTCGCGGCGAAAGACAAGGGCATGATCGACCAGCGAGAGGACCAGCAGGAGCAGCCCTTCCGGCCGCGCCAGCGCCGCGACGGCGAAAACGCCGGCCGCGAGCGGTGGCCGTCCCGGTTCGGCGCGCTCCCGCAGGTGGAGCGAGATGCCGGCAAGGGAGAGGGCGACGAAGAGCGGCACTTCCATCCCGGAGAGCGAGGACCAGACCAGCCACGAGGTGGCGAGGGTGAGCGCTGCGGCGAAGCTCGCCAGGCCGCGGCCGAGACCGAGCGCGCTTCCCAGGCGGAAAGTCGCGGCGACTCCCGCCAGGTACAGGGCCATGCCCAGGACCTTGGTCCACACGATCACGCTGCCCGGCAGGTAGAAGAGCAGCGCCAGAAGGGCCGTCCACAACGGCGCCGTCGAGCCGGTGACCAGCTCGCCGGAGTTGTAGGCGAGCCCCTCCCCGGCGGCCAGCTGGCGGGCGAACTGCAGATGGATCCAACTGTCGTCCAGCGGAAATCCGAGATCGCCGGAAAGGAGCCAGGCCTCCGTGGCGAAGTATCCGAGACCGGCGAGAAGGGCGGCCGGCAGAAGCCAGACCGGCAGACGGTTGCTACGGGGGCTCTCTGGGAGGATCGACATTGGCCTATTATCATGCGCGAACGATCATGCGTACATCCAGCCGTCCTCTCCTCCACCGCCAAAGGCTCGCCGCCCGCGTCGCCTTGTACTCCAGCCTCGTCGTGACCGGCTTTGCCGCCTGGGGACTGATCCGCGCGCTCGACCGGCCGCTCAAGCAGTACGCCGCCGATCAATGGTTCCGGATCGACTACCTGAGCCTCCCGGAGGTGAAGATGCTGCGCGAGTACGTGCGCATCGACACCTCGGAGACCACCGGTAGCGAGCTCGAAGGCGCCCGCTTCCTCGCCCGCCAGCTCGAGGCCGCCGGCATCCCTGCACGCATCGAGGTTCTCGCCGGCAAGCACGCCAACGTCTATGCGGAGATCGCCGGAAAAGACCCGCGGCCGCTCGTGCTGCACAACCACATCGACGTCACCGCCGCCGACCCCGCGGAATGGTTCCATCCGCCCTTCGAGGCGTACGTCGAGCTGCCGTGGATGTACGGCCGCGGCGTGTTCGACATGAAGAGTGTCGCCATCGCCCAGCTCCTCACCATGATCGACCTGAAGAAGAGCGGCAAGCCGCTGGACCGCTCCGTCCTCTTCCTCGCCACCAGCAGCGAGGAGCACGGCAGCCGGCTCGGCGTGCGGCGGATCATCCAGCTTCAGCCGGAGAGGGTCCGCAACTTCTGGGCGGTGCTCACCGAAGGCGGCGCCGTCGAGGCGCGGACGCGCGAGGACATCAAGTACTGGGGAACCGAATTCGGCCAGAAGCGGTTCGTCGACGTCACCCTGTGCGGCAGCGACCGGCGACAGATGGAAGATCTGCGCGTGCTGCTCGCCGAACGCATCGACCGCGGCTACCCGGAGATCCCCGTGCAGGTCACCCCCGAGGTGCGGGCCTATCTGGACAGCTACGCCTCGAGCCGGGACCGTGAGGACTTCCGCGACCTGTTCGCCCGGCCGGACGAGACCATCCGCGACCCTGCGTCCTTTCAGAAGCTGCCGCGCTATGTACGGTCCCTGTTCCGCGCCGAAGCGGTCCCCGTCGCCCTCGACGAGGTGCCCGGCGGTGGCTTCGAGCTCACCGTGAAGCTGCACCTCCTCCCCGGCCAGGAGGTGGACGAGGTGATCGACCACCTCCTGCCGGCCTGGCTCACCTGGGGGCTCACCCGCACCATCGACGAGGCACCCGGGGCGCGCCACGGCAGCCCGCTCGACCATCCGGTCTTCGCCGCCATTGATGCCGTCCTGGAGGAACGCCACCCGGGCGCCCCGCGCGGACCCTGGTTCCTCCCCTGGACCGCCACCGACTCCCGGTTCTTCCGCACCTTGGGAGTGCCCTCGTACGGCTTCTCACCCTTCCTCATCATGAACACCGACACCCTGCAGGTGGACAAGGCGAACGAGCGCTTCGCCGTCCCGGCCTTCGTCGAAGGGGTCGGGCTCTACAAAGACGTCGTCCGCCGGCTCGTCCTCGCGACGCCCTGACACGGAGTGGCAGAGAGGCGTGCCACTATTTGTCAGGCCGCTGGAGCAAGACGCTGAAAACAAAGGGCTTTTCCGTCCAAAGAAGCTGGCATCGAGCCTGCTATAGCCAAGACCCGACGAAACATTCCAGGCTCCCTGGACAACCCAGGGGCGGGATCTCAGGAACCAGGGAGGAGACATCTCATGTTGAGCAAAATCCGTA
>DIHE01000058.1 GCA_002420005.1 Holophagales bacterium UBA5704 | reverse complement strand
CTGTCGATCTTCGAGATCTTCGTGCCGCTGAGCTACGGCGGCACGGTGATCCTGGCCGAGAACGCGCTCGCGGTGCCGGCGCTGCCGGCGCGCGGCGAGATCACGCTGATCAACACGGTCCCTTCCGCCCTGGCGGCTCTGCTGGAGCTGGGGGGCCTGCCGCCGTCGGTCCTCACCGTGAACCTGGCGGGGGAGCCGCTGCGCCGCGCGCTCGCCGACCGCATTCTGGCCCTGGGAGTGAAGCTGTGGGACCTCTACGGCCCCTCGGAGGACACCACCTACTCGACCGGCGCCGTGGTGGCGATCGGCGACCCGGCCGAGCCGGCGATCGGCGCCCCGCTGGCCGGCTCGACGGCCTATGTGCTGGACCGCCGGCTTCACCCCCTGCCCCTGGGCCTCCCCGGCGAGCTGTTCCTCGGGGGCACCGCCCTGGCGCGAGGCTATCTCGGCAGGCCCGACCTCACCGCCGAGAAGTTCCTCCCGAGCCCTTTCGGGCGCCCGTCCGATCTCTCGGATCCGACCGATCCGACCGATCCGTCCGATGCCTTCGGCGCCCGCCTCTACCGCACGGGCGACCTGGTGCGGCGCCGCGCGGACGGAGCCCTGGAGTACCTGGGCCGGATCGACCACCAGGTGAAGATCCGCGGGTTCCGCATCGAGCTGGGGGAGGTCGAGGCCGCGCTGCTCGCCATCGCCTGGGTGCGGGAGGCCGTCGTGGTGGCGCGGGAGGGGGCGATGGTGGCCTATGTGGGGCCGGGTGAGGGGCTCCCGGCGCAGCCCGAGGAGGCGTTGCGCGCTGCGCTGCGGGAGCGCCTGCCGGCTCCGTTCGTGCCGGCGTTCTTCGTGCTGCTGGCGGCTCTGCCGCGGACGCCGAACGGCAAGGTGGATCGCAAAGCTCTGCCCGCGCCGGGCGGTGGCGCCGAGGCGGCGGTTTCGGTGCCTCCGGCCGGCGCGGTCGAGGAGGCGCTGGCGGCGCTCTGGGGCGACCTGCTGGGGCAGAGCGGGATCGGGCGCCACGACCGGTTCTTCGATCGCGGGGGCCATTCGCTGCTCGCGGCGCGCGTGCTCGCCCGGGTGCGGGAGATCTGGGGCACGGAGATTCCTCTCGCGGCGTTCTTCGCCGAGCCCACGCTCGCCGGTCTGGCGCGGCGGATCGAAGGGACCGTGGCGCAGGGCTCCCGGGAGGCGATCCCGTGGGCGGCGCGCGACCGCCCGCTGCCGCTCTCCCGGGCGCAGCAGCGGTTCTGGCTGCTCGACCGCCTGGAGCCCGGGCAGGCGACGTACAACGTGCCGCTCGCCCTGCATCTGCGGGGTCCGCTCGATCCCGCGGTGCCGGCCGATGCGCTCGGTGCGCTCGTCCGCCGCCACGAGGCGTTGCGGACCACGGTGGCCGCGGAGGACGACGGAACGTGGCAACGGATCGGCCCGGCGCCGGACGGGCTGCCTCTGCCCTGCGTCGACCTGGACGCCCTTCCCGAGGACCGGAGGGCGGACGAGGCGGGGCGGATCGCGGTGGCGGCGGCGCGGCGGCCGTTCGACCTGGAGCGGGACCTGCTGCTGCGCGCGGTTCTGGTGCGGTGCCGCGCGGTGGACCACCGGCTCGTCCTCACCCTCCACCACAGCGCGTGCGACGGCTGGGCGCTCGGCCTCCTGCTCGCCGAGCTGGCCGCCCTGTGGCGGGGCGCGGCGTTGCCGGAGCCGCCGCTGCAACCGGCCGACGTCGCCGCCTGGGAGGCGCGCGAAGGGATCGACGAGGAGGCGCTCCGCACGGTTCTCACGCGCCTGGAGGGGGCTCCGGTCCTCGCCTTGCCGGCCGATCATCCGCCGCCTCCCCGGCGCAGCTCACGCGGCGCGACGCTCGTCCGCCGGCTGCCGGCCGACCTCGCCGCGGCGCTGGCCGGCATGGCCCGCGGCCGGGAGGCGACGCGGTTCATGGTGCTCCTGTCCGGCTTCGAGGCCCTGCTCTTCCGCCATACCGGGCAGACCGACCTGGTGGTCGGCACCGCCGTGGCCGGGCGGGACCGCCGCGAGCTGGAGGGGGTGGTGGGCTGCTTCGTGAACACCGTGCCTCTGCGGGTGCGCCTGCACGGCGCCGAGAGCTTCGCGGAGCTGCTCGACGCGGTGCGCGCCGTCACCCTGGAGGCGCTGCGCGACCAGGAAGTCCCCTTCGAGCGGCTCGTCGAAGCGCTGCAACCCGGCCGCGACCCGGCGCGCCGGCCGTTCCCGCGCGCCCTGGTGGTGCTGCAGAACCAACCTCTCGCACCGCCGGAGCTGCCCGGGCTCTCCGTGGAGGTCGAGCCGATCGACACCGGCCGCGCGCGCTCCGATCTGATGCTCTCCTTTCATGAGGGCGCCGACGGGCTCCTCACCACCCTGGAGCTGGGCCGCGACGTGTTCGAGGAGGCGACGGTGGCGCGTCTGTGGGACCGCTTCCTCCAGCTCCTCGCCGCCGCCGCCGCCGATCCCCGGACGCCCCTCGCCGGTCTCTTGGACCTCGCGGAGAGCGAGCGGCGGGAGCTGATCGCGGCGGCCGAGGCCTCGGTGCCGGAGGAGGCGCCGGCCGGCGTGTTCGAGGCGCCGCGGGGCGTGCTGGAGGAGACGGTGGCGGCCCTGTTTGCGGAGGTTCTCGGCCGCGAGCGGGTGGGGCGCCGGGAGAGCTTCTTCGATCTCGGCGGGCATTCGTTGCTCGCCGCGCGGGTCGTGGCGCGGGTGCGCGGTGCGCTGGGAGTCGAGATCCCTCTGCCGGCGGTGTTCGACGCCCCGACGGTGGCCGGCGTGGCCGCCTGGATCCAGGGGGCGCGAGATCGCCCGGCGCCCCTGCCGCCGCCGGAGCCCCAGGGGGAGGCGGGCGACGCTCCGCTCTCCTTCGCCCAGCAGCGCCTGTGGTTTCTCGACCGTCTGGAGCCCGGCACCGCCACCTACAACCTGCCGGTGGCGATCCGCCTGCGCGGGCCGCTCGCCGTCCCCGGCCTGGCCGCGGCGCTCGCCACGATCGTCCGGCGCCACGGTGCGCTGCGCACCACGTTTCACGCGACGGAAAGCGGCCCGGTGCAGCGGGTGGCGCCGATCCCGCCGAGCGGCCTGTGGGCTCTCCCCGTGGAGGACCTGACCGCCCTCGGTGCAGCAGGGGCTGAGGTGGCGGCCTTCCGCCGGCTGGAGGAGGAGGTGGTGCGGCCGTTCGACCTCCAGCACGGGCCGGTCTTCCGCGCCCTCCTGCTGCGTCTCGCCGCCGAGGACCACCTGCTGGTGGCGAGCTTCCACCACATCGTGAGCGACGGCTGGTCCCTGGGGGTGCTGGTCGACGAGCTGTCGCGGCTCGCCCGGGGGGAACGGCCGCCCGATCTGCCCGTGCAGGCGGTGGACTGGGCGCGCTGGCAGCGGCGGTGGCTCACCGGTGAGGTTCTGGAGGCCGGGCTGCGCTGGTGGCGCGAGGCCTTGCAGGGGCTTCCGGAGCGCCTCGACCTGCCCACGGATCGGCCGCGCTCGGGTTCCACGCGGCGGCGTGGGGGCCGGTCGGCGGTGCGCCTCGGCGAGGAGCTGAGCCGCGAGCTGGCCGCCTGCGCCCGCCGCGAGGGCGTCACCGTGTTCACCGTGCTGCTCGCCGCGTTCCAGGCACTGCTCGGCCGCCGCGCCGGGCGCGAGGACGTGGCCGTCGGCGCGCCGGTGGCCGGGCGACAGCACGTGGAGATCGAGGGGCTGATCGGCTTCTTCGCCAACACCCTGGTCCTGCGCGCCGACCTCAAGGGCGATCCGACCGGCCGCGAGCTGCTGCGGCGCACGCGCGCCACGCTCCTCGCGGCGCAGGACCACGAGCAGGTGCCGTTCGAGCGGCTCGTCGAGGACCTCGCACCGACCCGCGACCTCGGGCGCACGCCGCTGTTCGAGGCGATGCTCGCCTTCCAGAGCGTTGCGCCGCGCCCGCCGGACCTCCCCGGGGTCACGGCGGAGCTGGTCCCGGTGCCGACCGGAACGGCCAAGCTCGACCTGCTGCTCGATCTCTCCGGGCAGGACGGCGACCTCCGCGGGTCCCTGGAGTACGACGCCGACCTCTTCGAGGCGACGACCGTCGAGCGCCTGCTCGGCCAGCTCGCCGCCTTGCTGCAAGGCCTCGCCGCGGAGCCCGCGGCCCGCCTCGGCGACCTCCTGCTGCTGGCCGGCGTCGAGCGGCATCAGATCGTGAACGCCCTCGCGCCGTCCCGGCCGGCTGAGGTCGCCGCGGTGCCTTACGAAGCGCCGCAGGGAGCGGTGGAGGAGGGGCTCGCGGCTCTGTGGGCCGAGCTGCTGGAGCGGCGGATCGGCCGCCGGGACGACGTTTTTGCGGCGGGCGCCCACTCCTTGCTCGCGGCGCAGGCGGTGGCGCGCATCCGTCGCGCCTTCGGCGTCGAGATCCCGCTGCGTGCCGTGTTCGAGGCGCCGACCGTGGTCGGCCTCGCCGCGCGGATCGCCGCCGCCGCGGGCGAGGAGGACCCGACGCCGCTTGCCGGCGCGGCGGGGCACGGTCCTGCGCCGCTCTCCTTTGCCCAGCAACGGCTCTGGTTTCTCGCCCAGCTCGATCCCGCCTCGCCGGTCTACCACCTGCCGGCCGCCGTGCGCCTGCGCGGCCGGCTCGACGTCGCCGCGCTGGCCCGTGCGCTGGCGGCGCTCGTGCGGCGGCAGGAGAGCCTGCGCACCCGTCTGCCGCTCGGGGCCGGCGAGCCCGTGCAGGTGGTGGAGGAGGCGCCGGTCCTCCTCCTTCACGTGGTCGACCTCCGCGCGCTCGGCGCGGCGGCGGAGGAGGAGGCCCGGCGCCTCATCGCGCGGGAGGCGGTGCAGCCGTTCGATCTCGCGAACGGGCCGCTGTTCCGGGTCCTCCTCCTGCGCCGGGCGGAGGCGGAGCACACCCTGCTTGTCACCCTGCACCATGCGATCGGCGACGGCTGGTCCCTCGGCGTCTTCGTGCGCGAGCTGACCGCCCTCTACGCCGGCCTGTCCCTCCCGGAGCCTGCGGTGCGCTACCGCGACTTCGCCGTCTGGCAGCGCGCCCGCCTGCGCGGCGCGGCGCTGGAGCGGAGCCTCGCCTTCTGGCGCGAGGCGCTGGCCGGCCTGCCGCCGGGGCTCGACCTGCCCACCGACCGGCCGCATCCGCCCCTCCAGACCTTCCGCGGCGCCTCGCGGCCGTTCCGGCTCGACGCGGCGGTGACCGGCCGGCTGCGCGAGCTGGCGCGCGCCGAGGGAGCGACGCTGTTCCTCGTCCTGCTCGCCGGCTTCCAGGCCCTGCTGGCCCGCTGGTCCGGCCAGGAGGACCTCGCCGTCGGAGCCCCGGTGGCAGGCCGGACGCGCGTCGAGCTGGAGGGTCTGATCGGTCTCTTCGTCAATACCCTGGTCCTGCGCGGCGATCTCTCCGGCGACCCGACCCCCCGCACTCTGGTACAGCGCGCCCGCGAGCGGTTCCTGGCGGCCGAGGCGCACCAGGACCTGCCGTTCGAGAAGCTGGTGGAGGAGCTGCGGCCGGAGCGCAACCTGGCGCGGCCGGTCCTCTTCCAGGTCCTCTTCGTGCTGCAAAACGCGCCGCGCCCGCCCCTCGCCCTGCCCGGTCTCGCCGTGACCACCGAGCCGGTGGACACCGGCACCGCCAAATTCGAGATCCAGCTCACCCTGGAGGAGGTGGACGGCGGCCTCGCCGGCACGCTCGACGTCAACCGCGACCTGTTCGACACGCCGACCGCGGATCGCCTGGTGAGGCACTACGCGGCCCTTCTCGCGCAGGCCGGTACGGAGGCCGGAGCGCGGATCGGGGACCTGGCGCTCCTCTCGGCGGCGGAGGCGCAGCAGCTCCGCGAGTGGAACGCCACCGCGGTGGAGCGGCCGGCGGCGGACACCCTGCCGGCTCTGTTCGCCGTGCAGGTGGCGCGCACCCCGGAGCGGATCGCCGTCCGCTGCGCGGGCGAGGAGCTGACCTACCGCCAGCTCGACGAGCGCGCAAGCCGCCTCGCCGGGAGGCTCCGGCGGCTCGGCGTGGGGCCGGACGTGGTCGTGGGTGTCTGCCTGGAGCGCTCGCTCGATCTCGTCGTGGCGCTCTACGGCATCCACCGGGCCGGCGGTGCCTATCTCCCCCTGGACCCCGCCCATCCCACCGAGCGGCTGCACCGGATGCTCGCCGAGAGCGGAGCCCCCGTGGTCCTCACCCAGAGCGTCTGGCAAGACCGTTTCGCCGCGGCCACTGTGGTCAGCCTGGACGCCGAGCGCGCGAGCCTGGAGCAGGAGAGCGCCGCCGGGCCACCGCCCGCGGTGCGGGGCGATCACCTGGCCTACGTGATCTTCACCTCCGGCTCCACCGGAGCACCGAAGGGGGCGATGAACACGCACGCGGCGATCGCCAACCGCATCCTCTGGATGCAGGAGGCGTATCGCCTCGGCGCGGACGATCGTGTGTTGCAAAAGACGCCGTACACCTTCGACGTCTCGGTCTGGGAATTCTTCTGGCCGCTGGTGGTGGGCGCGCGCCTGGTGGTGGCGCGGCCGGACGGGCATCGCGATCCCGCCTACCTGGTGCGCACGTTGATCGAGGAGGAGATCACCGTGCTGCACTTCGTCCCGTCGATGCTCCAGGTCTTCCTCGGCGAGCCGGGCGTCGAGCGGGCGACCGGAGTGCGCCAGGTGATGGCGAGCGGCGAGGCTCTGCCGGCCGATCTGGCCCGCCGGTTCCACGCCCTTCTCCCCGGTGCCCGCCTGCACAACCTGTACGGTCCCACCGAGGCCGCGGTGGACGTCACCGCGTGGACCTGCGCCCCGGGAGCGGGGGAGCCGTCGGTCCCGATCGGCCGGCCGATCGCGAACCTGGAGATCCGTCTCCTGGACCGCCTGGCGCGTCCGGTGCCGGTGGGCGCGCCGGGCGAGCTGTGTATCGGCGGCGTCGGCTTGGCGCGCGGCTACCTCGCGCAACCGGCCCTGACCGCCGACCGCTTCGTGCCGGACCCTCTGGCCGCCGCGCCGGGAGATCGCCTCTACCGCACCGGCGATCTCGCCCGCTGGCGTCCGGACGGCCGGCTGGACTATCTCGGGCGTCTCGATCACCAGGTGAAAATCCGCGGCATGCGCATCGAGCCCGGGGAGATCGAAGCGGCCCTCGCCGCCTTCCCCGGCGTGCGCGAAGCGGTCGTCCTGGCGCGCGAAGACCGCCTCGGCGACCGGCGGCTCGTGGCGTACCTGGTGGGGGAGGCCGATCTGCGCCTCGACGCCCTGCGGCTCGCCTTGCGCGAGAGCCTGCCGGAGCCGATGGTCCCGTCGTCGTACGTCGTTCTGGAGAAGCTCCCCGTCACCGCCAACGGCAAGCTTGACCGCCGCGCCCTCCCGCCACCGCCGGATGCCCCGGCCGCGCAGGTGGTCCTGCCGCGCACCGAGGCCGAAGAGCTCATCGCCGCCGCCTGGCGGGAAGCGCTGGGCCTCGCCGCGGTCGGCGTCGAGGACAGCTTCTTCGACCTCGGCGGGCACTCCCTCCTGGTCGTCCAGGTCCACCGCCTGCTGGCGCCGCGGTTTCCCGCGCTCACCCTGGTCGACCTCTTCCGCCATCCCACCATCTCCGCCCTGGCCGGCTCCCTCTCCCGTGAGACCGTCGACCAGATCTCCCTGGAAGAGACCCGCGAAAGGGCCGAAGACCGCAGCGACCGCACCCGCCGCCAGCGCGAGCTGCGCCGGCAAGTGCGGGGGCGTGGTTGACACCCCCGGGAGGCCGGCGTAAGTTGAGCGCCATGGCGGCCGACGCCCCCTTCGACCAGTTGCTCGTGGCCTTTGAAATCCACTCCGTCGAGCGCATTCGCGCCGTTCTGGACGCCGGCTTCAGCGCCACCCGGCCGGTCGACGGGAAGACCCCCATCACCTACCTGACCGAGATGTACTACCGGTCTGCCCGATTTCCGGAGTGCGTCCGCCTTCTCCTCGAACGGGGAGCGACGCTGGACGATCCCAAGATCACCCCGGTCCTTCTCGACGATCCCGACCAGCTCGCCGACGCGGTGCAGAAGGATCGGTCGTTGCTGAGGCACCGGACGTGGATGGGCAGCGCGTTTACGCCGCTCGATGGGGCCACCCTGCTTCATGTTGCGGCCGAGTACGGGCACCTTGCCGTCGCGGCGAAGCTCCTGGAGCTGGGCGCCGAAGTGGACACACGGGCAGAAACGGACTCTGCCGGCATGAACGGCCAGACGCCGCTCTTCCACACGGTGAATTCGAACGCCAACCGTTCCGCGCCTGTCATGAGACTCCTGCTCTCGGCGGGAGCACGGCCCGACGTCAGGCTCCAAGGAATCACCTGGGGCCGGGGTTTCGACTGGGAAACCACCTGTTTCGATGTCACCCCTGTGTCCTACGCGCAGCTGGGGCTCCTGCCGCAGATGCACCGCCCGGAAGAAGATTGCTACGCGAACGTCAGGGAGCTGCTTCAAGCTTCGGGCCGAGCCGTGCCGCCGCTCACCAACGTCCCCAACCGCTACCTTGCCAAACCATGAACACACAAGAACAGTTGTTCCGGACCCTGAAGAGCCGTTTCGAAAAGAACCTGCATCGGCACCGGGAGCTGGCCTGGGAACAGGTCCTGACCCGACTCCAGGAGGCCGGCCCGGCGGCGCTCAAGTCCCTTCGGGAAATGGAAGCATCCGGCGGCGAGCCGGATGTGATCGGCTACGACCAGGCCGCCGGCACGTATATCTTCTGTGACTGCTCGCCCGAGAGCCCGGCTGGGCGCAGAAGCCTTTGCTATGACGGCGAGGCGCTACGCGCACGGAAGGAGAACAAGCCGGAAGGGAGCGCCGTTGAGGCGGCCGCCGCGATGGGCATTGAGCTGCTCACGGAGCAGCAATACCGAGAGCTGCAGAAGCTCGGAGAGTTCGACACCAAGACGTCCAGCTGGGTGGTCACCCCCGAAGACATCCGCTCGCTGGGCGGCGCCCTGTTCTGCGATCGCCGCTATGGCAACGTGTTCGTGTACCACAACGGGGCGCAGTCCTACTATGCCGCCCGCGGCTTCCGAGGCTTGCTACGGGTGTGAGCCCTCAGTGCACCGGCTGCAGTACGAGCCGGCCGACTTGTGCGGCCTCTTGTCGCTGGCTCAAAGCGGGCAAGAGCCCGGTGGCCCGCAAGGCGGGAACAAGTGTAGAATTCCTGCATGCGAGCCGCCTGCTCAATCACTCTTGCCGTCCTCACCCTCGCCCTCTTTGGCACACCGGTGGCTGCGCCGGCACGCGCGCCCGGCAGGTGAGCCGGCACGGCAACTGCCCTGTGAAAGCGAGGTGATCTCGTGATCTCAGTGCACTCGGACACCTCGAGGCGGTATGAATCACCTTGAGTGCTCGCGGAGCTGTCAGAATGCCTTCAATATTTCTATGCCATGCCTCTGAAGACAAAGCGATTGTCGAGCCCATTCAACTTGCTTTGGCGAGCGCCGGCTGCGAGGTTTTCTATGATGAGCAGAGTTTACCGCCTGGTGGAGACTACCAAGCCAGGATAAGTGCCGCAGTCAATAACTGTACTCTATTCGTTTTTATTGCTTCCTCTGCCTCGATAGCTGCGGGAAAGTTCACTCTGACGGAGCTAAAATTTGCACGAGAACGGTGGCCCAGTCCTATCAGCCGTGTGCTTCCAGTCATCATTGACAGACTTGAACCGCGGGATCTGCCAACCTACCTTCAGGCTGCCACCGTCCTCACGGTAAGTGGGAGCGCAGCCGCTGAGGTTCGCTCCGCTGTAGAGTCAATGCTCCGCGAACTCAGACGAAAGCAACTGAGACGTTGGACTCCCGTGCTGGCACTAGCGATGGGGAGCGTCGGGCTCACGCTTTCGATCGCCGTATGGCAGGGCGATAAAAAAGAATTGAAGCCAGGAGATCAACCCCCAAGCACGGAGAGTCACGAGCGTGAGAAAGCCATGAAGGAAGCTTTGGATTTGCTCAACTCTGGGAAGATCGAGCAGGCCGTTCCCGCGTTCGAGTATGTGATCAGGATTGACCCTCGCAACTCGCGGGCATACTCCTATTTAGGTTACGCACTACAGGTAAGCGGGCGTCTCGAGGAGGCCATCGCTGCTGATCGTCGCGCTATCGAGCTCGATGGAATGAACGTCATGGCACATTGGAACCTCGGTGACGCGCTGTATGGCAAGGGCGACTATGAAGGTTCTGCAAGCAGCCATCGAAGGGCGCTCGAGATCTCGCCCAACTACACCAACGCGTACTACGGTCTTGGCAACGCGCTCACGAAGCTGGGGCGCGCGGACGAAGCCAAGCTGGCCTACGAAAAGGCTCGTGATCCTTCGAAGCGTTAGGTCGCCACCTTGCGCGCGACGACGTCAACCCTGACCATCCGCAATCCTCTCTCGCAGGCGTCGGACGACGGCGGAGGCGATCCTGCGATGCGTCGGTGCCCAGTCCCACCAGTCCACCATGGCCCGGGCCTTGAAGCCCGTCCACAGGTGGTCCTCCCGCTGGAAGAGGAGCACGCCGTCTCGGGCGATCTCGAAGCGCAACAGGGGCGGTGCGTCGTCAAGAAGGACGGGGGGGACCCGGCCCAGCCCCGCCACGGGGGCTGCAGGCACGGGAAGACTGAAGTCGAAGGTCCGTTCCGTCCAACGCATGGTGACAGGGTATCGTAAGCGCCAGGCACGGGTGCCAGGCAATTTTCCACCGAGCCGAAGGAGTGACCGTGCAACAGTCCATTGTTCATATCGCCCTGGTCGTCCGAGACTACGACGAAGCCATCGAGTTCTATACAGAGAAGCTGAGCTTTGTCCTCCTGGAGGACACCTACCAGCCGGCACAGGACAAACGCTGGGTGTTGGTGGCGCCGCCCGGAGGGCGCGGGACCACTTTGTTGTTGGCGCGCGCTTCGAAGCCGGAGCAGGAGCCGTTCATCGGCAACCAATCCGGCGGCCGCGTCTTTCTGTTTCTGAACACGGACGACTTCTGGCGTGACTACAACCGGATGGTTGCCGCCGGGGTGACGTTCGTCCGGCCGCCGAAGGAAGAGCCCTACGGAACCGTCGCGGTCTTCGCGGACCTGTATGGCAATCTCTGGGATCTGCTGCAGTACCGCGAGCTTCAGTAGGCTCCCGCGCTGCCGCGCACCATCGCGGCGAAGCGTGCGAGGGTACCCGGGGCGACCTCGCGCAGGGTGACGTAGTCGACGTGGCGACCGGGGGTCGAAGGATCGAGGCGGATCGCCCACAGCGGCCGGATCTCATCCGGCAACATCGCGTAGCGCAAGTCGCCGACGAGCAGGCGCCCCTGCTTGTCGCGCTCGAGCGCGACCAACCAACCATCGCAGAAGTGGCGGAACCGCTCGAGGTCGCGCGCCGCGATGCTGTCAGGGTCGAGCCCCGGTAGCTCGCGGTCGAGCCTGAACACGGGTGTGCTCGCGCCCTCGCTCGTCCGGTCGGGGCCGAGCCAGCCGGGCCGCAGCGCCGCCACGTGCAAGATCTCGCCGCTCTGCCACACGCCTCGCCACAGTAGCAAGTTGAACAACGTGGGTTTGGCGCCGCCGCGTTCGATCACCCCCCCGCGCGAGGCCGCCAGCTCGGTGAGCAAGGTGTTGGCGCGCTCGCGCTGGATCAGGCCGAGCCCCAACCAGACCAAGGCCCAGGCGAGCGCGAGCCGGCCGAGCCGCGGCGACCGTCGCCACCAGGCGAACAGCCCGAGCGTCAGCGCCGGCAGCGTCAGGCCGGGATCGATCACCGCCACCAGATTCCAGGCGACTCGGGTTTCGGCGAACGGCCAGAGCAGGCTGGTGCCGTAGGTGGTGCAGGCGTCGAGCAGGCCGTGGGTGCCGTAACCGATCGCGATCCAGACCCAAAGATGGCCGAGACCGAGCTGCGGCAACCCGCAGCGACGGCGCAGCCAACCGAGCCAAGGCCACAAAGCGGCGACGAGCAGCGTCGCGGCCACCGGGACGAAGGCGAGCGCATGGGTGAATTGGCGGTGGTAGTCGAGAAACAAGAGCGGATCGGTGCTCGAGCGGATCAGCACGTCGAGATCGGCGAGGGTGCCGGCGACAAAACCGACGCCGGCAGCCAGCCGCTGCTCCTCGCGCCGGGCGAGGCACTGGACGGCAATGGCCCCGACGACACCTTGGGTCAGTGGATCCATACGCTCCCGTGGTTGCGGCTCATCCGCAGAGCACCGTGCGGGCGCACCGCGAACGGTATTCTAGTCGCCCCAGCCACCCTCACGGCATCGTCATGCCCCGGGCTTGCGTTCAGCCGCCCTTTTCCCTCAATGCACCGGCTGCAACACGAGCCGGCCGGCGACTTCCTTTTTTTCCAGGCGGTCGTGGGCGCGGGCGGCTTCGTGGAGGGGGAGGACGTCGGAGACCCAGGAGCGCAGGACGCCGGTCTCGACGAGGCGGAGGGCCTCGTTCAGCTCGGCCTGGGTGGTGGCGTAGGCGCCGAGGATCTCCAGCTCCTTGACGATCACCAGGCCGGGATTCAAATCGACGATCCCGGTCTCCAGGTTGCCCACGGTGACCAGCCGGCCGCCGGGGGCCAGGGTCTTCAAGGTCTGCGCGAAGGTGACGCTGCCCACGATTTCGAGGGCGAGGTCGACGCCGTGCCCGCCGGTGATGCGCCGCACCTCTCCGGCGAAGTCGAGGGTGGGGCTCACGATGACGTCGTGCGCTCCGGCCTCGAAAAGGGGGCCGGCTTTACTCTCCCCGGAGGTGACGGCGATCACCCGGCCGCCATCGTGGCGGGCGAGCTGTACGGCCTGCATGCCGACACCACCTGAGGCGCCGGTGATCAGCACCGTTTCGCCGGGGGCCAGACGGCCACGGGTGCGCAGGCAGTGGACGGCCGTGCCCGTGGTGCAGCAGGCGACCGCCGCGACCGGCCAGGAGACGCCGGCGGGGACCCGGCCGAGCCCGGCCACGGGGGCCGCCATGAACGCTGCATAGCCCCCCGGGATCTCTTCGCCGAAGAAGCGGGTGTCGAGCTTGCAGAGGCTGTTGCGTTCGGCGTTGCAGTGCGCGCAGGTGCCGCAGGAGAGGCGCTGCAGGGTCGCCGCCCGGTCTCCCACCGACCAGCCTTCCACCCCGGGGCCGATGCCGATCACCTCGCCGGCCGCTTCGTGCCCGAGGATGGCCGGCACCGAGGTGCGCGGCAGGTTGCCCCGGCGGTTGATCACGTCGTGATAGCAGACGCCGCAGGCGTGCACGCGCAGCAGGACCTCCCCGGGGCCGGGCGTCGGGTCTGGGACGATCTCCCGCCGCAGGTTTTCGGGGGCTCCGAAGGCTCGCAGAACGATGGCTTCCATGGGGGCGTTCCTTTCAACTCAACCGATCAGGCGGTCGCGCAGATGGTCCGGGTCGATGCGGCGGATGGCATGCAGGTGCTCCGGTGACGGAGCCGGAGTGACCGGCAGCGGGCTCGGGGTGTGGAACGCGAAACCGGTGCGTTGGGTGATCTCCGCGTCCGTGGCCCAGGCATGACGGGCGGTGAGCGCCGCGCCGTCCGCGCCCAGCTCGAAGGCTCCGAGGTCGGTGAGCAGACGGATGCGGCGGTGGGGATCGGTGGTGGAGGCCACCTGCACCCGCGGCACCAGGTTGCGCCGGCTCTGGCGCCCGAGGACGATCACCGGCCGGCTCACCCAGCGGCGCAAGGTGGCGGCGCCGGCCACGCCGGGGAACTTGACCTGCGGCCGGTCGAGCGAGCCGGCGGCGGAGAGATTGGTGTCGCCGGTCGCGTCGACCTCCGCGGCGCCGAAGAACATGACGTCGATGCGCCCCCTCCGGGCATGATCGAACAGATCCGGAATGCTCACCTCGCCGGAGCGGCCCGCGAGATAGCCGAGGTCTTCCGAGCTCGCATGCAGTCGGTCCAGAGCCGGATCGAGCGCGCCGACACAGGCGATGTAGGTCGAGCGCGGCGCATGGGTGGCCTTGGCCACGGCGATGGCCAGGATGGCGAGCGAGGAGGCGACGCCGGTCGCCACCACGGCGCCGTCCTCGATCTCGCGCGCCATGGCGGCGATCACGGTCTCGGCCGGAGTCGGCGAGGCGAGGCTGGTCACGCGGCCTCCCGCAGCAGGCCGGCCAGGTACTCGCCTTCGCGCCCGGCTTCCGCAAGCGCCAGGTAGTGCTCCAGGTGGGCCGTGTCGGCGGGGTAGAGGCCCAGGCAGCCGGTGGGCCAGGCACCGCGCGGCGCTTCGATGAGGAGGTCCACCTGGAAGCCGGGAATCGTCGCCCGCGGCACCCGGTCCACCCGCTCTTCGACGGTGGCGACGACCCGGCGGGCGGCTCCGGCGAGGAGGAGGTCGGTGGTCGGGTCCTCGATCCAGAGATTGCCGTCGCGATCCGCGGCGCGGGCGTGGATCAAGGCGACGTCCGGATGCAGTGGGCGCTCCACCGCCACGGTCTCCCCGGTGAAGGGATCGGTGACGTGCGGCAGCGGATCGAGCTGGAGCAGGGCGGAGGCGTCGGCGTCCGGGACCGGCAGGAAGGGGAGGCCCATGGACGCGGCGCGGAAGCGCTGGACGACGCGGTAGCCGTCGTGCTCCGTCCAGTCGAGGGTGCCGGCCTCGATCGCCCGCTTGAGCGCCGGCATCGGCCGCACCCGGCCGTCGAGGGTCAGGGCGGCGAAGAGGAATTCCACCTTGCGCGCGGCGCCCGCGGCGACCAGGATCTCGGCGGGGAACGGATTGGGCAGCGAGATCACGTGGAGATCGCGGCGCTCCTGGCGCACCAGCTCGAAGAGGAGCGCCATGGGGGCCCGGCCGAGCATGAACCCGCCCGGTGCGATGAGGGCGCCGTCCGCCACCGAGGCCGCCGCTTCGGCGAGGCTCACCCAGCGCGCCCGTTTCACGACGCTCTCCGCGCGGCGCTGCGCTCAAGGCAGGGACGGAACTTGTAGCCGTAGACGAGGTAGCCGTGGGGTCCCTTTTCCTGCAGGCGGCGGGTGACCATCTCGACCGGCAGGCCGATTTCGACCTCCTCGGCGCTGATGTCGGTGAGCTGGGCGGTGACGCGGACGCCTTCCTCCAGCTCCACCAGGGCCACCACGTACGGTCCCACGAACCCGCGCGGGGGCTGGCTCACCTCGGCGAAGGAGTAGACGGTGCCCCGCCCGGAGAAGCGGTAGGGCTTGAGATCCGCACCGCGGCAGGCGCCGCAGGAGGTTCGCGGCGGAAACTGCACGGCGTCGCAGGCCGCGCAGCGCTGGCCTTCCAGGCGATAGTACGGGGCGGTCAAGCGGTGATAGCGCGGCAGATCCATGACGGTCAGCCCTCCAGGACATGGGTCACGGCGATCGAGCCGTGGCCGCCGATGGATTGGGTCAGGGCCACCCGGGCACCCGGGACCTGGTTCGCTCCCGCGGCGCCGCGGAGCTGGGCCGTGGCCTCGACAATCTGATAGGTCCCGCTCGCTCCCACCGGATGCCCGCGGCCTTTGAGGCCGCCACAGGTGGAGAGAGGGACGCAGCCGCCGACGGCGAAACAGCCGTGGGCGGCGCGCTTCAGCGCCTCGCCGCGCGGCGCGAAACCGCAGGCTTCGAGCGACAGGGCGGTGATGATGGTGAAGGCGTCGTGGGCTTCGAAAAAGTGGATGTCTTTCGGCCCGAAGCCGCTCGCGGCAAAGGCTTTTTCCGCCGAGCTGCGGGCGGCCCCGAGGGTCAGCAGGTCGCCGCGGCCGGCGAGGCCGATGGTGTCGGTCGCCGCGGCGGAGGCGGCGATGCGGATCGGCCGGTGGTGCGCCGCGAGGGCTTCGCGCGAGCAGAGCACCACGGCGGCGGCACCGTCGCAGACCGGGGCCGCGTCGAGGATGCCGATCGGCGCGGCGACCAGCGGGGAGCGCAGAAAATCTTCGACCGAGATCGGCTCGCGGAACATCGCGTTCGCATTCTTCGCCGCGCTCGCATGGGCGTTGACGGCGAACGGGGCGAAGTCCTCACGCGAGGCCCCGGTCTCGTGCATGTAGCGCCGCATCAACAGGGCCGAGAGGGCGGTGAAGCTCAACCCGTGGCTCGCCTCGAAGTCGCCGTCGGAGGCCGAGGCGAGGCCGGCGGCGAGCCGGTCGGAGACCGTATCGGTCATTTTTTCGATCCCCACCGCGACCGCCACGTCCTGCGCTCCGGACGCCACCGCCAGGGCCGCGGCGCGCACCGCGGCACCGCCCGAAGCGCACGCCGCTTCGACCTTCCAGGCTTCGATCGGCAAGAGGCCCGCGGCGTCGGCGAGCAGGGCTCCGAGGTTCTCCTGGCCGTTGACCGCGCCCCCCAGCATGTTGCCGACGAACAGAGCGTCGATGCGGTCGGTGCCCGCCTCCAGGCCGGCGTCGGCGAGCGCGGCGCGGATGGCGGTGGCTCCCAGCTCGCGCAGACCGAGCCCCCAATGCTCACCGACCGGGGTTTGCGCTGCGCCAATGATGAACACGTCTTTCATGCGGTCCTGATCTTTCCCCGCAGGCGGAGATACTGGCCGTAACCGTCCACCAGCCGGCGGCGGTCCAGATAATCGAGAACGGTGGCGCCGTGCCGGCTCTCCTCGATCCGGCCGGTGACGCGGAAACAGAAGGCGTCGCTGCCGGCGCCCGAGCCATAGGAACAGAAGAAGATCCGCTCACCCGGCCGGGCCACGTCGAGCACCGCGGCGAGGCCGAGGAGGGACGAGCCGGCATAGGCATTGCCCATCCGCGGCGCCACCAGACCCGTGCGGATCTGCTCCCGGGTGAAGCCCAGCTCGGCGCCGGCCTTTTCGACGAATTTCGGCACCGGCTGGTGGAACACGGCGTGGGCGAAATCGGCGGGGGCGCAACCCACCTCGGCGAGGAGGCGCCGCGAGGCGGCCAGGGTGTGGCGGAAATACGAGGGCTCGCCGGTGAAGCGGCTGCCGTGCTCGGGATAGTGCGCGGTCTCGCGGCGGAAGAAATCCGGCGTGTCGGTGACGTAGGAGACCGAGGCCTCGACCACGGCGAGCGAGAGATCCGCGGGCGCGAAAAGATACGCCGCACCGCCGCAGCCGGCGGTGTACTCCAGGGCATCGCCCGGCTTCGACTGCGCGGTGTCCATGCCGATGGCGAGAGCCGCCTCCACCATCCCCGAGCCGACGAAGGCCACCGCGGCCTGCATCGCCTCGCTGCCGGCCTTGCAGGCGAATTCCATGTCGGCGGCCACGGTGTGCGGGGTGATCCCCAGCGCTTCCGCGACGAGGGTCGCCGAGGGCTTCACCGCATAGGGTTTCGACTCGGTGCCCACCCAGACGGCGCCGATCGTCTCGGGATCGACGGCGGCGCGGTCGAGAGCGGTGCGGGCGGCCTCGATCGCCATGGTCACCACGTCCTCGTCCGCGCCGGGGACCGATTTTTCCGCCACGGCCGGAGCGGCGCCGCCGCGGCCCCGCCAGGTGGCGGAGATGTCCGCGGTGCGCACGCGCAGGCGGGGCACATAGGCGCCATAGCCGGCGATGCCGACGTCCCGGTTCGGTTTCATTTCTTTTTCCTCACAATCTCCAATCCACCGAAAAACAGGTCCTGCATCTCCCGGGCGAGCTGGTCGGACGGGATCTTGCCGTCCGGGCGGAACCATTTGTAGATCCACAGCACCATGCCCAGAAACGAGAACGCCGCCACCCGCGGCTCGACCTTGCGGATGCGCCCCTCGCGCATCGCTTCTTCGAAGGACGATTCGAGAAAATGGACGTAGCGCTTCTTGCGCGCGTTGATCTGCAGACGGGCGTCGCCGGTCAACGTCTCATGCTCATGGAGGATGATGGTGACCTCCTTGCTCCAGCCTTCGGTCACCAGGAAGATGTTGCGTTCCATGCACGCCTTCAGGCGCTCGACCGGATCGCTGATCGTGAGGACCGGCAAGAGGACGCGCTCCTCGAAGATGTCCATGCCGTAGTTCATGATCTCCAGCAGCAGGTCCTCCTTGCTGCGGATGTAGTAGTAGAGCCCGGCCTTGGTGAGCCCGCAGGCGTCGGCGATGTCCTGCACCGACGCCGCTTCGTACCCCTTTTCACAAATCACCCGCGCCGCGGTCTCCAGAACCGTCCGGTTGCGCTCCTTGTGGACTTCCGACCCGACCTCCGGTGCTCGCGCCAAGGGAATTCCTTTCCGATACCGACCGACCGGTAGAATTCTACCGGTCGGTCGGTAGTGTAGGGAGGGGGGATGGGGCTGTCAAGGGGGGAGTGCGGGGGATAGAATCTCCGCCATGGAACCGGTCAACCTCCTCGAGCTCGAAGCCCTCGCCCGCGCGGCGTTGCCGCGGGAATCGTTCGACTACTACGCGAGCGGCGCGGAGGACGAGGCCACGCTGCGGGCGAACCGCGCGGCCTACGAGCGCCTCACCCTCGCCTACCGGGTGCTGGTGGACGTGTCGCACCGCGACCCGGCGACCACGGTCCTCGGCACGCCGGTCGCGTTCCCCGTCCTCGTCGCGCCGACGGCTTTTCAGCGCCTCGCGCATCCGGAGGGGGAGCTGGCGACCGCCCGGGCGGCGGGAGCGGCGGGGACGGTGATGGTCCTCTCGACCCTCTCCACCACCTCGATGGAGGAGGTGGTGGCCGTCGCGACCGGCCCGGTCTGGTTCCAGCTCTACGTCTACAAGGACAGGAAGGTCACAGAAGGTCTGGTGCGGCGGGCCGAAGCCGCGGGGTGCCGGGCGCTGGTGCTCACCGTGGATGCGCCGGTCATCGGCCGGCGCGAGCGGGACATCCGCAACCGCTTCCACCTGCCCCCCGGGCTTTCGGTGGCCAACCTGCTGCCGGACGGGTACGGCGAGCTGGCGCAGGCGGCCGGCGACTCGGGCCTCGCGGCCTACGTCTCCGCGTTGATCGATCCGGCCTTGTCGTGGCGGGACCTGGACTGGCTGCGGTCCATCACCCGCCTGCCGCTGGTGATCAAGGGCATCGTCCGGCCGGACGACGCCGTGCGGGCCGCCGAGGCCGGAGCGGCGGCGGTCGTGGTCTCGAACCACGGCGGCCGGCAGCTCGACACCGCGCCGGCCACGATCGACGTCCTCCCCGAGGTGGCCGCGGCCTTGGCCGGCCATTCCATCGAGATCTTCCTGGACGGCGGCGTGCGGCGGGGGACCGACGTCCTCAAGGCTCTCGCCCTGGGGGCTCGCGCCGTGCTCGTGGGACGGCCGATCCTCTGGGGCCTCGCCACCGGAGGGGAAGCCGGGGCGGCGACCGTCCTGCGGCTCCTGCGCCACGAGCTCGACCTCGCCATGGCCCTCGCCGGAGCCCCGACGGTGGCGGACGTCACCCGCGACCTGGTACGCCCGGTCTGAGGCGGCGTGTCAGGTAGTTCCTACGGGCGCCCCCGGTCCCGATCCGGGTAAAAAGTGCGCTTTTCCTGGACTGTGCCGGAGGACTATCCTCAGGAGGGTTGAAGAAAAAGGAGGTCCAGTCATGAGCACCACCACGTTGATCGTCGTCATCGTCCTTCTGCTCCTTGTGTTCGGTGGCGGAGGCGGCTACTACTGGCGGAGCCGGCGATAGCTCCGCTTCGCCGGCGGAAGATGCGGGAAAACCCTTACACAAAGTAGTTTCTACGGAGCCCGCACCCCTCTCCGGGTAGAAAGTGCGCTTCTCCCAAGGTCGCCCCCAGGGCTAGTCTGGCTTGACGGACCTGCTCGGCTTGGTCCTCACGAGGAAAGGGGAGCAACATGAAATGGAAGACCTTGGGTTTCTTGAATAGCGCGGGGTTCGCCCTGCTTCTTTGCGGTTCCGTGCCCGCCGTCGCCCAGTCTCTGGGCACGGCGGGGAGCTTCGCGGTCCTGGGTGGCTCGACGGTGACCAACACCGGCCCGAGCAGCATCGTCGGGAATCTGGGCGTCAGCCCGGGGAACGCCGTCACCGGTTTCCCTCCGGGGCTGGTGACCGGAGGCTCGATCCACGCGGGCGATGCGCTCGCGCTCCAGGCACAGAACGACGCCACCACCGCCTACAATGTCCTCGCCGGCCAGGCGTGCAACACCGACTTGACCGGCCAGGATCTCGGTGGGCTGACGCTCACCCCCGGCGTTTATTGCTTCTCTTCATCGGCGCAGTTGACCGGGGTGCTGACCCTGAGCGGCGCCGGGACTTACGTTTTCCAGATCGGGAGCTCGCTCACCACCGCCAGCGGCTCGTCGGTCGTGCTGACCAACGGTGCGTCGGCCTGCGATGTGTGGTGGCAGCTCGGCAGCTCGGCGACCGTCGGTACAGCCGCTTCCTTGCCGGGAAACGTCCTGGCGCTGACGAGCATCACCTTGAACACCGGAGCCAGCATTTCGGGCAGAGCCCTCGCCCAGACGGGTGCGGTGACGCTGGATGGCAACAACGTCTCTGGATGTTCCACCGCGACCAGCGTCGTCCAGGTTCCCGCGCTCTCCGGAGGGGGAATGATCCTCCTGGTGGCACTCCTGGTCCTGGCCGGTTGGGCCGCGATGCGCCGGCTGCGATCCGCTCCCTTGACCTGATGGCCGACCCCTGCCTGCCGAGCGAGACGATCCGCATCGAGGCGTTCAGCGACGGCGTCTTCGCCATCGCGATGACCCTTCTCGTCATCGAGATCAAAGTGCCCGGTCATGACCTGGTTGCCAAGATCGGGCTCGCCCGCTGCTTGATCTCTCTCTGGCCCAGCTACCTGGCCTTTTTGACCAGCTTCGCGACGATCCTCGTCATCTGGGTGCATCATCACTGGATCTTCGCGCTGATCGAGCGAAACGATCAGTCGTTCCTGTACTGGAACGGCCTCTTGTTGTTCCTCGTCACGTTCGTGCCGTTTCCGACGGCCCTTTTGTCAGAGTATCTGCTCCATCGGGAAGCGAAGATTGCGGCGAATCTGTACACCGGGACGATCCTCGCCATCTCCCTCGCCTTCGACGCACTGTGGCGACATGCTTCGCTCCGGCTGTTGTCGGCGACCGCGACCAGCGCGAAGCAAAAAGAGGCTCGGCAAATCACCAAGCGGTATCGTTTCGGTCCTCCGCTCTATCTCGGCGCCTTCGGGGTGTCGTTCCTCTCGGAGGCCTGGAGTGTCGGCCTGTGCTTGGTGCTGGCCTTGTTCTTCGCCATCCGGGGCTGGCCGGGTCGAGGAGTGACGGACCCCGAGACGGCCTAGATCACCCGCGCCGCAGGTCGTAGACGTAGAGGTGGTCCTGCTCCCGCAGGTAGAGCTTGCCTCCGGCCACCACCGGGTGCGGCCAGCTCGGATGGCTGACGTTCGGGATCGTGAACGCTCCCTTCTCCTTGTAGCCTTGCGGTGTGGCCTCGATCAGGACCACGCGGCCATTCTGGTAGCGGAAATAGAGATGGCCGTCGGCGGCGGTGACTGCGGCCGAGCCGGTGCCGCCATGGCCGGTCGTGACGCCTTCCCCGCCCCAGACGATCTTGCCGGTCGCCAGCTCGACGCAGATGGGATAGCCCCGGTTGTGACCGTGGCCGCCGTAGACGTGGCCGTCGAGCAGAACCAGGCCGCCGTGGTGGTTCTGCAGCGACTTGGCGGGCAGGAAATAGACCTCCCGGGCTTCGACGCCGTCCCCTTGGCGGCTCAGGTGGAGCAGCACGCTGCCCGTCTGGTAGCCGGTCGAGGCGAAGACGTGGTCGCCCTGGACGATGGGCGTCGAGATGTTCGCCACCTCGTTGGCGATCTTGTTGTAGCCCCAGAGGAATTTGCCGTCCTCGGCGCGCACCGAGAAGAGGCCGCGGCCGGTGAGCTGGACGTACTGCTTGACCCCTCCGCCCCGGGAGACGACCACGGACGAGTAGCCGGCGCCGTCCTTGCCCAGCTCGCCGAGCGGCGGCACGGCGGCGCGCCAGATCTCCTTGCCGGTCGTCTTGTCGAGCGCCACCAGGGCCGCGCCGGGGGCGCCCGGGGTCACGATCAGCCGGTCGCCGTCGATCAGCGGGGACTCGGTCCACTTCCAGATCGACATCACCCGGCCGCCGAAATCGCGTGCCAGGTTCTTCCGCCAGACCTCCTTGCCGGTGGCCGCCTCCAGGCAGACCAGATCGCCCTCGGTGCCGAGCGCATAGACGCGGTCTCCGTCCACCGTCGGCGTGCTGCGAGGTCCACCGTATTGATCATCCCAGGCAGGGCCGACGTTGGCGGTCCACAGGGGCTTTCCGTCGGCGAGGCTCAGCGCGAGGACCCGCTGGCCACCCTCGCTGTCGCCCAGGGTGAAGATCCGGCCGCCGGAAAGGGAGAGGCTCGACAGGCCGCCACCGAGGCCGGCCGTCTTCCAGGCGAGCGGCGGGCCGGCCTCCGGCCATTGGGTGAGGAGCCCTCTTTCTTGTGCGACGCCGTCCCGGTTGGGGCCGCGCCACTGCGGCCATTCCGGCGGAGCGGCCGGTGCAGCGGCGCCGAGGACGGCTGAGAGGGCGAGGAGAAGGCCGGTGGCGGCGGGACGGGTTGGGAATCCGGGCATGGCAAACCTCCTTGCGATTCGGCGAGCAAGAAAGAATCGTACTACGGCCCCCCGGCCGTCGAGTATCCTTGGCCGCCATGGACCTGCGCGAGCTTCTCGGCGACATCGACATCTATCTCCTCGATCAGCTCCTCAAGGGGAGGATCGCCCCCGGCATGCGCCTGCTGGACGCCGGCTGCGGCGGGGGGAGGAACCTGGTCTGGTTTCTGCGCTCGGGCTGCGAGGTGCACGGCGTGGATGCGAGCCCTGCGGCGGTCGAGCAGGCGCGCCGCCTCGCCGGCCGGCTCGCCCCGTCCCACCCGCCGGAGAGCTTCCAGACGGCCGACCTGGACGCCCTGCCGTTTCCGGAGGGCCGCTTCGATGCGGTCGTCTGCAGCGCCGTCCTTCACTTCGCCCGCGATGAGGCGCACTTCGACCGCATGCTCGACGAGATGTGGCGGGTCCTGCGTCCGGGAGGCCTCTTCTTCGCCCGGCTGGCTTCGACGATCGGCCTGGAAGGGCGGGTGCGTCCCCTCGAAGGGCGCTGGTTCCAGCTCCCGGACGGCTCCGAGCGTTTCCTCGTGGACGAGGAGCTGCTCCGGCGGACGAGCGACCGCCTGGGGGGCGTCTGGCTCGATCCCCTGAAGACGACGCTCGTCCAGAACCTGCGGTCGATGAGCACGTGGGTGCTGCGCAAGGGGGCGTAGGGCAGCCGAGACATGATAAACTGCGCACGTTTTAATACGGGTCGAAATAAACGCATGGAGCAAGCATCAGGCGCCTCTCTGTCCCTCGAAGAGCTCACCCAGGTCGTCCGGCGGATTCTCGGGGAGGAAGACGTCCTGCCCGAAGATTGGCAAGCGGAAGCCACCACCTACGATCTGCCCCGCTTTCATTGCGAGACCGAGTTTCTGGCCCGCCTCGGGCGCGCCGGGCGGCAGATGCTGGCCGAGGACGTTCATGGCCGGGAGGCTCGCGCCCTGCTGGCCGCTTGCGGCCACCCCTACGATTATGCCCGCCTGGGACATCCCCTCTCGACGCTCTACGAGCTCTATCTGCGGGTTCTGACCGGAGCCGCACGGGTCGTGTCGTTCGCTTCGCGGACCAAGGCCTTTCTGGCGCCGATCGAAGCGCCGGGCAGGACCGGGCCGGTTCGTCTCCATGTGGCGGGCCGGTTGCCCCTCTCGGAGGCCGGCCGGGCGGCGCTCTCGGCGCGGCAGGTGGAGATCTACGAAAACTGGACGGGCCCGCTGCCCGAGCCGTCGCCCGGCACCGTGACGCTGGTTGTCGGCGACGAGCGGCCGGAAGCGGTCGCCCTGGAGACGATCCAGGCCGATGCCGTCGCCTGCCCGATCGACGAGGGCGGGGTCCTGCTGATCCGCCAGGGAGCGGGGCTGGACCCCGGGGCTCTCCAGGTGGTGCGCAAGCGCACGGTGGCCGCCTTGCCGGCCGGCCATGCCGCAACCGAGCTGCGGCGCCTGGTGGGGCTCCCGGTTCCCCCGGTTCCGCCGGCCGCCGGCGAGGCCGACTGTGACGAGATGCTGCGCGCCCTCTTTCCGGAGATGCGGGCGAGCGCCTACTTCTGCACCGGTCTGGCGGCCGAGGACGCGGTGTTTCGCGCCACCGCCTCGGTGCTGGCCGGTGACGCCCCGGTGACTCTGTTCTATGCCGAGAACTGCTACGGGGGGACGCACCAGTTGATCGCCGAGCTGCTGGCGCGGGAGATCCTGCCCAGACCCCTGCCGGTGCTGCGCAAGAACGGCCGGGGTGAGAAGGTCACGATGGTCGATCGCGTGATCGAATCGCTGCCGGCGCTCGCGGGCGGTCCCGCCTGTCTGTTCCTGGAGACCCCCACCAATCCCGAGCTGCAGGTGCACGACTTCGCCCGGCTGGTGACGGCGCTCCAGGACCATCGGGCACAGACGGGCCAGCAGATCCCCGTGCTGGTGGACACGACCATGGCGCCGCTGTATCCGCTGTTCGCCCGGGAGTTTGCCCGGGACTGGCCGTTTCTGGTCGTCAAGAGCGGATCGAAGTACCTGACCAAAGGCAAGGCCACCCTGGGGCTCGTCCTGTGCGGGGACAATCCTCTGGCGCAGCGGATCCTGGCGGAAGCCCGGGAGCTCGGCCGCGATGCCGACAGCTTCGCCAAGACCTCGCAGCTGCGCGCCCTGGCGCAGGGGCTGGCGGATCTCGCGCCGCGGATGGAGCGGATCGCCGGCCATACCCGCCACCTGGCCGGTCAGATCCGGGAGCAGCTCGGGCGGCGGGGCCACGAGGTCACCCTGTACAGCGTGTCGGACGCCTCCCCGGACGCCGCGGGTCTGGCCAGCGGGATTCTGTCGTTCTACCTGCCGCCGGCACCGACCTCGCGTGGGGATCTCGTCGATGAGCTCGTCGACCACCTGCTGACCCATGCCCCGGAGCTGGTCAAGAACCGGGTCAGCTACGGGCAGTCCGGGGGCGCCGGCGGGCCGGACTGCTTCTACGTGATCAACCCCCAGGAATCGACCCAGGGGGCGTTGTCCAGCTCCGTCAAAGCCGCTCAGAAGAAGGACGGTGTGCAGATCTGCCGGATCTCGGTGCCCGAGCACGCCGACGTCGAAGGCCTGGTCCGCGCGCTGAGCGGTTTCTTCGACCTGAAGTACGGCTATCTTCCCGGAGGAACGCCCAGATAGGCCTCGGCGGCGCGCACGTAGTGCCAGACGTCGTCGGGATTGCGCTCCAGAGCCTTGGCGAACAGCTCCTCGCCCTTCTCGCGGCGCCCGGTGCGGATGTACCAGGCTCCGATCTCGGACTGGCCGGTGTCGTCCTTCGCATCCATCGCCCTCTGGAAGGCGGCCTCCGCCTTGTCGGTCTCGCCGGCTTCGGCATAGACTTGGCCGATCCGCTGCCAGTCGCTCTTCTCGGGCTTCTTGGCGGTCACGCGGTCGAACAGCGCCTGCCCCTGCGCCTGGTTCCCCGAGAGGTAGTACACCCGGCCGATGCCGATCATTTCCCAGGAGCCGTTCTCGTCCAGCTGCTCGGCCGCCGCCAGCGCCGCGAGCCCGGCCTCTTTCGGGTCCTTGCCGAGGAACACAGAGGCTCCGGGGGTGTCCTTGGCGGCGAATCCGAGCCCGAAACCGACGAGCAGGCAGGCGGCGGAAAGGGTGAGCGTGGTCGTTGTTTTCATGGTTGCTGATCCTCCTGGGGCGCCATCGTATCGTATCCGATCCTGGCCCGGGCACGCGGCGCGCAACCTTGCGGGGTGACCTCCCGTACCACCCTCGCCGGAGCGGCCCGGATCGCTCCCGCGTTTCCCGGAGGACTTCCATGAAGACTCGTCTCGCTCGGTCGCGCCGGCGCCGGCTGTTGCCTCTGCTCCTTCTGTTGATCAGCCCGGTGGAAGCCCGGGCGGCGGGCGGGGAGAAGCCCGAAAGCGAGCTCCACCGGACGGTGGCGGCGCTCGACACGGCTCTTTTTGAAGCCTTCAACCGGTGTGACCTGGACAAGCTCGGCTCGCTGGTCGCGGAGGATCTGGAATTCTACCACGACAAAACGGGCCTCAGCCGGTCCCGGGCCACCTTCGTCGAAGCGGTGAAGAACAACATCTGCGGCAAGGTGCGGCGGGAGCTGGTGGCGGGAACCCTCGAGGTCCATCGTCTGGAAGGCTTCGGTGCGCTGGAGATGGGCGTGCACCGTTTCTACCATCCGGGCCGCGACGACGTCGAAGCTCCCGGCGAGGCGCCGTTCATCCATCTCTGGCAGAACCAGGACGGCGTCTGGCGCCTCACGCGGGTGATCAGCTACGACCATCACACGGCGGGGAAGTGAAGGTCCGCGCCGCCTAGAAAGCCCCCGTATCGGCCACGCTCGCGAGCCTTCCTCCGGGATTGGTGTAGGTCTTGACCACCCCGGTCTCCGTATCGGTGACGGTCAGCGTGTACTCGACGTTCGACAGGGCACCGTAGAACACCCAGTGCTTGCCGTTCAGGGGCCGGCCATCCAGCACCTTGAGGACGACCTCGACGTTGGCGGCGTCGAAGAACCAGAAGTATCCGGTGTCACCGCCGGAGAGCGGGACGGCTTGGCCCGTACCGGTATGGCCCTGGGAATCCTTCCACCGTGCCTCGACGGCGAAGCGGTTGCGATTCAAGCAGAGCCGGGTGGCGCCCGCCACGCAGGTTTCGGTGGCGCGGCTCGTCCGTGTCGCGGCCGGCGCCTCGCCGATCGCCGGTGCGGGACCCTCCGTGATCACACCGGCCAGCGTGGCGCCGAGCGGCCCGAAGGCCTGGGTGTCGGCCACGCTGCCGAGGTGGCCGGGGAGGTTGGTGTAGCGCCGCGCCGCGCCGGTCCACGTATCGGTCACCGTGAGGGCGTATTCGACATTCGACAGGGCGCCGAAGAAAACCCAGTGGTGGCCATTGACGCCCCGGCCGTCGAGGACCTTGATGATGACCTCGACGTTGGCGGCGTTGAAGAACCAGAACGTGCCGGTGTCCGGCGTCAGCGCCACGGCGTGGCCCCGGCCACTCCCGCCGCTGAAATCCCGCCAGCTCGCCTCGACCTGGAAACGGCCTCCGTTCAGGCAGAGGACCCTGTCCGAGGGCACGCACGCCGCGCCATCCGGAGCGTAGACCCAGGGCTCGCGGCCATGGATGCCGTCGTCGGCTGCGAAATAGAGGCGGCCGCCGGACGCGGTCAGAGTGTCGGGTGAGGACGACAAGGCACCCGGCGCGATGTCCTGCACCAGGCGGGTGCCCGCGGTGGTCCCGTCGCTCTCCCAGAGCTCGACGCCATGTTTCTCGTCGTGGGCGGCGAAATAGAGGCGGCCGCCCAGGACGGTCGGCGCCGAAGGCTCCGCCGGCCCCGCCCCCGGCGCGATGTCGCCCACCGGCACAGTGCCTTGCGGTGTGCCGTCGGTTCGCCAGAGCCCCGCGTCGTTTCCGGTGGGCACCACGAAAAAGAGGAGATTTTCCAGAGGAGTGAAGCCCCCGAACGCCAGGCTGTATCCATGGAGCCCGGGAAAGGACCGCAGGAGGACCGTTCCCGCATCGGTTCCGTCGGTTCGCCAGACTCCGGTCTCGTTCAGGAGATAGAGCGCTCCTCGATGTTCGGCGAGACCGACGATCAAGCGATTCAACGTTCCTTCGGCGACCCGGTAGGTTCCGAAGCTGGTCCCGTCGGTTCGCCACAGCTCCTCGTCGCTGGTGAAATACACGCCGGACCCCAGGAGCGCGACCTGGAGACGGTCGTCAAGGTCGAAGCCGCCGGGGGTCAAGGGCCGCGTTCCGGCGGTGGTCCCGTCGGTCTTCCAGAGAGCTCCCCCCACCACGAAGACGGCTTCTGCGCCCAGGGGTCTCAGGTGCCGCCCGCTGCCGGGGAGGTCGAGGAGCTTCCGGGTCCCCTCGACCGTGCCATCGGTCTTCCAGAGAGAGGTGCCGTCGAAGGTCCGCATCAAGAAGACCGCCCGGTCGCCCAGGACGGCGAGATTTTCCGCCTCGCCGGCACCCTCCGGGGTGAGCCGGAAGGAGCCGGCGGCCGTGCCATCGGTTCGCATGACCCCCTCGTACGCCCAGCCCAGGGTCAGGTCCTTGAAGGGGACGAGATGGCCCCAGACGTCCCCCGCGGATGGCGCGGTGGTCTCCGGCGTGCCGTGGCTCTCCCACAGACGGAAGAAGGTCGGCTGATAGGCCTGGAAGCGGATTCCGTCGCCGGCGGGCACGAGCTCCCGCGGTTGCGAGCTCCACCCATTGCGGCCGATCCCGGTCACCTGGCGCGTCGGCTCCGCCGTGCCGTCGCTCGTCCAGAGCTGCATCCGCTCGGCCGCTCGATCGAAAATCGCCAGCAGGCCCGGCCCTCCCTCCTCGACGTGCCCGATCGAGGCCCCCGAGCGCAGGAGCCGGGTGCCTCGCGGCGTGGCGTCGCTCACCCAGAGATCGGGATCGGAGGTATCGCTCTCCTGCAGGGCGAAGAGGTTGCCGCCGCGAAACGGCCGGATGCCGGAGACCAGGCAACACGGACAGAAGTCGGCGAGGCGGCGGGTTCCGGCCCCGGTCCCGTCGCTCGCCCAGAGATCGTTCCCCGGCTGTTCGAGCAGGCCGCAGACCGTCCCTTGGCTCGACTTGAACAAGATGTCCGGGCCGGAGCGGACCAGGACGGTATCGGACGCGAGGAGGGGACATCCCCCCGGGCATCCGGTGAGGGGTGCGGTCGATTCCGGGCGTCCGTCCGTGGTCCACAAACGCAGGCCGTTGAGCCCGTCGTTCGCACCGAAGAGCAGGCGGTTGCCGAGCTTCTCGATGCTCCAGGTGCCGACGAAGGGGCTGGCGTTGGCAAATCGGGTGACCGGCCGCGGGCTCGTGGCCGCTGCATCGGTCCTCCAGATTTCGCGGCCGGACGTCCCTTCGTCCGCCGTGAAGTAGACGCTCCCGTCGATCTCCCGGAGGAGGCCCGGATGGAGGGACTGCGTGATGCGCCGCGTTCCGGCCGGGGTGCCGTCGCTCGTCCAGACGTCGGTTTCCTCTTCCTTGGCAAGGAAGAAGAGCCGCGCGCCGGCCACCACCAGCGAGAACGGCTTCTCCTGGGACCAGCCGCGGAGCCGGATGGTCCCTTCCGGCGTGCCGTCCGACCGCCAGAGACCCCAGTCCAGCAAGTCGGCCGCCACGAAGAAGACCCGATCTCCCACGGCGATCAGCTCGTGGAGCACATGGCTGCCGATGTCGGCGGGTGTGATCTCCCGCAGGCTCCGCGTTCCGGCGGCCGTGCCGTCGGTCGTCCAGAGCTCGCAGCCGCCCTGGTACCGGGCGGAGAAAAAGAGTGTGGAACCGAGGATCGCCGTTCCGGGTGGCTCGCCGGCCCTGCAGGTTTCGATCCTGTGACGGGTGAACAGAGGGAACGTTCCGAGCAGCGTGCCATCACTTTTCCACAGGGCCATGGGAGATTGCCCCGGCCTGGCGAGGAAGATGCCGGCGCGGCCGACGACTCCCAAAGGGATGATCTCGGTCCCGCACGGTCCCGGGCAGAGGTCGAGCAGGGGACGGGTTCCGGCGTCCGTGCCGTCGGTGACCCACATCTCGCGGCCGCTGCCCGGCTCCGACATCGGAACGAGGGTGAGGCGGCCGAGGGGGAGGAAGGTTCCGCTCACCGCTGCGGCGGCTGTGCGGTCGAGGCCGGTCGCGTTGACGTCTGCGAGCAGGAACGGAGCGGCCGCCCGGGCCGGCTCGGCGAGCCCCGCCACGGCGCCCAGGAACAAGAGGAGGACGAGCCGATGGATGCGCATGCTCAGAAAGCTCCCGTATCGGCCACACTGGCCAGCCGTCCGCGCGGATTGGTGTAGGTCTTGACCGCCCCGGTCTCGGTGTCGGTGACGGTCAGCGTGTACTCGACGTTCGACAGGGCACCGTAGAACACCCAGAACTTGCCGTTCAAGGGCCGGCCGTCCAGCACCTTGAGGACGACCTCGACGTTGCCTGCGTCGAAGAACCAGAAAGATCCGGTGTCACCGCCGGAGAGCGGGACGGCCTGGCCCGTTCCGGTGTGACCCTGGAAATCCTTCCACCGCACCTCGACGGCGAAGCGGCCGTGGTTCAGGCAGAGGCGCGTGGCGTCCGGCACGCAACTTCCGCTGACGGCCCGAACCGACCGGGCCGCGGCCGGCGCCTGCGCCGCCTCCGGTGCCGGACCTTCGGTGACCACGCCGGCCCGTGTGGCGCCGCGCGGGCCGAAGGCCTCGGTGTCGGCGACGCTCCCCAGCCGGCCCGGCGGATTGACGTAGCGCCGCACCGCGCCGGTCTGGGTGTCGGTCACCGTCAGGGTGTACTCGACGTTCGAGAGCGCGCCGTAGAAGACCCAGTGATGGCCGTTGACGCCCCGGCCGTCCAGGACCTTGAGGATGACCTCGACGTTCGCGGCGTCGAAGAACCAGAAGGTGCCGGTGTCGGCGGTGAGCGCGGCGGCGTGACCCCGGCCGCGGTTTCCCTGGAAATCGCGCCATTCGGCCTCGACGCGGAATCGGCCGCCGAGGCAGAGAGCCTCGGCCGTGGGAGCACAGGGTTCCCCGGCGAGGTCCAGAACCCAGGGCTCTTCACCGTGCACGTCATCGTCCGCCGTGAAGAACAGGCGGCTCCCCGACCCGGTGAGCAGCCGCGGATTGGACGATCCGGAGCCCGGCGTGAGGTCCTGGACGCGCCGTGTCCCGGCCGCGGTGCCGTCGCTCTCCCAGAGCTCGATGCCGCTCGCGCCGTCGGTCGCGGCGAAATACAGCCGGCCGTCCACCGCGGCGAGCTCCGAGAGGGAGGAGGACGCCGACCCGGGATGGAGGTCGGCCACCATCACCGTGCCGGCCGCCGTCCCGTCGCTGCGCCACAGCTCGTTGCCGTACTCCTCGTCTCCGGCCACGCCGTACAGGCAGTCTCCGACCACCGTCAGCCAGGGCTCCTCGCTGAATCCGGCCGCGGAGACCAGGGTGGTGCCGGCCGCGGTGCCGTCCGAGCGCCACAGGCCGCGCCGCGACGGGCTTTGGCCGGCGGCGGCGGTGAAATAGAGATTCCCTTGAAAAGCCGTGAGATGTGCGGGCAACGCCCCTTCCAGAGAGCCCGGCGGCATCAGGGCCACCGTTCCGGCGGCCGTGCCGTTGGTCTTCCAGAGCCGCTTGTCGGCCTGGAAGAAGACGTTCGATCCCGCCTGGGCGATCTGCAAGGATGCGGGGAACTCGAACCCCTGGGTCAGATCCGTCAAAGCCTGGGGAGGCGCCGCCGTACCGGTGCCCGCCCAGACCTGGATCCAGCCCTCCGTGTCTCTCGCCAGGAAGTAGAAACGGTCGCCGAACGCCCTCAGGCTCCAGGCATAGAAGGTCGGCTCGGCCTGGGACAGGGGGCGGGTCCCCGCCGCGGTCCCGTCGCTCACCCAGAAGGCGGTGCGCGGGGAGGGAGAGTCGTGGAAGTGCTGATCCACGGTGAACACGGCGCGGTTTCCGAGGGCCACGATCTCACGGAGATCGCCAAGCCCTTCGGGAACCAGCGGGAAGGTCCCGGCGGGGGTTCCATCCGTTCTCCAGAGCCGCTTTCTCGAGAAGGGGTCCTGGCTCGCCAGGTAGAAGCCGAGCCCGCCCGCCACGACCGGATGGATCTCATCCGGGATGAAACAGGAGCCTCCCACGCCGGGAGGATGCAGCGATCCGGCTCCTTCTCCGTCCCCTCTCCAGAGGGAAACCGTCTCCCCGTCACAGGCGCCGAACAGGACACCGCCGCCGAAAGGGATCAGGCCGGACGGATAAGAGCCCGGCGTGCCGGTGATCAGTGTGACGAGGCCGGTCCCTCCGGGAGTCCCGTCGCTCTGCCAGAGCTGGTTGCCGCGCTGTCCGAGCTGCGCCGCAAAAAAGACCTTGCCTCCGACTTCGACGGGCCTGAAGGGAGAGTTGCCCGGCGAGAGAGGCCCCCGGCCCAGACCGGCCAGACGCATCGTTCCCGCCGGGGTTCCGTCGGTCCTCCAGAGGGCGAAGCCCTCGGCGTCCGGTGCGAGGAAGAAGACCTTGCCGAGAAGCGGGAAAAGGGCCGGCAGGGAGTCGAATCCACCGGAGCATCCTGCACAATGGCCGGCCAGGCGCCGTGTTCCGCTCCCGGTGCCGTCGGTCACCCAGAGGCCGCGCTCCCTTGCCTGGTTGAAGCCCGAGAAGACGGTGCGTCGGCCGAGACGGACCAGGGAGGTGGCAAGGACCTCCGGACACCCTTCAGGACATCCCTCGAGAAGTCTGGTGGTTTGCGGAGTGCCGTCGCTGACCCAGAGACGAGACAGCTCTCCGTCCCGGTTTTTCGCCGGGAAGACCAGCCGGTTTCCCAGCCGGGTCAGCCAGGGGCCCGGCGTGTCGAACACGAACGGATGACTCGCGATGAAATCGGTCACCCGCACCGTGCCGGCCTGCGTTCCGTCGCTCCGCCACAGATCGTTGCCGGTGCCGTCGTTGGCGAGCAGGTACAGGGTGCCGTCGATCACCGTCACGATGGAGAGGGAGGGGTTGGGCTCGAAAAAGTCCGTCACCGGCCGCGTTCCCGCCGGGGTGCCGTCGCTGGTCCACAGCTCCTCACCGGAGCTGGCCGGAGCCAGGAAGAACACCCGGGAGCCCGCCGCGGTCAGATCGGGAAGCCGGTCGTCGAACCGTTCGGAAAGGCTTTGGAGAAGGACCGTCCCCGCCGCCGTCCCATCCGAAACCCAGAGATCGGTCGAGGCGAAGAAGAAGAGCCGGCCTGCCGCACCGGTCAAAGCCGTGATGGGGCCGGGCAGGGCGTCCTTGACGAGCCCGGTCCCGGCGGCGGTGCCGTCGGTCTTCCAGAGCTCGCATCCCACACCGCGTGCCTCCGCCGTGAAATACAGATGGGACCCCACCCGGATGCTCTCGCCGCCGAGGAAGCAACGGAAGGCGTCGGCGATCCGTTGCGTTCCCTGCCGGGTGCCGTCGCTCGCCCACAGCCCCCTGGCGGGGGCGTCCGCCTCATCGACCAGGAAGAGCGCAGTTCCCCGGACGTCGCCGACCGGGGTGAACCGGGGGTAGGCATTCCCGCCGGGAAGGAGCTCACGGAGAAGCTCCGTCCCCAGTGACGTCCCATCGCTCGACCAAAGCTCCCTGCCCGTCCCGGGGGTGACGGCGGGGAAGACGACCCGGCCGCCGGCGGGCACGAGCGGCCCGGCGACGCCGAGACCTCCCGTGGCCGGGACCTCCCGGACGTTGATGTCGAGGAGAAGCTCCGCCGGCCCGGCGGCCCCCGGCGCTGCGGCTCCAAGAAAGGCGGCGACAAGGAAGGTGGCTGTACGACGGGCTCGGCGCATGACAAGAGTCCTCCACAAAGGGGTGAGCACGGCACAGGTTCTATTTCAGCCGGGCCTCTGCGTGCGCCCGCGCCCCGGCTCACAGATAACCGAGCGCTTCCAGGGCCTTGCGCGTCTCTTCGTCGATCGGGGCGTGCTCGGGCGCGAGAGCGGTGCGGCGGCTGCGTTCCAGCTCGGCGCGGAGCAGGGAGGACAGCCGGCCGGCGCGCACCGGCGCCGCGGTGAGGCGGTTGTGCGCTTCGGCGCGATCCGACACCCGGTGATACAGCTCGCGGCCGGGGGCGACGGCGGGGGTCTGGGGCGAGATCAGCTTCCATCCCCCCTGGACGAGGCTCATCCCCACGTGCTCCCGCATGCTCAGGTGCGAGAGCACCGAACGCCCCGTGAGCGCCTCCACGGCCTCGCCCGACGCCGCGACGGCGGCGAGATCCATCCCCGGCAGATCCGGCGGCCCCTGCACCCCGGCGGCCTGCAGCAGGGTCGGCAGCACGTCGATCTGCTGGGCGATCGATGCCACCCGGCGGCCGGTGTGCTGCCGCGGCCATTTGACGATCAGCGGGATGTCGAGCGTCTCGGCATAGAGGTTCTTCGCGTGCCCGCGCGCACCGTGCTCGTTGAATTCCTCCCCGTGATCGGCGAGGAACACGATGAGCGTGTCCTCATAGAGCCCCTTGGCGCGCAGGGCCTGCAACAGGGCGCCGAAGCTGTGGTCGTTGAACGCCACCTCGGCGGCGTAGAGCGGGCGCAGCTCCTCCATCGCCCGGCGGCGGGTCTTGCCGCGCGAGGCATCGGCCTTTTTCAGATCGGCCTCCGTGCCGGCCTCGGCGCGCACTCCGGGAGCATGCCGGGCGCGGAAGTCCTCCGGCGGCGTGTAGGGCTCGTGTGGATCGAGGGCATGGGCATAGAGGAAGAAGGGAGCCTTCGCCTGCCGGTCGAGCCAAGGAAAGAGGCGCCGGTTGAGCTGGTCCGAGGCGGCCTCGTCAGGAGAGAAGTCGAAGGTGCCGAACCCCTGGTCCATGCCGGTCTCGCGGCGGATGTGCCAGTTGGTGCTGAAGGCGGCGGTCTGATACCCGGCGGCCTGGAGCAGCTCGGCGGCGGTGACCGCCTCCCGGGGCAGCCGGTCCTCCAGGAGCCGCACGCCGTGTTCGAGCGGCCCGCGGCCGGTGAGCAGCGAGGCGACCGCCGGCTTCGTCCACGGGGCCTGGGCGATGGCGTTCTCGAAGACCGTGGCCTCCGCGGCGAAGGCGTCGACGTGCGGCGTCAGCGCTCCGCCGCCGTAGACCCCGACGTGGTCGGCGCGCAGCGTATCGACGAGATAGACGAGGACGTTCGGGCGCCCGGCGGTGGGGCGGGGCGGGAGCTGCGGGGCCGGACCCCGGGTGCGGACGGCGGGGGCGAGGACGCGGAAGCTGCCGGTGGAGGAGACCGCGGCGGGCACCGCGCGCAGCGACAGGGCGACCAGGCGCGCGCCGCGGCCGGGCAGCTCGAGGGAGCGTGGCCCGCGGGCGCCCGCGAGCTCCTCCAGGACCTGCTCGGCGGCGCCCTCCAGCCGCGCGATCACCTGGAGCGTGCCGCCCCCTTCGTTCACGAGGCCACCGAGAGAGAGGGTCCCCGCCTCCTCCAGGGGCAGGTAGAACGTCGCCTGTGTCCCCAGCGGGAGGACCAGGGCCGGCGGCTCGCCGGCCACCGGCGGTGCGGTGTGCGGCAGGCCGATCGACGACGGCCGCCCCGGGCGCAGGCGCAGGACATCCCAGGCGACGGCGAGATGGCGGTTGTCGCGGCGCACGGGCTTGCGGTAGCGGAAGACCAGCCGGTTCCTGCCGGCCAGGAGAGCGGTGGGCGGAAGCTCGACCGTCCGGTCGAAGGCCCCGGGAGCGAGAGACAGCTCGCGCAGCGGATGGCCGTTGAGCTCCAGGGAGACCCCTTGCGGCAGCCCGTCCGGGGGGGCGGCCGCCGCGCCGCGCATCTCCACCCGCAGCGGGCGCGGTGCCGCCAGCCAGAAGTCGAGCGCCGACGACCGCCCCTTGCTCCAGGCGATGGTGGGGCTCCCGTCGCCCCCTTCGTCCGGATACCAGCCCTCCACCAGGAAGGGCCGGGCCTCGGCCGTCCCGGCATCGATCGTCCCCACCTCGCGCTCCAGCTCCGCCACCGGCAACTCGGCCACCAGATCATGGACGACGGCGACGGGCGGTGCGGCGGGTGGTGGCTCCGGGGAGCAGGCTGCGAGGGCTGCCGCGAGAGCGGCGGCGCAGACGGCAGGAGTCCGCATGAGGGGGAGAACGGTAGCACAGGGGCTCGCGGCCTGCCCAACCGCTCGAACCCACGCCCCGGGCCGCGGCTACGCGCCGCGCGGAACGGCTCCACGCCGCGCGGAGCGGATCCACGCCGCGCGGAACGAAGCCACGGCGCACGGAGCGGATCCACGGCGCACGGATCGAATCCAAGCCGCGCGGATCGGATCCACGGGCCGCGGATCGGATCCAAGCCGCGCGGAACGGATCCGCGGGCCGCGGAACGGATCCAAACCGCTCGGAACGGATCCGCGGGCCGCGGAACGGATCCAAACCGCTCGGAACGGATCCGCGGGCCTGGGGAGCGGATCCAAACCGCTCGGAACGGATCCGCGGGCCGCGGAACGGATCCACGCCGCGTGGAGCCGAATCGACCACAGACAGGTGCCTGCCGAATCAGGAAAAAATCGCTCCTTGACCCAGAAGGGCTGCCATGGGCCGGCGACTGCGCTTCATTCCCCCAGAGGGGGCTCTCGTGGAGGTCACCTGCCGCACGGTGCAGGGCCGATTCCTTCTCACACCCTCGGCCGACCTCAACGAGATCATCCTCGGCGTCCTTGGCCGCGCGCAGCGCCTCTACCCGGTGGGCTGCTGTGCCTAAGGCTGGCACCTTCTTGGCACCGGGCACCGCGCCGGTGGTGCCGGCGTGGAGGTACCCGGTGAAAGGAAGCTCGAAAGGCGAAGGGCGGCCCCAGGCCGGCAGGCGGTTGCGCAAGATTCTTGCCCTGCTCGCCACCACCGGGCAGAAGCTGCACGCGAGCCTGCCGGTGTCACCGCAGGAAGATGCGATGCTGGACGGCGAGGCAGACCCGGATTTCTCCTTCAAGGCCCGCACGACGATCGAGTGTGTCCAGGGCGACCACCTGGAGGCGGTGATCGCCGCCTTGCAGGCGTTGCTGGACGAGACCGAAGCCTGAGCCGCCCCGGCCCCGCCCGGGGCCACCGGGCTCCCCGCCCGGGCATGTTGATCATGACAGGGATCATTATGCTCACCATCGCGGCAGAAAAAAATAGTGCACACGTTCTGCTGACAGTTTCGGCTCAAACATGGCCAAAAATCTTCGAAAAAATCTTAGACGCATCAGGCGGATCCTCCGTAGAAACGTTCAGAAGAGCAGGAAGCCGGCGGGCGCCGGGCCTGCGCAACGGTTCGAACGGATGAACCTTCCGACGCCATGAAGGCGCCGGGGCCATGAAAGGAGAGTCAGATGAAGACCAGAAAGGAGAAGCGACGAGAACGATCAACGCCGGCTGTCGCCTGATTCCATGACCCCTCGGGGAGGCGTGCCGCGCAGCGCGCCTCCCTTCCCTGAGACACGTACGGAAAACAAAGAATCTTGACGCATCAGAAAGGAGAAGCAGTATGGCTACACAGACGGTATCGAAGAGATTGGGAGCCTGGGAAGCGCTGGGGGCCAACATGAGGGCCCGTCTGGCGGGGTTTCCGCAGCTGGAAGGGACCCTGGATGAGCTCGACGCCTTGATTCTGGAGAGCAAGGAGCTGCAGGCGAGGCAGGACGTCTATCGCCGGCAGCTCCGCGAGCTGACCGCGCAGAGCCGGAACCTGGAGCGCCGTGGGACCAGCCTGCGCAACAAGCTGGTGGCCGGCGCGCAGAGCGTCTACGGGGTCGAGAGCCAGCAGATGGTGGAGTTCGGGGTCAATCCCCGGCTCCCGAAGAAGCGCCCGCGGCTGACCCGAGAGCAGCGGGAGAAGCTGGAGGCTGCCGAGAAGGTCCTGGCCGCGGCCTCCGGCTCGCCGGACGCCCTGGCGAAGCAGTGATCCGGGCGGGTCCCAACCCCACCTGAAGCACCCATCCTCATCCGGCCCGGGAGCGGTGGACGCCCTCCGCTCCCGGGTTCCCGCTTCCACGGCCTCGCCGGTACAGGGCCGCCCTACCGCTCGACGTAGCTCTCCTGCGTGCGCACCCGGGCGCCGCCGCCGTCGCGCAGGCGCAGCTCGACGTCGTGGCGGGTGCCGGGGCCTCGGGAGGTGGTGGGGGAGTAGCCGAGGACGTACTGGTCGCGCAGCTCGCGGAGGATGGCGTCGAGCTTGGCGCGGACCTGCTCGACGGCGTCGAGCGGCTCGATGCGTCCGCCGCTCTCGCGGATGGCGGCGGCGAGGTCCTCGCGCTCTTTCTGGTGGCCTTTGGCGTCGCGCCAGGAGCTGAAATAGACAGGCCCCCGCAGAGGATCGTCGGTGTCCCCCTCGCGCCGCAGCCACAGCCAATAGAAAACGGCCTGGTCGCGGCGAGCGATGGCACGCACCTGTTCGAGCGGCAGCACGCTCTCCACGTCGACGCCGTCGGAGAGCAGGATGATCACCTTGCGCCCCAACCGTCCGTCCAGCCGTTTCAGCCCGAGGTACAGGGCGTCGTTGAGCGCCGTGCCGCCCCCCGCCTGGACTTCCCCCAGGCCGAGGGTGAGGATCGCGGGCACGCTGGTGAACGGCGTCTCGCGCAGGATCTGGTCGGCGAAGAGAACGACCTTGGCCTCGTCGAGCCGGTTCATCGATTGCACGAAGGCGCGCGCACCGTCCACCGCGGTGCGTATCCGGTCGCCGGACATGCTGGCGCTGGCGTCGAGGAGCAGGACGGCGCTGAACGGGACGTCGCCTCCCTCGAACGTCTCGATCTCCTGCGGTGTGCCGTTGTCGAACAGAAGGAAGTCGTCGCGGGTGAGCCCGGAGACCCGCCGGCCGTTCGCTTCGACGGTGACGAAGAGCTGCTGCAGGTGGACGTCGATCTCGTCATCCACTTGCAGGCGCGGCGTGCGCAGCTCCGCCGAGGCGGTGGCGCCGGCCGCGTCGTGCGCGATGACCTCGAGGTGATGCGACCGGTTGTCCTGGCCGGCGTCGACCACGGCGCGCCAGGGAGGCCGGGTGAGCACGCCGGTCTGCAGGTTGTCGAAATAGATCTCGACCCGCACGATCGGCGCACCGCCGGCCACCACGTCGAGCACGACCTCGGCCGGGCCGAACAGGGGCTCGGTTCCCGCCGGGGCGAGGATCGCCACCCGTGGCCCCGGTTGGGCGAAGGCGGGAAGGGCGGCGAGGAGGAGGGTGGCGAGGAAGGCCCTCATGGCGATTCTCCTTGCAGGGCCGCCGCGAGATCCGCGAGGGCGGCGGCACCGCCGGCTTCCATCTCGTCGCGCAGGCGCTCCAGGCGCTCCAGAGGCAGGGCGTTGAAGCGGTGCCGGGCGGTCTCCGGCCCGGCGGGACGGGCGCGCTGTTCGAGCGGCTGCAGGGTCTCGCGGGCTCCCCGGGCATCATGGCGCAGGTCCTGGAGAAGGGCGAGCTGGAAGCGGAGCTTCTCGTCGTCCGGGAAACGGGCGAGCCCGGCGCGCGCCGTGCGTTCGGCGTCGGCCAGCTCGCCGTCGTCGAGAAGCAGGCGGACCAGCTCCTGCGTGGCGAGGACGACGGCGGCAAGGCCGGTCGTCTCGATCTTCTCCGGTGGGGTCCGGATCAGCTCTTCCAGCAGCCGCTTTCCTTCGCGGGCCTGGCCGAGGCGGAGGCGGTCGATCGCCAGGCGCAGGCGCCCTTCGCCGTGCTCCGGGTGGACGCGCACCAGGCGCAGCAAGGATTCCAGGGCGTCCTGGTACCTGCCTTGCCGCTCCAGGTCCACGGCGCGGCAAAGCAGCGCGTCCAGGTTGTCCGGGTCGAGGTCGAGGATGCGCAGATAGGTGCGCTCCCGCATGCCGGTGGGCGCGGTCTTCAAAAGGTCGGCGGCGAGCGCGAGGACGAGCCGGGCGGTGCGCGCCCGTCCTTCGGGCGTCTTGTGGAGACCGGCATGGAGGTCGGCGATCTGCAAGGCGGTCTGCCGCGCCTGGTTCATCAGCAGGTAGTCGCGCGCCGTTGCGGCGTCGCGGTAGAGGCGCCGGTGGAGCAGGAAGACCGGCTCGACGATCGCGGGGTGCTCCGCGGCCAGTTGGCGCACCGTCTCGACCACGATCTCGGCCAGGTCCTCACCGGCGGCGCGGCCCGGGCCGGTCAAGAGCGGAGCTTCGAGGGCGTGGACCGCGGCGGCGGCCGCCGCCGGGTCCCCGGCGGCGAGGAGGGCGAGGGC
>DIHE01000173.1 GCA_002420005.1 Holophagales bacterium UBA5704 | reverse complement strand
TTGGCCTCGGCGATCTTCCACACCATGCGCGAACCTCCAACCTGGACATCTTACGCCGCTGAGATGACCATGTCGAGGTCGAATGCCCCCGGCCAAGCTCCCGGCGCGGCGCGTTGACCTCCCCGGAGAGAAGGGGCTAAAGTAAGGCCCAAACCGGACGCGACCAGAGGAGGGATCACCCGGAATGGGGTCCACGAGCAAGGACCGGCTGGAGACACAGACATGGTCAGCCCCGCCGGCGGAGGCTCCTCTCGCGCTGACCGTTCCCGGCTTGACCCTGCTCGGGCATCCCCAGGCGCAGCGGGTCGGCGAGCGGGCGGCGTTGCCCGATCTGTCGTCGGGCCGCGACGTGCTCCTTTCGCGGGGAGAACCGGGCTTCTCTCCGCCGGGAGAGGCTGTGTTCCGGCCTCTTGCCGTTCCCTATCTCAGCCGCCGGCCGTGGCTGCTCCAGGCGGTGCCCGGCGGGGGCGTCCGGTTGGTCCGGGGCGACTCGCCCATGACCCTCACCGCCAACGGTGAACCGGTAGACCAGGAGGCGTCCTTTTCGGCGGCGGAGGTGGAGCGCGGCGTGGTGCTGCTTCTCGCCGGCCACGTGGTCCTCCTGCTGCATCGCTTCCGCCCCGTCTTTCCCGGCAGCCTGCCCCGCTTCGGCCTGGTCGGGCTGAGCGATCCGTTGCTCGATCTCTGCCGGCAAATCGCCCGCGTCGCCGACCTCGACGTCCCGGTGTTGCTGCGCGGCGCCTCGGGGACCGGCAAGGAGCTGGTCGCCGCGGCTCTCCATCGTGCGAGCCGCCGCCAGGCGCGGCCGTTTCTCGCACTCAACATGGGTGCCCTGCCGGCGTCGCTCGCCGCCGCGGAGCTGTTCGGCGCCGCGCGGGGGGCCTACACCGGCGCCGACCAGGCACGGCGGGGCGCTTTTCGCCGCGCCCACGGCGGCACGCTGTTCCTGGATGAGATCGGCGAGACGCCGCAGGAGGTGCAGCCGCTGCTGTTGCGCGCCCTGGAAAACGGCGAGATCCAGCCGCTGGGGAGCGAGGAGACGACGCGTGTCGACGTGCGTGTCCTCGCCGCCACCGACGCGGACCTCGAGCAGGCGGTGACGACCGGACGCTTTCGCGATCCGCTCCTGCACCGCCTGGGCGGGTACGCGATCCGCCTCCCCACGCTCTGCGAGCGGCGCGACGACATCGGCCGGCTGTTCTTCCACTTCCTCCGCGAGGAGCTCGCCCAGATGGGCGAGGCCCATCGTCTCCAGGACGACGATCCGGAGGCGCGGCCCTGGCCTCCCGCCGCGTGGATCGCCCGCCTCGCCCTCGCTTCGTGGCCGGGCAACGTCCGCCAGTTGCGCAACGTCGCCCGCTCCCTGGCCATCGAAAGCCGCGGCACGCGGCCGGGCACCGCGGAGATTCGGCTTCCCGAGGCCATCGAGGCTCTGCTGCACTCCGCAGGGCCGAGCCCGGGAGCGGTCGCGCCGCCGCCCGGATCGCCGGCCGAACCGCCGGCCGCCCCGGCTCCCGCGCGGGCGGTCTTTCGCAGCCCACAGGACGTTTCGGAAGAGGAGCTGCTCGCGGCGCTCGCGGCCCACCGCTGGCAGCCGCGCGAGACCGCCCGCCATCTCGGCATCTCGCGCCCCTCGCTCTATTTCCTTCTCGACGCCTTCCCGAGCGTCCGCAAGGCCATGGATCTGAGCCGCGAGGAGATCGTCGACGCCGGGAAGCGCTGCGCCGACCGGGTGGTTGAGATGGCTGCGCTGCTGCGAGTCTCGGAAGCCGGCCTCCGGCGGCGGATGAAACAGCTCGGCCTGCCTCGGTTGGTCGCGCCGCGGTCATGAGCCGCGAGGAGCCCACGCCGTCCGAAGCGCTGGGGCCTTACCGGCTCGTCGAGCGGCTCGCCGCCGGGGGCATGGGAGAGGTCTGGCGGGCCTGGGACGGCCGCCTGAAGCGGCCGGTGGCGGTCAAGCACGTGTTGCCGGAGATTCTGGACCAGCCGGGGGCTCGCGAGCGTTTCCGCCGCGAGGCGGAGGCCGGTGCACGGCTCACCCATCCGGCCGTGGTCCAGATCTATGACCTGGTGGAATCGCCGGACGGCGACTGGCTCGTCATGGAGCTGGTGGAGGGCCGGACGCTGCGCGAGCACCTCGACGCCGGCCCGCTCGCCCTCCGGAATGCCTTGCGGTGGGGTGGAGAGATCGCCGGCGGGCTCGCCGCCGCCCATGCGCAGGGCATCCTGCATCGCGACCTCAAGGCGGGCAACGTGATGATCACCACGGCGGGCCACGCCAAGATCCTCGACTTCGGCATCGCCCGGTCGCTGGCCCGGCCCGGCACCGGCCAGGAGACGGGGCAGGAGCAGACGCTTTCCGCCACCGGGGCGGTGGTGGGCACCACCTATGCGATGTCTCCCGAGCAGGCTCTGGGCCTGCCGCTCGATCCCCGCTCGGACCTCTTTGCGCTCGGCTCCCTGCTCTACGAGATGCTCACCGGCGAGTCGCCCTTTCGCGCCGACTCCGCCGCGGCCACTCTGGCCCGCGTGTGCAGCTACCGCCCGTTGCCGGTGCGCACGTTGCGCGCCGAGATCCCCGCCGAGGTCTCCGCGCTCGTCGAGCACCTGCTCGAAAAGGAGCCGAACGCCCGCCCTCGCGAGGCCGGCGACGTGGCCACCCGCCTCGAAGAGGCCCGCGCCGCCCTGGCGGTGCCGCGCCCGACGGCCGGAACCGCCGCCACACCCGGGCCGCCGCCGGGCGAGGCCACCTGGCCCTCCGGCCGTCCGCCAAAGGCCGCAGGCGAGGAGTCGGCCAGCGCCACGCTCCCGCACGGCCGCAGGGCCTACCTGCGCCTGGCCGCCTTCTTCCTCGGCGGGCTCCTCGTCGTCCTGGCCCTCGGCTGGCAGGGCTGGCGTCTGGCCGCCCCCCGCCCCGCCACCACGTACGAGCTGTACGAGCAGGGCCAGGCGGCGCTACGCCGGTACGACCAGACGGGCAACCTCGACAAGGCGATCGAGGACTTCCGCCAGGTCATCGGCCGCAACCCCAACCACGCGGCCGCCCATGCCGCCCTGGCGCGCGCCTACCAGCTCAAATTCCTGAATCAGAGCAAAGACCGGATGTGGTTGGACCAGGCCTTGCCACTGGCCGAGCGGGCCGTGGCGCTCGATGGCTATCTCGCGTCGGCCCGGGTGAGCCTGGGCCGGGTCTACACCTCCCTCGGGCGCTTGGACGACGCCGCCCGGGAAATCGAGACGGCGATCCGCCTCGAAGCAGGTAACGCCGAGGCCCAATATGCCCTCGGCGCCCTGTACGAGGCCCGCACCCAGCTCGACCTGGCGGAAGCCGCCTATCGGCGGGCGATCGCCCTCTCCCCCGACCGCCAGTACTTCGACGATCTCGGCGCGCTCTACCTGCGCACCGGCCGCCTCGCTCCGGCCATCGAAGCCTTCCAAAGCAGCATCCGCCTGGCCCCCGACGGCTTTGTCGGGTACCGCAACCTGGGATCGGCTTACTATCAACAGGGCGACCTTGTCCAGGCCGCCACCCAATTTCAAAAGGCGCTGGAGATCGAGCCCCAGCCATCGCTCTACTCCGCGCTGGGGACCCTCCAATTCGGCCAAGGGCTCTATCCGCAGGCGGCCCAGGCCTATGAGAAGGCCCTCGAGCTGCCGGGAGGGGCCAACGACTACCGGATCTGGGGCAATCTCGGAGATGCCTGCCGCTTTCTCCCGGAGGCCGAGGGTGGCGCCCGGGCCCGCGAGGCCTACACGCGGGCCCTCCAGCTCCTGGCGGATCCGCTGCGCGCCGCGCCGCGCGACGTCACGCTCCTCAGCCGACGGGCTCGCTATCTGGCCCTGCGCGGCGACTGTGGCCCCGCTCTCGCAGCCGGCCGGGAGATCGAACGCCTGGCGCAAGCGGACGCCGACGCCCGCTACCGGCTCGTGGTCGCCCACGAGGTCTGCGGCCGGCGCGATCTGGCGCTCGCCACGCTCGAAAGGGCGCTGCGTGACGGCCTTCCCTTGGCCGAAGCGCAGCGTGATCCGGAGCTCCTCGCCCTCCGCACCGACGTGCGGTATCACCGCCTGCTGGTCCGTCTGGCTCCCGCTCCGACCCCTCCGTGAGAGGGGGAGGTGCTCAGGTGCTCGCGCCCACGATCATTTCGGGGTCGTGGCAGAAGGTACGGAGGATTCCGCCCGGCTCCCCGGTCGCTTGGATAAAGAAATTCAATACAAATCTCAATTGCGCCCCTGGAGGAGCGGCGGCCGTGACCGGCACCGGTTCGGACAACCAGGAAGGAAATGGCCCACCGGTGAAATATTGGCTTGACTGGGTTGAGGGCTGGGGTGGCAATGATGGCTGAAGGTTGCCGAGCGGATTTTGTGTCGTTGGCCCTGTCGCGAGTTGAGGATTGATGGTGAACGACTCAATTCCATCCACCGATCCCTTGCTCAAGTCGAGGACTTTGAACGAGATGGTATCGCCGTTCTTCACGACGGGCCTTTGAGGTGGACCTGGCTCCGGCTGGATCTCGTAGAAGTCTCCTGGCATGTAGCTCGAATTTGCGAAGGTTGGGACCAAGTCCCAGTCAATTCCAAGCTCCCAGACATAGTCGGCCATGATCGTTCTCCCTCTGGTTGCGAACGTCTTTCCCTACCATCCTAGCAAGGCACAGGCCAGGGTAGCACTGGCAGCCACTCGGGGCTCGGAGGTTGTCGGGGGTTGTCGGAGAGCCGGGCCCGACCGTCGGACTTGTCGCTGACAACTACCCCGAAGCAGGATTCCCTCTGTGCTTTGTGCTGGCATGGCCCTTGCCTTCTGAGCTTGACGCGGACAGGGAACCAACGATCCTCAACATCCAACAGAAAGAAAAGGGAGAAACAACATGGGAACCACCAACACGATCAATGTCACGGCCTGCGACAACCAGCTGCTCATCTGCGCAACCCAGTCCGGGCTCTCCTATGCGATCGTCGATCTGAACAGCGGCTTCGGCAACCCCGTCGATGCCACGATCAACATCGTTGCAGGCGCTTATCAGGGGGGGTATTACGGGAACAACGTGAACGGCGGATCATTGCCCCCTGGCACCGTCGCGCTCCCTGCCGGCACGTATGACCTCACCTGCATCGGAATCGACTGGGGGGGCCCGTTCCAGATCACCTTCACGGTGAACGGAGTGCAATATGGGTCTAGCACCAGCAGCTATCCTCCGGTGGAGGACATCGGCGTTCTCTGGAGCACGGGGACGACGCCGATTACGATCACCGTTTCGTAGGGCTTTCCTGGCAAGGCCCTGCACCTGGAGCAGGATGCCGTGCCCCTGGGTGTGGCATGACCTGCCGGAAGGGGTGACGCCGGCGCGGAGGCCGTCTCCGCGCCGGCGCTGCAAGCCATGCGAGCTGGCGAGCAGCGTGCCCTCCACCCAGCCGATGCGGGCGTTGGTGCCGTGGATCTTCTCGCTCACCACCACCTCTTCGCCGGGCGTGAAGACGTCCGGGAAATGCCGCATGTTCTCGATGTCGGTGTACTTTTGGAACAACGGGTGGCTCGGCTCGGCGTCGCCGGCCGAGAAGCGCACCGGGGGCGGATAGGCCTCCCGGAGAGCTTTCCGCATCGGCTTGGTGAAGGCGTGGAAGAGCGGCCCGGGGGGCTTCTTCGGCCGCGTTGACTGGAGAGCTGGCGCGCGTCGGTGACTTCGCTGCTCTGAATCCGAGCTTCACCGAAGACCGTTCGGGTCGCCTGCCGGTTCTCGAAATGGGTTGAGCAACGAGATGCCGCAGCCCTCAAAATGCCGCACGTTGCGGGTGACGAGGGTGAGTTGGTGCACCTCAGCGGTCGCGGCGATGAGAGTGTCTGCGGATTCCCGGGTCACACCGCGCGCTTGAAGACGGCCACGAAGTTCGCCCGCTGAGGACGTTCGTGTCAACG
>DIHE01000055.1:122838-146289 GCA_002420005.1 Holophagales bacterium UBA5704 | reverse complement strand
TCCGTCACCCCCGTGCAGCGCGAGAGGTCGAGGTTCTGGAATCCTTGGAGTCCCTGGAGCGACGTGAGGTCCGCGAGCTCCGAGGTCTCCCGTTCGGCGTCCCATACTAGCTCCTGAGCGTCATCAGGATCAGGATAGGCAGCGCCCAGGAAGAGCACGCGGAGGTGAGGAAGGGTTGCCACGCTGACGGGGAGCGCCCGCAGGGCGAGATCACCCAGATCCAGGCTGGCCGCCTGGGTGCGCCGGGCTTCCTCAATCCGCCGTTCCGCCTCCGCCAGATTCGGTTGCGCTTGCACGATGGGGGAAGCCTATCAAGCGGACCACAGAAAGGACCAGCGACCAACGCACCCGTGAAGCTCCCGCGATCACGGCAGCTCAGCTGGTTAACATAATGTGCCTTACCGGAAGTTGCGGATGGGACTGAAACGGAGGGTGCGGCGGCGGGAAAACTGGCGCCTCGGATCGCTGCGGGTGCCCTGGGGATTCCGGGGCTGCGATCCGAGGCGTCTATTCTACGGATCGGCGGGCCGGAATGTCCAGATGGGCTGCCGGCTCTCTCGCGGCCCTTCAGGCCGCGGTGTGTGTTTCGCCGGGTATCCCAGGGCATCGGCCTTCGGCCGAAGCCCTGGGCTGATCTCTCCCGGCCCGTTGGGCCGGAAAGGCGGAGGTCGACTCGGCTCCCTCGGGCCGGCGATCCCGGCTCGTTGGGCCGGTGGGTGCTTTGGGACGAGGCCGCTCCGGTCTCTACCGGCGGGCCGATTCCGTGCGCAGATCGGTGATGATCTTTTCCAGGGCGCGGATCAGATCGTCGCGATCGACCTCGCTCTGGCGGAAGGTCAGCGCGAGGCTGTAGCTCTTGTCGGGGGCTTTGAACCGGAACACATAGGGCTTGCGGCGGCCGTCCTTGCCCTTGTCGCCGCCGCGGCGCAGGCGTTGGCGCAGATCGTCGCGGTTCAGGCCGCGGCGCGCCACCTCTTCGAGGAGATCGATCATCTCCTCCTCGTCGCCGGCCTTGAGCACCTCCAGGAGCAGCGACTTCGAGGTGAGCCCCAGAGCCTGCACGGTGTCCCGGGCCTGCGGGGGCATCTGCAACAGAGACAGACTCTCGGTGATCACCGTGCGCGACTTGCCGACCGCGGACGCGATCTCCTCGTGCGTGTAGCTGTGGATCTCCGCCAGGAGCCGGTACCCTTCGGCCTCTTCAAACGGCGTCAGGTCCTTGCGCTGGAGATTCTCGATGAGAGCGATCTCCAGCGCCTCCTGCTCGGAGACGTCCATCTCGATGACCGGGACCTCGTAGAGCCCGGCCTCCTGGGCGGCGCGGAACCGGCGTTCGCCGGAGATGATCCGGTACAGCACACCGGCCGGCGCCCGTTCGTCCTCGGCCTCCGGCCGGGGGCGCACCAGGATCGGTTCCAGAACCCCCTTCTCGCGGATCGACGAGACCAGCTCGTCGAGGTCCCCCATCACCGACCGCGGCTGCCGGGGATCCGGCTCGATGGTCGACAACGGGACCATCTTCCCCACCGGTGTCTCGTGGCGGGCGGAGAGCTCCTCGACGAAGTGGGTGTCGTGGCGCATCTTCACGCGCACGGGCAGACCACGCTTGCGGGATGGCTCAGACACGGCTCAGGACCTCCTCGGACAGCCGGTAGTACTCGTAGGCGCCGGTCGATCGCGGCGCGAACGTGAAGATGGACTCGCGGTAGGCGGGGCTCTCCTCCAGGCGGACACTCTTGGTGACCACCGTCTCGAAGACCTTGTTGCCGAAGACGTTCTGGATCTGATCCAGGATGTCCTTGGCGAGCGTCGTCCGCTTGTCGTACATGGTGATGAGCGCCCCGAGGATCTGGAGCTGCGGATTGGCTCGCACCTTGATCTTGTCGATCGTCTCCAGGAGGTCGTCCGTCCCTTCCAGGGCGAAGTAACTGGCCTGGACCGGGATCAGCACGTGCGTGGCCGCCACCAGCGCGTTCACGGTGATGATGCCGAGCGTGGGCGGCGTGTCGATGATGATGTAGTCGTAGAGGTCCTGGACGCTGGCCAGCTCATCCTTCAGACGGAAATGGCTGTCCAGCTCTCCGAGCAGCTTCGCCTCGATCTTGGCGAGCGAAATCTGGGCCGGAGCGATGGAAAGGCCCTCGACCTTGTCCGCGGGCAGGATGATGTCCGCCAGATGGACATTGTCCTCCGTCAGCGCGTCGTACATCGACCGCTTGAGCTGGTGGATGTCCACGAACGACATCGTGCTGTTCCCCTGCGGATCGAGGTCGACCACGAGGGTCTTCACACCCTTGCTGGCGAGGGCTGCTGCGAGATTGATGGTGGTGGTCGTCTTGCCGACGCCGCCCTTCTGGTTGGTGATCGCGATGATCATGCTTGGCCGGCAGTCTATCCAGATGCTCCAGACCGGGTCAAGGAGGCGGCAACGCGCGATCCGGAGCACCCGGCGCGGGCCGCCTGCGATGTCGGCGCGCCGACAATCGGGCTAAACGACTCGAAATCTAGGACTTACCTCCTACATCGTCCATTTGCCCAGCTCTTCCGGGCTGATCTCTTCGAGCCACTTCTTGAGCTTGTCCTCGTCGGTGGATTCCGCGGTGAGATCCGCCGCCTGGGCCTTCTCCAGCACCGAGCGCAGGACATAGAGGGGGGCGTCGGCCCGCAGGGCGAGGGCGATGGCATCGCTCGGCCGGCAATCGATGGTGCGGGCCTGATCCCCCTGGCGGACGTGGATCAGGGCGAAGAAGGTGTTCTCCTGGAGGTCGGAGATGACGACCTTCTCCACCGTGCCGCCGAGCTGTTGGATGGCGAGGAGCAGGAGGTCATGCGTCATCGGGCGTGGGGGCTCCACGCCTTCGATGCGCAAGGCGATCGCGTTCGCTTCGAAGACGCCGATCCAGATCGGCAGGAAGAGTTGGGTCTCGGTGTCGCGGAGGATGACGATCGGGATGTTGGAGGCGGGGTCCAGCATGAGGCCTTTGACCTCGACGCGAAGCTCGGCGTTCGTCTCGCTCATGGAGGCATTGTACGCCGGAAGAGGCCTGTAGCCCCCCGCCCGCAGAACCTCACCCCCTGGCCCCCTCTCCCGGGGGAAGGGGGGCGATGGGAGAGGGGGCCAGGGGGTGAGGTCGGGAGGGGGAAGGCCCCGGCCTCAGGCGACGCGCTCGGCCTTGAGGCTGTGGGTGTGGGCGGAGGCGATGCGGACGCGGGTGACGCTGCCCAGGGGGGCCGGTTCGGGGCCGGTGGCAAAGGTGGCGACGCGGTGGCAGGGGGTGCGGCCCATTTGCATGCCCGGCTCGCGCCCCCAGCCGGTCACCACGACGTCGTACTCCTTCCCCACCAGGGTCAGGTTGATGTCCTTCTGGATGCCCTCCTGGAGGGCGAAGAGGCGCTGCAGGCGCTCGCTGGCCACGGCGGGATCGATCTGGCCGTCGAGGCGCGGCGCGGCCGTGCCCGGGCGCGGCGAGTAGGTGAAGGCGTAGACACCCGAGAAACGGATCTCCTCCACCAGGTCCAGAGTCTGCCGGAAGTCCTCTTCGCTCTCGCCCGGGAAGCCCACGATGATGTCGGTCGAGAGCGCCAGGTCCTGGCGGGCGGCGCGGAGCTGGTGGACCAGGTCGGCGTACTGCGCGCGGGTGTAGCCGCGCCCCATGCGGCGCAGCACGCCGTCGGCGCCGGACTGTACGGGCAGGTGGAGATAGGGGCAGATGTTCTCGTGCTTCCCCACCATCGCCACCATGCGCGGCGTGAAGTCGCGCGGGTAGGAGGTGATGAAGCGCAGGCGGGCGAGGCCGGGCAGCGTGGCCACCGCTTCGAGGAGGTCGGCGAAATCGAGGTCTCCCCCCGGCTCACGCCAATGATTGACGGTCTGGCCGAGGAGCTCGATCTCGTGGAAGCCGTAGTCGAGCAGGTGGCGCACCTCGGTGAGGACGTCGGCGAGCGGGCGGCTGCGCTCCGGCCCGCGCGTCGTGGGGACGATGCAGAAGGTGCAGTTCTTGTCGCAGCCCTCGATGATCGTGACCATCCCCTTGTACTCGCCGCTGCGCGACACGGCGTCGACGTCGTAGGTGCGCTCTGCCGGGAAGCCGGTGGCGACCACGCGCTCGCCTTGCCGGCGGCGCGCCACGATCTGGGCCAGCTCCCCCACCCGTGCCGGCCCGACGACGAAATCGAGGCCGGGCACCCGCTCCAGGGCGCGCTGCCCTTCCTGCTGCGCCACGCAGCCGCAGAGACCGATGAGGAGGCCGGCGTTCTGGCGCTTGAACAGGCGGTACTCGCCGAGGCGGGAGTAGACCTTCTGCTCGGCCTTGTCCCGCACGCTGCAGGAGTTCAGGAGGATGATGTCGGCCTCCTCCGGCGCGCGGGTGGGCAGGATGCCCTGCTGCATGAGCTGGCCGGCCATGCGCTGGCTGTCCAGCTCATTCATCTGGCAGCCCCAGGTCTCGATGTAGAAGCGGCGTGGCGTGGGCGGGGCGGCGATCGGCAAGGCGGTCATGCAGCATCCTCTCGGTAAGGCGGTCTCGGCTCTTCGTAGATCTGGGGGTCGGACGGCTGGGCGATGCCCGGCCGATCCGGCGGCGTCTCCTTCTCCGGCTCCAGCTCGCCGCCTTCGCGCAGCCAGCCCGGCAGCGCGCCGGCCCGCCTCCCCTCTTCGAGAAAATCGTCCAGCTCTTTGCGGGTGGTCTCGATCTCCCGGCGCTGCTCCTCCAGCCGGGCGAGGACGCGGTCCCATTCCGGTTTGATCTTGCCGTCCCGGAAGTAGGGGTCTTCCTCGGCGTAGAAGCGGCGCCGCCAGCCGGCGGCGGAGAGCTCGAGATCGTGGATGCGGTCGGTGGCTTCGCGCAGGCGGGTGCGGATGTCGAGGGCCCGGCTGCGCCAATACTGCTCGTCCTTGAGCGCCTCGAGCGCCTCCTCCGTCGCCGGGCTCGCCGCCGGTTTCTTCGGAGCGGCGATGGTGATCTGTCCGGTGGACTTCTTGACGTTCTGGTCATTGATCACCGCGACCGGGGGCCCGGTGCGCGCGCGCCGCTCCCGCTCCGCCCGGGCGGCTTCGACCAGGCTCACCGGCCCCCGTTCGCCGCCGGGATCGACGACATCGACGGCCTGGCCCGGGCGGGTGGCCGCGGTGATCTCCTCGCTTGCGGCCTGCGGGGCCTGCGCGGCCTGTGGAGCGGGCGCGGGGGCTGGAGGGGGCTCGGTGTCCGCCTGGGGAGACTCCCGGGGCTCCTGAGGAGGCCGGGAGGGCTCCGGAGGGGGCGTGCCGGCGCAGCTTGCAAGGCCCAGGGAGGCGATCAGGGGAAGGAGGAGGAGAGGGACGCGGCGGATCGGAAGCATCAGGCAGCCCCCTTCGGGTTACAGGCTTTCGGTGTCGGAGGCGACGGGCTCCCGGGCATCGTTCATCGCAAAGACGCTCTCCAGGTGCCGTTCGACGTCGGCGGCGGTGGCGTGTTGCAGGCACCGGAGCGCCAGCTCGGTGAGCTCTCCCGACGAGCGCTCGCGGATCCAGGTCTTGACCTGCGGGATCGCCCGCGGGCTCACCGACAGGCGCCGCAGCCCGAGGCCGACCAGCAGCAGGGCGAAGCGGGGATCGGACGCCATCTCGCCGCACAGGCTGATCTCGATGCCGGCGTCTTTCGCTGCGCCGATGACGAAGCGCAGCATGCGCAGAATCGCCGGGTGCAGCGGCTGGTAGAGGTCCGCCACGTGCTCGTTGTTGCGGTCCACCGCCAGGGAATACTGGATGAGGTCGTTGGTGCCGATCGAGAAGAAATCCACCTCGCGGGCCAGCAGATCGGCGATCACCGCCGCCGCCGGGACCTCGATCATGATGCCGAGCCGGATGTCGCGGCGGAAGGGCACTCCTTCCGCTTCCAGCTCCGCCATGCAGTCGGCGGCGAACTGCCGGAAGGCGCGCACCTCTTCGAGGCGGGAGACCAGCGGCAGCATCACCCACAGGTCGCCATGCACCGCGGCGCGGTAGAGTGCACGGATCTGGGTGCGGAAGACATCGCGGCGCGCCAGGGTGAGGCGGATGCCGCGCAGGCCGAGGACCGGGTTCTCCTCGCGCGTGTCCATCACTTCGCGGGCCAGCTTGCGCCCGCCCAGGTCGTAGGTGCGGATGATCGCCGGGTGCGGCGCCGCGGCCTCGATCATCTGGCGGTAGATCGCCTCGTGCTCGTCCTCGGTGGGCAGGTGCGGGCTCTTTTCGAGGTAGAGGAACTCGCTGCGGTAGAGGCCGATGCCGGCGGCGCCGTAGCACCCGACCTCGTGCACCTCTTCGGGCAGGTCGATGTTCGCCATGAGCAGGATCTCGACGCCGTCGCGGGTGACCGCGCCGAGGTCGCGGGTCTCCATGAGCGAACGGTCGCGCTGCCGGATCTCCGCCCGGCGCTCCAGGTAGCGGTCCAGAACCTCAACCGTTGGATGAAGGATGACCTGCCCGGTCTCGCCGTCGACCACGATCGGCGCCTGCTCGGTGATCAGGCCGGTGACTCCGGCCAGGCCCGACACCAGGGGCAGATTGAGCGAGCGCGCGATGATGGTGGTGTGCGAGGTCCGGCCTCCGCTCTCGATGGCGAGGCCGATGACGCGCTGGCGGCCGAGGCGGATGAGGTCGGAAGGAGTGAGGTCGTCCGCCACGATGACCACGTTCTCCTGCAGCTCGGGCATCTCGTGGTGCGGCATGCCTTGGAGGCTGCGCAGCAGATGGCGGCTGACGTCGGTCAGGTCCTCGCTGCGCTCGCGCAGATAGGCGTCGTCCATGTGGGCGAAGAGGTTGTCCAGCTCTTCGGCGGTCTTGTGGACAGCCCATTCGGCGTTGACCTGCTGGCTGCGGATGCGGCCTTCGACCCGGCCGAGGAAGCCGGGGTCGGAGAGCAGGAGGACGTGGGCGTCGAAGATCGCCGCCAGCTCGTTGCCGAGATCCTCGCCGGCCCGCGCGCGGGTGCGCTGCAGCTCCTCGCGGGCCAGCTGGGCGCCCTGGCGGAGCCGCTCCACCTCGGCGTCCAGCTCCTCCTCCGGCAGGTGGATGCGGGGGATCGCAGGGCCGCGGGTCTCGATCACCATGGCCCGGCCGATGGCGACTCCGGCGGAGACTCCCAGGCCGTGCAGGATCTGCATCTCGGGCTCCGGCATCTCAGCTCTCCTCGTCGAATCGATTGGCGATCAGGTCCGTGACGGCGCGCAGGGCTTCCTGCTCGTCGCCGCCGTCGCAGCGGATCGTCACCTGGCTCCCTTGTGCGGCGGCGAGCAGAAGGATGCCCAGGATGCTCTTGGCGTCCACCTCCTCCCCGTCCTTCTCCACCGTCACCCGGCTCTGGAACCCGCCGGTGGTATGGACGAGCTTGGCCGCGGCGCGGGCATGCAGGCCGAGCCGGTTGACGATCTCCACCTCTTTCTCGATCACTTCCCCACCTCCGCCGGCTCGGCGCAAGGTGCGCACTCCGGCTGACCGTTCTTCTTCGGCTGCATCTCGCTGCCCAGGCAGTGGCTGCGCTGTCCTTTGTTTTGCAGCCAGCGGGCCATGCCGGCCAGGTCCGCCGGCTCCTCGGACGCCTGGCAGGCCAGGCGCAGGACCATGGGCAGGTTCACACCGGACAGGACCTCCACCTTCCCGGCGCTCAGGAAGGTGCCCGCCACGTTCGACGGCGTGCCGCCATACATGTCGGTGAGAATGAGGACCCCCTGCCCTTCATCGAGCCGGCCGATCGCTTCCCGCACCTTGGTGCGGGCCTCGTCGAACGTGTCGTTCCAGTCGAGGGAGAGCGCTTCGAAGCCGTTCGAGCGGCCGGAGATGATCTGGGCCGCCGCGAGAAGCTCGCGGGCCAGGCCCCCATGCGTCAGGATCAGTTTGCCGATCATGTGTCGTTTCTCACTGCCGCGCGATGTCGCGGTGGATGAGGCGCGCCGGCCAGCCGCGTTCGGCGAGCTCCTTGCACAGGCACTCGCAGACGGCGACCGACCGGTGCCGGCCTCCCGTACAGCCCACGGCCACCGACAGATAGCTCCGGTTCTCCTGCCGGTAGCGCGGCAGAAGATGGACCAGGAGGTCGGTGAGGCGGGCGATGATCTCCTCGAAATCCGGCTGCTTCCGCAGATAGTCGAGCACTGCGCCGTCCTGCCCGGTCTGCTCGCGGAGACCCGGAACGAAGTGCGGGTTCGAGAGGTACCGCACGTCGAACAACAAATCGGTCCCCGGCGGGATCCCGTGCTTGAACCCGAAGCTCACCAGGGAGAGTACCATGCTCGGCTCTTCCCCCCGCCGGATGGCGAACTCGCGGTAGACCTGGTTACGGATCTCGTGCACGGTCCACTGGCTGGAGTCGAACACCATGTCCGCCCGGAAGCGCAGCGGCTCCAGAAGCTCCCGCTCGCGGCGGATCCCCTCGCTCACCGGGCGGTCGGTCGCCAGCGGATGCGGGCGGCGGGTCTCGGAGAAGCGGCGCACCAGAACGTCGTCCGCCGCCTCCAGAAACAGCAGGCGGACCTCCACCTTGGCGGGATCGATCTCATCGAGCAGGCGCGGCAGCTCCTCGGCGAAGCCGGGCGCACGGACGTCGGTCACCACGGCGATCCGGTCCACCCCGCGCACGTGCTCCATCGGATCGTGGAGGAACTGGCGCAGGAGCGGCAACGGGAGGTTGTCGACGGTGTAATACCCGAGGTCCTCAAAGCAGTTGGCGACCACGCTCTTGCCCGAGCCGGAGAGTCCGGTGATGAGAACCAGCCTCGCGGTGCTCATGGCTCTTTCGGGGAGGACGGAGGCTTGCGGTTGCGCTCCAGCTGGGCCTCCAGCTTGCGCGCGAACTCCCGCGCCGAGTGGTGGCCTTGCAGCTTGAGCAGATGGTTGCGGGCGGCGATCTCCACCATGATGCTGATGTTCCTCCCCAGAGCCACCGGCATGCAGATGTACGGGCACGGCGTTTCGAGGATGTCGTAGAGGGTCTCGTCCAGGCCCAGCCGTTCGTATTGGCGGCCGGACTGCCAATGCTCCAGCTCGATGACCAGGTCCACCGTGGTCCGCTCGCGCACCGCGGCGAGACCGAACAGGTCCTGGACGTTCACGATCCCGAGGCCGCGCAGCTCCATGTGATGGCGCAGCGTGCCCTCGCAGAAGCCGACCAGCTCGCCGGTCGGATAGCGCTTCACGGTCACCCGGTCGTCCGCCACCAGGCTGTGCCCGCGGGTGATCAGGTCGAGGGCGGACTCGCTCTTGCCGACGCCGCTCTCCCCGATCAACAGGACACCGAGGCCGTAGATTTCCAGCAGCACGCCGTGCAAGGTGGTCGATGGGACGAGGTGGTCCTCGAGAAAGTAGCTGATTCCCTTGATCACGGTGGACGACAGCTCGGTCGAGGAGAGCACCGGCACCTCGCGCTGGCGGCAGAGCTCCAGGAAGCCGGGCAAGGGGTCCAGCCCCTTGGTGATGACGAAGACGGGGACCGGCAGGCCGGTGATCGTGTCCAGCCGCGCGCTGCGCTCGTCCTCGTCGAGCGTCCGCAGATACTCGGTCTCGCTCTCGCCGATGATCTGCACCCGTCCCGGCTTGATGTAGGCGTAGTAGCCGGCGAAGGCGAGCCCGGGTTTCTGCACCCGCGGATGGGTGATGCGGTTGTCCAGGTGCGAGGCCCCCGAGAGGACGTGCAGGTGCAGATAGCCCAGCTCCTCGCTCAGAAGCTCGGCGACCCGCACGGGTGCGGTGTACCAGCGGTCTTCCATCTCAGCCTTCTTTCTGGAGCCAGGCATGGAGCGCCTGTGCGTCCGGCTGGTCGAGGAGCGCCTGGACGCGGCCGGGGCCGCGCACCCAGCGCGACAGCGTGGCGAGGATCTGCAGGTGCTCCGCTGGCGACCGGCCGGGCGAGATGACGAGGAAGAACAGGCGCACCGGCTGGCCGTCGGCGGCACCGAAATCCACCCCGGCCGCGACCCGGCCGAGGGCGACGATGCCGTGCTCCAGAGAGTCCACCTTGCAGTGCGGGATGGCGATCCCGCCGCCGATCGCGGTGGAGCCGAGCTGCTCGCGTTCCCACAGCTTGTCGAACAGCGCGGCCGGATTCCCCAGCCGGCCGGTGCCCGCCACCCGCTCGGCCAGCTCGCGCAGCACACCGGGGCGGTCGCCGGCCGGGAGATCCGGGAAGATCAGCTCCGGCCGAGTCAGGGTGCCCAGATCCACGAGGCCCAATCCGTTCAGAAGACCTGCTTGCGATCCGTCGAGGAAGGAATGCTCAGCTCGTCGCGGTACTTGGCCACCGTCCGGCGCGCGATCTGGATGCCCTCGCGGTTCAGGATCCGCATCAGGTCGCTGTCCGACAAGGGCCGCTTCGGGTCCTCCGACTGCACGAGCTGCTCGATCTTCCGCTTCACGGAGAGCGACGAGATGTTCTCGCCGTACTCCCGGTCGATGCCGCTGTGGAAGAAGAACTTCATCGGAAACACGCCGCGGTGGGTGTGCATGTACTTGTTGGACACCACGCGGCTGACGGTGGACTCGTGCATGCCGATGTCCTCCGCCACGTCGCGCAGGACCATCGGGCGCAGATGGTCGATCCCCTGGTCGAGGAAGTCGCGTTGCTGGCGGACGATCGACGCCGCCACCTTGTAGATGGTGCGCTGGCGCTGGTCCAGGCTCTTGATCAGCCAGACCGCGGATCGGATCTTGTCCTTGATGAAGTTTTGCGCCTCTGCCTGCATCCCGTCGCCGCGCAGGCCCTGCAGCATGCGGCGGTAGGAGCGGCTGATCCGCAGCCGCGGCAGGCCGTCGTCGTTGAGCTGGATGACGTACTCGTCGCCGATGCGGCGGACGAAGACGTCGGGCTCGATGTAGTGCGGCCGGTCGGTGTTGAACTTGCGCCCGGGGTGGATCTCCAGGCCGCGCACCAGCTCGACCGCCTCTTCCAGCTCGGCCAGCTCGACACCCAGCTTCTTGGCCACCGCCGGGAACTGGCGGCGCAGGAACAGGTCCCAGGCCTCGACCACCATGCGGCGGGCCAGGGCGTCGTGTGGCACCTCTCTGAGGTCCATCTGGCAGAGCAGGCTCTCCGGCAGGTCGGTGCAGGCGACGCCCGGCGGGTCGAAGTGGCGGATGATCCGTAGGGCTTCCTCGACCTCGTCGAGGGTGTACTCGAGCCCCTCGCCGTCACCCATCGCCCGGATCTCCTCCGGCGTTGCGACCAGATAACCGTCCGGGTCGAGGTTGCCGATGACCAGCTCCCCGATCTCGCGCAGGCGCGGCGGGATCTCCGCCATGTGGAGCTGCCAGAGGAGGTGATCGTAGAGGTCCGGCTCGCGGGAGAGGATGTTCTCGAACGGAGGATCGTCGCGATCCTCCATCATCGAGGTGTGGCCGGTTCCTTCCCAGGAGTCTCCAAAGTAGGCGTCGAGGTCGATGTTCTCCATCGACTTCTCGTGATCGAGCTCGCCGTTGGCCGGCTCCGGCCGCTCCTCCTTGAGGTCCTGAAGCGGCGTCTCTTCCTCCTGGCCCTCCGTGCCTTCTTCGAGGACCGGGTTCTCGACGATCTCCTGCGTGAGCAGGGTGTCGAGCTCCATACGGGTCATCTGCAGCAGCTTGATCGCCTGCTGGAGTGACGGCGTCATCACCAGCTTCTGCGCCAGCTTGAGGGAAAGTTTCTGCTCTAACGCCATGCTGATGCAGCTCTAGAGGGTAAAGTCCTCACCAAGGTAGATCTTGCGCACCTGGGGGTCGGTGGAAAGCTCGTGGGGGGTTCCGGAGCGCAGGATCTCGCCGTTGTTGATGATATAGGCCCGGTCGGTTATTTTCAATGTTTCCCGTACGTTATGGTCGGTGATGAGGATGCCGATCCCCATCGATTTCAAGTGCCGCACAATCCCCTGGATGTCGAGGACGGCGATCGGGTCGATCCCTGCGAAGGGTTCGTCGAGGAGGATATACCACGGGTTGATCACCAGGGCGCGCGCGATCTCCAGCCGGCGCCGTTCGCCGCCGGACAGGGAGTAGCCTTTGTTCCTGCGCACCTTGGCCAGGCCGAAGTCCTGGATGAGCTGGTCGATGCGCCGTTCCTGCTCGGCGTGCGAGAGGTCGAGGGTCTCGAAGATGGCACGCAGGTTGTCCTCCACCGACATACGGCGGAAGACGGACGGTTCCTGGGGCAGGTAACTGATGCCGCGCTGGGCGCGCAGATACATGGGGAGGTCGGTGATGTCCTCGTCGCCCAGGAAGACGCTGCCTTCGTCCGGAGGCGTCAGCCCGACCACCATGTAGAACGTCGTCGTCTTGCCGGCGCCGTTGGGGCCGAGCAGGCCGACGATCTCGCCGGGGCCGACCTCGATCGAGACGTCGTGCACCACGGCCCGGCCGCGGTACACCTTGCGCAGGTGGCCGGTGCTCAGCTTCTGGTCGCCGCCGGCGCCGTTGCTCATCCAGCCGCTCCCGTCGGGGGCGGGGGGGCGGAGGCCGGAGCGGGAGGTGCCGCCGCCGGGCTCTTGCCCTTCACCTCGACCTTGCCCGAGTCGATCAGGTAGAGCACCCGCTTGCCCTGCACCACGTTGCCCTCCCGGTCCTTCATCAGCACCTTGGCTCCCGTGAACTCCACGTCCCGGCGATCCAGGCGGTACACCGCCGTCTCCCCCTCGATCTGGCGGCCCCCCTTGGGATCGTTGAGCTTCGCCTGCCCGTTGCAGGTCAGGACCTGGGGTTTCTTCTCCTCGTTCATCAGCACGTCGAGCCGCAGGCAGGTGAGCGTCGTCCCCTGCTGCTCCACCCGGACTCCCCCGGTGTAGGTCAGGGACCTCTTGTCCTCCAGATAGACCATCTCGCTCGCCCGGACCTCGATCGGGGCGCCGCGTTCCGCCTCCTTGCCCTTTGGGGGAGGCGGTGGCGGCGTCCCGCCCTTTCCTGCGCCCTTTGGATCTTCGGGTATCCATATCGTCTTCACTCCGCCCGAGGCGGTCAAGCGGTTGGTGTCCGGCTCTCCTTTGAGCTCGGTGGACAGCATGAGATTTTCGCCACGCCAAGCCTTCACGTCGCCACGGAAGATAAACGAGGACGGCTCCTGGCGCCAGAACGCCTCGCGGGAGTCGACCCGCACCGGCCCGTCGCCCTTGCCGAGCGGCGAGCCGGCCAGCTCCTGCGAGGACTCCTGGGTGAGCAGCGCACGGACGCCTCCCTGGGCATGCACGACGCCGTTCTCCGTGTCATAGACGAGGCGCGGCGCCTGCAGCGTCCCCTTCTCGCTCTCCAGGCCCACGGGCTGGCCGAACAGCTCGCCACGGTGGGTCTCCAGGTTGAGCGCCGCGCGGTTGCCGCGCGCCTTGCCTTGCGGATCGTGGAAGGTGACCTCGTGGAGGAGCTGCATCTCGGCGAGCTGCCCGTCGGGCCGGAAGGTCGCTTCGGCGCGCCGGCCGAGCGCCCGCCGCACCTCGTTCGCGCCGTCCTTCCCGCGGCTCGTCTCCTCCATCTCCACATTGCCCATCGCATCCGCCCGGGTGAGGACCCCTTCGGCGAGAATCCCCTCCAGGCGCGGCGCGGTGAGCTTGCGGGCCACGCCGGCGGCCCGGGTCTCCAGCACCGCGGGCTCGTCCGAGGTGCCGTCCAGCTCCACCTTCTTCACCTCGCCCCCTTCGGGGCGCAGCATCACCGCGAGATCCCGGCCGGCGAAATTCACCACTGTGGAGCCGGTGCTCCCCGGGCGCAGGTCGGCGCTCTGCCCGGTGACGTTCCACAGGGCGCGCACGAAGCTCAGTCCCGTCTCGTCGGGGGTGAGAAAGCCGGTGATGCGCTCCGCATTCAGCCGCTGCCGGCCACGGCGCAGCTGGGCTGCGCCTTCGATGCGCAGCAGCCTCTTCTGACGCTCGTAGACCGCCCGCCCGGCCGAGCCGGCCACCGGCTCCTCCGTGCCCGGCACGCTGTCGATCCGCGCGTTGCCGTTCAGCACGTAGACCTCGTCCTCCAGGTCCACCCGCATGCGGTCGCCGTGCACCACATAGGTCTTGGCGTAGCGCAGCTCGACCGGCTTCGGCATCATCAGGAGCTTGCCGTTCTCGCGGATCTGCAGCACCTCCGTGCGCAGCTCCAGGTCGGACGGGCCGCGCAGCAGGACGTCCCCGAGCAGGCGGCCCTCGTTGGTCTCGCGGTTGAAGCTCGCTTCCTTGCTCTCCACGTGGTACGGCTGGTGGGTCTCGTCATAGAAGGTGACGGCGACTCCGTCGAGATAGAGGGTGTCGTCGCGGTCGGCGCGCACGCTTTCCCCCTTGATCCGGAAGATCGGCCGTTCCCGTTCGGTGAACGTGTAGTCGAAGTCCTCGCCGATCAGCGTCACGTTGTCCCCGGCGTTGGTGTCTCCTTCGTCCAGCGGCCGAGGGGGCGTCGGTTTCCCGGCCTTGCCGAACAGGAAGAGCCCCACCACCGCCAGGACGACGAAGACCAGGGCGAGCAGCAGGAGGGTGCGGAGATGCCGGATCGTGCGCGGTCGTCGTGCCATAGGGGGTTCAGCTCACCTTCTGCGTCCGGACCATTCTACGGATTTCCTGCCGGCCGGCAGTCGAGGAGCCGCAGGCAGGGGCCTCCCCGGTAGTCGTCGTGCTCGATCCAGCCGAGCGCCTCGAAGGTTCCCTCCAGGCCGGCGGCGCGCTCCTGCCAGCCCCAGCCGACGAGATCCAGCGGTGCGCCGTCCTCGCCGCGCGCGCGGCCCGAGAGGTGGCCGTTGCCGAACAGGCGCGGCGCGCCCTCCAGCCGCAGCGGGCCGGTGCGCACCAGGGGCCGCGGATTGCCCATGCCGAACGGCTCCAGCCGGCTGAGCTGGGCGACGAGCTTGGCGGTGAGGCGGTTCGGCGCGAGCTCCAGCTCATATTCATGGCGGCGGGCCAGGAGATCGGCAGGCCACGCAGCGCCGGCCGCCTCCCATTCCTGCCGCAGCGCCTCCAGCTCCTCCAGGTGCACGGTCAGCCCCACCGCCTGCGCATGGCCGCCGAAGCGGATCATCCGCTCCTTCCAGCGCAGCAGGAAGGCATGCAGCTCCAGACCGTGGATGCTGCGCCCCGAGCCGCCCGCCACGCCGTCCTCGACCGCGAACAGCAGCGTCGGCCGGTGCAGCTCCTTGGCGATGCGCCCGGCGGCGATGCCCACCACCCCCTTGTGCCACTCCGCGCTCCAGCCGACCAGGATCGGCGGCAGGGGCCGGCGATCGGCGAACAGCGCGAAGGCCTCCTCCACCACCCGCGCCTCTTCGGCCTGGCGGTCGCGGTTCAGGCTGTCCAGCTCCAGCGCCAGCTCGGCCGAGCGTTTCGGATCGCGGCTCAGCAGCAGCTCGAGAGCGCGCTCCGCCTCGTGCAGCCGGCCGGCCGCATTGATCCGGGGTCCGATGCGAAACCCCACGTCCGCCGCCGAGTACGGAGCCTTCACGCCGGCTTGTTGCAGCAGCGCCTTGAGACCGGCGGAGCGCACCGTCGCCAACGCCTCCAGGCCCAGCGCCGCGATCACCCGGTTCTCGCCGCGCAGCGGAACCAGATCCGCGATCGTGCCCAGGCAGGCGATGCGCAGCAGCGGGGCCGGATCGAGCTCCCGTCCACAGCGGCGGGCGAAGGCCAGGCACAGCTTGAGCGCCAGCCCGGCGGCGGCCAGATCCTGGAAGGGATAGTCGCAAGCCGTCTGCCGCGGATTGATGTGCACCGTCCCCGCCGGCAGCTCGCCCCCCGGCAGGTGGTGATCGGTCACCACCACCGCGAGCCCGGCGGCCAGCGCCTCCTCCACCGCGCCCACCGCGGAGCTGCCGCAGTCCGCGGTGACGATCATCGAGCACCCCTCGGCGCGCGCCCTCTCCACGTGGACCGGCTGGAAGCCATACCCCTCGCGCAGCCGGTGCGGCACGATCGGCACCGCCGTACAGCCGCAATGCTTGAGCACGGCGAGCAGGAGGGCGGTGGCGGTGACACCGTCCACGTCGTAGTCCCCGACGATGGCGATCTTCTCGTTGCGCTCGCGGGCGGCGAGCAGCCGCTCCACCGCGGCGTCCATGCCGTGCAGCAGGAAAGGATCGTGGAGCTGGTCGAGCGACGGAACGAGGAAGCTCCGGGCGCCGATCTCGTCGGTCACGCCGCGGCGGGCCAGGAGAACCGCCATCCAGCGCGGCAGGCCCACGCGCTCCAGATCGGCCGTCCCCTCCGGCACCGGAGCGGCAATCCACTCCGCCGCGGACCCGCCCACCTCAGCCCTCGTCGTAGACCCCGAGGGCCCGGAACTTTTCATACCGGCGGGCGATCAGCTCATTGGGAGAGAGACGGACCAGCTCGTCGAGCGCATCGGCGAGCACGTCGCCCACCCGCCGGCACGCCGCCTCCGGATCGGTATGGGCACCGCCCGGCGGCTCCGGGATGATCGCGTCGACCACGCCGAGCTGCAGCAGGTCGGGAGCCGTGATGCGCATGGCCTCGGCGGCCTCCGCCTTCTTGTTCTGGTCCTTCCAGAGAATGGCCGCGCACCCTTCCGGCGAGATCACCGAATAGGTGGCGTACTCCAGAATGAAGACGCGGTCCCCAACGCCCAGCGCGAGAGCACCACCGCTGCCGCCTTCGCCGGTGACGGTCACCACGATGGGGACGGTGAGGGCGGACATCTCGATGAGATTGCGCGCGATCGCCTCCGCCTGGCCGCGCTCCTCGGCATCGAGCCCCGGATAGGCGCCGGCGGTGTCGATGAAGGTGAGGACCGGCAGCCGGAACTTCTCGGCCATCTTCATCACGCGCAGGGCCTTGCGGTAGCCATCCGGCCGCGGCTGCCCGAAATTGCGGGAGATCCGCTCCTTGGTGTCGCGGCCCTTCTCGTGCCCGACCACGGCGACGCTGCGCCCGCGAAACCGGGCGAGCCCCGCCACGATGGCCGGATCGTCGGAGAACGCGCGGTCGCCATGCACCTCGACCCAGTCCTCCATGAGGAAGTGGACATAGTCGAGCGTGTACGGCCGGTCCTGATGGCGGGCGACGAGCACCTTCTGCCACCGGGACAGATGGCCGTAGACCTCCGCCGTGTTCTTGCGCAGGGAGACCCGGAGCCGTTCGAGCTCCTTGTCCTGGCTGCTCCCCGCCGGGTACCCCTCGAGCTCCTCGATCCGCTTGCGAAGCTCGGCGAGAGGAATGTCGAACTGTGAGTCGGACGCAGTCATCGCCTGGGCACCCTAGCAAAGGCCGGGCCATGGTGGCAACCCTCATGTGATGGATGAGGGATTTGCCCGGAGGCTGAGGCGGTTTCGAGGGGATGTCGGCGCGCCGACAATGGGGGCGGGCAGCCACAAGAGTTGCCTCTACAGGCAGGCGACGGGGCCATCGGCACTCCAATGCAGGTAGACTGTCTTGGTGCGATTCACGTGGGACCCATCCAAGGCAAGGCGGAACCTTGAGAAGCACGGGGTGGCCTTCGACGAGGCGGCCACGGTCTTCGGTGACCCTCTGGCCGGGACGATTCCCGACGAGGGTCATTCTGTCGGAGAATTCCGGGCGGTGACCATCGGTTATTCCAGGCAGGGGCGTCTGCTCGTCGTTGTACATTCTGAAGATGAGGCGCAAGATGAGGTGAGGCTCATCAGCGCTCGCGAGGCGAGCCCTCATGAACGGAAGAGCTATGAAGGCTGAAGAAGAAGACGACATCCGGCCCGAATACGACTTCACCAACGCTGTCCGCGGGAAGTACTACGAGCGGTACAAGCGGGGCACCAACATAGTGCTCCTGGAGCCCGACGTGGCCGAGGCGTTCCCCACCTCGGATGCCGTCAACGACGCCCTGCGTTCCCTTTTGAGGATCGCGATGCGAACCGTGGCCTCCTCCCGGGGCTGAGGAGCCACCGGCACCCTGTCCCGGCTTCGCTGGCCACTCCCCTCCTCGGCTCCCCTCCTCTCTCACGTGAATGCGCAGGGGCAGGTCTCGTGCCTGCCCCCTGCGGACGCCCCGTGACCGCTGCGGCCACCGAGGGGCAACCACAAGGGTTGCCCCTACAGGTAGGCGACGGGAGATCGGCACGCTCAGTCGGCGGTGGACCTCGAATCGAGTACGTTCAGCAGCCTGAGTTTCAAGGGCTGTTCGTGAACCAGAGGTTTTTCGATATCCCCAGAATGGGAGGAAGGGGTAGAGACGTCCCCAGTCCGCTACCACGAACCTGCCGGGTGTAAACCGGCGGGGCGTCTCAAGGCTCCGGCGGCGAGGCAGCCTCGACGAAGTCGAAGAAGTGAAGGCGGCCGGATTGGTCGCCGACGACGATGCCACGGCAGCCTGGAGTTACTGTCACGGCGGTCACCGGCGCCTCCAAGGTGAACAGACACGCAACCTTGCCGCTCTCCACGTCCCACACCCGCAACGTCCCGTCGGCGGCGCCGGAGACCACCCGGCGGCAGTCCAACACCGCCACGGCGCTGACCCTGCCGGAATGTCCTTCGCCGGTTTGGAGAGTCTCCCCGCTCCCCGTATCCCACACCAGCAACGTCCCGTCGGAGTAGCCCCAGATCTCCCGGCGGCTGTCCAACACCGCCACGGCGCTGACCCCGCGGGAGTGCCCTTCGAGGGTCTTGAGAGTCTGGCCGCTCTCCACATCCCGCACCCGCAACGTCCCGTCGCCGGAGCCGGAGACCACCCGGCGGCTCCAACACCGCGACGGCAAAGATCCAGCCGGAGTGCCCTTCGAGAATCTGGAGAATCTGGCCGTTCTCAACATCCCAGACCCGTAACGTCCCGTCTTCGGAGCCGGAGATCACCCGGCCATAGGGCAACACTGCGAGGGCGCTGGGGTATCCTGGATGATCGATGGTCCTGATCAACGCCCCCCCGGGCCTCGTGAGGCTTGCTTTTCGTGGCCGCAGCCAGGCTGTCCCGAAACGCTCGCTCTCTTCGAGGAACTCGCGAATGCCCACCTCCTGCCGATCCAGGAGCCGCCCCAGGAGTTGTCCTGGAAGCTCCGCTGTGTTCTGGGCCAGAACATGCGCCGAAAGCCGAAGAGCGTCGCGCACGAGGCGAAGCTCCTCGTCCTTCTCCGCGAAGGCTGAATAATCGGCGAGCAGGGCGTTGACGTCCGTAGCCCTCAGCTTGGAACCGAGATACTGGAAATCCGATAGAAGACGCCGGCAGGGCTCCCTCTGGCCCGCCCCCATCAGGTGGTGGAACAGATGATTCCAGAGATAGCTCTCCTCCGATGCCAGATCCGGCCAGCGGCCACTCGCAGGACGATGAGAATCGAGGAGACGCTGGTGCCACTCGGAGAGATGGCTCTCTCCTCTCTTCAGGAGAAAGGCGCGGATGACGTCGTGAAGGCGAATCGTGCCGGCTGCTCGATCGAAGCGGAGAAGCAGAGAGAGGTCGTGGAGCCGACCGCAGAGCTTCTTGGCGGCGAACGAACCCAGGCCCCAGAGCTTTTCCAGGACCCGGAGAGGAATGTCCTGGTCCTCCGGGAAGATTGCGAGCTTCTTGAAGCGGCCCACCTCGTCTCCGGACAGCCGCCGGAGGCTCGCCCCAACCGTTCGGGCGACGGCTTGGTCTCGCGCTTCGAGATCCTCGCGGTCGAAGACGGTCAGTCCCTCGGCGTCGAGAGCCTCATTCGCCTCCCGGAGAGATTGCGCCAGAGAAAGACCGTCCCACTGCGTCATCTCTCGCAATTGCCGGTTGACGATCTTCAGCAGCAGGGGCCATTCGCCGAGGCGCGTGGCGAGAGCCCGCAGATCGACTCCTGTTTCATTCAGTAACCCTGCGCCCAGCAGCCGAACCGCCTCCGGGATCTCCATCGCGTCCACATGGATGGGCACCGCCTGCGCAGGCAGAGTCCGGCTGTCGCGCGTGGTCACGAGGAGCGCCGCCTCGGGGCCGAGACCGCAGAACTGGGTGACATCTTCGGGACTCCAGACGTCATCGACCACCAGAAGCACCCGATGGCCGTTCAGCTCCTGGCGGAGGCGCGAGGCGGCGGCGTAGACGGTCTCGAAGGCGGGCGGGTCCTCGTCCGTCCACCAGCGGAGCAGATCGCGGACACGGGCCAGCCGGCCGGCCGCGTCGACTTCATCGCCCAGGGTGGTCCAGAGGATGCCGTCGGGGAATCGCTCGCGGACCTGCTCGTCGTAGCAGAGCTCGATGGCCAGAGCGGTCTTGCCGAATCCGCCGGCTCCGTGGATGGCCGTCGTGATGCCCACGGTGGTGCCGAGCAGGGCGTCGCGAACCGCCGCGTACTCGCTGCGCTGGACGAAGGACTCGCGGGCCGGGGCCATACATCTATTAAGGAAGGGACGGCTTCTCCACTCCCCCGCCGGGGCCGGGGGGCGTTCCCCGGATGCCGGCAAGGAGTCGGTGGAAGGCGTCTGCCTCGTCGAGGCCGGCGCGGAAGTCCACCCAGGTGAGGCGGCGGAGAAAACGGGGAAGCTCCTCCTTGCCGGGCTCCTTCCCGCCGGGCAGCAGGACCGGGATGACGCGGAAGGCACCTTCTCGGACCCGCGTGTCGATCGCCGACCGCATCTCCTCGTTCTGCCAGGGGCCGAGCGCCTTGCCGAGGAAGACGGCGCAGGTGCGGCTCTGGTCGAGGGCCTCCTCCAGCGCCTCCTGCCAGGGCTGGCCGGGGACGAGATGCCATTTGTCGAGGAACGGCTCCAGCTCCGCCTCCCGGAGCTTGTGGGCGAGGTGCTCCACGGCCGGCTTGTCGGCGCTGGCGTGGCTGAGGAAGACGTCGTAGCGGGGCATTCGCGATCTTCTTGAGTGGACTGGAGTGATTGTAGAGGAAGAGGGTCTGCAGGCCTCTCTTTTCGGCCCGAAGGGCCGAGAGATTCCAGCCCAGGGATGAAGGCCGAAGGCCGATTCCCTGGGGAATGGAAGGCGGTCCCTCACCGCGGCCTGAAGGGCCGCGAGAAAGGCGGCAGGGGTCTCACCAGCCTCCGTTCTCTCGCGGCCCTTCAGGCCGCAGGTTGGTTGGGGGCTGTTGACCCAGGGCATCGGCCTTTGGCCGAAGCCCTGGGCTGGGCTCTCCCGGCCCGTTGGGCCGGCCGCTGCGCGCGCTTCGTGGGCCTGCGGCTCGAACGCCGGCCAGTGAGCTTGAGAATTACACTACCGCCGAAAGGACCGCCGCAGGCCGACTGGCTCGACAAATTTCCGGGCCGGGCCTTCGGCCCATTTCATTTGATGGCCGGCGAGGACGCCAGCGCTCCCAGGGGGCGCGGGCCCTCCTTGCGGGGCTCCTCGGCCGGCACCGCCCCGGAGCGCAAGGGGCCGGCGACGGAACTTAGAGGTGCTCCCCCACCCACTCCGCCGCGAGATCCTCATCCTCCTCCAGCCGGAGCCGGACCAGGCGGACGCCGTCCGGAAGCCGCCCGGTGAGCTCGCGCAGAATCCAGAGGACGAGGTTCTCGGAGCTGGGGATGGCTCCCCCGTCGGCGAACTCGGGAAGGGCGGCGTTCAGGTGTTGGTGGTCGAGGCGGTCGAGGACGAGATGGCCGACCAGGGAGTCGAGGGCTCCGAGGTCGATCACGAAGCCGGTGGCGGGATCGACCGCGCCTTCCACGGTGATCCACAGGCGGTAGTTGTGGCCGTGCCCGGGGAGATTGGCGCACTTGCCGAAGCGGCGCCGGTTCTCTTCCTCGGTCCAGGTGGAACGCCGGTAGAGGTGGCTGGCGCTGAAGCGATAGCGCCGTTCCAGACGCATCCGGTGGGGGTGGAGGGATTCGGGGGAGACAGGAGCCGGTGGATTCATATAATGGGCGCCGTGCGAGGACGACTGGACCGCTACATCGTATCGGAGATCCTGGGCCCCCTGGGCCTCGGCTTTCTGGTCTATACCTTCATCCTGCTGATCCGCTTCCTGTTCCAGTCGGCGGAAATGATCATCCGGCGCGGGCTTCCCGCCCGTGTCGTCGGCGAGCTTCTGCTCCTCAGCCTGCCGAACATCGTGGTGCTGACCCTCCCCATGTCGCTCCTGTTCGGCATCCTCATCGCGGTCGGCCGGCTGTCCTCGGACAGCGAGCTGATCGCCATGCGGGCGGCCGGCATCAGCCTCCTGGCGCTCTACCGGCCGATCCTCTGGCTCTCCGCCTTCCTCACCGTGGTGAACACGCTCCTCATGGTCTATGCCCTGCCCTGGGGCAACCATGCCCTGCAGCAGCTCCGGCTGGAGATCCTCACCCAGAGCATCTCGCAGCAGGTGCAGCCGCGGGTCTTCTATGAGGAATGGGAGGGCAAGGTCGTCTACGTCTTCGAGGTGCCGGAAGGCGAAAAGCGCTGGCATGGAGTGTTCCTGGCCGAGTCCGTCCCGTCGGGGAAGGACAACCAGGTGACCATCGCGGACTGGGGCGAGGTGCGGGTGGATGCGACCGGCGAGAAGGTCATCCTGCGGCTCTACAACGCCATCCGCCACAAGGTGAACCTGACCGCTCCGGATCGCTACGAGGTCAGCCGGCACCGCCGCCTCGACCTGGTCCTGGAGGACCAGTTCACCAGCGAGCAGAAGGCGAAGATCGAGGTCTCCAAGGGCATCCGGGAGCTCAGCCTGACCGAGCTGCGGCGGGTGCAGAAGGACCCGAACAACCCCCGGGAGCAGCGCAACCTGGCCGAGGTGGAGGTGCACAAGAAGTTCGCGATCCCGATGGCCTGCATGGTGTTCGGCCTGTTCGCCCTGCCGCTCGGCATCAACAACCGGCGCGGCGGCAAGGCGTCGGGGTTCGCCTTGTCGATCGGCGTCATCGTGCTCTTCTATGTTCTCCTGAGCAATGGCGAGGAGGCGGCGCGCTTCGGGCGCATCCCGGGATGGCTGGCGATGTGGGCGCCGAACCTGCTGCTCGCCTCCGGCGGCTTCTTCCTGCTGTTGCGGCGCAACCGCGACAAGAGCCTGCTGCTCAGCCGGATCGACCGGTGGATCCGCGAGGACGTCTGGCGGAGCATCGTGCGCGTCCAGGGGATGCACCGGGACCGGCGCCGCGCCAAGGCCCGCGAGCGAGAGGAGCGCCGCGAGCGCCGGCTGCTGAGCGGTGCGGAACGGCCGGCCCGTGCCGACCTGGTGCTGCGGCTCCCCCGCCTGCGCCTGGTCTTCCCGAACCTCCTCGACCGCTACGTGGCGCGGATGTACGGCATGGTGTTCAGCCTGGTGCTGCTCTCCGGGGTCTCCCTGTTCATCATTTTCGACCTGAGCGAGTCGATCGACGAGATCCTCAAGAACCACATCCCGCTCGGAGTCGTCCTGCGGTACTACAAGTACCTCTCGCTCCAGATGTTCTATGAGATCGCGCCGATCGTGGTGCTGGTGACCACGCTGATGACCTTCAGCGTGCTCGCCCGCATGAACGAGATCACCGCCGCCAAGGCGCTCGGGATCAGTCTCTACCGGCTGGCCTTGCCGGCGATCGCCATGTCCTTGCTGGTCGCGGGGTTCTGCGGCTATCTCGAATCGGAGGTTCTGCCGGCCTCCAACGAGAAGGTGGCCAAGCTCAAGGACCGCATCCGAGGCAGCGAGACGGTGCGCACCTACCGCC
>DIHE01000055.1:104420-122631 GCA_002420005.1 Holophagales bacterium UBA5704 | reverse complement strand
ACCGCCAATGGCTGTTCGGGCAAGGCCGCTACATCTACAACTACCTCCACTATGACCCGGAGGGGCAGTCGCTGCAGCGGCTCCAGGTGTTCGACTTCGACACGGCGCACCGCCTGTCGCGGCGGCTGGTGACCGACAAGGCGCAGTACATCGGCGATGCCTGGGTGTTCAACAACGGCTGGTCGCGCTCCTACTCCGGCGTCGAGGTGACCGGCTACCAGCGCTTCGAGTCGCCGAAGATCGTGCGCTATCCCGAGACACCTGCCTACTTCGACTCGGAGATCCGGCCGCCGGACCAGATGCGCTATGGCGAGCTCCAGGAGTACGTCACCGAGCTGCAGGAGAGCGGCCAGCCGGTGCCCGAGCTGCAGGTGGAGCTGTACAACAAGGTCGCGTTCCCGGTGATCTCGCTGATTATGGCCCTGGTGGCCCTCCCCTTCGCCTTCCGCCTCGGGCGGCAAGGCGCGCTCTATGGGATCGGCCTGTCGGTGGTCCTGGGGATGGTGTTCCTGGCGATCTTCGTCTTCTTCACCAAGATGGGCGAAGTCGGAGCCCTGCCTCCGATCGTCGCGGTGTGGAGCCCGGGGATCGTGTTCTCGATCCTCTCCGCCTATCTGTTCCTGGGGGTGCGGACCTAGAACCGGCTGAGGTCGCGGCCGAAGAGGTGGGCCTTGATCCAGTCGAAGAGGACCTTGGCCTTGTTCGCCGGGCTGACGAGCTTGGTGATGTACACGGAACGCCAGAAGAACCAGGCCCCCCGGCCGCTCCATTTGATCAGGGGCAGATCGGCGAGGGCCTGGCCACTCCCGATGTAGGCGAGCATCCCTTGCGCCCGGAAGCGGAAGGGGGCGACCGTTCTCCCTCGCCGCCGGTCGTCGAGGGCCTTCGCCAGGTAGGCCCCCTGCTGCTGTGCCACCTGGGCGGTGGCCGGCAGGGGCGGCTCCCCCACCGCCGCGCAGTCACCGCAGGCAAAGACCTCTTCGTGCTCCGGCAGGCGCAGGAAGGCGTCGGCGAGCAGCCGGCCGCGCCCGTCGCAGCGGGCGCCGAGGGTCTGGATGAGCGGGACGGGGGCATTGCCGGCGGCCCAGAGGATCAAGCCGCAGTCGATCCGCTCGCCGCCGGCGAGTTGAACGGCGTTCGGCTCGATCGAGGCGACCTTGGCGCCGGTGCGGACGTCGATGCCTTCACGGCCGAAGTGCCGGCGGGTGTAGGTCCCCAGAGCCTCGTCGAATCCCGAGAGCAGGCGGTCCTGGGCCTCGATCAGCACCACCTTGGCATAGGGCACCAGCTCCGGATAGGCCTGGGTCAGCTCCTCCTCCAGAAGGTCATGGATCTCGGCCGCCGCTTCGACCCCGGTGGGACCGCCGCCGATGACCACGAAGGTGAGACGCTGCCGCAGCTGGTCGGCGGTCAGACCGGGCACCTCGGCGCGGGCGAGCTGTTCGAGCAGACCCCGGCGGATCGCCTGGGCCTCTTCCACCGTATAGAGCTTGCGGGTGTGCTCCGCCACGCCGGGGATGCCGAAGTCGGCGAAGGTGTTCCCCACCGCGATGACCAGATGGTCCCACGGCAAGGTGAAGACCTCGCCTCCCACCGCACCGCGGCAGGTGACCTCGCGGGCCGACCAGTCGACGGACACCGCCGAGCCTTCGATCACGCGGACGTGGCGCAGACGGCGGCGCGCCGGCTCGAGAATGCTCCGCAGCTCGACGCTGCCGGCGACGGCCGACGGCAACAGGGGGGTGAACAGGAAATAGTTGCGCGGCGTGAGGAGAGTCGTATCCCAGGCCTGCAGCCGAAGCCGGCGCAGCAGCGAGAAGCCGGCGAAGCCGCAGCCGAGCACCAGCAGGCGGGGGCGTTGTTGCGTCGCGTGGGGTTCCATACTGCAGCGTCAGCTCGGCGGCGCTACGCGCGGCGTGAAGCGGAGGTCGGGGTTGGTGCGGGCTTCCTTGAGGAACGCGGCGACCTCCTCCACCAGCGTGAGGCCGGCCTCGTCCAGGCAGACGGCGCCTTGCAGGTACGAGAGCGCCTTCTCCGCCTCGCGGTGGATGTCGCGCGCGCAGAAGACGTCCAGAATCTCCTGAAGGATTCCGCGGATCTCCCGGATACGGCCCCGCCGGAGGCAGACGGCGATGAGATCGAGGGCGACCATCGCGGCGTCGTACTCCAGGGAGAGGTCGAGATAGGCGTCGCGCACCTCCCGGAAGGCCACCGCCGCCTGTTCCAGCCGGCCGAGGCCGGAGGCCACGAGGCCCTCCAGCCAGCGCAGGCGCAGCAGGCTCAGGCGGTCACCCAGCTTCAGGAACAGCGGGCGGGTGTGGAAGAGAAGGGCGAAGGCCTCGCGGGAGCGGCCGGCCTGGTTCAGGGAGACGATCAGGTTGTAGCGGGCGACGAGGAAGCTGCGGGGCTCTTCCTGCGGATCGATGAGATCGAGGGCGCGGCGCAGCATGCGGATTTCGGCGTCGAGCTGGCCCGTCTCCCCCAGGATCGCCGAGCGCTGCATCAGCGCACGGCCCAGGAGGTTCCATTGCCCGAGCCCCTGGTAGATCGCGATGACCTGGTCGAGCAGAAGGCCGGCGGGGTCGAACTGGCGCCGGTCGCGGTGCAGCGAGGCGCGCAGGTCGAGCAGGCGGGCGGTGTCGAGCAGGCCGAGGCGCCCTTCCTGGCGGAGGAGATCCTCCACCGGGAGGAACGCCTCTTCGGCTTCCGTATGGCGGCCTTCGAGACGCAGCGCATTGGCGAGCTGGGCGATGGCCCGCGCGCGAAGGCCGTCGCGGATCTCGGGGCTGCGGCAGCTCGCCTCCCTCAGCCGTTCCGCGACGGCGACGGCCAGCCGCGCCATCTCGAAGCTGCGGCGGGTGTCCTGGAACGCCGACTCCCGGGCCTGCTCGATCAAGGCCTCACAGAGGAACGGGTTGTGGAACCGGGAGCTGTTGGTGACCAGCAGGAAGCGGCGCTCCGGGACCTCCAGGGCGATGAGCTCGGCCACGAGGAAGGGGGCGGCCTCCTGGTCCTCTTCGATGTGCGCCTCCTGGTCGGCGATCTCGCGGCAGACCCGGTCGAACACGGCGTCGTACGTCGGAGTCTCGTTCATAGGCGCGTCTTCTTCCCTTGCAATGGGCGCGTGAGGAGCAATCCACGGGTGAGCGCGGCCAGGCACCTCTGGGTGACCTTGCTGACACTGTTCTGGCTGTACCCCAGTTCCTCCGCCACCTCCGCAGGCTCGTAGCCAAGCCCGTACCGCAGCGACAGCAGAGACCGGCACCGCTCGGGAAGCTTGCCGAGGGCGGCCGAGAGGTCGCGGCGGACGTCCAACATCTCCTGCGCCGGCATCTGAGGCTCCGCCAGGCACTCGAGGACCGTGGCGTCGACCGACTCATAGAGCTTGCGCCGCTGGGTGCGCCAATACAACAGGCATTTGTTGCGCACCGTCCCGACCAGCCAGGCCTCGGGGTCCCGAATCGCCCGGCGCTGGTAGATGAGCGCCAGCAGGGCCTGCTGTAACAGATCCTCGGTGTCCTGCGGAGGGATGCGGTAGCGCTGGAATTGCGCCTTGAGCCGCGGCCGAACCCTCTGGAGGAAATCTTCGAGCGAGAAATCGGCTTCTCGATGGTCCGGAGCGCTCATCTTCCCCAAAATGCTCTTAAATTCTAGATACACTATCACTGTCCCGGCTCCAAAGTCCAGCCGGCAACCCAGGGAGGGAAGCTCCGCGGAGCGCGTGAGCGCTCCGGAGGCATCGGATTCCGCCTACCCGTTGTCGTCCATCCGCGGCCCGACGTCCCCCAGCACGGCGGAGATGGCTTCCCAGAGGGCGGCGATCTCCGCCTCGACCTGTGCGGCCAGGCCGGCCACCGGGGAGGTGCCGGAGGCAGAGGCCTGGGCCGGCGACCCGGGGAGGAAAGACAGGAAGAAGGTGAAAACGACGAGGGACACGGCGCGGCGGAGCTTGGGCTGTAGCATCGGAGGATCTCCCTTTTTCGGAGGCTGGTCGCCGACAGCCATACGCTGTCGAGCATTTGACATAACGCAGCCTCCATCTAGGAGTTTCCGCTCGCGAGGTCCCAGAGACAGAGGGGATGACACCGGATCCGACGGGTTCGGTCCTCCAGGGCTGAAGCGGAGGCGGGTCAGCTCCAGCGCCGCTCGCGCAAAAGCCGGGCTTGCAAGGCTCGCAGCTCATCGGCACTCAGGCCGGCGAGGAGGGCCGCGCGATCCGCCCCCAGGTCGATCTCGAAGGCTTGACAGATGGCGCGGATCGAGACGATCAGCTCCTCGTGCCGGCCCTCTTCACGGCCCAGCCGCTGCGCCAGGCTGAGCGCCCCGCGGGCGTCCTGCTCGGCGATCTTCGCCCGGTCGTAGAGGTCCAGCTCCTCGGGGTTGAAGCCCGCCATCCGCGCCACCTCCAGGGCGTCGCGGTACGGTTTCTCCGACAGAGCCGGCGGCACCACCTCCAGGGTCTCCGCCTCCCGGAAGAAATAGGCCCAGCGGTCGATCGTCCCCTGCGGGTCGTCGCCCGCCGCATATTTCGGCAGCTCCAGGAAGACGTACTGCACCTGCGACAGCCCCAGCGCACCGTGGTGCTGCTCCTGCATCCGCCAACGGCTGAGCATCGGCACCGGCGCGCCGCCCGGCACCGGTGGTCCCGGCCAGAGCAGGAAGTCGCAGATCGTCACCCCCACCACGTCGTCGAGACCGGGATAGTCTTCTCCCGCCCGCAACTGGTTCACGTAGGCCTTCGAGGTGTTGTACACCACCCGCTTCTCGAACCCCTCGACGTTGAGCACCTGCATCTCGACCACGTAGTGGCGGCCCCGCTCGTCGTAGCACTTGACGTCCACCACCGAGAGCTTGAGCTGCTCGACCGGCACCCTCTGCTCCGACGACAGGTACTTGAGGTCGACGATCCGGTGGTCCCCGGAAAGCTCCAGGAGAGCATTCAGCAGCTCGATCAGCAGCGGTTTGTGCACCTCGCTGCCGAAGATGCGCTTGAAGACGAAGTCGGTCTTGGGATCCGCGAAGACAGGCCGCATGAAGGGAGTTTATCGCAGATGGGAGGCAGCCTTCCGGTTCCGCCCCAACCACGCCGGTCTCTTTGGTTACACTTCCCGCATGGTCTGGAAACGTTGGGCCACCGCCCTCGACCGCCTTCCGCCCCAGGCGGGCCTGCCGCTGGGCCTCGGCCTGGGCGCCTTGGCCGGTGCGTTGCTCTTGCTGGCTCCGGCGGTGGTCTGGGTGCCCGCTTTTCTCTTGCTGTTCGTCGCCGCCGGGGTTCTGGCGTGGAGCGGTGAGCCGGTGGAGGTGTTGCCCGTACCGGAACAGCTCCCCGCCCCGGCTGCAAGCACCGGCCTCATTGAGATGGTCGCCCTCCCTGCCGGCCGGTTCTTTATGGGGAGCCCCGCGGAGGAAGAGGGCCGCTACCCCAGCGAAGGGCCCGTCCACGAGGTCGGGATCTCGGCTTTCCGGTGTATGAAGACGCCGGTGACCCGACGCCTCTACGCGGTGTTCCTGGGCACCGACCCCGGCTGGCCGGAGGGTGAGGCGGACGACCGGCCGGTCAACAACGTCAGCTGGTTCGATGCCATCGACTTCTGCAACCAGCTCTCCGAACGGGAGGGCCTCACGCCGTGCTACGAGCGTCTGGGCGACGAGGTCACCTGGTACCGCGAAGCCGACGGCTACCGGCTCCCCACCGAAGCCGAGTGGGAGTATGCCTGCCGCGCGGGCACGCAAACGCGCTGGTCGTTCGGAGACGACGAGCCGCGGCTCACCGATCACGCCTGGTATGACGCGAACGCCAAAGGCAACCCGCACCCGGTGGGCCAGAAGCTGCCGAACCCGTGGGGGCTTCACGACATGCACGGCAATGTCTACGAGTGGTGCTGGGATCGATACGGCGCCTACGGGCCGGAGCCTACACAGGACCCGACCGGCCCCACAGAGGGTCCGGGTCGCCTTGTGCGTGGGGGCTCCTTCGCCTACCCGGCCAGGTTCCTGCGCTCCGCGTACCGGAGCAGGTTCAGGCCCGGGATCCGGATCAGGTTCATCGGCTTCCGCTGCGTGCGTGGCCCCCGCCGCCAGCCTTGATTCTTGCCTTTTGACCCTTTCCGGCTCCGCCCCCGCGCAGCGGGGGCGGGCAATTTTTTTCTGCTTGACAACATCTGTCGTCAGAATGACAATCGCCGTGGCATGCAACTGACCATCGAGCAGGCGGCGGCACGGCTGGGGAAATCGGTTCGGCAGATTCGCTACCTCATCAAGGATGGCCGCCTGCCGGCGCGGAAGTTTGCCGGCGTCTGGGTCGTCGAATCCGGGGACCTGCCGTTGTCGGAGGGGCAGGAGGACGCTCTCGCTCGCCGCGAGCGCCAGCTCCGGAGCGCCGTCGACGAGGCCCTGGAGATCCCCGCCAAAAGCGACCATGCCCCGCGGTACTCGGTGCGCGACCTCAAAGCGTTTCAGTTGGCGCTCCCTCTTTTTCGCTCCGGCACCGAGAATCTGGGAAAGGAGCATCCGGCGGTGATCGCGCTGCGCGCCGTCCTGGAACACTTGGCTCGTGATCCGCGACCCCAAAACCCGCCTCGTCGCCGCACCGGCGCTGCCGGATCGGATCGTCCAGCACGCGCTGCTCACCGAGATCGGGCCGCCGTATGAGAGCGGCTTCATCGACCAGAGCTTCGCCTGTTGCACCGGCCGCGGGCCGCACCGGGCGTTGCTCGCCCATCTCGCCTGGGCGCGGCGCTTCCGCTATCGCCTGTGCCTCGACGTGCGGCGCTACTTCGCCTCGATCCATCATGAGACGCTCACCGGGCTGTTCGCGGAGCGGCTGCGCGACCCGCAGACGCTCGCACTGATCCGCGCCTTTCTGAGAGCAGGCGGCGCGGTGTACAGAAGCCCGCAAGCCGCCGAGGTCTTCGGCCTCGCCGCCGATCCGCTGCCACCGGGCTGCGGTCTGCCACTCGGTTCCTATCTCAGCCACTGGTCCGGTGCTCTCTACCTCGACGGTCTGGATCACTACGTGAAGCGGACCCTGCGGGTCAAAGGCTACCTGCGCTACATGGACGACCTCGCGTTCTTCGGCGACGATCGCGCCGAACTGGAAGACGTGCGTGAGCAGGTCCGCACGTGGCTGCTCCGGGAACGCGGGCTCGAGCTGAAACCACGCCGGGATGCGGTGCAACCCACCACCCAACCGACCACCTGCCTGGGCTTTCGCATCAGCCGCGCCGGTCTGCTCCCGGGCCCGAAAGCCAAGCGCCGCCTCAAGAGGCTGCTCGAACACGGCGACGAGCTCGGCCACGACCGGCTGGTCCGCAGCCTGGTGTCGTACCGCGGCCTGTTGTTGTCAATCTGACGACATTGTCACTCTGCTAACGGTCGGCAGTCTGACATTTGGCGGTAATCTGACGACAACTGGTGTTATCTGTCTACCAAGCTCCTCCCCCCGCCCAAAAGCAAATCAACAGGTCAAAAGGCAAAGATCAAGGCTGGCGGCGGGGGCCACGCACGCAGCGGAAGCCGATGCCCCCGTTCCGGAACCCGGGCCCGTCCCAGACCCGGACCGCGGAGCGCAGGAACCCGGCCGGGACGGCGAAGGAGCCCCCACGCTCAACCCTTCCCGCGCCGTCGCGTGGTCCCTGCGGGTTCACCTGACCCCCGGCGGGGTATGTACCGAACCAATCCTCCACCCACTCCCACACATTGCCATGCATGTCATGGAGGCCCCAGGGATTCGGGTCCCTCCTGCCGACCGGCCGGGGGTCGCCGCCCGAGTTCCGGTCGAACCAGGCGACGCGCTCCAGGTCCTGCTCATCGCTACCGGACGACCACGGCGTCACCGTGCCGGCCCGGGCGGCATACTCCCATTCGGCTTCGGTGGGCAGCCGGTGGCCGAGCTTGTCGCAGTAGGCGCGGGCCTCGGTCCAGCTCACCTCGGTCACCGGCAGATCGGGCTCCCCCTTGTGATCGGGGTAGAGCTGCCGGTACTGCTCGTTGGTCACCTCAAACTGGCTCATCCAGAATTCACCGAGGGTGACTTTGTGAGCGGGCATCTCATTGTCGAACGCCCCCGTCTCACCTTGCTGGGAGCCCATCGTGAACGTGCCTGGGCAGATGCGAACGAAGGTGAACCCGTCTACCTCGACCTGGGTGTTTCGGCAGCCGGTACTCAGGCCGCGAAGAAGCACTCGCTCCGGGTCTCCCGAGACCGCCCGAAAGCCGGGCAGGATTTCGCGAGCAGGACGCACCCCCTCGAACCGAAGGAGCTTTGCGGCGTCGCCAAGTTGATCTCCCTGGAGCCAAGGTATGTGCATTGCGAAACCGAGGTACGGCCGCGCCGGCCGCGTGATCACCAAGGTCTGCTGGCTCTCAAGGGCCGGCGAAGGGAGCCCGCGTACCTGGGTGCCACCCAGCACGACAAGGTCGGCCGAGCCGCTGTCGAGCAGATCGAGCGCCAGCTCTTCGACGGCAGCGGAGCCCAGGGTCCGGTCGAGATACACCACGCTCCGGGTGACCCCGGGAGGGCGGGGGCCTCGTACAGCCGCTCTGCCGCACCGCCACGTCTCATAGCCTCCAGGCTCTCGCTCGACACAACGGACCTGCTGTGGTTGCCAGCGGACGAGCACCCGGCTGCCCCCTTCAGCCTCCGCGGCGGCAGCCATTTGCGCAGCAGCCACCGTGATACGCCAAGCGCCGTCTTCCATTTGCTTCCATTCGGTGCCCACACCGGCCGGCAGCGTGTCGGCGGCGACGACCTCGGGCTTCTGGCCCAAGTGCGCGTGCCAGGCCGCCACCCCCGCCGCCACGCCCAGACCGGAGAGCAATCCGATGCCCAACCAGATCCTTCCGGGGCGCCGCAGCCCCACCGCCGGCATGCCGCCGCCGAAACCCATCTCGCGCAGCATCGCCCGCTCGACCGGCTCCGGACGCGACCACGGCCAGGGGAGTTGGATGACACCGGCCCCTCCCCAGCCCGCGGGCGCCAGAACGGTCAGGTGCCGGCGGATCTCCTCCTTCAACGGTCCTTGGTAGAGCTGGTAAAGCGCGGCGATGTGCTCGCCGGGGCTCCGCCAGAGCCCGAGCAGGGCACGCTCGATGCGGAGAATGCGTTCCGCGGCGCGACCGGCGGCCATTTCGAGCGATTGGTCGTACACGGCCTCCCAGAAATCGAGCGCCCGGCCCAGAAGGCTGTGTGGCGCCACGGCTTCGTTGGGCTGCGCTTCCGCCTCGCGCAGCCAGCTCACGCGACGGATGCGGTCGGCGGTGCGCCAGGCGAGACGGCCGGGGGGGCCTGGCGCTTCGGCGCGGAGCGCTTGGAGGGCATAGGGGGAGACCGCCAGCCCCAGCCGGTGGCGGAGATCCAAGGCGGTGACCTCGTCCACCGACGAAGGGCAGAGGGCGCAAGCAGCGGCCCAGGCGACCTCGCCTCCTTGATCCTCTCCAGCCGGCGGCGCCTTGCGCAGCGCCGCGCCGCCCAGGAAGGCGGCGGCGCTTTCGGGAGGGATCACGGGGAGGCCGTGACGCCCGACGATCGCGGCGAGCCCCTCCGGGTCCCGGGAAGCGTCGACGAAGGCCAGGTGGGGCCAGTGTGAGAGGGAGCGCAGCAGGGCGTCGATGCGCACCCGTTGATCGTCCGAGGCCCAGCGGCGGACCAGCCGGCGGCCGTCGGTGAGGATGGCCACCAACGCGGCGTCGCGCCGCTCGTCGATCTCGTTGGGAGCGAAAACCTGGCCGGACGCCCTCACCAACCGGTCGGGAATGCCGCGAAACGCCGCCCGCTCGATGGGCAGGCCCTGCGCGGCGAGGACGGTCTCGATCTCCGCGGCAAGCCGGGGCAGCGCCGGATCGGCGGCGTCCTCGTCCACCCAGAGCCAGACCTCGCGATAGAAGCGGGCGCGGTGGAACCGCATCTCGGGAAACCCGCCCGCCCGCGCCGTCGCCCGCACCGTCGCGGTGAGATCGAGCCGGCGGGTCGGCTCCTCCGACACGAACCGGCCGACCCCCCAGGCGAGGCCTTCCTGCTCGCGCGGCGCGAGAAGCACGGCGCCCGCGGGCACCACAGGGAGAGGAAACGCCCGCGGCGGACCCTCGGCCGGCGGGAGTGGCTCCGGCTCGGGAAGCAGGCGGCGACGACGAAGCACGAGCCAAAGTCCCCCTGCGCCGAGCCAGGCGAGAGCGGCCAAGCCCATCTCCGGCCGGAGCAGGAAGTGCCAAGGGCGGGCGGTGACCTCCAGCGTCGGCACCTGGGCCAGGAAGGACCGTTTGCGGAGGTCGTCCGGCGTGACGATGGGCGGAGGCGCCCCAACTCCCGGGGGTTGCGAGGGCAATTGGGAGACAGGGTTGGGGGGTGAGGGTGGGATGGGGCCGACACGCATGTCCCGGTCCACCATGAGCAACAAACCGGCCAGGACGGCCGCCATCGCGCCTTGCCGGAGGACGCTCCGCCAACGGCTCTTCTTGCGAACCGGCCCAGGAACCGGCACCGGCTGCCGCCGCGAAAACCGCCGCAGCGCGATCTCCTCCTCCGCCCGGTCGAGCCAGGCATCACAAACGCGATCGAACGTCCCGCGGTCCTCCGCCGACTTGACGAGCACCGCCCGCAGGAGAGACCGCAGACGGTCCCGGGAACCGCCCTCCCCGCTCAAGCCGGGCTGGCCGGTGAAGACCTGCCGGAGCCGCAGGACCTCGGAGATGCCGACGCGCAAGCCGGCGGCGCGCAGGGCGGTCAGGAGGGCGTCGAGGTGGAGGGGGGTGGTCATGTGTGGGGTGATCACCCCAGCAGGTCCAGATCCTCGCGGTCTTTGACCAGCACAGAGAGCGCGGGCAGCTCGCGCAAGGGGCCTTCGAGCTCTTCGACCCCCACCCCGCCGTGCGCCGAGAGGACGGTGAGCCAGACGAGCAGCTCGGCGGTGGCGGGTTTTTTGCGCAAGTCCCGGCCGCGCAGCTCCAGGAAGCGCCCGATCGCCGCCTCGCGGACGGGCTCCGGGAGGTCCGGGAAGTCCCCGGCTCGCGCGGCGACGGCGCGGCGCATCAGGTCCTCGGTCAGCTCGATGTGGTGGAAGATGCAGCGGCGCAGGAACGGCTCGGGGAGGCGCCGCTCGCTGTTGCTGGTGATCACCACCACCGGCGGCGGGCTGCCGGTGGGACGGCGCACCGTCTCGCCCGTCTCGGCGACCAGGAACTCGTGCTGGTCGAGGACGTTCAGCAGATCGTTCGGAAAGTCGCGCGGGGCTTTGTCGATTTCGTCGAGAAGCACCACCGCCGGGCCGCCGGCCCGATAGGCCTTCCACAGCGGACCCGGCTCGACGAAGTCCTTCTTCTCCACCCGCTCGCCGCGCCGGCCGGGATCGTTCGCCGCGTGCAGATAGGCCACGGCATCGAAGTGGTAGAGAAGGTCCTCCGCCGTGGTCGTGCTGCGCACGAAGAGCGGGAAGAGCTTGTCTTCAAGCCCGAAGTACCAGGCGAGGTAATGGGCCACCTGGGTCTTGCCGGTGCCCGGCTCGCCGGTGAGGAGGAGCGGCGCGCCGACGGCCAAGGCGACGTTGACGGCGTCGACCAGATCCGGGTCCGGCTGATAGTGATGGGCCGCCTCGCGGTGGCTGGTGAGGGACGGCGGGAGGACCCGTCGCCCCAGGGCTTCGCGGCGACGCTCGGGGGCGTGCTCGCCGGGGATCAGCAGCTCGAAGCGGGAGTCGTTCAAAATGGCTCGTCCGTGGCGGGCGGCGGAGCGCCCTGCTCGGTTTGCAGGCGTCGAAGAAGATCGTACCACGAGCCCCGCTCCCCCTCTTCGAGGAGCTGGACCGTGGCGACGAACACGCCGCCGGTGCGGGCGATGATCCGTTGCGCGACTTCGATCTGGATGTTCGGGTCACAGCTCGAATTCTTCGGGTCCTCGAGAAAGACGAGGAGATCCTCCTCCGCCACGTCGCCGACCGGTGGCAGGACACTCAGGCGAAAGTCGCGCCGCCGGCACCAGGATTGGCGGCGCAGCTCGTCGAGGGCGGCGGTGAGCCGCGCATGCCGGGGTTTCGCGCTTTCGAGGACGGCGCAGGAGACGAGCCGGACGTCCTCGGGGCAATGGGTGCCCAGAAACTCGGCGGAGAAACGCAGCCACTCGCCGAGCTGGCCGCCGTCGAGGGCCGGCTGGTGGACCGACGGATCGCCGGGCCTGGGCAGACCGAGCCCGAACGAGCCCCAGCTCAGCCACAGGACCGGCCGTTGGCCCGCCTTCATCGCGCGCGGGGCATGACGGCGCAGGAGGTGCTTGAGGGGCTCGTCCGGCTCCGCGCCGAGCTGCAGCGCGAGCGCCGCCTCCAGGTTCTGGCGCAGGCGGGTGAGGTCGCGATCGACGGGAAATTGCAGGTGGAGCCAATTGATCTCGTGATCGGTCGCGGATTCGAGATCGAAGCGGAGCTGCTCGCTCAGGGTCTCGATCGAGTTTCCCGCCTCCCCGTAGGCGAGGAGGGCCATGACGCGCCGGGTGCCGCTCGTCACCAGCTCGCCGAGGTGTTTGCGGACCAGGGCCTTCTGGTGGTCGCGGTCGAGCTGGCGCAGGGGATCGCGGCGGCCCGGCGCGCCGCGGAAGACCTCGGTGCGCCAGGTGCGGTAGGCGGTGGTGATCCCCAGGGTGGCCGCCTCGACCTCGTCGTGGTCGCGCGCCGCGGCGTGGAAGGCGGTGACCGGGTCCTCCCCCTTCCCGAGCCAGCGGCCGAGCCCGTCGAGGGCGACCGTGGTGGATTCGGCGGTCCACTCCGGCAGCCGCCGCCAGAGGACGAGGGGCACCGTGCCGCCCAGGAGAGAGGCAGGGGACGGTGCGCGCGAGGAGGCCAGACCCGCAGTGTTGAAACAGACCACGGCAGGCCGGTGGCCGGCGTCCTTGAAGAGGCGGGGCAGCGCGGCGACGGCGAGCCGCTCGCCACCACCCAGCAGCAGCTCGGGGCGGTCTCCTCTCACTTCGCCTTGGGCGTAGAGATACAAAACGTGGGGGCGCATCCCCTTCAAGGCATTGGCGAGCTGTTCCCGGGTGCGGACGGCTCGGAAATACCCGGCGTCCTTCTGCGTCGGCCACACTTTGGCGAGCAGCTCGCGGAGCGCCGTCTCGTGGCCGGTGTCGGGAGCGTTCGGCAGGACGGCGAGGAAGCCGGCGGGTGCCGTGGTGCTCTCGTCGTGGAGCGACTCCTCCACCTCGGACCCTTCGATCGTCCAGCCGGCGTCCACCAGCGACCGGCCGTTCCAGGCGGCGAGCCGCCAGGGCAGGCCGGCGAGCAGCGCGTCCATGGTGACGAGGCGCAGACGCACCGGCGCAAAGAGCGGCGTCGGCTGGGCCGCGCCGTCCGCGGTGCCGTAGACCGCGCGCAGCAGAGGTCCCCAGCGCTCCGAACCGCCGAGGACGATCCGCCCGAGGGTCTGCCCACACGCCACACCGGCTCCGGCCAGCCAGCTCCGCAGACCCGGCGCGCCGGCCACGTCGAGCACCCGGGCGGCCTCCGCGCAGGCGGCGGAGACGTCGCTCCACGGCAGTGGGAGGGGAGAGAACAACGTGCTCCCCCGCACCCGGTGGCGCACCTGGAGCGTGTCGCCGGTGCGTTCCAGCAGGACCGTCAGCCCGTGCTCGCGGCCGGCGGAGGAGCCGGGAGCAGGACGAGGCACCGTTTCGACGGGACGGACCACCACCGGCGCAGCGCCGCCGATCGAGCGCAGGCGCTTGGCGAGCTTGGTGTACTCCTTTTGCCGGTTCGACCAGCTCATCGCCGAGAGCGGCTTCTTCGGCGAGCCGTAGCCCTGGAACCGGGCGAGAGGCGTGTCCTCCACCGTGGAGGGGCTCAAGAAGACGGGAAGGACCGTCAACCGGCCCGCCGCCGCGCGCTCCAGGAGAGGCGGCAGCTCGCGTTCCGCGATGAACGTCGAGGCCAGGAAGGCCTGCGAGATCAGCAGGACGGCGGCACCGGCCGCATCGAGAGCCGCGTCGATCTCGGCGGACCAGGCATCGCCTCCTTCCAGGCGGGTGTCCGCCCAGGCATCGACCCGCCCTTCGCGCTGGAGCGGCGCGAGGAACGTCCAGAGATCCTGGAGATCGTCCGCGTCCTCATGGCTGTAGCTGACGAAGACCTTCGTTCCGGCCATCAGAGCCTCCGGGGAGGTGGAACGGCGCGAGGCTATCTTGAAGGGCAGCGGGATCGCAAGCGCCGGTTCCGGAGGGTCGGCGCTCCCGGCCGGCCTCACCCCGGCCGCTTCCTTATTAGATAGGGCCACGGCCGGCAAGGCCCCGGCCGGTTCCGGGTCCAGCCCGGCCGGTTCCAGACCATGCCCGGCCCTGGCCGGCTCGCCTTCGGCCGCGGCCGGCGAGATCGTGGCCGGAGCCGGCTTCTTGCCGGCCAGGGCCGGTTTCTCCCTGGAACCGGCCGGGATGGATCCGGCCGTGGCCGCCGTCATTCCGGCCAGGGTCAGAGTCATACCGGCCGCGGCCGTGTCGAAGCCGGCCGCGGCCCGCTCGGTCCCGGCCATGGCCGCGGGCGCCGCGGAACGTTCCGGGTCGACGCCGGCCGGTTCCCGGGCGCAGGTGGAACCGGCCGGCGTGAGGCTGGAAGCGAGAGGGGAAGCCCCGCTGCCTGGCGCGACGACGCGGGGCTCGGTCGCGCCTCACCGGCTGGCGAAGGCTTCTTGTCCGTCGATGAAGGTGCGGAGCACGCGCACCTTGGCGATCTCGTGCGGCGGGGATCGGGTGAGATCGCGGTCGAGAACGATCAGGTCCGCGGCCTTCCCCACTTCCAGGGAACCGGTGGTGGCCTCCTGGAAGGCGGCGAAGGCGCCGCGCAGGGTATAGGCGGCGAGCAGGGTGTCGAGGTCGACCGTCTGCTCGGGGAGCCAGGCGGGGCCCGATCCGGACCCGGGGTCACGCCGCGTCAGACCCACCTGGATCGCCTCCAGCGGGTTCATCGACGACACCGGCCAGTCGCTGCCGCCCACCACCACCGCGCCGGTCTTCGCCACGCTGCCGATCGGATAAAGCCAACGCGAGCGCTCCGGTCCGAGGACGGGGACGGTCAGGTCCTGGATGTAGGCGTCCTCATAGGCCCAGAGCGGTTGGAAGTCGGCGATGACGCCGAGACGCTGGAAGCGCGGGATGTCCTGCGGATCGATCAGCTCCAGATGCGCGATCTGGTGCCGGGCGTCGCGCGGGCCGTTGGCGGCGCGGGCCTTCTCGAAGGCGTCCAGGGTGATCCGCACGGCGCGGTCACCGATCGCGTGGACGTGGATCTGGAAGCCCTCGCGGTCCAGCGCCGCCACCATCGCGTCGAGCGCTGCGGGCTCCCAGTTGGGCCGGCCGCGGTCGGTGGAGCCGAGGTAAGGCTCCAGCAGCGCGGCGGTGCGCGCTTCGATGACGCCGTCGACGAACAGCTTCACCGTCCCGGCGCGCAGCCGCCGGCCGCTGTAGACCCGGCGCAGGCGGACCAGCTCGGGAATCTGCGCGATCCCCTTCTCCGCCTCGGCGAGCAGCGCCGCGGTGACGCGCACGGTCAGCTCGCCGCTGCGATCCAGAGCGGCATAGGCGTCCAGCTCCTCCGGTGTGGCGCTCGCGTCCTGAAGGGAGGTGATGCCGGCCGCCGCCGCAAGCTGCAGGGCACGGCGCAGCCCCTCGATCCGCTCCTCCGGTGTCCGCCCGGGGATCAGGTGCCCCACGAGGTCCGCAGCGCTTTCGCGCAGGGTTCCGGTCGGCTCGCCGGTGGCCGGATCGCGCTCGATGCGGCCGTTCGGCGGGTCGGGCGTCGCCGCGGTGATCCCGGCGAGCGCGAGGGCGCGCGTATTGACCCAGAGAGAATGACCGTCGGCGGCGGAGAGCGCCACCGGACGGTCGGGGACGAGGGCGTCGAGATCCCTCTTGTGCGGGTTGGCGTGCGGAAACACCGGGAGCTGCCAGCCGCCGCCCAGAATCCAGGGCCGTTCCGGATGCGCCGCGGCGAAACGGCCGACCTCCGCGAGCACCTCCTCCGGCGTCGCCGCCGCGTCCAGCCGGCAGTCCCCCAGCTCGACACCGCCGTCGGCCAGATGGGTGTGCGAGTCCTGGAAACCGGGCAACACCATGCCACCCGCCAGATCGAGCACCCGGGTGCGCGGCCCGATCCAGGGTGCGACCGCCGCATCCGTCCCGACAAACACCAGGCGGCCGTCCGTCACCGCCACCGCCTCGGCCCGCGGCCGGCGCGCGTCGAGCGTCACCACGGCCGTATGACGGAGCACCAGATCCGCCGGCTGTGGGGAGCCCGCACAGCCGGCCGCCAGGAAGACCAGGCCCAGAACCACCGCGCACCCCACTTCATGCTGATTCACCATATTTTACCCTCCCCTTGACAAGGCGTGTTCGATCCGTAGAATCTACCTGGAACAGTTCCTGACCTGGGTAGTTATCCTTTCTTTTGTGATGTCTGAGTGAGTTCGTCGCGTCGTCGCCTCTGCCGGCTCCGTCGGCAGATTCGAGTCAAGACAGACCTGTGTAAGAGTGCCGATGGCTGGACAACACAACACCATCATCTTCGTCCCTCATGCCCACGCGAAGCTCCGGAAGTGGCGGGTGACGAATCTGCAGATCGGCCTGTTGGTCGGTGTCGCTCTCGTCGTTACCTTCACGTCGCTCTTTTTCATCTGGTCTCACTTCAGCAAGCCGGCCAACCCGGTCGAGGTCACCCGCCTGCAGAAGGAGATCGACGAGCTGCGGGAAGTGAACCGCTCTTTCGAGACAAGCATCCAGAAACTTCAGGAACAGCTGAGCGGCACCGAGGACCGGACCCGTGAGCTGGCGATCGTCGCAGGGGTTGAAAGTCTCGGCGACGGCGTGGAGGCCGGGATCGGTGGCGGCACGCCCGATGACGGCACGGCCCTCGATCTGCCCCGCATCCAGGCGCGGGCCGCCTTGCTCGACAACGTTCTCGACACGGTGGAACAGCGGCTGGAGCAGCGGCTGCGCTGGATCTCCTCCACCCCGGCGATCTCCCCGGTTCGCGGGATTCTCACCAGCGGCTTCGGCCACCGCGCCGACCCGATGACCCACGGGCGCGGCAACCATCAGGGTGTCGACTTCGCCGCCGCCTATGGCGCTCCGGTCTATGCGAGCGGGGACGGGCTGGTTCTTCAGGCCGAGGTGCACGGCGGTCTCGGCCGAGCGGTCTTCCTCGCCCACGGCTATGGTTTGACCACCCGTTACGGCCACCTGTCGGCGATCACCGTCCGTCCCGGCCAGCGGGTCAAGCGCGGCGACCTCATCGGCCGCGTCGGCAGCACCGGCCGCTCGACGGGTCCCCACCTCCACTACGAGGTGCGCCTGGACGGCGAGCCCCTCAACCCGATCGGCTACATCCTCGACAACGGCAGCGGGCCGCTCTAGGCCTCTCTCCCCTCCGCCTTCCTCCCTGCACCCCTCGCCCGCTCGCGGGAGAGAGGTGCAGGGGGTGAGAGCCTCCGGAATTCTTTCTGGTAGACTGCCCGTTGTACCGCATGCCGCGGGTGTCGCCCCACGCCCATTCCTCCGAACCTGGACAGACGAGAGCTCGATGATCAACCGACTCCTCACCCTGATTTTCGGCAGTCAACATCAACGGGACGTCAAGAAGATGCTGCCGATCGTGGCGGCCATCAACGAGATGGAGCCACAGATCCAGGCGCTCTCCGACGACGGGTTGCGCGCCAAGACCGAAGAGTTCAAGCGCCGCCTGGCGGACGCGCCGGACGAAAAGGCCGCCTTCGAAGAGATCCTGGTCCCCGCCTTCGCCGTCGCCCGGGAAGGTGCCCGGCGTGCGCTCGGGATGCGGCCCTTCGACGTCCAGCTCATGGGCGGCCTGGTTCTCCATCGCGGACGTATCGCGGAGATGAAGACCGGTGAAGGCAAGACCCTCACCGCCACCCTCCCCGTCTATCTGAATGCCCTCACCGGCCGTGGCGTCCACGTGGTCACCGTGAACGACTACCTGGCCAAGCGCGACTCGGAGTGGATGGGCCGCGTCTACCGCTTCCTCGGGCTCACCGTCGGCACCATCCAGCACGACATGCCCGACGCCGAGCGCAAGCGGGCCTACGCCTGCGACATCACCTACGGCACCAACAACGAGATGGGCTTCGACTACCTGCGCGACAACATGAAGTTCGACCTGGAGTCGATGGTGCAACGCGGCCACAACTACGCGATCGTCGACGAGGTCGACTCCATCCTGATCGACGAGGCGCG
>DIHE01000055.1:103362-104213 GCA_002420005.1 Holophagales bacterium UBA5704 | reverse complement strand
GCGCGCACGCCGCTCATCATCTCGGGTCCGTCGGAAGAGTCGGTCGACAAGTACTACATGATCGACCGCATCATCCCGAAGCTGGTGAAGGGCGAGGAGATCGACGAGGGCGACGGCAAGAAGAGCACCACCGGCGACTTCCTGGTCGACGAGAAGGGCCATTCCGCCAGCCTGACCGACGATGGCGTCGAGAAGGTCGAGCGCCTGCTCGGCATCAAGAACCTCTACGACCCCGAGAACATGGAGATCCTCCATGGCGTCAACCAGGGCCTGCGCGCCCATGCGCTCTACCAGCGTGACGTCGACTACCTGATCAAGGACGGCAAGGTCGTCATCGTGGACGAGTTCACCGGCCGGATGATGCCGGGCCGCCGCTGGTCCGACGGGTTGCACCAGGCGGTGGAGGCGAAGGAAGGGGTGAAGATCGAGCGCGAAAACCAGACGCTCGCCACCATCACCTTCCAGAACTACTTCCGCATGTACAAGAAGCTCGGCGGCATGACCGGCACCGCCGACACCGAAGCCTCCGAGTTTGCGCAGATCTACAACCTGGACGTCACGGTCATCCCGACGAACCGGTCGATGATCCGCGACGACCGGGCGGACCTGGTCTACCGCACCGCGGCCGAAAAGTGGAAGGCGGTCGTCGAGGAGATCCGCGAGGCGCAGGCGAAGGGGCAGCCCGTCCTCGTCGGCACGGTCTCGATCGAGAAGAGCGAAATGCTCTCCAAGATGCTCTCCCGCCCGCCGATGGTCAAGCACGTGGTGCTGAACGCCAAGTACCACGAGCGCGAGGCCTCGATCGTCGCCCAGGCCGGCCGCAAGGGGGCGGTCACCATCGCCACCAACAT
>DIHE01000055.1:38025-103123 GCA_002420005.1 Holophagales bacterium UBA5704 | reverse complement strand
GGCCGGCCGCGGCACCGACATCATCCTCGGCGGCAACCCGGAAGGGCTCGCCCGCGCCGAGGCGGACCCGGAGCTCGAGCCGGAGAAGTACCAGGAGGCTCTGGAGCGCTACCGCGAGAACTGGGCGCGCGAGCGCGAAGAGGTCCTCGCGGCGGGCGGCCTGCACATCCTCGGCACCGAGCGCCACGAGTCGCGGCGCGTCGACAACCAGCTCCGCGGCCGGTCGGGCCGGCAGGGCGACCCCGGCTCCTCGCGCTTCTTCCTGTCGCTCGAAGACGACCTGATGCGCATCTTCGGCTCCGACCGCATCCAGGGCCTGATGGGCAAGCTCGGCATGGAAGAGGGCGAAGCCATCGAGCACGGCATGGTCTCGCGCGCCATCGAGCGCGCCCAGAAGCAGGTCGAAGGCCGCAACTTCGAGATGCGCAAACACCTCCTTGAGTACGACGACGTGATGAACAAGCAGCGCGAGGCGATCTACAAGCTGCGCCGCGACGTCCTCGAAGGCAAGGAAGGCCGCGAGTACCCGATGGGGCTCGCCGAAGGCATCCTCGACTCCCTGCTCGACACCCACTGCCCCGAGAAGCTGGACCCCGAGGAGTGGGATCTCAAGGGCCTGCGCACCGCGCTGCTGGGGTTCTTCAACATCAACGCCCAGGACGCCGGCTTGAAGCTGGAGGACCTGGGGATCGACGAGCTGCGCGAGACCCTGTGGACGGCCATCGAGCAGCGCTATACGGAGCGCGAGTCGCGCCATCCACCGGAGGTCTACCGCAAATTCGAGCGAGAGATCACCTTGCTGGCGGTGGACAGCTCGTGGAAGGACCACCTGCTCGCTCTCGATCACCTGAAGGAAGGCATCGGCCTGCGCGGCTACGGCCAGCGCGATCCGCTCAACGAATACAAGCGCGAGAGCTTCGAGCTGTTCCAGGCGATGAAGGAGCGGGTGGAGGACGACATCATCCAGAAGCTCTTCCGCATCGAGCTCGCCACCGAGGAGCAGATCGCCGAGCAGCGCCGCCGCCGCGAAGCCGTCCAGGCACCGCGGATCGAGCTCTCCGCGCCGCCGAAGGTGGAAGGGCCGGTGCGTCCGCAGCCGACCGTCAACAAGGATCTCAAGGTCGGGCGCAACGATCCTTGCCCTTGCGGCTCGGGTAAGAAGTACAAGAAGTGCCACGGCGCCGCCCTCGGCGTCGGGTGAGGATGTGCGGGGAGGCTTCGGGTGATATCCTCCCCGCACACCAAGTCACTACCTGAGAACACCCCATGATTGACTTCGAGCCACGACTCGCCCTGACGTTCGACGACGTGTCGATTGTTCCCGGCCTTTCGGCCACCCATCCCAACGAAGTCGACCTGCGCACCCGAGCCTGCCGCGGGATCGACATGAACATCCCCATCCTCTCCTCCGCCATGGATACCGTCACCGAGTCCCGCCTGGCCATCGCCCTGGCCCAGGAGGGAGGCATCGGCGTCATTCACAAGAACCTCCCCATCGAGGTGCAGGCGGAAGAGGTGGACAAGGTAAAGCGCAGCGAGGCCGGGATGATCGTCGATCCGGTCACCATGCGCCCGGACCAGAGCATCCGCGACGCCCTCGCGGTGATGGCCCGGTACAAGATCTCCGGCGTCCCGGTCACCTCGGTCGAGGGTCATCTGGTCGGCATCCTCACCAACCGCGACCTGCGCTTCGAGGACAACCTCGACAAGAAGATCAGCGACCTGATGACCAAGGAAGACCTGGTCACGGTTCCCGAGGGCACCACCCTCGAACAGGCGCGCACCCTGCTCCACAAGCACCGCATCGAGAAGGTCCTGGTGGTCGACCAGGACGGCAATCTGAAGGGCCTGATCACCGTCAAGGACATTCAGAAGGCCCTGGAGTATCCCAACGCCTGCAAGGACGAGCTCGGCCGCCTGCGTTGCGGCGCCGCGATCGGCGCCTCCGGCGACTTCCTCGCCCGTGCCGAAGCGCTCGTCCGTGCCAAGGTGGACCTGCTGGTCATCGACTCCTCGCACGCCCACAGCACCGGCGTGCTGCAAGCTCTCGAAGCGGCGCGCGACCGCTTCCCCGAGGTGCGTCTCGTGGTGGGCAACGTGGCGACCGGTGAAGGGGCTCTCGCCCTCATCGAGCGCGGTGCGGATGCGGTCAAGATCGGTATCGGACCCGGCAGCATCTGCACCACCCGGGTGGTCACCGGCGCCGGAATCCCCCAGATCACCGCGGTCATGGACTGCGTCCAGGTGGCGATGGAGCACGACGTGCCGGTCATCGCGGACGGCGGCATCAAGTTCTCCGGCGACGTGACCAAGGCGCTCGCCGCGGGAGCCCATTCGGTGATGATCGGCTCCCTCCTGGCAGGGACGGAAGAGAGCCCGGGCGAGACCATCCTTTACCAGGGCCGCACCTTCAAGGCCTACCGCGGCATGGGCTCGCTTTCCGCGATGGCGCGCGGCAGCGCCGACCGTTACTTTCAGGAAGGCACGGCGAGCGCCGGCGGCAGCCTGGCCAAGCTGGTCCCCGAAGGCATCGAAGGCATGGTGCCGCACAAAGGAAGCCTGCACCAGATGCTCCCCCAGCTCACCGGCGGCCTGCGCGCCGGCATGGGCCTCGCGGGCTGCGCCTCCATCGAAGAGCTGCGCACCAAAGCCCGCTTCGTCCGCATCTCCGCCGCCGGCCTCAAGGAAGGGCACGCCCATGACGTGGTCATCACCAAGGAGGCGCCGAACTATTGGGTGGAGCGCTAGAACGAAACGTCCTCTCCGGAGGACGCTCGCCGGGCGCCTTCCGGAGCTGGTCGAGTTGGCAGGCAACTTGCATTGGCTGATGATCAGGAAGGGAGACTATCCGAATGAACCTCAAGAAATTGAAGATTGCAGCGGTCGCGCTGTTTGTTCTCGCACTGGCGGCTCCGGCCTTGGAGGCGCAGCGTCACAAGGCCCGTCGGCAGCACAACGGGACGCTCCAGATCATCGCGCTCCAGACCTACGTGGAGGGCCGGGACGCGACCTACAACGTCAAGCCGGCGGACCACATCCCGGTGAGCGTCGGCGAGCGGGTCAAGATCTACCTCGTCGGCACGGCGCTGATCGACAACGCCGGAGAGGAGCAGCCGGTCGACGCGAATTTCACCGTGGCCGCGGGCCGTGGCAACATCGAGATCGTGCAGACCGGCTCGAACTGGGCGCTCGTCCAGGTCAAGTCGAGCGGCGACGACGGCATGGCGCAGCTCGGCTACGAGGTGAACGGCGACTATGAGATGAAGGGTGGCCTCCAGTGGGGCCGGATCACCCTCGCAATCGAAGAGGGCGACGAGGAGTCCGAGGAGGAAGAGGTCGAGCAGGGCCGCTGGGACCGCGCCGAGGAGCTGACGGAGCAGCTCTACAACGCCATCCTCGACGAAGAGCCGCGGGGTGAGACGGCCCGGCGGGACACAGAGCACATCTACGAGATGGGTGCCATCGGTGTGCGCGACGTGGCGCTCGCCCTCGCCGACGACGCCGGCTCGGACTACGACCGCCTCTCGGAAGACGAGGCCATCGAAGTGCTCGGCCGCCTCTACCGCGGCCTGCTGCAGCGCGACGGCGGTGACGAAGAGCTGTGGGATGAGGACCGCGGGTTCCGCACCAACGTGGACACCCTGCGGCGGCAAGGCTACGAGCGGATGATCCGGGTGATCCTCGACGCCCCCGAGTTCACCACCGCCAACGACCTGCGCAACTTCGGCTACCTCGCCGGCCACAGCGGCGACGACGACTGGCGCGAGCACGGTCCCCGCTACGCCAAGCCGCGCCACTGAGCCGGCAGGCTCCCCCACCCCCTGCCTGGCCTGGTTGACAGATCGGACGGATCGGGCAGATCCGTCCGATCTCAATCAGCTTCAACCGCCCCCCGCTCCTTCTTGCGCTGGCTGTGCCGCCGCTTTCCTTCCACCCGTCGGCGGTGCGCCGCCTTGGGGACTTTGGTCTTCTTTCGCGGCGTCTCTTCGCGCAGGCCCTCGCGCAGCAGCTCGACGAAGCGGGCGACGGCGGCTTCGCGGTTCTCGGCCTGGGTGCGGTGCTTCTGGGCGGTGACGTGGAGGATGCCCGCGCGGGTGATGCGGGTCGCCAGACGCTCGCGCAGCAGGGCCTTCTGCGCCTCGTCGAAGCGGCTTGTGCCTTCCAGGTCGAAGCGCAGGGTGACCCGGGTCTCCAGCTTGTTGACGTTCTGCCCCCCGGGACCGCCGCTGCGCGAGGTGATGAAGGTCACCTCTTCGTCGGGGATCTCCAGGTGGTGTCCGCTCTCGCCGATCTCGATCATCCCCACGATGCTAACACTTCGGGCGGAGGACACGGCGGGATCTTCGCGCTAACATCTATGCTCATGAGTCAACGTCTCGCCCGGCACCTCTCCTCCACCCTCGTTCTCCTTTTCGCGCTGGCGATCCCCGCACCGTCCGCGGCGATCCTCTTCGACACCGATCCTCCACGGCCGCCCGTGCCGGTGGCGTTGAAGAGGGTGCTCGACGGGCTCGACCAGCCAACCTCCATCGCCCACGCCGGGGACGGCCGGCTCTTCCTCACTCTTCTGCCGGGCCGCGTCGTGATCGTCGACCAGGGCGTTCTACGGCCGACGCCGTTTCTTGACATCCGCAACGTGTTGACGAGCGGCGGCGAGCAGGGGCTTCTGGGGCTCGCCTTTCATCCTCGCTATGCCCAGAACGGACTTTTCTTCGTGTGCTACACCGACACCCACGGCGCGGTGACGGTCGCCCGCTATGCGGTGTCGGGCGATCCGCAGCGGGCCGACCCGGCGAGCGGCAAGGTGCTGCTGAGCATTCCCAAGCCGTTCGGCAACCACAATGGAGGCCAGATTCAGTTCGGACCCGACGGCCTGCTCTACGTGAGCGTCGGCGACGGCGGTGGGGCCGGCGGCCCGGAGTGCTTTTCGCAGAAGGAGAGCTCCCTCCTCGGCAAGATCCTGCGCCTCGACGTGGATGCCAACGCCGGCTTGCCGCCGTATTACGGCATCCCGCCCGGCAATCCGATCCCGGGCAGCCCGATCTGGGCGACGGGGTTGCGCAACGCCTGGCGGTTTTCATTCGACCGCGGAGGGGCTCTGGAGATGTGGATCGCCGACGTCGGCCAGGGCGAGCGCGAGGAGATCAATCTGGTTCCGGGCGGTGGAACCGGCGGCTTCAACTTCGGCTGGAAGCCGATGGAAGGGAGCCGGTGCTTCTCGAACCAGGAATGCCTGCCGGGCACACCGCCGTGCGGCTCGCCTCTGTTCACCGCGCCGGTTCTCGAATACTCGCATGATGACGGCGATTGCTCCGTCACCGGCGGCTACGTGGCGCGAGCGCCATCCCTTCCCCATGCCTGGGGTGCGTACTTCTTCGGAGATCTCTGCACCGGCCGTCTGTGGGCCGCCGACCGCCAGGGACCCCAGGGGGCGACGTGGCGCATCCGCCAGCTCCCGCAGGCCGCCGAGGGCGTCTCCACGTTCGGCGAAGACCGCGCCGGCAACTTGTGGGTCGCCACGATCGGTGGTGAGCTCTTCCAGCTCGTTCCGCAGCATCCGGTGGACACCGTCGGCCTCTTCGAGGCGGCCTCCGCACGCTTCCTTCTCAAGGACCTCCATCAGGACGGCCCCGAGGACCGGGCGCTCCGCTTCGGCACCCCCGGTACGGCCTGGGTGCCCCTGGCCGGCGACTGGAACGGCGACGGGCGCACGGGCGTCGGCTTCTGGGATGCAGAAGAGGGCGTGTTCCGCCTGAAGAACGCTTTGCGCCGCGGCCCGGCCGACGTCCTGTTCCGGATCGCGGCTCCCGCTGCAGGTGCCCTTCCTCTCTCCGGCGACTGGGATGGCGATGGCAGGGACACGGTGGGCTTCTACGTCCCCGCCACCTCCACCTTCTATCTGACCGATCGCCTCGGCGGATCGAGCTTTCCCCTCGTCTTCTCCTTCGGCACCGGCGGCCTTCCGGTCGCCGGAGACTGGGACGGCGACGGCAGGGATTCCGTCGGCGTCTACCAGCCCGGACGCGGCCTCTTCCTTCTACGCAACGCGCTTTCCGCCGGCCCGGCCCATCTGCGGTTCCGCTTCGGCACCGCCAACGCCGGCTGGCTCCCGATCGCCGGGGATTGGGACGGCGACGGAAAGGACTCGGTCGGCCTCCAGGACCCGGCCACCGGCACCATCCGCCTGCTCGACACACCGCGCACCGCCCCGGCCGACCGGACGATCCGCTTCGGTACGCCGGGAGGAGACCAGCGGCCGCTCGCCGGAGAATGGTAGAGGGTACAATCCGGTCATCATGAAAAGATCCGCCACCCTCCTGGTCGTCCTTTCCGTCCTTCTGTTTCTCGCTCCGCCCGCCCGTTCCGCCGAGCCGCCCTACGACGTCATCCTCCGCGGCGGCACGATCTACGATGGCGGCGGCGGCATGCCTTTCACCGCCGACGTCGCCCTCCGCGGCGAGCGGATCGTGAAGATCGGCGATCTGGGTGAGGCCAAGGGGACGATCGAGATCGACGTGCGCGGCCTCGCGGTGGCGCCCGGCTTCGTGAACATGCTGAGCTGGGCCACCGAGTCGCTCCTCGTCGACGGCCGGGGCCTGAGCGACATCAAGCAGGGCGTCACCCTGGAGGTCATGGGAGAAGGCTTCTCCATGGGACCGCTCAACGAATCCATGAAGAAGGAAGCCAAGGCCCAGCAGGGTGACGTCCAGTTCGACATCGCCTGGACCACCCTCGGCGAGTATCTCGATCATCTCGTCCGGCGCGGAATCTCGCCGAACGTCGCCTCGTTCGTGGGAGCCACCACGGTGCGGATCCACGAGGTCGGCTACGCCGACCGGCCGCCGACGCCCGAAGAGCTGGAGCGGATGAAGACCCTGGTGCGCCGGGCCATGGAAGAAGGGGCCTTGGGCGTTGGCTCGTCGCTCATTTATGCACCGGCCTTCTATGCCAAAACCGACGAGCTCGTCGCCTTGTGCGAGGTGGCCGGACAGTATGGCGGGATGTACATCTCCCACATGCGCAGCGAAGGCAACCGCGTCGAGCAGGCGGTCGACGAGCTGATCGAGATCGCCCGCCGCGGCAAGCTCCCGGCCGAGATCTACCATCTGAAGGTCAGCGGGCGGCCGAACTGGAGCAAGCTCGACAAGATTCTGGAAAAGGTCGAGGCGGCGCGGGCCTCCGGCGTGCGTGTGACGGCCGACATGTACACCTACACCGCCGGGGCCACCGGGCTCGACGCCGCCATGCCACCCTGGGTTCAGGAGGGGGGCCACGACGCCTGGGTCGCCCGCCTCAAGGACCCGGCGATCCGCGAGCGGGTGAAGAAAGAGATGAGCTCTCCGACCGACGAGTGGGAAAACCTCCGGCTCTTCGCGGGACCGGAAGGAACCCTCCTCGCGGCGTTCAAGAACGACGCCCTGAAGCCGTTGACCGGCAAGACCCTGGCCGAGGTGGCGAAGATGCGGGGCACGTCTCCCGAGGAGACGGCGATGGATCTGGTCATCGAAGATGGCAGCCGGGTGGGGACGATCTACTTCCTGATGTCGGAGGAGAACGTCAAACGGCAGATCGCGATCCCCTGGGTCAGCTTCGGCTCCGATGCCGAGGCGCCGGCCCCCGAGGGGGTCTTCCTCAAGTCCAACCAGCACCCGCGCGCCTACGGCAACGTGGCGCGGCTTCTCGGCAAGTACGTGCGGGACGAGAAGGTGATCCCGCTCGAGGAGGCGATCCGCAAGCTGACCTCCCTGCCGGCGGAGAACCTGAAGATCCGCGACCGCGGGCGCCTGCGCGAGGGGTACTTCGCCGACCTCGCCCTCTTCGACCCGGCCAAGGTCGGCGATCCCGCCACCTATGACAAGCCGCACCAGCTCGCCACCGGGATGGTGCACGTCTTCGTCAACGGAATCCAGGTCTTGAAGAACGGAGAGCACACCGGAGCCACACCGGGTCAGGTGGTGCGGGGACCGGGCTGGAAGGCTCCCGCGGCAGAAGTTCGATGAATCTGGTCCGGAGCGGCTCGCAAAACGCCCTCTGAAGCACCTTGATAGGAAGAGGGACTTCACGTCTTGAGCTTCGCCCCGGAGACGATCATGAGTCGAGCGCTGCAAACGGTCTTGATGGTGTTGCTTCTGTCCTGTGTCGGCTGCGACCAGGCCACCAAGATTCTCGCGAAGAGCCATCTCGCCACGCGGAGTCCTCTGGAATACTTGAATGGCGCCGTCCGCATGCAGTACGCCGAGAACGCCGGAGCGTTCCTGAGTCTCGGCGCCGAGCTGCCCGAGAGGGCCCGCTTCCTCCTGTTCGTCGGCCTCGTCTGCCCTCTTCTGTTGACCGGTCTTGCCTTCGCCTTCCGCTCCGAGCGCATGGCTCTGGCCCAGAAGCTGGGGATGATCGTCGCGGTGGGCGGCGGGATCGGCAACGTCATCGACCGTATCGCCCATGGAGCCGTGGTGGACTTTGTGAGCCTGGGGATCGGCCCCTTGCGCACCGGGATCTTCAATCTGGCGGACGTGGCGATCATCGCCGGGCTTCTGCTCTTCCTGTCCGCCGGCGCCCGCGAGACGGAGACCGGCCCTCCGGTGGCTGCACGGACGCCGTCGAGTACAATTGAAGGGTGAAGCAGATCCATGAGGACGTCCCCGACCCCTTCGGCGGCGAGTACGGGACGATCACCCTCCCCCACTCCTGGCACGTCCTCTCGCTGGTCTTCTTCGGCGCCTCGCTCGGCGCCCGCTTTCTCACCAGCCTGATCCCGCGCGAGTTGCTCGTCGGAGTCATCTGGCGGCCGGTGCTGACCGCCTTCGCGGTCCCCTTGCTCGCCGGCCTCGGCGTCCTCTTCGCGCTCCCCGGCCTGCGCCACCCGGAAGGCCGCGGAGCAGCCAAGATCGCCCTCTTCCTGAACGGCACCGTGCTGGTGCTGAGCGGCCTCGCGCTCTGGGCGTTCTTCCGGATCCTGCCGGACTGAAGACATCGAAGGACGGCAAGGACCTCCAGGACGGCAACGACGAGGCCGCCGGCCAGGCTACGGCCAGCGGGACCGCTTCGGCCCGGGACCTTTGCCGGCTCCCTTGGGGCCGCGCGGCGGACCCGGCCGCTCCGGCCGCTTGGCGCCGCGAGCCGGAGGTGCAGTCGGCCGGCGCGGCGGCCCCGCGGGCCGCTTTTCGGCCTCTCCCGCGATGCGGATCTCCAGCGGCCGGCCGCGCAGGGTGGCGCCGGCCATGCGCTCGACGATCTGCTGGTGGTAACGGGCCGGGACCTCCACGAACGAATAGCGCTCGTCGATGTCGATCGAGCCGATCTCCTTGCCGGGCACGCCGGCTTCGTTGGCGATCGCTCCCACGATGTCGGCCGGCCGGACGCCGGCCTGGCGGCCGGCGTTGAGGAAGAGGCGGACCATGCCGCCGTCGGCCGAGGGCAGGAAGCCGGAGGTCTCGGGCTCGACCGCCAGCTCCAGGGGCCTCTCGCGGCGCGCGAGGTAGGCGGCGGCGGCGGCGACCACCGCCAGGTCGAGCCCCTCTTCCACCAGCTCCTCGACCAGCGCCAGATAGAGGTCGAGATCCTGCTCGCCGATCGTCTTGCGCAGGGTCTCCTTGAACATCTCCGACCGCCGGAGCGCCACGTCGGCGGCGGTCGGCATCCGCATCGCCTGGATGCGCTGCCCGGTGTAGCGCTCCAGCTCCTGCAGCATGCGCCGCTCGCGCGGCGTGACGAAGAGCACCGCGCTCCCCGCCCGCCCGGCGCGGCCGGTGCGGCCGATGCGGTGGATGTAGGCCCCCAGGTCGTAGGGGATGTCGTAGTTCACCACATGGCTGATCCGGTCGACGTCGATGCCGCGGGCCGCCACGTCGGTGGCCACCACGATCTCGACCTGGCCGGCGCGCAGACGCTCGACGACCCTCTCGCGCATCGGCTGGTTCATGTCGCCATGCAGCGCGGCCACGGAATAACCGCGCGCTTCGAGCTTTTCCGAGACCTCCGCCGCCGCGTTCTTGGTGCGGGTGAAGACGAGCACCGCCTCGATCGGCTCGGTTTCAAGCAGGCGGGTGAGCGCCTCGAGCTTCTGCGGCTGGGCCACCAGGATGTAGCGCTGGTCGATCGCCGGCACGGTGAGCGCCTTGCGTTCGAGCTCGATGCTCATCGGGTCCTGGAGATGGCGCTGGGCGATGCGCCGGATCTCCGGCGGCATGGTGGCCGAGAAGAGGGCGGTCTGCCGGCCGGCGGAGGGAGGCGGTGCCTGCGAGAGGATCCACTCCACGTCCTCGATGAACCCCATGCGGAGCATCTCGTCCGCTTCATCGAGCACCACCATGCGGATGCGGTCGAGCTTGAGCGAGCCGCGGCGCAGGTGGTCCATGATGCGGCCGGGCGTGCCGACGACGACGTGGACCCCGCGGTCCAGGCGCCGCTGCTGCTGCTCCAGCGACTGGCCGCCGTAGACCGGCAGGACCACCAGCCGCTGCAAGTACTTGCCGTAGGTATGGAGCGCTTCCGCCACCTGGATGGCCAGCTCCCGTGTCGGCGTGAGGACGAGCGCCTGGACGGCTTTCTCCGCCGGCTCGATCGCCTGGAGGAGCGCCAGCCCGAAGGCCGCGGTCTTTCCGGTGCCGGTCTGCGCCTGGCCGATCAGGTCGCGGCCGGCGAGGAGAGGCGGAATGGCGATCGCCTGGATCGGCGTGGGGGCCTCGTAGCCCACCTCCACGAGAGACCGCAGGAGCGGATCGGCGAGGCCCAGCTCCTGGAACGAATCGACGGGAGGGGGCGGAGCGGCCTCGGGAGGAGGGGCGGGCGGGGTCTTCTTCATAAGAGGGTTATACCACCCTCCCCGTCTCCACAGTCGATCCGGCCGAAGGTGGTAGCGTTCCCCCATGCCTGCACCCCCTCTCCCTCACGTCGTCGTCGGCGCCGGAGCCGCCGGTCTGGTCGCGGCGATCACCTGCGCCGGATCACCGGATCGGCGGGTGCTCCTTCTGGAGCGCACGCGGGAGGGCGGACGCAAGATCCTGGTCTCCGGCGGCGGGCGGTGCAACATCCTGCCCTCGCAGATCGAGCCGGCCCGCTTCGTCACCGGCTCCTCCCCGAACACCCTGCGCAAGATGCTCCTCTCCTGGCCGCTCGCCGAGCAACGGCGCTTTTTCACCGAGGAGGCCGGTATCGAGCTGGCCCTGGAGGTGGAGACCGGAAAGGTCTTCCCCGCCTCCAACAGCGCCCGGCAGGTGCGCGACGGCCTGGTCGCCCTCGCCCGGCGGCGGGGCGTCGAGATCCTTTTCGACAGCCGGGTCGAGGATCTCGCCCCGCATCCGGAGGGGGGCTGGTCTCTCGCCCTCCACGGCCGCGGAAGGCTCGACGCGGCGGCGGTCGTTCTGGCGACCGGCGGCCGGTCGATGCCGGGCACCGGGAGCGACGGGCTCGGCTTCGAGCTGGTGCAGCGGCTCGGCCATTCCCTCCATCCCACCTACCCCGCCCTGACTCCGCTGACCGCCGAGCCCCCGCGCCACGCCGCGCTCGCCGGCCTCTCCCTGGACGTGACGATCACCGCCCCCGGCTCCGGTCAAGGCTTCACGACCCGCGGAGGCTTCCTCTTCACCCATCGTGGCTACAGCGGCCCCGCGGTGCTGGACGTCTCGCACCTGGCCGTCCGCTCGCGCCTCGCAGGAGGCCCTCTGCAGCCGCTCCTCGTGCAGTGGACGGATCTCGATGCCAAGGCCTGGGACCGGGAGCTGCAGGAGGGAACGGGATGGGTGCTGACGGCGCTGCGCCGGCACCTGCCGGATCGTCTCGCCGCGGTTCTCCTCCAGGAGACCGGCCTCGATCCCGCCCGGCCGCTCCACCAGCTCCGCCGGGAAGAGCGGCTCCGTCTGGTCGAGCACCTGACCCGCTACCCTCTCCCCTGGACGGGAGACGAAGGCTATCGGAAGGCCGAGGTGACCGGCGGCGGTGTGCCGCTGTCCGAGGTCGATCCACGGACGCTGGAAAGCCGCCGGTGCCCGGGGCTCTTCCTCTGCGGCGAGATCCTCGACGCCTTCGGTCCCATCGGTGGCCACAACTTCGCCTGGGCGTGGGCGACCGGCCGGGCGGCCGGACGGGGGGCGTCAGGTCGCCCTTGAAATCGTCTCCAGCAGCGCGGCATCGACCTCCAGGAGCGAGGAAACCACGGCGTCCGCCCGGGCGATGCGTGGATCGCTGCGCAGCGCCGGATCAGGAATTGCGATGCACAGCATGCCGGCCTCCTTGGCCGCCACGACGCCGTTCGGTGAATCTTCGAGCGCGATGCACTCGGCGGGGAAGACGCCCAGCTTGCGGGCCGCGGTGAGATAGACGTCCGGCGCCGGCTTGCCGCGCACCTCTTCCTCCGCGGAGTGGATCACCGGGAAGGCGGAGCGCAGGCCGAAGCGGTCGAGCACCGCGTCGATGATCACGTAGAGGGAAGACGAGGCGAGGGCCACCCGCAGCCCGGAGCCTCGCGCGAAGGCCAGGGCCTCGGAGACCCCGGGCATCAGCGTCCCCTTTTCGTGGATCAGCGCCACCACGCGCTCCACGATGGCCGCCGTCACCACCTCCCGGGACGGCGCGTCCCAAGGCGTCCGGGCATGGCGGAACGCCACCACTTCATCGGCCCGCAGCCCCGTCGTCTCCAGGCATTGTTCGTGGGTCAGCGAGAGGCCGGCCAGACCGAACCCATGGATCTCCGCCTCGTGCCAGAGCGGCTCGGAATCGATCAGCAGACCGTCCATGTCGAAGAGGATGGCGCGGAGCATGGGCGGTCAGTCGACCCGCTCGCCGGCCAGCTTGAGCAACCCACTGCAGAGCTGCTGGAAGCTTGGCGAGCGGTTGGCGTCCTTCCCCTGCCAGGTGGTGCCCAGACAGGGCGCCATCTGCTCGGCCCATTCGACCTTGTCCACCACTCCGGCTCCGATCACCCGCTGGAACAGCTCCCAGGTTCCACAGATGCTGTCCTGCTCGTAGGTCTTCATCCGCTGAAGCCTGGCATGGGGGAACGCCCGGCGGATCGCCTGAGGATCACCGAGGTAGAAGGCCTCGGTCTCCTCGATCGCGAGCCGAAAGAGAACCGCCGGCCGAGGGTCACACTGACCGAGAGTTTCCAGCAGCCTCTGTTTAAGCTCCATGCACGGCTCGTCGTCGGCGTCGACCAGGACCAGGACGCGGTCGGTCGCCGGATCGAGACTCTTGCCATAAGCCCGGAGCTTGGCGGGAAGCTGGTCCAACAGCCCTTCGCGCCGGCCGCCCATCTCGTGGTGAGGATCGCGGGAGAGGCGGCCCTTGCCACGGTGCCGGATGATGACGAACGAATGGCTGGGCAGGAAGCGTGGCAACCACCCGCGCAACAGAGCCTCCTCGGAATCTCCTTCCACCAGGACGTGCAGCCTCATCCGGAGAATCTCTCCTCGAAGTGATTGCTATACCAGAGGCTTCCGAGGGGAATTCCCTCTTCGATCATCGCGCGGACGATCTGGCTGTCCGCCGTTCGCCGGATCTGCGTGCTCCCCTCCTGGTCCTTCTCCATCAGCCAGACCTGCTCCGGCTTCAGGGCATCGACAAAGTAAGGGGAATGGGTCGTGATGAAGAGCTGGGTGCGATCCTGCCCTTCTTCGCCATGCTGCTTCAGCTCCCGGGCGAGCTCTTCAAGCAGCTTGTGATAGAGCCCGTTCTCCGGCTCCTCAATACCAATCAGGGGGAAAGGCTCGGGGTCCTCAAGGAGGAGAAGGTACATGAACATCTTGAGCGTACCGTCCGACATGCTCTGCTGATAGAAGGGATCTTCATAACCCCTCTCGTTGAACCGCAAGAGCAGCCGGCCATCCTGGCTCTTCTCGTGCGAGATCGTTTGAATCCCCGGGATCTTGCGGGCGATCCGGTCGAGGACCCGCCGAAACCGGTCGGGGTGGGTCCGTTCGAGGTACTGCACGACGTTTCCCAGGTTCTCGCCGGTTCGATTCAGGTGTTTCTGCGCTCCGGCCTGGGGCAGGCTGCGCGCGGCGTCGGGGAGGAAGTAGGAGAGATACCAGCTCTCGATGTAGGCCCGGAGACCGACGATCCGTGGATGCTCTTTCAGGTTCCCCAAAGTGGTGATGCCGAGACGGCCGAAGTCGTCCAGACGCACCTCCAGTGATGTGGCACCCTCCTCGTCCTCGGTCGCCGCCCCTGCCCAGACACGCCCCTCGCCGCGCACCAGCCGAAGGAACGGGTAAGGCCGTCCGTGTTTCTTCCCCTTGCGGCGCTGCAGGAGAGACTCCTCGACGACCACAGGGGTACCGGCGGGCTCATCGACCGCGAAGCTGTAGGTGATCGGCCGGCTCACCGGGCTCTCCCGATAGTAGAGCTGGAAGCGGATCGGATCAGTCCTCCCTTGGCTCCTCAGCTTGGAAAACCCACCCCGCTGCGGCTTGTCGCAGGCCGCCTCGACTCCTTCACGGAGACAGTCGGCCATGAAGCCGAACGCGTCGAGAAGTGTCGACTTGCCGCTCCCGTTCGGGCCGATGAAACAGCTCAGCGACGGCAGGGGCGTCCCCTGCCCATAGCCAATCTGGCCGAGGCTCACGTCGACCAGGGATTTGTAGTTCTGAACCCTCAGACCCAAAAGTCGCGGCATCTCAGACCTCTCTCCAGAACGAGCTCACTCTATCAGGAGACCTTCCCCACCGCCTTGCGCCACACGTGTCGGGCCACCGCCAGGTCCTCGACCGCCAGCCCGAGCGATTTGAACAGGGTGATCTCCTCCGGTGCGGTGCGGCCGGGGACGCGCGCGAGGACGAGATCGCCCAGCTCTCCGGCGATGTGCTCCTCTCCCAGCTCACCCCGGCGCAGAGGGATCAGCAGGTCGCCCGCCTCGGCGAGGGCCGACTCGCGGCGGTCGACGAAGAGGCGGGAGCGGCGGACGGCGTCCGTGTCGAGCTCGCGCGCGTTCGGGGTGCAGGCGCCGACGGCGTTGACATGGGCTCCAGGAGCGAGCCAGCCCCCTTCCAGAACCGGCTCGCTCGCTCCGGTCAGGGTGCACACGAGATCCGCACCTTCCACCGCCTGCCGGGCGGTGGCGGCCGGCGTGACCGGGAGGTGGTGGCGCCCGGACGCGGTGCGGGCAAAGCGCCGGGCACGCTCGGGGTCGCGGCTCCAGACACGGACCCGGCGCAGCGGGCGGACATGGAGCAGGGCCTCCAGGTGCGTATGGGCCTGGACGCCGGCCCCGAGGAGGGCCAGATCGCCCGCGTCCTCACGGGCCAGGAGCCGGGTCGCCACCGCGCTCACCGCGGCGGTGCGGATCGCGGTCAAGGACGCGGCATCGAGCAGGGCCACCGGAGCCCCGCGCTGCGACTCGAAGAGCAGGACGGAGCCGACGTGCGTGTCCTCCCCCAGCGCCGCGTTGCCGGGAAACAGGCTCAGCACCTTCACTCCATGGACTCCATCCGCCGCCGTGCCGGCGCCGGAGAGCGCTCCCGGCATGACGACCAGCAGGCCGTTCTCCCCCGCGAGCCGGTGCACCTGGCGCAGCGGCTGCAAGGCCTCGCCGCACGCCAGGGCGGCGAGCGCCCCGGCGGCCACCTCGATGCATTCGTTCATGGGGAGGAGCCGCTCGACGTCGTTGCGTCCCAGAATCAACATGAGGGAGAGTCTAGCAAGCAGTGAGGATACAATCGGCTCGCCGTCACGCCGCCGTCACCTCAACGAGGGGAGGATTCCCGCCGATGCCCCGGATGTCCCGCACCGCAAGCCGCCTGTTCGCCGCCGTTCTCCTGTTCGGTTCCCTGCTCGCCCGGGCGCAAGAGCCGGTCGATCTGCAGATGGTCTCCCGCATCCGAGATGAAGGATTCCATCATTCGCAGGTGATGGAGACCGTCCGCCATCTCACCGACGGGATCGGCGACCGGGTGACCGGGTCGCCCCAGATGAAACAGGCCAACGAGTGGACGCGCGACCGGCTCGCCGCCTGGGGGCTGCAGAACGCCCGTCTCGAGCCCTATGTCTTCGGCCGTGGCTGGTCGTTCAGCCGCGGCCTCGTCCAGGTGGTGAAGCCGTACGAGAAGACCCTCCTGGCCATCCCGAAAGGCTGGACGCCGGGGACGGAGGGGCCGATCCGCGGCCCGTTGATGAGCGTCCAGATCGAAACGGAAAAGGACTTCGACACCTACCGGGGCAAGCTCGCCGGCAAGATTCTCCTGCTCGGCACGGCGCGCGACCTGATCGAGGAGGCCAAGGCCTCCCCGCTGCCGCCCCGCCGCTACACGCCTGAAGCGCTCGCCGAGCTGGTCCCCTACTCCGGTGCTTCGGCGGACGACCCGGTGGCACGCGCCAAGCGCTTCCTGGAGACTCTGCGGGTGCGGCTCGCCATCCAGCAGTTTCTGGCCGATGAGAAGGCCTTGGCGACGATCGACGGCAGCAGCTACGAATGGGGCATCTTGCGCGCCTCCCGCGCCGGCTCGCAGCGGGTGGAGGATCCGGTCAGCCTGCCCAGCGTGACCGTCGGGGCGGAGGAATTCAACCGCCTCTCCCGGCTGCTCGAAGCCGGCCGCGAGATCGAGGTCGAGGTGGACGTGCGCGCCGCCTTCCATGCCGAGGACCTGAACGCCTACAACACGATCGCCGAAATCCCGGGGACGGATCGCAAGGGAGAGGTGGTGATGGCCGGTGCCCACCTCGACTCGTACCAGGGCGGTACCGGGGCGACCGACAACGCCGCCGGGTCCGCCATCATGATGGAGGCGGTGCGCATCCTTCAGGCCCTCGGGGTCAAGCCGCGGCGCACCATCCGCATCGCTCTCTGGAGCGGTGAGGAGCAGGGTCTCGTCGGCTCCCGCGCCTGGGTGGAGGCCCATCTCGGCGAGCGCCGCGCCGGGTCCGGCGATCCGGCGCAGGCGGACCTGCCGAGCTTCCTGCGCACCGGCCCGTTTCAGCCGAAACCGGAGCATGCCGGGCTCGTCGCCTACTTCAACACGGATAACGGCGGAGGCCGCATCCGCGGCATCTACGCGCAGGAGAACGCCGCGGTGGCGCCGATCTTCGAGGCCTGGCTGCGCCCTCTGCACGATCTGGGCGCCACCACGGTCACCCAGAACGACACCGGCGCCACCGACCACCTCTCGTTCGATGCCGCGGGCATCCCGGCGTTCCAGTTCATTCAGGACGAGATGGACTATCAGGGGCGGACCTGGCATTCGAACGTGGATACCTTCGACCACCTGGAGAAAGAAGACCTGCAGCAGGCGGCCGTGGTGGTCGCGACGTTTCTCTACCACGCGGCGATGCGGCCGGACCCCATGCCCCGGAAGCACCTCCGCCAGGAACCCGGCGCTGTAATTTCCGGTGTAACGCAGGGGAGTCCAGAATAAGCCTGACCCGAAGGAGGCACCCGGATGAAGAAACCAGCTCAGCAGATCGGCGCCGTGGCCCTGGCTCTCGGCTGCGCCCTCACGGCCGGCCTCGCCAAGGCGGCCGAGACGCCTTGCATCCACCCGCCGTCCGGAGAGATGGATCTCGAAGGGCCGCACATCCGCGTCGGGAGCGCCGTCTGGGCGGGGCCGGCGGCGCGGGTGATCGTCAAATGGGTGGACGAGAAGACCGGTGGCCCGATCACACAGGTCCTGTCCCAGACGCGGGAGGAGCTCGCTGCGTTCGCCGCCCGCCCCGGCACGGTGGCCGAGCTCAAGTTCTGCGACGGCGCCGGGGCGGGGGTGCGTCCTCTGACGTTCGCCGTCGATGCCACCCCTCCCGAGCTCGCCTGGGAAGTGGTCGACCTCGACGAGTTTCCGAACCGGCGCCGCGGTGCCCGCAATCCGGACGGCCTGTCCTGGTCGGGCGGCGCCCGCTGGCTCCCTTTGAAAACCGACGGCACGCCGGTGCGCATCGGCAGCGATACCCCCCAGCTCCTCCTCCATGGTGCCCGTTTCGACATTCAAGGCACCTCGGTACGCCCCAACGGAGACCAGATGCTGCGCGTGCGCTTCAAGGACAACGGAGCCGGCGTCGCCCACCTGACCTTCCGGGTTGGTGAGGGGCAGGGAGGAAAGACGGTGCTGCATATCGAGATGGAAGACCTGGTGGGCAACGCGCGGAAGATCGAGTGGGGCCTCTCCAAAGCCTCGGATGCACCGTCCTCGACGAGCAACAAGAATTGAACCGGAAGGAGTCCTGGATGCTCTCCGTTCGACGTATCGCCCTGTCTCTTCTGACCCTCGCCGCCTGGGCGGTGGGGACCGCCACCGCTGCGGAGCCCCTCCCGGCGTGGCACATCGTGCGGCCCGGCGAGAATCTGCACCTCATCGCCGAGCGCTATCTCGGCGCCCGTACCCGCTGGCCGGAGCTCGCCAGGCTCAATCCGGAGGTCAAGGATCCCAACCGGCTGGAACCGGGACAGCGCATCCGGGTGACCGTCCCGGGAGGCAAGACGGACGCGGTGCGGGTCACCCGTGTGGCTCGCAAGGTGGAAGCCCAGCCGACCCCGGTCCCTTGGGAGGAGGCGCGGCAGGGCGACCTGCTGTTCAACCGGGACGGCCTGCGGACGTTTCCCAGATCCTCGGCCGAGGTGGCGTTTCACGACGGCACCCGCCTGCTGGTGACGGAGAGCTCCCTCGTCTTTCTCCAGCGCAGCGGTGGGAAGCTGGAGGGGGTGGAACGCAAGTCGGTGGAGATCGTCGAGGGGCAGGCGGACGTCGAGGCGAGCTCGGCCGGGAACGCGGCGGCGCGGCCCGAGGTGGAGATCGTGCTCGGGCCGGCCCGGGCCACGGCGCGGCCTTCCGCCACCTCCGCCAGCCGCACCCGTGCCCGCAAGCCCGAAGCCGGCGGCGCCAAGCTGATGGTCTACGGGGGGGAAAGCGAGATGGAGGCCGGCGGAACCAAGATCACCGTTCCCGAGGGGATGGGAACGTCCGTCGAGGCCCAGGGGCCACCGTCGCCGCCGGAAAAGCTGCTGGCGGCTCCGCAGCTCGTCGCTCCCGCCACGGGTGGCCAGGCCGCCTGCGCCAACCCCCGGTTCGAATGGGCGGCCCTGGCCGACGCCGCCTCCTACACGCTGGAAGTCTGCCGTGACGCTTCCTGCGCCTCGCTCGTCGAGCGCGCCGTGGGCCTTCAGGGTGCCGAGTGGCGCCCTACCGCCCTCCCCACCGGGGAGCTGTTCTGGCGCGTCACCGCCCGGAGCGCCTCGGGGCTCGACGGCTATCCGAGCGAGCCCGCCCGCCTCACCGTCACCTCGGACCAGGCGGATCTCGCCGGCCCGAAGGAGACCACGGCCCTGGTGGGGGCCCAGGTCCAGGTGGCCGACACCCTGTGGGCCGGCCCCACGGCAAGGGTCACCGCCACCTCCTACGACCGCCAGTCGGGCGAGCCGGTCACCCGCGACGCGACGCGGAATCTCGACGAGCTGCTGGCCTTTGCCGCCGGGGCGGCGGTGGCGGGCACCTCGCGCGACGCCTGCGGCAACACCGGCTCCCTCACCCCGCTCCCCTTCCGCGTGGACAACCAGGCCCCGCAGATCACCTGGGAGGTGGTGGACCTGGAGGACTTCCCGAACCGCCGCAAGGGAGCCCGCGAGCCGAAGGGGCTCTCCTGGTCCGGCGGAGCGCGCTGGATGGAGCTGGAGACCGGCACCGATCCGCTGCGCATCCGCACCGATGGGCCGCAGCTTCTGCTGCACGGCGCCCGGTTCGATCTCGGCGACGAGGAAGTGAGCGCGACCGGCGGCCGGATGCTGCGCGTCCGCGCCCATGACGAGGGGGCCGGCGTGGACTCGCTCACCTTCCGCCTCTCCGACGACGGCCAGAACCACCTGACCCTGGAGATCGAGGTGGTGGACATGGTGGGCAACGCGAAGAAGGTGGCCTGGGGGGTGGTGCGGTAGGGCGCCGGGCCAAGGACGGCATCCTCACCGCACCCGTTTGGTGGGCACCCAGCGGGCTTCCCAATCCACCGACGAGCTGCCGAAGACGTCTTCCGCCTGGGAGCTCGCGTCGTTCTCTGCGAGCTTCCAGGTCAGGCCGCGGGCGCCGGCGATCCGCTCGAGCTCGGCGGCCACGGCGGCGGCGCTCGCCGGGCGGCGCTCCGGATCGCGGTCCAGGAGGTGGAGCACCAGCGAGTCCAGCTCGGACGGCAGGTTCGAGACGCGGTCGCGCAGCGGCTTCGCGGTGCCGAAGAGGGTCGCCTGGAGCACCTCCTCGGCCTCTCCCCCGGCGAACGGCATGACCCCGGAGACGCAGCGATAGAGCAGCACACCGAGCGCGAAGAGGTCTCCCCCCTTGCCGAAGCCCCGCCCCATCAAGCTTTCCGGGGGCAGATACCCGGGGGTCCCGTAGACCGTCCCCTCCTCCTCCGCCGTTCCGGCGAGGAAGCCGGCGATGCCGAAGTCGGTGACCTTGATGGTGTCGTTCTTCCCCAGCAGCACGTTGGCCGGCTTGACGTCGCGGTGGACGATCTCCTGCTCATGGGCCGCGGCGAGGCCGCGGGCGATCGCCGCTCCCAGGAGCACCGACTCTTCCGGAGTCAGCCGCCCGCGCCGCCAGAGGAGCTTCTCCAGGTTCGGCCCGTCGACCAGCTCCATGGCGATGAACGCCCCTTCGGGGGCATCCTCCAGGTCGTAGACCGCCACCACGTTGGGATGGCTCAGGCGGGCGAGGGCCACCCCCTCGCGCATCAGGGTGTCGAGCAACGCCTTGCGCTTCTCCGGATCGAGATCGCTCGCCAGATGGACCGTCTTGAGCGCCACCGGCCGCTTCAGGCGGGGATCCCAGCCGCGGAAGACCGAGCCCATCGCCCCCGAGCCCAGGGCCTCCACCACCTGGTAGCGGCCGAGAAAGACATCGTCGAGCGCCTTGCGTTCCGACAGGCTCTGCTTGAGCACCTCGAACGTCCGCTGCAGGTCTGCGATCTCGTCGCCTCCGGTGTCGCTCTGCGACGCGCCCGCCAGGTTGCGCTGGGCGGCCACCAGCTGGCGGATGGGCCGTACCACCGTCAACCAGGCTCCCGCAGACAGGCCGCCGATGAGCAGGCCGGCGAGGCCGAGGGCGAGACCGGCTTGACTCCGCATCGTCGCGGCCACCGCCTCCGCGATCCGGGTCGGCTGGCGCGACAGCACCACCCAGCTCCCGACGGGGACCGGGGCATACGCACCGAGGATCATCCCGTCGCCGCTCGGGAAGCGCCCGGAGCCGGCGATCTTGCCCGACAGACCGAGTTGGAGGAGGGCCGGCGGAATCCCTTCGAGCGTCGGCGCCGAGCCGGCGACGACCACGCCGCTGCGCTGGGCGATCACCAGGTCGGCCTGCTCGCCCAGCTCTTCCGCCTGCACCATGTCGAGCAGCGGGTCCCCCCGGCAGACCAGGACGAGGGCCCCCTTCCCCGCGGTCAGCGGTGCGCCGATGCGCAGCAGCAGAGGCTCGCGGCCGACCACCGCGACTCCGGCCGAGGGCCCCGGTGCCTGGAGGCCGGCGGCGACACTCCGACGGGGCGCGTCGCCGGTGAGCTGGACGCGTACCACCTCTTGCCCCTGCGGATCGACCACCGCGATCCCCAGCACCCCGAGGCCGGCCCAGGCCTGGAGATTGCCGACCAGGAGCTGTTGCGCCCCCGGCGACCGGGGATCGGCCAGCTCCGGGCTCTCCGCCGCCGCGCGAACGAGAGACTCGCGGGCGGACAGAAAGGCCGCGACGCGCTCCGCAGCGGTCTTCGCCGCCACGATGTGGGTGCGCAGCACCTGCTCGACCATCGCCTCCCGGTTGATCTGCACCAGCCGGTACGACACCAGGGCGAGCGGAAGCAGCCCGACCGCGGCCAGGGCCACGGCCACACGGCCCAGCAGGCCGATGCGCAGGCGCGGGATCTTCAAGAGCTGAAGCGGGGGAAGAGATAGCCGGCGCCGCGCTCGGTCAACACATAGCGCGGCCGGCTGGGAGAGGGCTCGATCTTGGAACGCAGGCGGTGGACGTGCACCCGCAGGGTGTCCTCGAACACCTCGTCGGAAGGCCACAGGCGCCGCAGCAGAAAATCGGTCGCCACCACCCGGCCGGCCTGGCGCATCAGAACGTAGAGGAGCTTGCTCTCGGTGGCGGTGAGCGCCACCGGCTTGTCCTCCACCATGGCCCGCTGGTGGGCGAAGTCGACGGCCAAGCGGTCATCGACCCGGATCACCGGCTGCAGGGTGTATCCGAAGTCCCCGATCCGCCGGCAGACCCGTTCGATGCGCGCCACCAGCTCTCGCGGGTTGAACGGTTTGCGGATATAGTCTTCGGCAAATGACTCGATCGCCTGGACCACCGTCTCGGCTTCTCCCACCGAGGTCAGCATGACCACCGGCAGGTCGCTCCACTCCTGGAGCTTGCGCGCGAGGGTCAGGCCGTCCATGCCGGGGAGCAGGATGTCCACCAGGGCGAGATGCGGCAGGCCGCGCTTCTCCAGGAGCGCGAGCCCGTCTTCGGCGGAGAGGGCGGGCCAGACCTCGAAGCCGGCACGTTCCAGCTCGGTGCGGATGACCCGCAGGATGTCGGGGTCATCCTCCACCGCCAGGAGCCTTCGGGCTCCCGTGGGGACGGCGCGCAGCGCCGCATCGTCGGAGGGGGTTGTATGTTCTCGGCTCACCAGGTCGATCGCTCGTCGTAATCTAGATCTTAACCTTGTTCAGGGTAGGAATACACTAATGCGAGACGCCCGATGATGAAAGACCCTGGGCTGCACCGGATCCTCTTCGTCGAAGATGACCCTGACATCCAGATGGTCGGCAAGATGGCCCTGGAGGCGATCGGTGGGTTCACCGTGCTCGTCTGCAACTCCGGGATCGAGGCGCTCGCCCGCCTCGAGGAGTTCGATCCCGACCTCGTCCTGCTCGACGTGATGATGCCGGGCATGGACGGTCCCGCCACTCTGGAGGCCCTGCGCCAGAGAGAGAGGGGCCGCGATCTGCCGGTCGTCTTCATGACGGCGCGGGTGCAGGCCCAGGAGGTGGCCGGGTACCGCGCCATGGGTGCCGAGGACGTGATCGCGAAGCCCTTCGACCCGATGTCGCTGCCCCGGCAGGTGCAGGCGGTCTGGGACGCGATCCAAGAGCGAGGCGCCGGATGAGCGAGCCGGGCCATCCATCTCCCGGCGGTGGTCTCGACCTCGATTCCACCTCGTCCCTCTACGACTATTTCGCCTCCCGGCTGCCGGAACGCCTGCGGGAGATCGACGTGGCATGGGAGAGCGCCCGCGGCGCGGGCTGGGATGCGGCGACGAGCCGCAACCTGCACCGGTTGGCCCATTCCCTGGCCGGTGCCGGAGCCACCTTCGGTTTCCCGGAGGTGAGCGAGGCGGCGCGGGTGCTCGAAGCGCACCTCAAGCCCTGGGTGCAGGGCACGGCTCCGGCGCCGGAGGACGCCGCCGTGGCGACTCTCGTGGACAGCCTGCATCGGGCGGGCCGGCCGGCCGAACCGGTGCGCTGACACAGGCCGGCGCATCACTCCTCCCCGCGCCGGCCCAGCGCCGCCTCGATCGACTCCAGCAGCTCGCGGTTCGAGGTCTGCGATTTGACCAGGACCGCGGCCACCCGGGCGGCGACCGCCGCATCGACCTCCTGGGCCGAGAAGACGACCACGGGGGTGGGAGGAGACAGGGCGCCGACGACCGGGAGCAGCTCGAGCCCCGAGCCGTCCGGCAGCGCAAGGTCGAGGATCACCAGGTCGAAGCGCTGCCGGCCCAGCAGGCCGCGCGCCGCCGCCAGGTCTCCGGCGTGGCTCACCTCCGCCTGGCGCTCGACGATCGCCGCCACCACCTTCTGAAGATCGGGATCGTCCTCCACGTGCAGGATGCGCGGCCGTTTGGCCGCCGCACCGCGCACGGCCCGCCGCACCGCCGCGCGCAGGCGGGCCTGGTCGATCGGTTTGACCAGCCAGTCCATCACCCCGACGGCTCCACCATTCAGCTCGGACTGCCCCTCCCGGGCCTGTACCGAGACGATCACCACGGGCAGCTCCCGGCCTGCCGCGCCTTCCCGCAGATCGCGCAGCAGGGTGAGACCGTCCTGGTCCGGCAGTCCCAGGTCGAGGGTCATGGCGGCATAGGAACGCTCTTCCACCCGGCGCTTCGCCTCCGTCGCGTCGTGCGCCATGTCCACCTCGTAGCCGTCCTGTTGCAGGAGGAGCACCAGGAGGCGGGCGACGTCCCGGTCGTCCTCGCAGACCAGGATGCGGGCGCGGCCACGGGAGGCATCCTCCTCCCCCGGCGGCTCTGCCAGCCACTCCGGCAGCTCGACCCAGAACGTCGTTCCCTGCCCCGGAGCCGTCTCGAACCAGATCCTGCCGCCCTGCCGCTCGACAATCGCCTTGGAGATGCTCAAGCCCAGCCCCGTCCCTCCCTTCTGGCGCGTCGAGGTGGCGTCCGCCTGGGCGAATTTCTCGAAGATTCTCGCCTCGAACTCGGGAGGGATGCCCTTGCCGCGATCCGTGACCCGCACCCGGACCTTGCCGCCCTGCGCCGTCACCCCCACCTCCACCACCTCGCCCCGCGGCGAGAACTTGACGGCATTGGAGAGCAGGTTGTTCAGCACCTGCTGGATGCGATCCGCGTCCACCCGCACGTAGGCGTGCGCGGATTCCGCCAGGCAGAGCGCGATGCCGTAGGGCTGGCCGTACGGCTGAGTCGCCTCGACCGCCTGCCGGACGAGCGCCAGAAGGTCCTGGGGCACCAGGCGGAACCCCATCTGCCCGGACTCGATCTTCTCGACGTCCAGGATGTCGTTGATCAGCCGCACCAGCCGCTCGCTGTTCTTGGCCGCGATGCCGACCAGGGTGCGGGCCTTCTCCGGCAGCTCGCCGCCGACGCCGCCGGCGAGCAGGCCCAGGGAGCCACGGATGGAGGTCAGCGGAGTGCGCAGCTCGTGGCTCACCACGGAGATGAAGTCGGTCTTCATCTGATCGACCCGCTTGCGCTCGCTGACGTCGCGCGCCACGGCATAGATCAGCCCCTTCTCCGGAACCGCGGCGGCGTGCCAGGAGAGCCACCTCCAGCCGCCGGTCTTCGTCGCATAGCGGTTCTCGAAGTCGACCAGCGCACCGCCTCCCAGGCGCAGGCGCTGCGCCTCGCGCGCCGTCGCCTCCCAGTCGTCCGGGTGGACGAGCTCGCGCGCGTGCCGGGCCATGATCTCGCCCACCGTCCAGCCGAGCGTCTTCTCCCAGGCCGGGCTGAGGTGCCGGAAACGCCCTTCGACGTCGATGATGCTCAGCAGATCGAGCGACAGGTCGAAGAATCGGCCCTGTTCCTCCTCGGCCTTCGCCCTCTGGCGCATCTCGAGAGCCAGCGCCGCGTTGGCCCGGGCCAGGTCGCTCGCAATGCCATCGGCCTTCCGGCGGTCCAGCCGGACCCGCGCGAGGAGGAGGAACAGCGCGGCGAACCCGGCCACCATCTGCGCTGCGATCCACGCCGCGACCCCGCCGCTCACCCGGGGGCCGGCGGCCAAGGCCGTGGCGCCGAGAAGGCAGACGACGGCCGCCACCAGCCCGGCCAGGAGGGAGATCTTCCGGCTCACGGCCCCGGGTCTCCTAGGCCTGTCCCCACTCGTTCCTCTGGACGACGGGGAGCTGCAGGGCGCGCTCGCGGTCGAGGTCGAGGGAACCGACGTGGAGCGCCAGGGGTGACTGGACCCATTTGTAGATCGAGCGGCTGAACAAGGTGGCGAAGCGCCCGGCCCAGGCGGCGAGGCGCTCCGCCGGTTGCTCCGGGAAGAGGGCTTGCAGCGCCCGCGCCACCTCGCCCGGGGCGAGCTTGTCGCCCGCATAGAGGGCGAGGCAGGCGTCGAGGACCGGGAACGGCATCAGCTCCTCCTCCGCCGTCTGGGAGGGGGCGAGCTCCGGTCCCGGCGCGGTGGCGAGGGTCCGTGCGATGCCGTCGAACCCGAAGCGCTCATGGAAGCGTTCGAGGAGGGCGATGACCACCGTCTTCGGCACGTTGGCGATCACCGACAGCGCCCCTTCGAGGTCGCCGCCGATGGTCGTATACCCCACCGCCTTCTCGCTCATGTCGCCGGTCTGCAGGAAGAGGGCTCCCGCCGTGTTCGCCCAGTTCCACATGCGGGCGGCGCGCAGCCGCGCCTGCGCATTCTGGCGCGTGATCCCGGTCGGCTCCTCCCCCGCGAGCATCTCGCGCACCGCCTCCACCTCGCGGTCGAACGCGGCCTCGATCGACACCTCCCGGAGCTCGACCTCGAGCTCGCGGCAGAGCACCTCGGCCGCTTCGCGGGTCGCCTCGCCGGAGAACCGCGTGGGCATGTAGAACGCGGTGATGGCGGTCCCGGGAAGCTGCCCGGCGGCCCTCCAGGCGAGCAGGAGGGTGAGCATCGAGTCGCGCCCCCCCGAAAGGGCGATGCCGAGGCGGCGGAACGCACCCGCCTTGCGGTAGTAGTCGCGGATGCCCAGGGCGAGGGCCTCGATGAGATCGTCCAGCACCTCCTGCCGGGGCGAGAGCGCCGCCGGCTGTCCGGGCGGCGGCAGGAAGAAGCTCTTGCCGGGAGGGATCGGATAGGGCAGGTCCGTCCGGTCGCCGGTGGGTGCCGTGCTCGCGATCACGGGCACCGCCTTCTCCCGATGGAAGAACGCCTCGCAATCCGACCGCCAGGTGGAGTTCTCCTGGCGCATCTGGCGGGTGCGGTCGAGGTCCACGACGCACGACCGCCAGCCCTGCTGGAACCGCGGCGCCTCCAGAACCCGGCGGCCGTTCTGGAAGATCCAGCCGCCGCCGTCGAAGATCAGGCCGTCCTGGCCGCCGACGGAGTTGGCGTAGACCAGCGTCGTCTGATTGTCCGCCGAGCGGGTGGCGAGCATCTCCAGGCGGGTGCCCACGATGCCGACGCGAAACGGCGACGCCGAGACGTTGACCACCACCTCGGCTCCGGAATAGCAGCGGCGCCGCATCGGCCCGTCGGGCGACCAGGCGTCTTCGCACACCTCGACGGCGATGGTGCCGAAGTCGAACGAGAACAGGAAGTCGCCCAGCGGCACCCCCGCGGCGTCCAGCGAGAGACCGGGACCGCCGCGCGAGAACGTGCGCGCCTCGTAGAACACGTTGTAGGTGGGGAGCTTCTCCTTGGGGACGATGCCGAGGAGGCGGCCCGCGTGCACCACGGCGGCGCAGTTGAAGAGCTGTCCGCCCATCCCCACCGCGATGCCGGCCACGAAGACGGTCGGCAGGCCGGCGGTCTCCCGTGCGAAGCGTTCCAGCTCGGCGCGCTGGGCCTCGACGAAGGCGCGCCATTGGACCAGATCCTCGGGGGGATAGCCCCCGATGCACTGTTCGGAGAAAGAGCCCAGGTTCACTCCCGCGGCGGCCATCTCCCGGGCCACCGCGAGCATCGAGTCGGTGTTCGAACGCACCGCCCCGACGGTCGGGTCGAGGCTGGCCACGGCCATTCGCACGAGTCGCATGGAGGAATCATTGCACAGTCGAGCCCAGCCAGCCCGCCTCCAGCAGCTCCGCGAGCACCCGCCCCGGCACGCCGTGGGCGGCACAGATCTCCCCGCCCGGCCGCGCGCCGTCCACCGCGAGGAGGGCGCGCGCGGGCTCGCCCCGAAAGGTCTTGAGAAGGAGCCGGCCACCACCTTCCGCGGCCAGCAGGAGGCAGTGGTCGCCGGAGGGCAGGCCGTCGAGCGGCCGGCCGGCGTCGAGGGCGGCCAGCACGGCATCGGGCTCATGGCGCCAGGCGATGGCCCGGCAGGCGGGATGGAGGTGCAGGACCCGGAACGCGAGATCGTCCGGCACCGGCCGGGTGCCGGGCTCCCAGGTGAGGCCGGAGCGGCCGAGCGCCAGCATCGCCAGCTCGGTGTCCAGGACCTCTTCCAGGAAGTCATTCTGGAAACTGCCGTCGCGCAGCCGGCCGCGGGCGAAGTCGGCGAAGAGCTGGGCTTCCTTGAGGTATTGCATCGTCCGCGGCGGCCCTGCGGCCCACCAGGCATGGGTGAGCTCGCGGATGCCGCCCGGCCCGAGCACCTTGCAGGTGCGCGGCACGGTGTTGGCGAGCATGCTCAGCCGGAAGGCGCGGTGCAGGAAGGTCGGCGTGCGGACCCGCGGGTCGGCGGCGAGAGCGGCGAGACGGCGCAGCTCCTGTTCGGAGAGGTCATAGCCGGCGAGCTGGCCGTGAGCGTCCTCGGCGACGCGGGCGCGCAGCGCCGGCGACATCACCAGGTCCGTCAGGGCCTGTTGGAATGCCTGAAGGGACATCCGGACCTTTCGTGGAAGGTCAGGCCGCCCGCCGTTCGAGCACCCGGCGCGCGCGGCCGAGCTCGGCGAGCAGAGGCTCGGGACCGACCTGGGGGTAATAGTTTCCGAACATCTCGAAAACGACGCCGCAGAGGCGGGGCGCCCGCGGCAGAACCTCTTCGAGCATCGCCCACACCTCCTCGGGACACGGGCCGGAGTGGGCGTCGAGCCACACGCCGTCGACCTCCATCCCGCCTCCCAGATGCACCTCCACCACCCGCGACAGGTCGAGGCTCGCGAGCATCGACCACGGGTCGAAACCCAGGTTGCGCGCGTTGGTGTAGATGTTGTGGAGATCGAGCAGCAGGCCGCAGCCGGTGCGCTCGGTCAGGCGGTTCAGGAACTCCGCCTCGGTCATGTCCTGCTCGGGGATCTCGAAGTAATAGACGTTGTTCTCCAGCAGGAACGGCACCGGAATCCGCGCCTGCACCCGGTCCACCCGTTCGCACAGGAGATCGAGGACCTCGTGGTCGAAGGGGACCGGGAGGGTGACGCCGGTGTCCATGAAGTGTCCGGTGACGTGCTCCAGGCGGTTGAACGACAGGTGGTCGCTGTGCCAGGGGAAGCCGTAGCGCTCCTGCCAGGCCGCGATCTGCTCCACATGGGCGGCGTCGAACGGATCGCCGCTGCCGATCGACAGCCCGACGCTGTGTGCGATGAGCGGCTTGGAGGCGGCCACCCGGGCGAGGAACGGTGCGGCGTCCACGCTCTCACGGTAGCGGTCGGGTGCGCCACGGCCCTGGTCGGCCCAGAAGATGTCCGGGATGAGCTCGAGAAAGTCGAAGCTGTCGAGATGTTCGAGGACGAATCCGCGCAGGGGCGCCTGGTACGAGAGCCCGACTCCCAGACGAGGCAGGCCCGCCAGGCGGTCGGCCGGCTGGAGAGAGGTCATGAGCGGCTGCAGCCTTTCCGGTCGATGGGTGGAGGCGCGCACGCCGGACGGCGTGCGCGCCGGGATGAGACTAGCGGGCGTCCTGCAGCGCTTCCTGGAAGAGCGCCGTCGTGACGTAGGGATCGGTGCCCGAGATGCAGGTCGTGCACATGCCCGGATCGGGGGTGTCGACGATGCGCTGCGGGGTCTGAGCTTCCTGGGTCGTCTTCTCCATGACAAGTCTCCTTAGAAGTGGAACGGATCCGTCCGGCAAAATGGGCTCTTCGAGACTAGAGGGAGTCGCGAAGGGCATCGAGGAACAGCGCGTTGCCGATGTTCGGGTCGGCACCCGAGGCACAGGTCGGGCACTCGCCCTGGTCGGGAAGCTTCACGATCTGCTCCGGCGTGGTCTGGACTTCCTGCATCATGATTTCCATTGGCGAACCTCCTTTGAGGTCAAGGTGTCGGCGCTTCGTATCACCGGGACACTCTGAAGGCAAGCTCGTCCTTCTGTCAGGGGTGGCCGAAGAAGGCGATGAGCTTCTTGAGGGCCGGTGCCTGCTCCGAGGCATGGCCGGTTTCGCGCAGCTCATCGGCCAGCACGCACTGAATGCTGTCGCGCTGGGCGGGGGTCAGAGGCCGCGGGTCCATGTCGCCGATGAGCCAGAGGCTCGACGGCTGGCGCCGCCGCAGGACGGCCCGCAGCAGGGCCTGGTCTTCAGGGCTCAGGTGGACGGGCATGAGGGTGCCAAGTATACCCGGCCCTCCGCGCCCGCCCTACCCCTCCGCCTCCAGAAGCGCCCGGATCTCCTCCGGCGACAGACCCTTGAGCTCGTCGAGCATCGCCGCCATCTCGGTCTGGTCCACCTGCTGCGCCTGGTGGCCGGCGATGGCCTCGGTCATCTCGACGACGTTCGCGACGTCGAACAAGATGCGCAGCGGCAGCTCGACCTGGAAGGTGGTGCGGAGGCGCGAGGCGAGCTGGGTGAGCAGGAGGGAGTGGCCGCCCAGCTCGAAGAAGTTGTCGTAGATGCTGATCCGTTCGACCTTCAGCAGCTCGCGCCAGATGGCGACCAGCTCGCTCTCCACCGGCGTGCGCGGCTCGACGATCGGCCGCTCCGTGCGGGCGGTCTCCCGGGGCGCCGGGAGCGCCCGGCGGTCCACTTTTCCGTGCGCCGTCAAGGGGAGCGCGGCGAGCCCCACCCAGGCGGCGGGCACCATGTGCTCGGGGAGGCTCTCGGCGGCCAGGTGGCGCACGTCGTCGAGGAGGCGCGACGGGCTGGCCCACCGGGCCGCGGCGGGTGCCTCGATCGCAGCCCTTGCCGGGAGGCCGCCGGGGCGGCGGGCGTAGACGTTGTAGAGCTCGGTGCCTTCGAGGTAGACGTCCTGCTCCACCACGGTCGCGAACCCTTGCGCGGCGAGGACCTCCAGCACGCGGTCGCGGATGCCGGCGTCGTGGACCTCGATGACCATCTGGTGGATCTTCGGCCAGTCCTCCGCGTGGATGCCGGCCAGGGCGTCGAGCTCGCTGCGCTCGGCGTCGAGCTTGAGCAGGTCGATCCGTTCCAGGCCATGCTCGCGGATCACCGCGGAGATCGTGGTCAGCCGGCAGGCCACCTTCTCGCTTTGCATGTGCTCGTCGAGCCAGCGGTCGAGGGCCGTTTCGCGCTCCCGGCGCCAGGTCTCGAACGCCGAGGCGTCGAGCTGCCGCTGCTCGTTCAGGATGTGCGCCTTGATGTCCGCGCGGTCCTTCCCGAGGTCCGGGAAGCGGCCGGAGGTGGACGAGAAGAACGGGTAGTAGGTGAAGACCTCGCTGCGCTCGCTGTCGGCGATGCCGGCGGCGTAGACGGTGGCGTCGAGGCCATGGAGCGCCGCATTGAGCGCCAGCACCTCGGCGGTCGCCGGGATCGGCTCGAAGGAGAAGATCCGCGCCGCCGGCACCGTCCGCCCCACCCAGAGGGTGAACAGGCCCAGGTTCGCCCCGACATCGAAGACGCAGGCGCCCGGCGGCAGCTCCAGGCCGTGGCGGCGGTAGACCTCGCCTTCGAAGATCTCGCGGTAGATCCCCAGGGTCACCCCCTCGTGCTGATGGACCACCACGAGCCCGTTCGGCAGCTCGAACGTGCCATGGCCGGCGAGCCGCCCTTCGCGTTCGAGGCGCAGCAGGTTCCTGACCGGCGCCGCGGTGCGCGCGTCGGGCACGAGGTAGGCGACGAGCTTCCGGTCCCCGTCCGGGTCTTCGCGGGCGACGACCACCGCCTCCGCCACGCCGGGGTGGCGCAGCAGGGCGGCCTCGATCTCGCCCGGCTCGATGCGGAAGCCGCGGATCTTCACCTGCCCGTCGGCGCGGCCGAGGTACTCCAGCTGGCCGTCCGGGCCGCGGCGGGCGAGGTCGCCGGTGCGGTAGAGGCGGGCTCCGGGGGTGGTGGAAGAATCGGACGAAGAGGCATCGGACGGATCGGACGGATCGGTCGGATGGACGAACGGGTTGGGGAGGAACCTCTCGGCGGTCAGGTCGGGACGGCCGAGGTAGCCGCGGGCGAGGCCGGCTCCTCCCACCCAGAGCTCGCCGGGCACCCCGGCGGGCACCGGCTGCAGGTGCTCGTCGAGCAGGTGCAGGGTGAGGTCGGCGATCGGCTCACCGATCACGCTGCCGGCGTCCAGGTCTGCGGCGGCGAGAGCGCGGTGGGTGACGTGGACCGTGGTCTCGGTGATGCCGTACATGTTCACCAGGCGCGGGCGCCGGCGGGCGGGGTCGCCGTAGCGCTCCACCCAGGGCTTGAGCAGCGCCGGCTGCAGCGCCTCACCGCCGAAGATGACGTGGCGCAGAGCGCCCAGGGGCAGGTCCTTGCGGTGTGCCGGGACCGGCTGCGCCAGCTCCACCTGCAGCAAGGCGCTGAAGGCGGAGGGGGTCTGGTTGAGCACGGTGACCTTCTCCTCGCGCAGCAGGGCATGGAAGTCTTCGGGCGAGCGCGCCACCTCGCGCGGCACGATCACCAGCCGGCCGCCGGAGAGGAGCGCTCCCCACATCTCCCAGACCGAGAAATCGAAGGCGTAGGAATGGAAGAGCGTCCAGGTGTCGCGCTCGTCGAAGCGGAAGACGTCGTCGGTCTCCGCCAGGAGGCGCAGCACGTTGGCATGGGTGATCTGGACCCCTTTCGGTTGACCGGTCGATCCCGAGGTGTAGATCACGTAGGCGAGGTTGGCCGGCACGGCGCCGGACGCGCCCGGCCGCTCCTCGCTCTCGGCGGCGAGCCCGGGGTCGTCGAGGTCGATCACCGGAACGCGGGGGTCCGGCAGGTGCCCGCGCGCGGCGCTCTCGGTGACCAGCACCTGGGCGCCGGAGTCGGCGAGGAGGAAGGCGAGGCGCTCGGCCGGATAGGCCGGATCGAGCGGCAGCCAGGCGCCTCCCGCCTTGAGCACGGCGAGGATAGCCGCGGGCAGACGCGGCGAGCGTTCCAGGCAGAGGCCGACGCGCGTTTCGGGTCCGACGCCCAGGGCGCGCAGACGGCGGGCCAGGCGGTTGGCGGCGCGGTCGAGATCGTCATACGTCGTCTCGGCGCCCTGCCAGACGAGGGCGACGGCATCGGGCTCGGCGTCGACGCGGGCTTCGAACACGGTCGGGAGAAGATCGCCCTCGGCGGCGGGAGGGACGGATGGAGCGACGGACATGGCGGGACGGCCCTCCAGGAGCTGGCGGCGCTCCGCCTCGGTGACGAGGGGCAGCGCGGACAGGCGATGGTCCGCCGCCGCGGTGGCACCGGCGAGCAGGACCCGGAAACGTTCGAAGAGATGGGCGACCGCGTCGCCCTCCAGAAGATCGCGGTTGTACCAGAGCCAGCCGCCGAGCCCGCCGGCTTCCTCGGCCAGCACCAGGGTGAGGTCGAAGGTGGCGAGCGGCGTCTCGCGGTCGGCGGGGACGAGCGACAACCCGGGCAGCTCGATCGACGGCACCGGGGTGTTCTGCAGGATGAGCATCACCTGGAAGAGCGGCGTCCGGCCGGCGGAGCGGTCGGGCTGCAGCTCTTCGACCAGGCGGGTGAACGGCAGGTCCTGGTGCGCCCAGGCGCCGAGGGCGGTCTCTTTCGCGCGCGCCAGCAGCTCGCGGAACGAGGGGTCGCCCCCCAGGTCGGTGCGCATCACGAGGGTGTTCACGAAGTAGCCGATCAGGCCCTCCAGCTCCGGCCGGTTGCGCCCGGCGACCGGCGCACCGATGCGCAGGTCGGTCTCCCGGGTGAGGCGGTGCAGCACGGCCTGCCAGGCGGCGAGGAGGGCCACGAAGAGGGTGACCCCTTCGCGCCGCGTCAGGGCCTGCAAGGCGGCGGACAGCTCCGCCCCCAGCTCGACCCGCCGCCGGGCGCCGCGCAGCGTCGCCACCCCGCCCCGCCGCGCGCCCGGCAGGTCGAGCTGCGGCGTGGGGCCGGCGAGCCGCTCCTTCCACCACGCAAGAAGCCTGTCGAGCGCCGCGCCCTGGAGCCAGCCGCGCTGCCACACCGCGTGGTCCGCCACCTGGACGGGCAGCTCCGGAAGCGGTGACGCCTCCCCCGCCGTAAAGGCGCGGTAGAGGGTGGCCAGCTCGCGGACGAGAACGCCGCCGGACCAGCCGTCGAACAGGATGTGGTGGAAGTCGAGGACCAGGGTGTGCTCCGCGGCCCTACGGCGCAGCAGGAGCGCGCGGACGAGCGGGCCGCGGGCGAGGTCGAGCGGACGGCGCAGCGCCGCGTCGATCCAACGCTCCTCCTCCTCGGCCGGATGGCCGGTCAAATCGACCAGCGGCAAGGGGACGGCGAGAGGCGGAGCGATCCGCTGCACCGGACGGCCGTCGAGGACGGGGAACGTCGTGCGCAGCACCTCGTGCCGGCCGACCACCTCCTGCAACGCCCGGCCGAGCGCCGCGGGATCGAGGGTGCCGTGGAGCCGCACGGCGAGCGGCACACCGAAGGCGGCCCGGGTGGGATCGAGCTGGTCGATCAGCCACATCCATTCCTGGGCGAAGGAGAGCGGCGCCAGGGCCGCCGGATGATCCGCCGCCGGATCGCGCGGCATCCTCCGGAGCGGCGGCGCGACGATGCCCTCGCCCTTCCGCGAAAGCTCCTCCACCGCCTGCGCCAACCCGGCCACCGTGGGCGTTTCAAACAGAGCGCGCAGCGGCACCTCGACCCCGAACGCCTCGCGCAGCCGCGAGACCACGCGGGTGGCGAGCAGCGAGTGGCCGCCGGACTCGAAGAAGCTGTCGTGGAGGCCCACCCGCTCGATTCCCAGCACCTCGCGCCAGGCCGCGGCGACGATCTCCTCGGCCGGCGTGCGCGGCGCCTGGAGATCCCCCGCGGGTGGCTCGGCCGCCGCCGGCTCCAGCCGGGCCAGGGCGCGCCGGTCCACCTTGCCGTTGGCGGTGAGCGGCAGCGCGGGGAGCAGCACGAAGGCGGAAGGCACCATGTACGCCGGCAGCTGCGCCGCGAGCGCCGCGCGCAGGGCGGCCGGCTCCAGCCCGGAGCCGCCGAGGCAGGCGGTCAGGCGCTCGCCGGAGAGCAGCACCACGGCCTGGCGCACCCCGGGGACCGCGGCGAGCACCGCTTCGATCTCCTTGAGCTCGACGCGGAAGCCGCGCACCTTCACCTGGAAGTCGATGCGGCCGGCGTATTCCAGGGACCCGTCGGCGCGCCGGCGGCCGAGGTCCCCGGTGCGGTACAGGCGGGCGCCCGGCACGCCGGAGAACGGATCGGGAACGAGCTTCTCGGCCGTCAGCTCCGGCCGGCCGGCATAGCCGCGCGCCGGGCCGAAGCCGCCGATGCAGATCTCGCCGGCCACGCCGGACGGCACGGCCCCCAGCGCCGGATCGAGCACGTAGACCCGCGCATCGGGCAGGGGCGCACCGAGCGGTATGGCGCTGCGCCGGGCCTCCGCGAGGGTGACCCGCTGCGCGGTGCCCCACACCGTCACCTCGGTGGGGCCGTAGAAGTTCCACAGCTCGAAGTCGCCGGTCCAACGGCCCAGCACCTGTTCCGCCAGGCCACAGGGCAGCGCCTCGCCGCCGCATCCCACACGGCGCAAGGCGAGCGCGGCGGGATCGCGCGCACCGTCCTCCCAGACGCCCAGCAGCTGGCGCAGCGCGGCCGGCGTCTGATGCAGCACGGTGACCCGTTCGCGCGCCAGCAGGTCGTGGAAGGCGAGCGGGTCCTGTGCCGTTTCGAGCGGCACCACCACCAGCGTGCCGCCATGGGCGAAGCAGGCCCACATCTCCCAGACCGAGAAGTCGAAGGCGTAGGAGTGGAAGAGCGTCCACACCTCGTGGCCCGGGTGGGTCAGCCACCGGCCGGCGGTCTCCGCGAGGTGCACCACGGAGCGGTGCGGGATCATCACCCCCTTGGGACGCCCGGTGGAGCCGGAGGTGAAGATCGTGTAGGCGAGGGCGCCGTGGCTCCGGAGAGCGGTGTCGAGGGGCGGGGGCGGCTCCCCGGGGCCGGCGAGGTCTTCGAGGCGAAGACATCGGACGGATCCGACGGATCCGACCGATCCGTCTGATGTTGTGGCCGCGAGGCCGCGGTGGGTGACCACGAGGGCGGCGGCGGCATCTTCCAGGATGGCCGCGCGGCGCTCGGCCGGGTGCGCCGGATCGAGCGGCACGAAGGCTCCGCCGGCCTGGAGCACGCCGAGGATCGCCACCGCCAGGTCGAGCGAGCGCTCCAGGAGGAGCCCCACGCGCACCTCGGGACCGACGCCCAGGGCGCGGAGGTGCCGGGCGAGGCGGCCGGCCCTTTCCACGAGATCGCCGTAGGAGAGCGCCTCGCCGTCGCAGACGACGGCCGGCACCTGCGGGTCGCGGAGCGCCTGGCGCTCGACGAGCTGGTGCAGCCAGAGATCGTGCGTCTCGCCGCTCGCGCTCCGGTTCGGTGCGGTCACCATCTGCTCGATCTCCTCGGGGGCGAGAAGCGGCAGATCGAAGACGCGCGCCGCAGGCGTGGCGGCCAGACCGGCGCAGAGGTTGCGGAAGTGGCCGGCGGTGCGCTCGATGGTGGCGCGGTCGAAGAGATCGGTGCTGTACTCGAAGGTGCCGGCGAGCCCGTCTCCGGCCTCCGCCAGGGCCAGGAGGAGGTCGCTCTTCGCCGTGCCGCTGTGCAGGTCGAGCGCTTCCATCGCGAGCCCGGGCAGGGTGCGGCGGGCCGCGGGGAGGTTCTGGAACAGAAGCATCACCTGAAAGAAGGGGGCGTGCGCGAGGCTGCGCTCCGGCTGGAGGGCGTCGACCAGGCGGTCGAAGGGAAGGTCCTGGTTCTCCTGCGACTCCGCCACCACGGCCTGCGCCCGGTGGACCATCTGCGTGAACGGCGGATCGCCCGCCACGTCGGCGCGCAGCACCAGGGTGTTGACGAAGTAGCCGATCAGCGGCTCGGTCTCCAGGAGCCGGCGGCCCGCCACCGCGGTGCCGATCGAGAAATCCTCCTGCGTGGACAGACGGGCGAGGAGCGCCTCGAACGCGGCGAGGACGACGGTGAAGAGGCTCACCCGGCTCTGCCGTGCGAGCCCGGCGAGAGAGCCGGCGAGACCGGCGGGCAGCGAGGCATCGACCAGTGCGCCGCGGCCGGAGAGCGAGGCGGGACGCGGCCGGTCGAACGGCAGCTCCAGGTCCTCCCGCGCCCCGGCGAGTCGCTCGCGCCAGACGGCGAGCTGGCCGTCGAGCGCACCGGCGGCGAGGCGTTCCTCCTGCCAGGCGGCCCAGTCGGCGTACTGGACGGGCAGCTCCGGCAGCCCGGCCGGGACGCCGGTCACCGCCGCCGCATAGAGCGCCGCCAGCTCGTCCTGGAAGATCGCCTCGGACCAGCCGTCGGCCACGATGTGGTGGACGTTGAACAGCAGCAGGTGCTCCTCGGCGGAGCGGCGGACGAGATGGAGGGCGAGCAGCGGCCCGCGGGCGAGATCGAACACGAAGGCGCCATGGGCTGTGGCGAGCCGGAGCCCCTCCAGGTCCCGCCTCTCCGGCGCGAGCGCGGTGAGATCGATCAGCGACACCGCGGGGCACAGGGCGTCCGGCGGCAGGATCTGCTGGACCGGCCGGCCGGCCACCGCGGGAAACACCGTGCGCAGCGTCTCGTGGCGGCGGACGATCTCCTCCACCGCCGCGGTCAGGGCGGCCACGTCGAGCCGGCCGGTGAGGCGCCACCCCGCCGCGATGTCCCACAGCGGGCTGCCGGGCTGGAGCTGGTCGATGAACCAGAGGCGCTGCTGCGCGGCGGACGGCGCGAGCTCGCGGTCGCGCGGCACCGGGTGCAGCCCCGCCGAGGTCTCCACCAGGGAGTGGCCGCGCGCCGCCGTGGCGAGCCCGGCCACGGTGGGATGGGAGAACAGAGTCGCCAGGGGAAGGTCGATCCCCAGCGCGTGGCGCACGCGCGCCATCACCCGTGTGGCGAGCAGGGAGTGGCCGCCCAGCGCGAAGAAGTCGTCGTGCACGCCGAAGCGATCGGTCTCCAGGACCTCGCTCCAGATCTCCGCCAGCGTCCGCTCCAGGGCGTCGCGCGGCGGCACGCGCCCGGGCTCTTCCACGCCCCGTTCCCGGCCGGACACGGGCGCGAGGAGCGCCAAGGCCCTGCGGAGCGGCTTCACCCGGATCTGATGTTCCTCGGCGGGCAGCAGGAGGACGAGCGCCGAGAGCCTCGCCTGCGGGGTCTCGGCGACCGCCGCAAGGAGGGTGGCGAGGCGGTGGAGCATCCGATCGACGGTGACCGGCTCGAACAGATCGGTGCTCGCCTCGGCGCGGAGCAGGAGCCCGCTCTCCACCGGCACGGCCTCCAGGGCGAAGTCGATGCGCGCCGCGCCCGCCTCGGCCGGCAGGCTCCGCAGGGTGAGCCCCGGCAGGGCGAGCGGTGCCGCGGGGAGGTTCTGGAGGGTGAAGGAGACCTGGAACACCGGCTGGCGTGACAGGTCGCGCTCCGGCCGCAGCTCCTCGACCAGACGCTCGAAGGGCAGGTCCTGGTGCGCATAGGCGCCGAGCGCCATCTCGCGCACCCGTGCCAGGAGCCGCGGGAACGCGGGATCGCCGGCCGCATCGACGCGCAGGGGAAGCTGGTTGACGAAGAAGCCGATCAGCTCCTCGGTCTCCTCGCGGTTGCGGTTCGCGACCTCGGTGCCGAGCACGAGATCGTCCTCCCCGGTGATCCGGGTGACCAGCGCCGCGAAGGCGGCGAGGAGGACCATGAAGAGGCTCGCCCCTTCCCGGCGGCCGAGGGCGGACAGGGCCTGCGTCGCCTCCGGCGGCACCGCCAGGGTGCGCGTCGTCCCCCGGCCGCTCGCCTGACCCGGCCGTGGATGGTCGGCCGGCAGGTCGAGGGCCGGCGGCGCGCCGTGCAGCCTCTCGCGCCACCAGCCGAGCTGACGGGCGAACGCCGGCCCGGCCAGCAGCTCGCGCTGCCAGAGCGCGAAGTCGGCATATTGGAACGGCAGCGGCGGCAGCGGCTCCCGGGTGGCGTGGAAGGCCGCGATCTCGCGCACGAGCAGGCGCAACGACCAGCCGTCGCTCACGATGTGATGCATGGTGAAGAGCAGGACGTGCGCCGCGTCCTCCAGCCGCAGCAAGGTGGCGCGCAGCAGCGGGCCCCGCCGCAGGTCGAACGGCCGCCGGGCCTCGGCGCGGGTGAGGCGGCGGACCTCGGCGTCCGGGTCGGCGAGGCCGGCCAGGTCGACGCACGGCAGCGCGACCGGTTCCGGCGGGGCGATCCGCTGCACCGGCTCCGCCGCGTCGCCGGGCGTGTCGAACGTGGTGCGCAGGACCTCATGGCGCGCCACCACCGCCGCGAGGCTCCGGGCGAGCGTGGCGCGATCGAGCGCGCCGTCGAGGCGCAGGGCCATCGGCATGTTGTAGGCGGGGCTCCCCGGTTCGAGCTGGTCCAGGAACCAGAGCCGCTGCTGGGAGAACGACAACGGAGGCGCCGTGTCCCGTGCGATCCGCCGCAGGGGGGCTGCCGTGGGAGGGCCCCCGGCGAGCGCCTCGATCCGCGCCGCGAGGTCGGCGAGCACCGGGGCCTCGAAGAGCGCGCGCACCGGCAGCTCGACGCCCAGCTCCCGGCGCAGCCGCGAGACGACGCGGGTGGCCGCCAGGGAATGGCCGCCCAGGGCGAAGAAGTGGTCGTCGCGGCCCGGCTCGGCACACTCCAGGACCGCGCTCCAGACCGCTGCGAGGGTCCGCTCGGTCGCGGTGGCCGGCGCCCGGCGCTCCCCCGCCGGAGCCGCCGCCCCGGGGACCCGCTCGCGCAGGGCGCGCCGGTCCACCTTGCCGTTCGCATTGAGCGGCAGCTCCGGCAGGACCACGAGCTCGGCCGGCACCATGGGCGCCGGAAGCAGGGGGGCCAGAAAGGCGCGCACGGCGGCGGCGTCCGGTGCCTCACCGCCGTTCGGCACGAGGAAGGCCACCAGGCGCTCGGCGAGAGCCAGCACCACCGCCTGGCGCACCCCGGGGTGGCGCCCGAGCGTCGCTTCGATCTCCCCCAGCTCGACGCGGTACCCGCGTACCTTCACTTGGTGGTCGAGGCGGCCGAGGTAGTCGAGCACGCCGTCAGGGCGACGGCGCGCCAGATCGCCCGTGCGGTAGAGGCGGCCCCCGAAAAGATCGGACGGATCGGACCGATCCGACCGATCCGTCGGATCACCAAAGGGGTTCGGCCGGAAGGCGTCCGCGGTGCGCGCGCCGTCGCCGAGGTAGCCGCGGCCCACTCCGGTGCCGGCGATCGCCAGCTCTCCGGGGACGCCCACGGGTTGCAGGCACAGCTCGCGGTCCACCACGTGCAGCCGCAGGTTGGGGATCGGCCGGCCGAGCGCCACCCAGGGGCGCGCCGTGGCCGGCGGCGCGGTGAGCACCTCATGGGACACCGAGTCGGAGCATTCGGTCGGGCCGTAAGCATTGACCAGCGGGGTCCACGGCGCGTGGCGCAGCCAGCCGGCCGCCACCTCGGTGGGGAGCGCCTCGCCGATCGAGACGAGCCAGCGCAGGGACCGCGGCGCCACGGCTCTCCCCTCCTCCAGCTCCTCCACGGCGAGGCGCAGGAGGGAGGGGACCAGCTCCATCGCGGTGATCCCGTCGCGGCCGGCGGCGGCGAGAAGCCGCCCCGGATCGTGCGCGATCTCGTCCGGGTAGATGACCACCCGGCCGCCCACCAGGAGGAGGGTGAAGTGCTGCCAGACCGAGATGTCGAACGTGTGCCCGGCCGTCTGCGCCATGCGGTCGGCGGCGGTCAGCCCGCGCAGCGCCGCGTTCGCCCACAGGTGGTTGAGCATGCCACGGTGGGTCAGCATCGCCCCTTTGGGAACACCGGTCGAGCCGGAGGTGAAGATCACGTAGGCGAGGACCTCACCCCCCGGCCCCCTCTCCCACCGCTCTCCCCCCGGCCGGGAGAGGGGGAATCCTGCCAGCAGATCCTCCAGGACCAGCCACCGCAGCCCCGCGACCTCCGGTCCCTCCCCCACCACCAGGCCCAGCCGTGCTCCGCTCCCTTCCAGAATCCGCGCCTGCCGCTCGCGGGGATGCGCCGGATCGAGCGGCAGGTAGGCCCCTCCCGTGGCCCAGATGGCGAGCACGCCGGTCAGGAAATCGAGCCCGCGCCGCATCAGGATCGGCACCACGGTCTCCGGTCCCACCCCGGCGGCGGCGAGGGCGCCGGCGAGGCGGCCGGCCCGCTCCCACAGCGCGCCGTAGCTCACGCTCTCCCCGTTGCAGACGGCGGCGACGGCGTCCGGATGGGCCGCGGCGCGCTCGGCGAAGAGGGCAGGGAACGGGCGGTCGAGCGGGAACGGCGTGGCCGTGTCGTTCCACTCCCCGGCGAGCTGCGCGCTCTCGCGGGCGGTCAACAACGGCAGCGCCGACAGCCTCTGCGCCGGATCGGCCACGGCCGCGGCGAGGAGCGTCTCCAGATGGCCGGCGAAGCGGTGGAGGGTCGCCGCGTCGAACAGGTCCGTGGCGTATTCGAGCGTGCCGGCGAGGCCTCCGTCCTCCCGCGGCTCCAGCGCGAGGGTGAGGTCGAGCTTCGCGGTGCCGCTCGCCTCGCCGAGCGGACGCAGGCGGAGGCCCGCCGCTTCGAGCGCGACGGCGGGGGTGTTCTGCAGGATGAGCATCACCTGGAAGAGCGGCGCCTGCGCCAGGCTTCGCTCCGGCTGCAGCTCCTCGACGAGGCGCTCGAACGGCACGTCCTGGTGGGCCGTGGCGCCGAGCGCCGTCTCTCGGGCGCGGGCGATCAGGCCGCGCACGTCGGGATCGCCCGCGAGGCCGGTGCGCAGGGCCAGGCTGTTGACGAACAGGCCGATCAGCCGTTCCGTCTCCAGCCGGTTGCGCCCGGCCACGGCGGTGCCGGTCACCAGGTCTTCCGCGCCGGTGAGCCGTGCCAGCAGGGCCTGGAAGCCGGCGAGGAGGGTCATGAACAGCGTCGCCCCTTCGCGGCGCGCGAGCTTCTGGAGGGCACCCACCAGGCCGGGGCCGAAGACCAGCGGCACGGTGGCGCCGCGATACGAGGCCACCGCCGGCCGCGGACGGTCGGCCGGCAGGTCGAGGACCGCGGGCGCTCCGGCGAGCCGCTCGCGCCACCAGGCGAGCTGGCTCCCCAGGACGTCTCCCACCAGCCACTCCCGCTGCCAGACCGCGACGTCGGCGACCTGCACCGGCAGCGGCGGCAGCGCGGCCGGCCGCTTCTCGATCGCGGCGGCGTACAGCTCCGCCACCTCGCGCACCAGCACGCCCACCGACCAGCCGTCGGAGACGATGTGGTGCATCGTCACCAGGAACCGGTGGAGGCCCGGCTCCAGCCGCACCAGCAGCGCGGCGAGGAGCGGCCCGCGCGCCAGGTCGAACTGCACCCGCGCCTGCTCCCGGGTCAGCCGCTCGCTCTCGACCGACCGGGCGGCGGGCGGACATCCGGAGAGGTCGATCAGCGGCACCGCAGCATCCGCGGCAGGATGGATGCGCTGGCGCGGGTTGTCGGCCACCAGCTCGAACGTGGTGCGCAGCGCCTCGTGGCGCGCCACGACCGCCGCGAGAGCCGCCCGCAGCGCGCCGGGGTCGAGCGGACCCTCCAGCTCCAGGGCTCCCGGCATGTTGTAGGCGGCGCTCCCGGGTTCGAGCTGATCGAGGAACCAGAGGCGCTCCTGGGCGAACGAGAGCGGCGGCGGGCCGTCGTGGGCCGCCGGCCGCAGGGGCGGCGCGGGAGCCTGGCTCGACCGCAGCGCTTCCACGCGCGCCGCCAGCTCGGACACCCGCGGCGCCTCAAACAGCGTACGCAGGGCCAGCTCGACGCCGAACGCCGCGCGCACCCGCGAAACCACCTGGGTGGCGAGCAGCGAGTGCCCGCCCAGCTCGAAGAAGTCGCCGCCGGCGCTCACCCGGTCGAGGCGCAGCACCTCGGCCCAGATGCCGGCGATCACCTCCTCGGCGGCGGTGCGCGGTGCGATGTAAGCGGCGGCCGAGCGCGCCTCGGGCTCGGGGAGCGCCGCCTGGTCGAGCTTGCCGTTCGCATTGAGCGGCAGGCGGTCCATGCGCACGAAGGCGGCGGGCACCATGTACTCGGGGAGGGTCTTCTTGAGCCAGGCCCTGATCTCCTCGAAACCGGCCTCCTCGAAACCGGCCTCCTCGAAGTCGGCCTCCTCCCCCGTCGGCACCACGTACGCCACCAGCCGCTTCGCCTCGCCCCCCGCCGCCCGCGCCACCACCGCGGCGTCGCGCACCCCCGGATGCCGCGCGAGGACGGTGTCGATCTCTCCCAGCTCCACCCGGAAGCCGCGGATCTTCACCTGCGTGTCGAGCCGCCCGTGGTACTCGATGCGGCCGTCCGCCAGATACCGGGCGGCATCGCCCGTGCGGTACATGCGGGAGCCGGGGACGGTGCTGAACGGGTCCGGGATCATCTTCTGCGCGGAAAGCACCGGATCGTCCAGATAGCCGCGGGCGACGCAGGCCCCGGCGGCGAACAGCTCTCCGGCCACGCCGATCGGCACCGGCTCCAGATCCGCGTCGAGCAGGTGGATGCGCACGTTCGCGATCGGCCGGCCCACCGGCGGGATCGCCATCCAGCCCGCCGGGTCCCCGCTCAGGGTGAGCGCGGAGATCACGTGCGTCTCCGAGGCGCCGTACTGGTTCGACAGGGTGCAGCCGGGGAGACGCGCGAAGAGGTTGCGCACCGCCGGGGTCACCTGGAGCTGCTCGCCCGCGGTGATCACCTCCTGGAGCTTGCGCGGCAAGACCTCCTGCCCCGCCGCCACCTCGGACAGGTTCTTGAGCGCGGCGAACGGCAGGTGGAGACGCTCGACCTCACTCTCCTCCAGGAAGCGGGTGAGCCCCGGGATGTCGCGCCGCGTCATCTCGTCGGCGAGGACGAGCGCGCCGCCCGAGCCCCAGGAGGAAAACATCTCCTGGAACGAGACGCAAAAGCCGAAGGTGGCGAACTGCACCGTGCGCGCCGCGGGCACCAGCGCCGGATCGGCGAGCTGCCAGTCGAGCAGGTTCGAGAACGCCCGGTGGGTGACCAGGATGCCTTTCGGCTGCCCGGTCGAGCCCGAGGTGTAGATCGCATAGATCGGGTTGTCGAGCGACACGCCGCTCCGCGGGTTCTCGGCGCTCTCCTCCGGGAACAGCTCGACGTCCGGATCGAGCAGCAGGCGCTCGGCCGCCCCCTCGGGGAAGAAACCGGCGAGCGCGGTCTGGGTGAGCAGCACGCGCAGGTCCGCCTCGCGCAGGATGAAGGCCAGGCGCTCGCGCGGATAGGCCGGGTCGAGCGCCACCCCGGCGCCCCCCGCCTTGAGCACGGCGAGCATCGCCACCACCATCTCGACACCGCGCTCGACGCAGATCCCCACCAGCGACTCCGGCCCCACCCCCAGCCCACGCAGGCCGTGCGCCAACCGGTTGGCGCGCGCGTTCAGCTCCGCGTAGGTCAGCGAGCGCCCGGCGCTGTAGACCGCCACGGCCTGCGGCGTCCGCGCCGCCTGCTCCTCCACCCGGTGGTGAATGCAGCGGCCCTCCGCGTACTCGGTCCAGGTGCCGTTCCATTCAACGACCAGCTGGTGGCGCTCCGCCGCCGTGAGCAGCGGCAGCGCCGCCACCGGAGTTTCCAGGTCCCCGAGCGCGGCGCCGAGCAGGGCCTCGTAGTGGCGGACGAAACGGGTGACCGTCACGTCGTCGTAGAGGTCGGTGTTGTGCTCGACCAGGCCGACGAGGCGCCCGTCCTGCTCGCGCCAGAAGATGGTGAGGTCGAACTTCGCCGTGCCGCTGTTGACGTCGAACGGCTCGAGCGCCACGTCACCGATGCGGAACGCCGGCCAGGGCTGGTTCTGCAGCACCAGCATCACCTGGAACAGCGGGTTGCGGCTCATGTCGCGCTCGGGCTGGATCTCCTCGACCAGCTTCTCGAACGGGATCTCGTCGTGCGCCGAGGCGGCGAGGGTCACCTCGCGCACCCGCCCGAGGAGCGCCCGGAAGCCCGGCCGGCCGGAGAGGTCGGTGCGCAGGACGAGGGTGTTGGCGAAGAAGCCGATCAGCCCCTCGACCTCGGAGCGCCCGCGGTTGGCCACCGGGGAGCCCACCGGAATGTCGGCCTGCCCGGTGGACCGCGCGAGGAGCGCCTGGAAGGCGGCGAGCAGGACCATGAACAGCGTGGCCCGCTCGCTGCGCGCCAGGGCGCCCAGGTCGCGCGTCAGCTCCGCGGACAGCCAGGTCGAGCGCTGCTTGCCGCGGAAGGCCTCGACCGCCGGGCGCGGCCGGTCGGTCGGCAGGGTGAGCCCCGGCACACCCGCCAGGCGCCCGCGCCACCAGGCCACATCGTCCTCGAACACCGGTCCCTGGAGATGCCGGCGCTGCCAGACGGCGAAATCCGCGTACTGGATCGGCAGCGGCGGCAAGGGCGAGGGCTCTGCGGCGAGGAAGGCGGCGTAGAGCGCCGAGATCTCCCGGATGAGGACGCCCAGCGACCAGCCGTCCGCGATGATGTGGTGGAGGTTGAGGACCGCGACGTGCTCCCCGGTGCCGGCCAGGCGCAGGAGGAAGGCGCGGAAGAGCGGCCCGGTGGCGAGGTCGAAGGGCCGGCTGATCTCGGCGCCCGCCTGCCGGTGCATCTCCGCCTCGGCCGCGGCGGCCGGCAGTCCCGAGAGGTCGAGCAGGGGCAGCTCGACGGCCAACGCGGGGGCGATGATCTGCACCGGCCTCCCCTGCACGTCGCCGAAGGTGGTGCGCAGGGCCTCGTGGCGTTGGACCACCTCCTCCAGCGCCCGCCGGAACAGCTCGGGCTGGAGCGGCCCGCGCAGGCGCACGGCCGTGGGGATGTTGTAGAACGCCGTGCCCGATTCGAGCTGGTCGAGGAACCACAGCCGCTCCTGGGCGAAGGAGAGCGGCAGGTCGCGCCCGTCGCGGGGCAACGCCGCCGCCGGGGGCTCGACGACCCGCCCCTCGGCCGCCGCCAGCTCGTCGATCAGCGCCGCGAAGGCCGCGAGCGTCGACCGTTCGAACACCGCGCGCACCGGCACCTCGACCGCGAAGGCGTCGCGCACCCGCGCGGTCAGCCGGGCCGCCTGGAGCGAATGCCCGCCGAGCGCGAAGAAGGAGTCCTCCCGCCCCACCGCCGCCACCCCGAGCAGCTCGCTCCACACCGCCGCCAGACGGATCTCGGCCGGCGTCCGCGGCGGCTCGGCCGTCTCCGCCGGGTCGCCATGAACGGCGCGCGCCGCGAGGGCCTTGCGGTCCACCTTGCCGTTCGGCGTCCGCGGCATCTCCGGGAGCAGCGTGAAAATCGCAGGAACCATGTGCGCCGGCAGCCGTGCCGCCAGGTGCCGGCGCAGCTCCTCGGCGTCGGCCGGGCCGGCGGCCACGATCCAGGCAAGGAGGCGCCGCACGCCGTCCGCTCCCTCGGGGGCGACCACGACCGCCTCCGCCACCGCCGGATGCGCGCCGAGCGCCGCCTCGATCTCGCCCAGCTCGACGCGGAACCCGCGCACTTTCACCTGCTGGTCGAGGCGGCCCAGGTAGTCGAGCAAGCCGTCGGGCCGCCGGCGCACGAGGTCGCCCGTGCGGTAGAGGCGGCTCCCGAGAGCATCGGACGGATCCGACCGATCCGACCGATCCGCCGGATCGATGAAGGGGTCCGGGCGGAAACGGTCGGCGGTGAGGTCGGGCCTCCCCAGATAGCCGCGGGCCAGCCCGACGCCACCCAGCCACAGCTCGCCGGGGACGCCCGCCGGGGCCAACCGGCCGTAGCCGTCGAGCACGTACGCCCGGCTCCCGGGCAGGGGCCGGCCGATCGGGGGGGCCTCGGTGCCGCGCTCGATGCGCGCGCCGGTCGAGTAGGTGGTGTCTTCGGACGGCCCGTAGAGGTTCCACAGCTCCGGCGCCTGCGGCAGGGCGAGCACGGCGTCCGCCAGCTCCCGCCGCAAGGCCTCCCCGGCGAGGTTCACCACCCGCACCGACGGCGGCACCGCTCCCAGCCGCAGCAGCTCCGCGAGCGCCGAGGGCACGGTGTTGAGGAGCGTCACCTCCCCCGCCGCCGGCAAGCCCGGGAGCGCCAGGGCGTCGTCCGCCAGGATCACCGTGCCGCCGAGCGACAGGGGCACGAAGATCTCGAAGACCGACAGGTCGAAGTTGATCGACGTCGCCGCCAGCACGCCCCGCCACACCTGCGCCGGATACTGCGCCGCCGCCCACGCCACCCGCGCGAGGGCGCTCGCATGGCGCACGCCGACTCCCTTGGGGGTGCCGGTGGAGCCGGAGGTGTAGATGAGGTAGGCGAGGCGGCCGGGTTGGACACGGACGGGCACGGACGGACACGGACTCTCACGGACCCCGGAGACTCCCTCCGGCGTGTCCGTGCTGCGTCCGTGCCCGTCCGTGTCCGTCCGGGGCGGGCGGGCCGTCCGTGTCGCCCCGCTGTCCGCGAGCAGAAACTCCCGCCGCTCCTGCGGATACGCCGGGTCCACCGGCACATAGGCTCCGCCCGCCTTGAGCACGCCGAGCAGCGCGGCGAGCAGGTCGGGCGTCCGGGGCATCGACACCCCCACCCGTTCCTCCGGCATCAGGCCGTCCGCCAGCAGGTCCGCGGCGACGGCGTCGGCGCGGCGGTTCAGATCGCCGTAGCTGATCCTCTCGGTCCCCCAGATCACCGCGGTGGCTTCCGGCGTGCGCCGCGCCTGCTCCTCGAACAGCTCGTGCAGGCCGCAGACGGCCGGTTCGGGCGCCGCGGGGGCGTTCCCGCCGGCCAGGGCCTGGCGCTCCTCCGCGGCGGTCAGCAGCGGCAGATCGCCCAGGCGGCAGGCGGGATCGGCGACCGCGGCGGTCAACAGGACGCCGAGGTGTCCGGCGAGGCGGCGGATCGTCGCGGCGTCGAACAGGTCGGTGGCGTACTCGATGCCTCCCTCCAGGCCGGACCCGGTCTCGACGAGGGCGAAGGTGAGATCGAACTTGGCGGTGCCGCCGTGGGTCTTCGCGGGAGAGACCGGCTCGACGGTGATCCCGGGCAGGCGCAGAGGCACGGCGCCTCCCGCCTGGACGGTCAGGAGGACCTGGAACAGCGGGCTCCGCGACAGATCGCGCACCGGCCGCAGCTCCTCCACCAGCTTCTCGAACGGCACCTCGGCGCCGGCATGCGCGTCGACCGTCGCGCGCAGGGTGCGGCGGACCAGCGCGGAGAACGGGGGATCGCCCGCCAGGTCGATGCCGAGCGGCAGGGCGTTGACGAAGAAGCCGATCAGCCCTTCCAGCTCGCGGCGCTCGCGCCCGGCCACCGGCGAGCCGATCACCACGGCGTCCTGCCCGCTCCAGCGGTGGAGCACCGCGGCCAGTGCGGCGAGCACGGTCATGAACAGCGTCGCCCCGCCGGCGCGCAAGGCCGGCAGGATCAGCGTCTCCACCGTACCGCGGTAGCTCTGCGACGCCGGGCGCGGCTTGTCCGTCGGCAGCTCCAGCGCCGCCGGTGCCCCGGCGAGGCTCTGGCGCCAACCGGCCAGCAGCCGGTCGAGCACCGGCCCGGTGAGCCGCTTGCGCTGCCACACCGCGTAGTCGGCGTACTGCACCGGCAGCGGAGCGAGCGCCTCCCCGGCCCCCAGAACGGACAGATCGTGCGCCAGCACGTCCATCGACCAGCCGTCGGAGATCGAGTGGTGCAGGTTGAGCAGCAGCAGGTGCTCGCTCTCGCCGAGGCGCACGAGCGCCGCGCGCCACAGCGGCCCGGTGGCGAGATCGAACGGCCGCGCCGCATCCTGCCGCGCCAGGCGCAGGGCCTCCGCCGCGGGATCGGCCGCGCCGGTCGAGTCGATCCTCTCCAGGGTGAAGCGGCGCGCGCGTTCCAGGGGGTGGATGCGCTGGAACGGCCGGCCGTCGCGCGCCGGGAGCGAGGTCCGCAGCGCCTCGTGGCGCTCCTCCAGGGCGGCGAGCGCCTGCTCCAGCCGCGCGGCGTCGAGCGGGCCGCAGAGCCGCAGGACAGCCGGGATGTTGTACACCGCGCTCCCGGGCTCCAGGCGGTCGAGAAACCAGAGCCGTTCCTGGGCGAACGACAACGGCATCTCGCTGCGCCGCGGCTGCGGCTCGAGCACCACGTCCTCGTCCCCCAGACCGCGCGCCGCGTCGATCGCCGCCGCCAGGGCCGCGAGCTGGGGATGCTCGAAGAATGCCGCGAGCGGCAGCTCGACGCCGAACGCCTCGCGCACCCGCGAGCCGACCCGCGAGGCGAGCAGGGAATGCCCGCCCAGGTGGAAGAAGTCGTCCTCCGCGCCGATCCGCGGCAACCCGAGAACCTCGCGCCAGATCGCCCCGAGCCGCTCCTCGGTGCCCGTGCGCAGCGAGGCGGCCGGAGCCTCCTCCAGCGGCAGCCGGGCGAGCGCCTCGCGGTCCACCTTGCCGTTCGGGGTGACCGGCAGGGCCGGAAGCAGGAGGAAGGCCGCCGGAACCATGGCCTCGGGCAGGCGCTCGCGGAGATGGGCGCGCAGCTCCTCCACTCCTGCGCCGGGCTCTCCTTCCGCGACGACACAGGCGACCAGCATCCGGCCTGCGGCGGCGCTCCTGGCGAGCACCACCGCCTCGCGCACGTGCGGGCTGTCGCGCAGCGCCGCCTCCACCTCCCCCAGCTCGATGCGGATGCCGCGGATCTTCACCTGGTGATCGCGCCGTCCGATGAACTCGATGCGCCCGTCCGGGAGCCAGCGCGCCAGGTCACCCGTGCGGTAGGCCCGGCCTCCCGCCGCGGGCACGAAGACCTCGGCGGTCATCCGGGGATGCCCGAGATAGCCGCGGGCGAGCCCGGCGCCGCCCAGCAGGATCTCGCCCGCAACCCCCACCGGCACCGGCTGCAAGTCGCGGTCGACCAGGGTCACCCGCGCCCCGGCGATGGGCCGGCCGATCGACGGCGCCCGTTCCTCGCCGCGCTCCGGCCTCACCCGGCCGGCGGTGGCGACCACCGTCCCCTCGGTCGGGCCATAGTGGTTGACCAGGGCGAACGGCAGGCCGGCGCCCGGCCGGGTGAGCAGCCGGTCGCCGCCGGTCAACAGGGCGCGCAGCGCCAGGCCCGGCGGTGTCGGGCCGGACAGGACCGCCTCGGCGAGCGGTGTCGGCAAGAACGCAAGGGTGATGCGTTGGGCGGCGAACCACGCCAGCAGATCGGGCGGCGAGGCGACGGTTTCCGCGTCCGGAATCCACAGGCTGGCACCCGCGGTGAGGACCGGCCACATCTCCCACACCGAGGCATCGAAGCCGACCCCGGCCACCAGCGTCGCCCGATCGTCCGGCGTCACGCCGTAGGTGGCACGATGCCAGGCGACCAGGTTCGCCAGCCCTGCATGGGTCATCGCGGCTCCTTTGGGGACGCCCGTGGAGCCCGAGGTGTAGATCAGGTAGGCCAGGCTTGCCGCCGGGAGATCGGCGTCGAAACCCGGAGCCGAGCCGTCCAGGGCGTCCAGCAGGACCGTCTCCAGCCCGTCCGCCGAGAGACCCGCGGCCAGCTCGCGGCGGGTGAGGAGGACGCGCGTTCCCGCATCGGCGAGCATCCGCCGCAGGCGCTCCACCGGCTGCGCCGGATCGAGCGGCAGGTACGCCGCGCCCGCCGCCAGCACGCCGAGCGCGCCGACGACCAGCTCGGGCGAGCGCTCCACGTAGAGCCCGACGATCTGCTCCGGCCCGATCCCGCGGTGCTGCAGGAAGGCCGCGAGGGCCGAGGCGCGCCGCCACAGCTCACCATAGGTCATCGTTTCTGCACCGACCAGCGCCGGCGCCTCCGGCTGCTCCGCGGCCCGGCGCGCCACCTCGCGATGCACCAGGAAGGGCTCGGCCGCACCCGCCGTCTCCGCCCAGTCGTGGCCGACCTGCCGCAGCTCCGGCTCGGTGAGGAGCGGCAGCCCGGCCACCGCCCGCCCGGGCTCCGCGGCGAGACCGGCGAGGAGGTTCTGGAAATGCACCGCCATCCGCCCGGCGGTGGCCGCATCGAAGAGGTCTGCGTTGACCTGGAACGACCCGGCGAGCCCCTCCTCCGTCTCGGCCAGCAGCAGCACCAGCTCGAACGGAACCCGCCGCTCGGCGAGCTTCACGGAGGTGACCGGAATCCCCCCGAGCTCGGCACGCGCGCCCTCCTCGCCCAGCGCAAAGGCGCTCCAGGCCCGCCCGTCCGCCCGGTGCGCCTGTTCCAGGGCGAACGACACCTGGACGAGCGGCGGCCGGCTCGGATCGCGTTGCGGCTGCAAGCTCTCGGCGAGGACCGGGAACGGCAACGCCTGGTGCGCCAACGCGCCCGCCACCACCCCGGCCGTCCGGTCGATCAGCGCGGTTCCGGTCGGCCGCCCCGCGAAGTCCGCGGCGAGCGGCAACAGGTTGACGAAGTAGCCGATCACCCCGGCCACGTCCGCCGTCTCCCGGCCCGCCGCCGGCGCGCCGACAAGAAAGCGCTCCTGTCCGCTGTAGCGGTGCAAGAAACCTTGGAACGCCGCGAGCAGGACGGTGAACCGCGTCGTCCGCCGCTCCCGCGCGATCCCGGCCACCGCCCCGGCCGGCTCCGGCCGCACCGTGAACGGCACCGAGAGACCCCGGTACGTCTGGAGCGGCGGGCGGGGCCGATCCGTGGCCAGCTCCAGGACCTGCAAGCGCCCGGCCAGCGCCTCGCGCCAGTACCCCAGGAGCGCCTCGCCCTGCGGCCCGCCGAGCCGCCGCTCCTCGCGAGCCACATGCTCCGCGAACGTCCTCACCGGCGCCGGCAGGACCTCCGCCTCGCCACCGGTCTCCCCACGATAGAGAGCAGACAGCTCGCGCACCAGGATCGCCAGCGACCAGAAATCGACCGCGATGTGGTGGACGGTGAGGAGGAGGAGACCCTCACCCCCCGGCCCTCTCTCCCGCCCGCACTCACACCCACCCGGGAGAGGGGGAGAACCAGGGAAGATCTCCGCCCGCAGCAGAGGCCCGCCGTCGAGATCGAAGGGGCGCCAGGCCGCAGCCGCGAGCCCCTCCACCTTCTCCACCCTCACCTCGATCGACTCCGCCTCACCCCGCCACGCGAGCTGCGGATGCCGCCCGATCAACCGCCGCAAGCTGCGCCGGAGCGCGGGCACGTCGAGCGTCCCGTGGAGCCGCAGGGGAACCGGCACGTTGTAGACGCCCGGGTGCAGGCGCTCCAGGAGGAGCAGTCCCCGCTGGCCGACGCTGAGCGCCAAGGGATCGACCGCCACCGTCAGCGCCTCCTCGTCGATCGGCTCGTCGAGGCCCCGCGCGATCTCCTGCGCCAGCTCGCCCAGGCTCCGCGCCTCCAGCCAGCGGGTCGGCGCCAGGGCGATCCCGAGCGTGCTTTCCAGGCGGTGCCCGATCTCCACGGCCGCCAGCGAGTCGAGCCCGGCGCTCGCCGGAGCGGCGTCCTCCCCGAGACCCGCCGGATCGACGCCCGCCGCCCGCACCAGCTCGTCGCGCAGCCAGGCCACCAGCGCCCGGTGCCGCTCGTCGCCCGCCAACGCCCGCCAACGGTCGCGGTCGAGCGCCGCCGGTTCCGGACCTTCGCGGGCGGCCAGGTCCACCGCATCGCGCCCGGCGATCTCCAGACCTTCGCCACCGGCCAGCCAGGCGGCGCGGCAGGCGTGGCGTTGCACCTTGCCGCTGGAGGTGCGCGGCAGCGTGCCCGGCCGCAGCAGGACGACCTCGTGCACCTGGACCTCATGCTCCTCGGCGATCGCCCGGCGCACCGCCGCCGCCACGGTGGGAACCGCCAGCTCGCGCAGCGCCCGGCGTCCCACTTCGAGGACCAGGACCAGCCGCTCCTCCCCCGCCACCTCGACCGCGACCGCCGCCGCGGCGCCCGGCTCCAACGCGGGATGCGCCTCCCCGGCGGTGTGCTCCAGGTCCTGCGGGTAGTGATTGCGGCCGCGCAGGATGATCAGGTCCTTGAGCCGGCCGGTGACGAACAGCTCTCCGCCGCGCAGAATCCCGAGGTCCCCGGTGCGCAGGTACGGCCCGGAGCCGTCCGCCAGCCGCGCGCCGAACGTCCGTGCCGTCTCCTCCGGCCGCTCCCAGTACCCGGCCGCGATGCTCGGACCCGCGACCCAGATCTCCCCCACCGAGCCCGCCGCCACCGGCACGCCCGTCGCCGGATCGACCACTTCAAGGCGCTGCCCGGACCACGCCCCGCCGCAGCCCACGAGCGGCCGGCCCGCCGGGTCCGCCACCGCCACGCCGCGCTCCAGCCCGGCCGCGGACAACCGCTCGACCACCGGCGGCATTCCGGGCCGGCCTCCCGCGACGAACAGCGTGGCCTCGGCCAGCCCATAGCAGGGATAGAACGCCTCGCGGCGGAAGCCACAAGGGGCGAACGCTTCGGTGAACCGGTCGAGCGTCTCGGCGCGCACCGGCTCGGCGCCGTTGAACGCCAGCGTCCAGCTCGACAGATCGAGCCCCTCCCGTTCCTCCGCGCTCACCTTGCGGGCGCACAGCTCATACGCGAAGCTCGGGCCGCCGCTCGTCGTCGCCCGGTACCGGTGGATCGCCCGCAGCCAGCGCACCGGCTGCTGCAGGAACGAGAGAGGGGGCATCAGCACACAGGAGGCGCCGGCCGTGAGCGGCTGGAGGACGTTGCCGATGAGGCCCATGTCGTGGAACAGCGGCAGCCAGCCCACCACCACCGAGTCCTCCGACTGGCCGAACGCGGCGCGGATCATCTCCTCGTTGTGCAGGATGCTGCCGTGGGTGACCACCACGCCTTTCGGCAGCGCGGTCGAGCCCGAGGTGTACTGGAGGAACGCCGCCGTCTCCGCCGCGAGCGAAGGCGGTGCCCACCGCTCCGCTCCGCGCGGATCGACCGTCTCGACGGCGATCCACACCACCCCCGCCAGCTCCGGCACCCGCGCCCCGAGGGCCTCCCGCCGGCCCGCCAGCTCCACGGTGGTCAATACGAAGCCCGGCCGCGCATCGCACGCGATGGCGCGCAGCCGCGGCTGGTCCCGGTGCGGCCGGGGCGGATGGCAGGGCACGGCCACGGCGCCGGCGTACAGGCAACCGAAGAACGCTGCCACGAAGTCGAGACCCGGCGGGAACAGCAGCAGCACTCTCTCCCCCCGCGCCCCCTGCCCGACCAATGCCGCACCGAGAGCCCGCGCCCTCCCGTCCAGCTCGGCCCAGGTGAGCGCCGCGCTCTCGGTTTCGCCGTCCGCCAGAAAGGTATAGGCCCGGCGGCCCGGGCTCGCGAGGGCTCTGGCTTGCAGGAGGTCGACCAGATGGTGGTGTGCATTCATGTTCTTCGAACCTTCGTCGGAGTGGATCGCGCCCCGCCGCCCCTCTCTTCACCAAGTGCAGGCAGCGGCCCGAAAGGAGGACTCCGCAGCATGGACCTGTAACGGCTCCACAGCGCTGCGGCCCTCACTCATCCAGGAGGGGTCTGGCTCCGTACAGCTTTGAATGGGCTGAGCTTGCGCGGCTACTCCGGACCTGCCAGATCGACGTCACGGTCCAGGCTCGCCAGCACCGCCCGGTCCTCGCGCCAACCCTCCTCGACGCGCACGAAAAGCTCCAGGAAGACCTTGCGGCCGAGGTACTCCTCCAGATCGATCCGGGCTGCGGTGCCGATGTTCTTGATCATCTGGCCCTGGTGGCCGACGACGATCTTCTTCTGACCGGGGCGGTCGACCAGGATGGTGGCATGGATGCGGGTCAGCGGGCGATCCGCCTCATCTTCCCAACCTTCGATCTTCACCGCCGTCGAGAACGGCAGCTCGTCGCTGGTCAGCTCCAGGACCTTCTCGCGGATGCGCTCCCCCACCAGGAAGCGCTCCGGGTGGATGGTCAGCAGCTCCGGATCGAACAGCGGCTCGCCCTCCGCCAGCTTGCCCCACAGCACGTCGAGCAGATGCGCCGCCCCGTCGCCGGTTCGGGCGGAGACCGGCACGATCTCGGCGAAGAGGCCGGTCTTCGCATAGCGGTCGATGAGCGGAAGGAGCGCCGTCTTGTCGCGCAGGCGGTCGATCTTGTTGAGCACCAGGATGCGCGGCTCGCGTGCCTTGGCGATCACCTCCAGCATGTAGGCGTCGCCGGCACCGGGCTTGGCGGAGACGTCCACCAGCAGGCACACCACGTCCGCGTCGGTCAGCGCGTCCATGGCATGGCGCACCATCTGCCGGTTCAGGCGGTGCAGCGGCTTGTGCACCCCCGGCGTGTCGTAGAACACCATCTGCCCCCGCTCGGTGGAGAGAATCCCCACGATGCGGTGGCGGGTGGTCTGCGGCTTGTCGGAGACGATGGCCAGCTTCTCCGCCAGAAGGTGGTTCATCAAGGTCGACTTGCCGGCATTCGGCCGGCCGACCAGCGCGACGGTTCCTGCTTTGGCTCCGGACGAGGCCATCACGTCTCCGTCTCTTCCGCGTCCTCCGCGGATTCCGGGGCGCGCTCGACGCGCACGGTCTGGATACGGCGGTCGGCCACGGCTTCGACGGTGAAACGCAGGCCCAGGGTGTCCACCACCTCCCCCACCACCGGCACCCGCCCGAGGGAGTTGAAGATCAGACCGGCCACCGTCTCGTACTCCGGGTTCTCCACCTCGACCCGGAAGAGGTCGTCGAGCAGCTCGATGTGGCCGCGGCCTTCCAGGCGCCAGACGCCGTCCTCCAGCTGCTCCAGGCCGGCGGCCAGCGCCTCGTGCTCGTCCATGATCTCGCCGACGATCTCCTCGATCAGGTCCTCGACGGTCACCATGCCGGCGGTGCCGCCGTATTCGTCGACCACGATGGCCACCTGCTGGAACCGGGCCTGCAGCTCCTTGAGCAGCTCGCCGAGGACCTTGGTCTCCGGAATGAAGAGGGGCGGCTTGACCAGCTCGCGCACCGGTGGCGGATCGGGGAGGCGCAGCGACCGCAGCACGTCGCGGATGTGCAGGACGCCGACGACGTGGTCGATCGAGTCCTCATAGAGCGGGATGCGGGAGTGCCCGGACTCGACGAAACGATCCGCCAGAGCCTCCAGGTGCGACTCGACCGGCGCGCAGACCATGTCGATGCGCGGCGTCATGACGCTGCGCACCTGGGTGTCGCGGAAGTCGACGATGCTCCACAGCATCTCCCCCTGCTCAGGCTCCAGGATGCCCTCGCGGGTGCCGACGTCGATGAACGCCTCGATCTCTTCCGCCGTCGCCTCCTCTTCGTCCTCGTCGCGCCCGGCGGGGCGCGCCTGCGGGACGAGCGGCGCCAGCAGGGTCACGAGCGGCGCCAGCACGAACAGCACCGCCCGGTAGAGGCGGGTGAGCACGTCGAGCGCCCGCTCCGGATCGCGCGCCAGGATCGCCCGGTTGCCCGCCTCGGTGAAGGCCACGAGCAGCGCGACGAAGCCGAACGACCAGAGGAAGGGGAAGCGCCGGTCCCACATCTGGAGGAGCTGGCCGATGGCCAGGACGAGAAGAATCGGGATCAGCCGGGACAGCAGCGACAGCAGGAAGCGGAAGACGCCGAAGCGCACCGGGGCGTCGTAGAGGCGGCGCAGAGTCCCCCCGGCATCCTCCGCCCATTGCCGCAGGCGGATCGGCCCGCTGCGCTCGAGGAGGGTCGAGAGCACCGCAGTGAGGACACCGGCGGGCAGGAAGAGCACCAAGGCCCAGCCCAGGACCACCGGCGGCAGAAAGACACCGTCACCCAAGGTCCTCTCCTTCCAGAAGACGCCGGCGCAGCTTGTGCTCCAGGCGCGCCATCTGCCCCTGGTCGGTCTCGTGGTCGTACCCCAGGCAGTGCAGGACGCCGTGCAGGAGGAGGATGCGGAGCTCCCGCTCCACGGTGTGCCCCGCGGCTTTCGCCTGGCGCCGCGCGGTGGGGACGGAGATCAGGATGTCGCCGAGGTGCCCGTCTTCCCCGGGGAAGGAGAGGACGTCGGTCGGCTTGTCCTTGCCGCGCCAGGTGCGGTTGGCGCGCTTCAACTCACGGTCGCTCGCAAAGCGGACGCCGACGCTGGCAGAGCGCCGCGCCGTCTCCGCGATCAGGCGCTCGACCCAGGGGCGCAACAGCCGCGCCTGGGCCTCCGGGTACCGGTTGGGATTCTGGAGGACGATCTCGCAGTCGTCCGGGAGGGTCGATTCAGGTTCTTTCATGCAAGGACAGGTCTAGGAGGCCCGGGCGGCGGCGGCCACGGGCCGTCTCTCCCGTTTCGGGCCGGCGTTGAAGTCGAAGCCCGGGTAGTCTACCCGCTGGTGGAAGATGTTGGCGAGCACCCGCAGGAACGCCTCGGACAGGTGGCGCAGGTCGGACAGGGTCAGGTCGGTCTGGTCGAGCTGCCCGTCGTGCAGGCAGTCGTCGACGATGGTCCGGATGAGGCCGCGGATCTTCTGCGGTGCCGGATCGGTGAGCGTGCGGCTGGCCGCTTCGACGGCGTCGGCCAGCATGAGGACCCCCATCACCTTGTTCTGCGGCGTGGGGCCGGGATAGCGGAACTTCTCTTCCGCGACCTCGGCCCCGCCTTCGCGCTGCTCCAGGGCCCGGTTGTAGAAGTACTTCATCAGCCGGGTGCCGTGGTGCTGCTGGATGGCGTCGCACAGCACCCGCGGCAGGCCATGCTCGCGCGCCAGCTCCAGGCCGTCCTTCACATGGTTGACGAGGATCAGCACGCTCATCGTCGGCACCAGCTTGTCATGCCGGTTCTGCCCCGGCCGCTGGTTCTCGATGAAGTAGTCGGGGCGCAGCATCTTGCCGATGTCGTGATAGAGCCCGCAGGTGTAGGCGAGGACCGGATCGGCGCCGATCGCCTCGCACCCTTCCTTGCTCAGGTTCGCCACCATCAGGGAGTGCTGGAACGTGCCCGGCGCCTTGAACGCGAGATCGCGCAGCAGCGGCAGGTTGGTGTTCGACAGCTCCAGGAGCTTGATGTCGGTGGTGATGCCGAGCAAGGACTCCAGGATCGGCACGGCGAAGCTGGCGAGCGTCGCCGCGAGGAGACCGCCGGCGAACGCGCAGAGCAGGTCGAAGCAGATCTCCATCCAGCCGCGTCCGCCCGGGCTCTGGAAGGAGGCGAGGATGAGCGCCAGGACGACGTTGTTCAGCCCGACGAGGGCGCCCACCCGGGCCATCACCAGCCGCTGGCGGAACTGGTGGCGCTCCACGGCGAAGATCGCGGCGAGCGAGCCCGCAAAGGCGTAGAAGACGACCCACAGCGAGTCCCCCTCGACGCCGAGGCGGCTCGCCAGGATGGAGAACAGCACGGAGAGGAGCAGCGCCGCGTGGCGGCCGAGAAGGAGGGCGGCGAGCAAGCCCACCACGGCGAACGGCGTCGCGTAGGCCCAGCTGCGCGCCACATTGAACGGCGGCCCGTCGAACACGCCGGAGAGCGCGCCGGCCACCAGGAAGGCGAACTTGGCGCCCAGCAAGGAGAGGAGGAGGAGGAGCAAGCCTTCGCCGAACAGGCGGCGCGGCCCATGATCGGCCACCTTCTCGCGCCGCAATCCGAGCCAGACGACCGCCGCGACCAGGCCGAGGAGCAAGAGGGTGCCGGCGAGCGGCGGGAGCTGCTGAAGGAGGCGCCGCTCGCCGCGCATCTGGGCGATGACCTGGGCATCTCCGTCGTCGATGACGTCCCCCTTGCGGACGATCACCTGGCCCTTGCGGATCTGGTTGAACACCTGGCCGGCCCCCGCCGCCGCGGCTTCCTGCCGGCTGAGCGTCTCGCTGCGGTTGGGCAGCAGGTTGACCGCCAGATTGGTGAGCAGGAAGTCGACCAGCGCACGGCGCTCGGCCGGCGGAAAGCCGCCCCAGTCGCGCACCTCGGCCTCGAACATCTCGCGCGCCTCGCCGGGATGGCTGATCGGGCCGAACAGGTCGAGCTGAACCTGCTCCGCCCCGGCGCTCAGGTTGCGCAGGGTGATGCCGCGCAGACGGTTCTGCAGCAGAGCCGTCTTGTCGCTCACCACGCCGCGGCGCAGCGCCTGGACCAGCACGCCGCGGATGCGGTCCTCCAGCTCGGGAGAAAAGCGGCGTTCGAGGAAGATCTCGATCTCCGCCGCGGTGAGGCGCAGGGCATCCGGCGCGGCGGAGGGTTGCAGGAGCTGGCGCACCACCTCCTGGCGCGCCGCCTCCCCGCCGCCCGCCTCGCGGGAGAGCAGGCGCCGGCCGTGCGCGAACAGCTCGTGCACCTGCTCCTCGCGCCGCTTGGCCACCTCGAAATCGAGGTCATAGACCGGCAGCACCGCGTCCCGCCGTTCCACCTGCTTGGCCCCGGTGGCCTCCTCGTCGAGCAGCAGGAAGTCGCGGGTGGCCACGAAATCGCGATCGGCGATCGTGTTGGGCACCGCCCGGCGGGCGAAGAAGCTGCCGGGCACCAGCGCCCAGGACCCCACGACGAGGAACAGCACCACCCACAGGGCCGGCGTCTCCAGGGACCGTCGCCAGAGATCGGCCGCGCCGACCTTTTTGCGCAGATGGACCGTGCCGGTGGTGATCAGCTCCAGGCGCGAGCGGACCTTGTGCGCGCCCGTGGGGTGAGGAGCCGGTTCGTGGGTCATTCTCGGTCGCGTTTCAGACGGTCGTGCCGGTCATAGGCGGTGACGATCTTCTGCACCAGGGCATGGCGCACCACGTCGCTCTGATCGAAGGTGAAGAACTTGATGCCCTCCACGTCGCTCAGCACCTCCTGTGCCTCGCGCAGGCCCGAGAGCTTCCCTTGCGGCAGGTCCACCTGGGTGACGTCGCCGTTGATCACCGCCTTCGAGTTGAAGCCGACCCGGGTGAGCACCATCTTCATCTGCTCGGTGGTGGTGTTCTGCGCCTCGTCGACGATGATGAAGCTGTCGTTGAGCGTGCGCCCGCGCATGAAGGCGATCGGCGCCACCTCGATGATCCCGCGCTCCATCATCCGGCCGACCTTCTCGTAGCCGATGATGTCGTGCAGCGCGTCATGCAGCGGACGCAGGTACGGATTGACCTTCTCGGCGAGATCGCCGGGCAGGAAGCCCAGGCGCTCCCCCGCCTCCACCGCCGGACGGGCGAGGATGATCCGCTTGACCCGCTTCTCCAGCAGGGCCGCCGCGGCCATCGCCACCGCCAGATAGGTCTTGCCGGTGCCGGCCGGGCCGATGGTGATGACGATGTCGTAGTCGATCATCGCCTTCAGATAGAGCTGCTGCTTGTAGCTGCGCGGCGACACCAGCCGGCGCACCGCCGCGAGCAGCCCCTCGGGGAGGAAGAACTCGACCAGCGAGGTGGTGGGCGATTCGGCCACCACCCGGATGGCGGTCGGCACGTCGCCGGGACGCAGCTTGTAGCCCTTCCCGGTCACCACGTCGAGCTCGCGGAACAGCCGTTCCACCGCCTGCGCCTTCTCCGGCTCGCCGAGGATGGAGAGCTCGGTGCCGCGCGCGGTCAGGGTGACGTCGAACGTGCGCTCGATCCGCCGGAGGTTTTCGTCATGGACGCCGAAGAGGGTGTCGAGCCCCTCTTCCGCGAGAGTCACTTGCGTCATGGGTAGAACGGTCTCATCCGTGAGGGAGCCGACGGCCACCGACCCTGGTGGCCGTCCTGTGGGCTCCAGTGTAGCACCCCTCACTTCTTGGTGTAGTCGTAGAAGCCGCGCCCGCTCTTCTTGCCGAGCCGGCCGGCCTGCACCATCTGCTTGAGCAGCGGCGGCGGCGCGAATCGCTTTTCGCGATATTCCTCGAACATGATGTTGGCGATGTAGTAGGTGGTGTCCAGCCCGACAAAGTCGAGGAGCGTCAACGGCCCCATCGGGTGGCCGCAGCCGAGCTGCATGCCCTTGTCGATGTCCTCGGCGCTGCCGACGCCCTCTTCGAGCGCCCGGATGGCGTCCAGCAGGTAGGGGACGAGCAGCCGGTTGACCACGAAGCCGGAGTTGTCGCGGCAGGCGATCGGCTCCTTGCCCACCGCCCGCGCAAAGGCGAACGCGGCGTCGAACGTCGCGTCGGAGGTGAGGAGCGTCCGCACCACCTCGACGAGCTTCATCACCGGCACCGGGTTGAAGAAGTGGAGCCCGACGAACTGGTCCGGCCGCCGGGTGAACATGGCCATCTGGGTGACCGTGAGCGACGAGGTGTTGCTGGCGAAGAGCGCCTCCTTCTTGACCACCTCATCCAGGGCGGTGAAGGTCTTGCGCTTCTCGTCCAGGTTCTCGACGATCGCCTCGATGACGAGGTCGCAGTCGGCCAGGGCGCCGAAATCGACCGCGCCGGAGAGCCGGGCGACCGTCTGGTCGCGGTCCTCGGCGCTCATCTTGCCCTTCTCCACCGCCTTGCCCAGCGAGCCGTGGATCTTCTGGATCCCCTTGTCGATGATCTCCTGGCTCACCTCGCGCACCACGGTCTCGTAGCCCGCACGGGCCGCCACCTCGGCGATGCCGGAGCCCATCAGGCCGCAGCCGAGCACACCCACCTTGCGAATCTCCATGATCCCTCCTCCGTCTCTTCCTATCTGGATGTCGTTGTCGTTGTTTCCACGATCTCCCGGCCCCCCGCCCCACCGCTCCCCCGGGAGAGCTGCAGCGACCGCGCGCCCGCGACCGGGAACGGCAGCCGCTCCGCCCATTCCACCACTTTGACCCCCGGTCCCGCCAGCATCTCCTCGAGACCGAGGGGGTCCACCTGCCCGGGATCGAGCCGGTAGAGGTCCACGTGGACGAACGGTCCCGACCGCCCCCGGTGCTCGCGGATCAGGTTGAAGGTCGGCGACAGGACTTCCGCCGGATCGACCCCCAGCCCCTCCGCAACGCCCTGGGCGAGCACCGTCTTGCCGCACCCCAGGTCGCCGGAGAGCAGGAGCACCCCGTCCGGGGCCAGCTCCGCGGCCAGCGCCCGGCCGAGGGCCCGGGTGTCGTCGACGCTCGCGCTCAGCCAGCGGCGGTTCTGCATCAAGGGGAAGCTTAGGACGACAAGGTCACCCGGGACAACAGCACCACAGCCCCGTCCCTGGTGCCCTTGCCGTCCTTGCCGTCCTTTCACTCAGCTCTGATCGCCTCCAGCGGCGGCACCGAGGCCGCCCGTTCCGCCGGCACCCAGCAGGCGACCAGCGCGATGAGGGCGAGCAGCGCGGGCACCGTGGTGAACACCGGCGGGTCCGTGGGGCTCACCTCGAAGAGGAGGGCGACGATGAGCCGGGAGGTCAGGAAGGCTCCGAGGAGACCCACCGCGATGCCGGTGAGGGCGAGGCTCATCCCCTGCCGCAGGACGAGCCGGGAGATCTCCGGCCGGCCGGCTCCCAGGGCCATGCGGACACCGATCTCGCGCGTCCGCTGGCTCACCACGTAGGAGATGACGCCGTAGATCCCCACCGCTCCGAGCAGGAGGGCCACGGCCGCGGCGATCACCAGGAGCAGCATGGTGAAGGTGGTGCGCGCCATCGAACGGGAGACGACCTCCTCCATCGACCGCACCTCGGCGAGCGGCAGGTTCGGATCGAGCGACCAGATCGCGGTGCGCACCGGAGCCACCAGCCGGCGCGGCTCCCCCGAGCCGCGCACCACCAGCCAGAACGTCGAGGGGGCCGCGCCGCCATCCCCCCGCTTCTGCGAGGGGTAGTAGACGGCCTCGATGAGCGGCTGCTCCAGACCCTGGTCGCGCACGCTTCCCACCACACCGATGATCGTGTACCACGGCGGCTGCTCATCGATCCCCGGGGCGAGCCGTTTGCCCAGCGGGCTCTGGCCGGGCCAGAAGCGGCGGGCCAGCGCTTCGCTCACCACCACCTCCGTCCCTTCGGCCGCCGGATCGAGCCGGTCGAACACCCGGCCCTCGAGGACCGGAATGCCCATCGTCTCGAAATACCCGGGGCTCACCGCGCGCGAAGCCAGGATGGGAGGCAGGGCGCCGGGAGCGATCGGGAAGTCCTCGATGAGGTGGCCGTTGTTGTTGCCCGACCCGCTGACCGGCAACTGGCTGGTCGTGGCCGCCGACCGGACCCCCGGCAACGCCCGGACCTTTTCCAGAAGCTGCACCAGGAAGCCCGCGCGTGCCTCCTGGGTCGCATAGCGGGCCTCCGGCAGATCCAGCCGCAGGGTCAGCACCCCCTGCGGATCGAGGCCCGGCTTGACGTTGCGCAGCAGCCAGAAGCTCTTCACCATCAGGCCGGCGAGGATCAGCAGCACCAGGGCCAGGGCCACCTGTGCGACCACCAGGGCGTTGCGGGCATGCGCCCGTTCGCGCCCCGCGGTGCCGCCGCGCCCGCCGTCCTTGAGCACCGCGGCGAGGCGCGGCCGGCCATAGCGCAAGGCGGCGAACAGGCCGACCAGCAACCCGGCGGCGAGCGCGACCACCACGGTGAAGGCGAGCACGGCGGCGTCCACGCGGATCTCGTCGAGCCGCGGAATCCCCTCCGGCCGCAGGCTCACCAGGAACCGCACCCCGGCGGCGGCCAGGGCGAGCCCGATCCCGCCGCCGATCAGCGAGAGGGTCAGGCTCTCCCCCAGGAACAGGCGGACGATGCTCCCCTGGGAGGCGCCGAGCGCGGTGCGTACCGCGACCTCGCGCTGGCGCCCTTCGGCGCGCACCAGGAAGAGGTTCGCCACGTTCGCGCAGGCGATGAGCAGGATGATCCCGACGCCGCCGAGCACCACCCACAGGGTCTGCTCGACGTCGCCCACGATGTCGTCGCGCAGCGGCCGGACGAGCGTCGCGAGCTGGGCGGTCTCGATCATCTGGCGGGTCAGCGGCGAATTGGGCAGGTCCGCGGCCCGCCAGACCAGCTCCGAAAGCTCGCGGGCCGCCTTTTCCGGCGTCACCCCCGGCCGGAGGCGGGCCACGGCGCTGTAGTTGAAGCTGCCGGTCTGCAGGTTGGCGGGATCGATCGTCATCGGCAGCCAGAGCCCCACCTCCGCCTGGGGGAAATGGAAGCCGGCCGGCATGACCCCGACGATCTGGCGCTCCACCCCATCCACCTGCAGCATCGAGCCGACGACCGACTTGTCACCGCCGAACCGGCGCCGCCAGAGCCCGTCGGAGAGCACCACCACCGGCGGTGCCCCCGGAGCCTCATCCGCCGCCTGGACCGTCCTGCCCACCTGGGGCGGCACGCGCAGCACCGAGAACACGGACGCCGTCGCCCCCGAGGCCCGCACCCGCTCCGGCTCCTGTCCCCCGGTCAGCGTCGCGGCGTCATCCCAGAAGATACCGAGGTCCTCCAGGGACTTCCCATCCCGGCGATAGATCCAGTACAGCCCTTCCGACAGCTCGAACCGCGGCGGCGCATTGATCCCCGGCGCGGTCTGGGCCACCCCGACGACCTGTTCCGGCTCCACATACGGGAGCGGGCGCAACAGCACGGCGTTGATCACCGTGAACAGGGCCGCATTGGCCCCGATCCCCACCGCCAGGGTGAGGACCGCGATGAGAAAAAAACCCGGCGTGCGGCGCAGCGAACGGGCGGTGGTGCGAAGCGAAGCGATCCCTGTGAGCATGCGAGCCCTCCTCGGTTCCCGTACACAGTACGCGGGAGAGGGGAAATCGTTTCGCCATCTCCTCCGTAATGGACCCTGTAATCCGTCGAGGAGATCATAAGAGAGAAGGAGGTCCCTGAGCTTTGATGACACAACAGGTTGTGCTGGAGGATCTGGAGGCTCCGAACAAACCCAGAAACATCCTGGTGGTCGACGCCGATCCAGAGATCCGCCACCTGCTGACCCGGCAGCTGCTCGCCAACCCTCATGAGCTCACCCCGACGGCGGTCTCGACGGCCGAAGAGGCCCTGATCGCCCTCGCCGAAGATTCACGGTATGAGTTTCTCTTGACAGATGTCGTGCTTCCGGGCATCGACGGTGTGGAGCTCCTTCTCAGGGCACGAGACCTTCGCCCCGACCTCAAAATCATCGTGATGACCGGCGCTCCCTCGGCCGAGGTCTTCCGGGCGGCTCTGGCCTGCGGAGCCATCCGCTTTCTGACCAAACCGGTCGACATCGAGGATCTGTCGGCCTGCTTCGACCCCGACCAGCCGGGCGCAGTGGCCCACCTCGACGGAGATCTCGGGCTCCTCGACCTTCTGCAGCTCTCCGCGGCCTGTACCCCCGAAGGGGGCCTCCGGATTCAGCACTGCGGAGGATCCGGTCTCTTGCTGCACCGGGGGCCGACTCTCGTTCACGCCATGGTGGACGGTACTCCTGGAGCCCCCGGGTTCAGGGCTCTCTACGGAACGTCGCCATGGTTCTTCGAGTCCTTTGGAGGATCGCCCCCACCGCCGAACTGCGAGCTGGACCTCACCGCGGTCCCCAAGGAAGCTCCCGGGGCCAACGCGACAGGCCACCTTCGCGGTCTGACACTCCGGTGCTTGATCGACTGGGCCATGAGAGGTACGAGGAGCTGCACCCTGGCGGTTCGCTCGTTGCGCCGCAGCGGAACATTGACCTTCGAGGCCGGCAAAATCGTCAGCGCCGAAGCCGCCGGCCGGGAGGGAGGACGGGCGGCGGCAGAGATCCTCGAGTGGCGCCAGCTCCAGGTCGAAGTGATCCAATCCCGCCACACGGAGGCACCCGCCTCTCCCGCGTGTCCGGCCTCCCGGGCCGGCCTTGCCAGGCTCCTCGACGAGTTCAGCACAGGAGTCGATGGCTTTGTCGCAACAAGCGTCGTGCGCCGGAAGGACCGCTCGGTGGTCGCC
>DIHE01000055.1:31744-37751 GCA_002420005.1 Holophagales bacterium UBA5704 | reverse complement strand
CGAGCTTTGATCACACCTCGGCGGCCACCTCCTACACCCGGTTCCTTGAGTGCCACCTCGCGGCCGTCGAGCTCCTCGGGGGGGCCTCGACGTGGGGCGAGACGGAGGATCTCCTGGTCGTCACCTCCAAGGCCTTCGTCCTGATCCGCCTCCTCGGAGAAGGACACTTCCACTGGCTGGCGGTTTCGAGCGAAGCCAACCTCGCGATGTGCCGCCACCTGATGAGAAGTTTCTCGGTGTTCCTGATCAGCGGGTTGGCAGACCTTCCGGCGCCCCGCTCCTGAGGAGGGCCCGTCAGGGACCGGATAGGAGGGCCGCCAGGGCCGCCTCGACAGCCGGAGGCTGCGGGCGCACCGCCTCCACCAGAGGCTCGATCTCGCGCCGGACCAGAGCCGCGGTGGACGTCGGATACTCTCCGGCCGGAGGCTCCCAGCGGACGGGGGGAAGAAGCCCGACATAGACGGGCCGGCCTCCGGCCTCTCCGAGCACATCCAGCCGGCACGGCAGGAACGGAGGGCGCTGGAAGACACCGCACGCACCGCCCAACAACTCGGCACAAGTCCGAAGGTGCTGCGCAGCCACCTCCGGAGCGCAGCTCCGGAGGGCCTCGTAAAGAGTCTGCCGACAGGACTCCTGCAACGAAAGGACCTGCCAGAGCCTCCACGTGCCCAGACCCGTGTCGGCCAGAGCCAGGCAGCGGCGGGGCGAGAGCCGCGACAGGTCCTTGGCGTGCCCTCGGGCCCATTGCACCAGCTCCAGCCTGGCATCGTCGAGATCGGCGATCTCGTGCCGCCGGGCCGAGTGGACGTACCAAAGGCCACGTCGAAAGTGCCAGCAGCCGTTGGGGCCACGCCGTGGCCTGGCACCGGGCACGGTGGCGGACTCCAGGACAGCCCGGCCCTCGATCGGCGGCCAAAGGCGCCCGCCGGGAGTCCTGGCGTCCGGGAGGCGCGGAGCTCCGGTGCTGTCCTGGAGCTTTGCTGCCGTAGCGCGAACCGCCTTCTCGGCACCCTCCAGCGGGCTGGGAAGCGACTGAATCCTGGCCAGCAAAACCCCCGGGTCGTCGGTCTCTCCAGGCCCTTGCGGCAGCTCACCCTTCCTCTGCAGCGCACGGGCCCGTTCGAGAGCCAGGCCAACCGCAAGTACAAAGGCCTGCCGGATTCCGTGGCTCTCGATCGCCACCGATTCGACAACCGCCAGCCCCTCCAAGTCGAGCACAGCCTGTAACTCGGCTAGAGGCAGGGCGGACGGCGCGTCGCGGTGATTCGCTTGCAGCACGACGCCCGGCCGAGGGACGGGCTGCACCGCCAGCCATGCACGCAGCTCGCGCGGCACCGTGCCGTCCCCCTTCCCCATTCAAAAGAAGGGGGACGGCCGCCGGGCTTGTCAGTTGGTCCGGAAGTCGATCTCCCAGAAATTGAGCGTCCCGGTGTCCGTCGAAGCCAGGTCGCGCACCTTCAGCTTCCACGCGCCGTTGATGGCTTTTCCGTTGAACGCGCTGAGCGCCTGGGCCGGCACCGTCAGGTCGGAATAGACCGTCTTGACGTTGTCGGTGGTGCCACCCGTCCGGTTGTGCAAGAGGACGGTCGTGTTGTCCGGGCCGATCAACGAAACTTCCAGATCCCCTTTGTAGGTGTGGGTGATGTCGACCCGCACGGAGAGGCTCGCGAGGGTCCCGCCGGCCGGCACGTTGATCGTGCTGGTGATGCCGGTCGTGTTGTTGTCCGGGATCGCCGTGTTGACGGTCGCCGTGGAGTACCCGTTGAAGGTGATCTTCCACGTGTTGAGCGTTCCGGTGTCCTTCGCACCCAGGTCGCGCACCCGCAGCTTCCAGGCGCCGGAGGTGCTCTTGCCGTTGAAGGCGGTGAGCGCCTGGTTCGAACGGGTGGTGATGTTGTAGGTGGTGTTGATGTTGTCGGTCGTACCACCCGTCTTGTTGTGGAGCAGGACGGTCGTGTTGTCCGGGCCGATCAGGGCGACCTCGAGATCCCCCTGGTAGGTGTGGGTGATGCCGACCGTGACGCTCACGCTGGTGATCGTCTGCGAGGCCGCCACATTGATCGTGCTGGTGACGCCGGTGGTGTTGTTGTCCGGGATCGCCGCGGCCGGAGCGGCGGACGATGTCAGGACCTGGTTGCCGCCTCCTCCCGCCGGGTTCACGGTGAGCGAGAGCGGCGTCGAGTGGCTGAGCGCTCCCGAGGTCCCGGTGACGGTCAGCGCAGCCGTCCCCACGGTGGCGGTGCCGCTCGCGGTCAAGGTGAGGGTGGAGGTCGCAGAGCCTCCGGCCGCCGGGGTGACCGAGACCGGGGAGAACGAAGCCGTCACACCGGCCGGCAGGCCGGTCACCGACAGGCCGGTCGACGCACTGAAACCATTCAAGCTGGAGAGGGTCACCGTCGCGGTCTGGCCGGGGCCTCCCTGCACCACCGTGAGCGCAGCCGGCGCCACGGAGATGCCGAAGTCCGGCGTCTGCACGGCCTTCTTGCAGGTGTCGGAACCGCTGTCCGTGTAGGTCCCTCCGGACTCGGACAGGAACTCCCAGCTGTAGCCGGTCGCGGTCAAGGTGAGCTTGAGCACACCGTAGGTGTTGTCCTGCTGGGCATCGCGCCGCGTGTCGGAGCGGGTCGCATAGAAGCCGCGGCCTCCCGTTCCCACCACCCAGGACCGCAGGCCGTTCACCGCATCGATGGTCCCGGACGCGGTCATCTTCTTGTAACGCTGATAGTTATGGTCATGCCCCTGGAGGATGACGTCGGCCTGGGCATCCTGGAGGGCCTTATAGAGCTCCTGGACCGAGGCGTGGTCGTCGTAGTTGGCCCTGGTGAAGCGCGGATGATGCCAATAGGCGAGCGTGCAGGGTTTGGTGTTGGCGGCGAGGTCGGCTTTCAGCCAGGTGACCTGGGCCGACGTCGCCGTCATCGAGATGTTGCTGTTGAGAGAGACCATGTGCCAGTCGCCCTGGTCGAAGCTGTAGTAGCCCTTGTCCCGGTCCCCCGCCGGCCCGGTGAAGACGCCGGCCCCGTTGAAGTAGTCGAAATACCCCGAGGCGTTGGCGGTCTGGTACTCATGGTTGCCGGGGGAGGGCTTGGTGTACGGCTTGAACGGGCCATAGTACGGCTGGTACAGGGTGTTGAAGTCCGTCGTCGAGCCGTTCTCATACGCCAGGTCTCCCAGCGCGAGGAGCACCGCCGGGCTCATCGAGGTGATCAGCGGCGCCGTGAGGTTGCAGTCGGTGCCGCAGATGTCGCCGACGGCCGCGACGATCGACGTCGCGGCGGTCAACGCCTCGGTGCCGACCTGGATGCGGTCGACCTCGAAGCGGCTGGAGAGCTCCCGGAAGCGGGGCCGCAGGGTGACACACGCGCCCGCAAAGCCGCGGGTGTAGAACGACCGCCCGTTCCGGGCGTCACCCTGCAAGACGAAGGTGTCTCCGGCCGCTCCTTCCACCACCAGGGAGTCCTTCCCGGCCAGGTGCAGGGCGTCGAAATGGACCCGCAGCCACCGGGCACCGGGTTGACAGATCCTCTGTGCCCGGGCCGGGCCGGTGGCGACTCCCCGCTCGAAAGCACGGTAGGAAATCTCATAGGTACTCTTCTCCGCCACCTGCGGCGTCTCCTGGGCGAAGGCTCCCGCGGTCAGGGCAACGGTGGCGACTCCCCAAACGGCGAGGCGCAGGACGGCTCTTCCAAACCATGGATTCATGATGGCTGACTCCCTTGTACCTGCAAAGTAGATAGACGAAGGCTCGACATCGAGCCTTCATCAAATAGAGGTACACCAGGGGGGGGCAAACGGGACAAAATGGAGAAACAAAAGAGTTACGGCCCAGCGCCGTAGGGCTTTCCCCTGCATTCGTGGCGCGTCACCCCAGCCCGTCCACCCGCTTCGCCAGCTCCTGCCAGAGGGCATCGTCGACCTGCCAGAGCTCCAGGAGCGCATCGGGCACCCGTGGGCTGGAGGCGGCGATGGCGGCGGCGATCTGGGGGTGGGTCTCGACGGCTGCGTCGAGGGTGGCCAGAGCTTCCTCCGGGCGGTCGAGCTGTTTCAAGGCGATCACCTTGGCAAAGGGGAGGAACGGCTCGTCGTCCGCCGCAAACCGGGCCGCGAGATCGAGGGTTTTCAGCGGCTCGTTGCGCCAGAGGTAGGCCGTGCCGAGCGCACGGCTGACGCCGAGGTGGTCCAGGGGATCGAGACGCAGCAGCCGCTCCAGCGGCTCGACCTCCGGAACCGGCTCGTCGGTGAGCGACGCCGAGGCCTCCAGGATCTCCAGAGCGGCGAGGTTCTCGTCCAGGTCGGCCGGCAGGGTCACCTCGGGAGAGCCGGCCAGCGAGGCGTCGAGGAGGGCCACGCCGCGGCGAACCAGGGGGTCGTACAGCTCCTCCTTGAGACTCGGATCGCGCGGCAACAGGTCGGCCACGCGGATCAGCAGGTCGGCGATCACCCCCAGGCTGTCGAACGCCTGCGGATGCTCCTCCAGGTAGGTCAGCCAGCGGTGGGCCGCGCCGGGATGCCACACCTGCGCCGCGGCGTCATGGTCGTCCTCGTCGTCCCAATCCTCCTCGTCGTCCTCTTCCCAGCCGCCGTCCGCGTCGTCCTCCCAGCCGCCTTCTTCCTCCTCCTCTTCCTCCTCTTCACCTTCCTCCTCTTCTCCTTCCTCCAGCCCGCCCTCTTCGCCGCCCTCCTCCAGGTCCTCGTCCTCCTCGCCGTCCCACTCGTCCTCGTCGTCCTCGTCGTCCTCGTCGTCCTCGTCACCCGGCAGCTCGCCGCCGCCTTCGCCTTCGAAGGCGAAGGCGGCGTCCACCCACCCCTCCTCCACCTCGCTCAGGACGTCGGGCAACACCAGGCGCCCGGCCGGCGCCTCGGGCTCGAGCGCCACGGGATAGGGCGGGGCCGGCCGCTGCGCGAGCGGAGCGAGGAGCTGCTGAAAACGCTCGACGCTGCCCTGCAGGTCGTCGAGCAGGAGCCGGCGACGGGTTCCCGCGGGGTCCGCCGCGGCCTCTTCCAGCCAGGACAGAGCTTCGTCGGACAGGCCGGGGTGGCGCCGGTGGGTCTCGAGGGCGGCCTTGGCGCGGTCGGACGCTTCGGGGAGCCGGTTCTCGCCGAGCAGGAGGATCACCTCGACCCAGCCGAGCACCGGACTGTCGGGGTCCAGGCGCCGGATGCGCTGCGCCATCTCCCAGGCGCGGCCGGCGTCACCCTGCGAGGTGTAGGACTTGGCGAGCGCCTCCCAGAGGGCGAGGCGCAGCGCGGGCCGCAAGGCCGCCTCCAGGCGTTCGATCTCCCGCTCCTTCGTCTCCTGGAGCCCGAGCTCGTCATAGACCTCGAACAGCACGTCCAGGGCCGGCGCATCGCGCTCGTCCAGGTGCTCCGGCTCGACGAAGAGGGGCTCCAGCAGGGCCTGGGCGGCCTCCGCGTCGTCATAGTCGATCAGGCGCTCGGCGATGCCGGGAATCAGGGCGCGGGGGATGCGGCGGTCGGCGGAGAGCTGGGCGATCTCCAGCTCCGGCGTCTGGGCGAGCACCAGGGTCCAGCCGTCCTCCGCCTCAAAGGGCAGGTCGAGCCGGCCGACCCCCGCCATCGCGCCACAGCAGCGCTTGAACTTCTGCCCCGAGTCGCAGGGGCAGGGCTCGTTGCGATCCGGGCGGGGGATGGCACGGGTCCGGAAACCGGCGCCCGGGAGCGGGATCTTGTTCCAGATGTCCCGTCCCAGCTCGAAGGTGATGGCCCGCGCCGCCTGCTCGTTCGGCAGATCGGCAAACAGGCCGGGCAGCCGGCGCGGCGCCTCGTTCCGCACCCAGGTGAGGAAGCCGCCCTCGTCCTCGTGCTCCAGGATCTGCCCCACCGCGTCCTCGATGAAGCCCATCAGCTCCATCCCGAGCGCCTCTTCCGCTTCTTGCAGCCGCCGTTCCGTCATGACCATCTCCTCCCGGCGTCAAAAAGCCGGCGCTGGAGGATATCACCGGAGGGGACCCGGCTACGAGCCACGCGGAACGGATCCACGCCCCGC
>DIHE01000055.1:0-31531 GCA_002420005.1 Holophagales bacterium UBA5704 | reverse complement strand
GCCCCGCGGAACGGATCCACGCCGCTCGGAACGGATCCACGCCGCTCGGATCGGATCCACGCCGCTCGGATCGGATCCACGGCGCTCGGATCGGATCCACGGGGCTCGGGAACGGATCCAAAGCGCTCGGAACGGATCCAAGCCGCGTGGAATGGATCCGAGGCGCTCGGAACGGATCCAAGCCGCGTGGAATGGATCCGAGGCGCGTGGAATGGATCCGAGGCGCGTGGAATGGATCCGAGGCGCGTGGAATGGCTACGAGCCACGTGGAATGGATCCACGTCGCGCGGAGCGGATCTCCACGCCACTCCTACGAGCCAAGCGGAAGGCCCCCAAGGAGCTGCGCCGCTCACCCCTTCTTCTTCGCCGCCAGACGCTCCACGAGCGCGTGCAGCGCCTGCTGGGTCTCCTCGCTGAACCAGACGTCGACGACGGCGTTGAGCTCGATGGCGAGACCCTCCTCGACGATGCGGACGAGATCGGCGCGGGCGCATTGCCGGGTGTGGGCCATGGCCTTGGGGGGCAGCGCGAGCACCCCTCGGCACCACTCGAGCGCCCGCGGCACCACCTGGTCCGCCGGCGCCAGCTCGTCGACGAAGCCGATGCGGAACGCCTCCTCCGCGGTGATCAGCTGGCCGGAGACGGCCAGGCGCTCCGCCGGATGGGGACCGACGAGGCGCACCAGGGCGCGCAGGATGGCCACCGGCAGCGGGATGCCCACCTGCACCTCGTTCAAGCCGATCTTGAAGGGGCCGTCCGCCATCACCCGGTAGTCGCAATACAGGGCGAGCACCGCGCCACCGGCCGGGCTGTGCCCGGGGATCGCCGCGACCACCGGCACCGGCGAAGCGGCCAGGCTGTACATCAGGCGGTAGAGCGCTTCCCAGGTGTCGCGGATCGCCGCGCGGTCGAGCCGGATCAGGCTCGGCACGTCGAGGCCGGCGGAGAACATCCCGAGGGCGCTCGAAAGGACGAGAGCGCGCGCTCCCTCCGCAGGCGCCCCCGTCACCGCCTCCCCGAGGGCCGCGATCAGCTCGGGGTTCAAGGCGTTGGCCGGCGGGCGCGAAAGGCGGAGCTCGCGGATGGGGCCGTGGTCGAGAGTGGTGATCATGGTCATCGGTGCATTGTATCCGGCGACCACCAGCCGAGCGCTTTCGCCATCACCCAATAGACGGCGTTCTGCTCCATCGTGCCCTGCACCAGGTGCGCCCAGGGGCCGCGGGCATAGATCGCCACGTCTTCCCCGCCGTGGGTCTCGGAGCCGAGCGGTACGAGCGACTGCTGTTTGAAGCTGTCCGCCAGAGGCTCCTCGCCGGCCAGCTCGGTGCGCGGCAGGCAGGTGCAGTCCATGGTGCCGGCCGCCGTCTTGCGACAAGCGCAGGAGATGGCGCCGGGCCCGTTGGCATAGCCGAGGGTGGTGTACGGCTTGCCGTCCTGGGCTTTGGACGGTTTGGCGGCCGGGCCTCCGGTGGCTTCGTTCTCGATGACCAGACCGAGGATCGGGTTGCCGCGGGTGGGATAGCCGCTCATGGTGAAGGCGTGGCTGTGGTCGGCGGTGACGATCACCAACGTGTCGTCCCCCACCAGCTCGGTGGCCCGCTGGACGGCCCGCGCCAGCTCTCCCGCGTCGATCAGCGCGCGCTTGGCATTGCCCGCATGATGGGCGTGATCGATCCGCCCGGCCTCGACCATCAGAAAGAAACCCTGCGGGCCGCGCGAGAGAATGCGGATCGCCTTCTCCGTCATCTCGGTCAGAGAGGGCTCGCCCGCCGCGTCCTGCGGACGATCCAGCTCGTAGTCCATGTGCGACGGATCGAACAGCCCCAGCAGAGGGCCGGTGGTGGCCGGATCGATCGCGCTGAAACCCTCCTGGTTCCAGACATAGGCTCCGCCGCGCTCCTGCCACTCCCGGACCAGGCTGCTCCCCCGCCGTTCGCCGCGGATCTCGGGTTCCTCGGGGTCGGCCTCGTCGAAGCGCAGAAACTTGGTCCGCCCGCCCCCCATCGCGACCTCCAGCCCCGGGCTCTCCTTGCCGTTCATGGTGACCGGTGCGATGCGCACGTCGAGCAGCTGGCGGGCGATGTCGGGAAAGCCGGCGCCCGCCGCATCCGCCGTCAGCTCGGCGTCGCTCTCCCAATCCCGGTTCGGCGTATGGGCGTAACAGGCGCCCGGTGTGGCGTGGGTGAGCCGGGCGGTGGAGACGACACCCGTCCACAGACCGCGGCTCTCCGCTTCCTCCAGGATGGTCCGCAGCCGGTTCTCCGGTTTCCCGGCCGACCACCAGTCATTGCTGGACAGCACGTTGGGCGCGATGGAAAGCATCCCGTCGTTCGCCTTGCTGCCGGTGACCAGGGCGGTCATGGTGGGTGCGGAATCGGGGACCTGCTGGTTGTTCTGGTAGGTCTTGGAATGGGCGAGGTAGGGGAAGCGCTCGAAGGAGAGCACGTTCTCCTCCCCCTTCATGCCGCGCTGCTGGCCGTCCAGGATGCGCGCCGCGGTCACCGTGGTGACCCCCATGCCGTCGCCGACGAAGAGAATCACATTGCGTGCCCGCTGTGTGTTCGGGGCGAGCCGCAGATTCGCCGCCACCTGCTCCTGGGCCCGCCGCATGTAGGTCTCCTTCGTCTCTTTCGCCTCTTTCGCTTCCTGCGCGCCGGTTGCGGCCGCGAGCCCCGCAGCGACGACAGCCGCGAGGAGCAACACCCGCCGACCGAGATGCCTGCTCATCCGTTCACCTCCTTGGCCTGCATTCTCTCCTGAAACGGCCTCGGGATTCCGGTCGTGCCACCGGTTGTAACGCCTTTGACGCCGTACGCCGGCCTCGCATACCCTCCTGCCATGTGGTCCCACCTCCTCGCCGCCGCCGCCCTTCTCGGACCAACGCAGGCCATCGTGGCGTCCCCTTCCATCGCCAGGGTCGAAATCACCGCAGGCGCCAAGGAGGATGAAGCGTTCGCACGGTGCCGGGGCGACGCCGCGCAAGCGTTCGGCGGACGTTTCGAGGTCGAGCCGCACGCCGCGGTCTCTCCCGTCGATCCCGACCATATCGTCGCCGCCTGGGCGGTGCGCAGCGCCAGCCTCGGCGTCATCCAGACCGCCGCCTCGTTCGACGGCGGGAAGAGCTGGACGCCACCGCGGACGCTCCCCTTCAACGCCTGTGCCGGCGGTCCCGTCGAAGCCGCCCTCCGTTCGTCCGACCCCTGGGTCGCCATCGGACCCGAGGGTCGCGTCTACGTCAGCGCCATCGCCTTCCGCATCGAGAACGACACCTCCACCGCGAGCGCCATCGTCGTCGCGGCCAGCGGGGACGGCGGACGCACCTGGGAGGCGCCGGGCGTCATCACGCTCAGCCGGAGCCCCGCGGTCGTCCACGACAACACCGCGGTGGCCGCCGATCCGCGCCACCCCGGCACCGCCTGGGTGGTGACCACGCGCTACGAGAACCCCGGGTTCGTCGGACCCGCGGTCGTCGCCAAGACGGTCGACGGCGGCAAGACCTGGAGCCCGATCCTCCAGATCTCGCCGCGGGTTCCCGGCTCCTTCGCGGATTGCACCCAGCTGGTGATCGACGCCCGCACCGGGCACCTGTTCGCCTTCTACACCCACGGAGACCGCGGCGCCTCCATGTCGTTCGTCCTCTCGCAAGACGGCGGCGCCACCTGGAGCCCACCGGCGCCGGTGTACGCGGGAACCCCCTGGTCCGAGCCGCCGGTGTTTCCGGGAACGAGCCAGCCGATCCGCATCGCCGAGGACATCGGCCATCCCGCGATCGATCCCCGCACCGGCCGGCTGTTCGCCCTGTTCACCAACGGCTCTTTCACCAAGGGCCGCTCCTTGCAGGTGGGGCTCGTCACCTCCGCCGACGCCGGCCGCACCTGGAGCGCGCCGCTGCGCGTCAGCGACGAAGCGGCCCCCTCCGCCTGGAGGCCCGCCCTGGCGATCGACGCGCAGGGCCGGATCGCCGTGACCTGGTTCGCCCCGACCCCCGGGAAGACCGCCCAGGGAGGTCACTTCCCGGTCACCCTGCACCTCACCGAGATCCTTCTGCAACCGGACGGAACCCTCGCCAGGGGAACCGACACGCCGGTGGACGACTTTCTCTGGGCTCCGGCCTCCGCGGGCGATCCGTACTTCCTCGGCGACTACAACCCGCTGCTCACCGGCCGCGGCGGCTTCCTGCCGGTCTACAGCCGGTCGACCGCGGAGGGGGCGCGGATCGTGATTGCGCCGCAGCCGGCGAAACCGGCTCCTGCTCTCCGGTCACCAGGTTCCCCTACGGGTACCTACTGGTAGTAGCCGGTCACGTCGAGAATCGCATGCGCCGTGCCGCTCGTCCCGGATTTGAGGGTCACCGTGCCGGACCCGTTCTGCTGCAGGGCCAGGGTGGTGTTGTTCGCCAGCACCTGCCCGGCAGCAAACGTGATGACGCTGGTCGGCGGCACCGGCGAGCCGCCGGCATAGAGCGCCAGATAGCCGGCCTGGGTGGGCTGGGCCACGGTGAGGTTGCCCACGATCGCCCGCGCGGTGGTCGGAATCCCGCAAACGCCGGCCAGGTTGAACGAGCGGATCGCGCCCGCGGCGAGGACGGGACCGCCCAGCGGACCATTCGCCGTGCGCGTGTCGAAGGCACGGCACGGCGTCACGGTATAGAACGCGGTGTCCGGGCTCGGCGCCACGTTCACCGTCCAGCTCCGCGAGCTGTCGAGGACCGTTCCGGCCATCGTGGCATGAACCTGCGGCGTGACGTCCTTCACCTCCAGGGTCACCTGGTAGGCGCCGGGGGTGGACCGCAGCAGCACGTAGCTCGGTGACGTGGAGACCGCCGTGCCGTTCACCTTCCAGGTGGTCTGGAGAGCCGGCCCGCCGAGCGGCCCGAGGAGACCGACGGAAAAGCTGGCCCCGGTGAGGGCCGTGTAGGTTCCCGGCGGCGGATTCTCCAGACCGGGCTCGATCGGATCGACCCCGGCGCTCGGCTGCCCCCAGCCGCCGCGGTACAGGCGGAGCACGTACTCCTGGCCGCAGACGTCCCCGAAGCCCACGCCCAGGAAATGCATCAGGCACGAGGCGTCACGGTGCCGGTACATGCCGGAGGTCAGGTAGCGCCCCCCTTGGAACAAGCCGGCCACGTTGGCATAGGAGGGATTCCCCTCCGGCGTCGGCACCGGCGTCGCAGCGGCAATCCAGGGCGCCCATTTGATCGATGCGCGCGTCGTCTGATCCGTCACGTTCGCCTCGCACGGGCTGGAGCCCGAGAGGTCGCTGCACGAGGGGTACCCGGGATAGGCGCTGTCGTACTCGTCGGCGAGCCGGGTGAACGTATGGCCATACTCGTGGCGCGCCACGTCCAGCGCCGCCGAATGCCGGGAGAGAACCGAGAAGCTGCCGCCGGCTCCGCCATAGGTCGTGTCGTTGACCAGCACCAGGATCTGGTCCCAGTCGGGATAGGCCGCCGCCGCGGCATAGACCGGCGCGCTGTCCACCACCAGGAGGCGGTGGATGTTGAAGGCGCAGAAGCGCGCTCCCAGGGCGTTGTTGACGTAGGTCCCGGCGAGCGGATCGGACGCCGCCGTGATGTCGCCGCAGCAGCTCCGGTCATCCCCGAAGCACGACGGGTTGTAGGGCGGATGGTCCGCCCCGGACTGCGCGGAGACGGTGGAGAGGATGACCCGGTTCACGTAGTTCTTGTAGGAGCTGTAAGGGGTGATGCCGAAGAAACTGGCTTCGAGGTTGGTGGCATCGGTCTGGAGCTGAGCCGCCTGGGCCGCGGTGTAGCCGTCACCCAGGATCACCAGGTCGACCCGGTTCGCCGGGCTGCCGGTGATGGCGCTTGCCGCCCACTGGACGTTCGCCACCGGCGCCTCGGGGATCTCCAGGAGGTCCTGCCGCGCGGCGAGATCGTCGAGTGAGAACGAGGCGGATCGGGTGCGGCGGCGCCAGGCATCCGCCGCGGAGAGGCTCAAGGTCCCGTCCACGATGCGGGGCACGCGCACCACGAACGCGCGGTCCTGCTGCGGAAAGACATGCCCGTCGATGCTCCACCCACCCTGCCCGTTCGGGCCGCCATGGAACTCGCCGCGCACCCAGGTGGGCAGAGGCAGCCGGTCGCGGAAGACCACCTCCCCTCCCGCATCGAGCACTTCGACGTCGAGGCTCCCATCGCCTGCTGCGGGCTCGCTGCGCAGCCGCTCGAGATCCTCCTCGCTGCGCGAGACGAGGGGCGCGAGGAGCAGGACCGGCCGGTGAAACACCGGCTTGACGTCACCGTTCTCGTCCAGAGAGAACACGATGTAATGCGCGGGGAAACGCTCCTGGGCCCACCCGGCCGAGGCGGCACCGGACAGACCGAGGAGAAGGAGAAGAGGAAGAAGAAGCGGCCGGACTCTCACGATGTACGTCTCCTGAGCCGGCCGTCCCCTGCGGGCAGGGCCGGAAGTGGGTTGTCTCTCTTGGGACACGGTGGCGCGGCTCTTTGTTCAGCCGTCAGCCATCCACCTTGCGCCGGACACCTCCGCCAAACAGGGTCGCGGCATCGCCGATCCTCAGGTGCGAAGGAGAAAAGGCAAAGACGCTGGCACGTCCGTGGGCTCTCGTTCTTCAGCGGTGGAATCTATCGCCGGCCGGGGCAAGAGTCTATCCGGTCATCACGGCAGCCCGGGAAGGTCGTCACGGTTTTCGCGGCCGGGCGGCGGCCTGGAATCGATCGCGAGCCCGGGCACCACCTGTGCTAGAAATCTCCCCATGCGGACCCTCGCACCCCTCCTCGCCCTCTCTCTCGTCGCCACGACCTCCCTCGCGGCCCAGGCTCCCCCACCCGCCACGGCGCCGCCGGACGAGCACCAGCACCACCATCACCACGGCGGTGGCATGCCGGCCGCGGAGCCCTCTGCGTCCCAGATGGACATGGAAGGGGGCCGAGAGGCCCAGGTCCGCGAAGACACCCCCGAGATCGCCGCGCTCAAGGCGCGGTTCTCCGTCGACTACATGCTCAAGCCCGCGCAGCGGCGCCAGCTGTTCGACCAATACCTCACCACCCTGGGCACCCAGGGCCTCCTCGACGTCCTGGAGAAGCGCAATCCGTTCTGCCATGACGAGGCGCACGAGCTGGGGCGGGCGGTCTATGTCCACTTCAACAAGGACGTCGGCAAGGCCTTGAGCGAGTGCGGCCCGCGGTGCAGCTCGGCCTGCCTGCACGGCGTGCTCAAGGAGGCGTTCGGCACCAGCACGATCGACCAGGTCCGCCCGCTGCTCGCCACCGTGTGCACGCAGGGCGCCATGGCCGACATCCGGCGGCCCGGCAACTGTGCCCACGGCCTGGGCCACGCGCTGATGATGGTCGCCGGCAACGACGTCGAGAAGGCGATCGACGGCTGCTCCGGCTTCGATGGCCCGGCGATGGGCTATTACTGCGTCACCGGCGTCTACATGGAGCTGTTCAACCAGGCGGCCACCTGGGTGAAGCCGGGCCAGAGCGCGTTCCATCCCTGCGACGTCTCCACCCGCTTCCCCGCCGCGTGCTACCGCTACCAGGCCACCCGCATGCTCGGCGCGCTCGGCGGCGACCGCGCCGAGCTTGCCGAGATGTGCCGCTCGCTCCCCGCCGGGCAGCGATCCGGCTGTTTCCACGGCGTCGGCTTCACCGCGATGACGGCGGTCGCTGAAAACCCCGGTTTGATCCGGACGGTGTGCCCGGAGGAGCCGGGTGCCGATCAGACACTCTGCCTCGAAGGGCTGATCGAGAGCCTCGCCGTCTACCAGCCCGCCAAGGCGCAGGAGAGCTGCGGCCATCTGGCCGGCGCCGCCGCCGAGATCTGCCGTGCCGCGGCCCGCGAAGGGACCTACCGGCTCGACAAGCCGTCGCTGCCGCTGTATCTGGAGCACTGAGGAGGGGAAACGGCGACGGCCGGCCACCGGGATACGTATATTTCGAAGGACTTCTTCGAGGAGCGATCTCCCATGAAGACGAGACGACGTTCCTGCCTCCTGGTGACCTTGGCGGCCTGCTTCCTGGCGGTCGTTCCCGCGAACGCCGCCACCGGCCGCTGGGAGCCGGTCGGCCCCTCCGGCGGCGGGCCGACGGTGATCGCCGCCGACCCCCAAATCGGTGCGCGTCTCTTTGCCGCGTTTCCCTGGGGCCCTTATCAGCATCTCGAGACCCTGGTGATGCGCAGCGAGGACGGCGGCACGACCTGGCAGGAGGCCAACCACGGCCTCGAAGGAGAACGGATCATCGCCCTCGCCGTCGATCCGCAAGACACCGACCGCCTCTACGCCGTGGCCGCCAAACAGGGCTGTTCCAGCGACGATCCCGGCGGGGTCTATCGCAGCGACGACGCCGGGGCGAGCTGGCACCTGCTGGCGACCTCGGAAGACATCGGGGGGCTCGCCTGCTCCGCGGGCCTGCTGGCGCTCTCGGACGCCGTGCTGGTGGGTACGCGAGACGGCGTCGCACGCTCCGCCGACGGTGGCGCCACCTGGCAACAGATCCCCCTCTCTCCTGCGCCGGACACTCTCCACACCCTGCTCCGCGATCCCAGGGACAAGCGTGTGCTGTACGCGGCCGGCTGGCAGGCCCGCTTCAAGAGCCGCGACGGCGGTCTGACCTGGACGCTGCTCGACGATCCTGCCGCTCACAGCCAGCAGTCGGTGCGCGCCTTGGCCCTCGCGGCCTCCGCTCCGGACACGCTCTATGCTTTTGCCTCCGGCTTTTTGCAATCGGTCTGCTGGCGTTCGCGCGACGGCGGCGCCACCTGGGAGGAGCGAGGGGCCGCCCCGGGCGCGCTGTTCCTGGACAGCGCCTCGCTGCTGGTCGATCCCCGGAATCCGGAAACCGTCTTCGTCGGCACGGACGACGGGCTCTGGGTGAGCCGCGACGGAGGCTCGACGTTCCGGCGCCTGCGGCGCGACCTGCCGAGCATGACCTACAGCCGCTCCGCCTATCCCGGTGTTTCCGACCTGGCGCTCGACGCCGCCGGGCGGATTCTCCTCGCCTCTCCCCTGGGCCTCTGGTCGAGCACCGCCGCCGGCTTTCATTGGGAAGCGGCGGCCCTGGCCGGCGTGCACGCCAACCCCGTCCGCTTCCTGCGCTTCGACCCGTTCCGCCCACGGCGCTTCGTCTTCACCAGCTTCGACACCCTGCACGAGACCCGCAACGGCGGGGCGAGGACGGCACCCCTTTCCGTTCCGCGTCCAGGGCTCCTCCAGGATCTTGCCTTCGATCCCCACGAGCGCGATCGGCTCTTCGCGCTGACCCGGCAAGAACAAAGCCCACCGGTCGAACGGCTCTTTGAAAGCCGCGATGGCGGCCAGTCCTGGGGGGCCCCGTCCCCGGTCCCCGCGGGCACCGAAGCTCTCGCCGCACCCGTCCCCGGGATTCTTCTCGCCGGCGCGGGCAACCGGATCCTCCTGCGCGACGGCTCCGGCCGCTGGTGGGAACAGCTCTCCGTGGTTCCGATCGATGAGCGGGGAGGGTTCTTCTTTCGCCGTTTCCAGGCCGATCCCTACCGGCCGGAAACGCTCTTCGCCTTCGGAGTCGACCGCTACCTGCACGGCGGAGAGATCGCGGTCGTCTATTGCAGTCTCGACGCCGGCCAGACCTGGAGGCGCTGGGAAGAGGACGTGACCACCCTCGCCTTCGCTCCAGGACAGCTCGGAGCCGTCTATTTCGTCCGCGGCACCGGCATCTACCGGCGCCGGGCCGCCGGTGGCACCGCGCAACGCATCGGCGGCCTCCCGCCGAACGGCTGGGTGCGGTGGCTGTTGATCGACCGCAGCGACCCACAGACCTTCTACGCGGCGACAGACAGCCTCGGCATCCTGGTCAGCCAGGACCGGGCGAAGACCTGGAACCCGGCGGCGCCCGGGTTGCCCCTCGACGGCAAGCTCCGGGTCACCGCTCTCGTGCAGGACCCGTTGAACGCCCAGCGGCTCTACGCCACGCCCTCCAGCGGCGGGCTCTGGCGCCTGGATCTGCCGCCCCGGTGACAGCCGCCGGGGCGGATCAGGGTTGCGTCACCCGCAGCAGGCCCCAAACGCCGTCGTACAACAGCCAGTGGGCGTAATCGCGGATCAGGTGGTCGCCAAAGACCCGGAACTTGCCGCCGGCCCCGTTGCGCAGCAGGACGTCGAAGTGCCCGGTGGCTCCCAGGCCGCCGCGCGTCCCCTGCGTCTCCGAGGCCGCATTGCCGCCCAGGACCGAGGAATCGTTCGCGTAGGGCAGCTCCTCCCACAGGTGGCCCTGGATCTCCAGGACGTGCGCCTGGGTGTGCCCGCCCGGATGCACGGCGCGGACGCGGACGGCCTGGCCCGCCTTGGCGGTCAGGATCGGCGTCACCGGGTCTCCGATGCCCTTGAATCGATTCGCCAGGACCTCGTCGAACAGGGTGAAGGTGCGGGTCTCTCCTGTGGGCGTGTCGGGAGCGAGCCCGATGCGGTACCAGAGCGGCTCGGTGCGATAGTTCACCGCTTTCTGTCCGGACTCCGTCGCGTCCTCATTGATGTCCAGGCTCTCCACGGCGGCGCCGTCGGCATAGCGCAGGTTGAGATTGTCCTGGAAGACCAGCACCAGCTCGCGGAAGAGACCGCTCCCCGGGGAGAAGACGGTGGCGGTGGCGCGGGTGACCTGGCCGCTCTGCACGTCCTCGCGCCAGGTCGCCTGCCGCGGCTCGATGATCAAGGCGCCCACGGCTCCCTTGTTGGCGTGCTTGATCGGATCGGACGAGGACAGCCCCGAGGCTCCCAGCTCGAGGGCGCGCGGCTTGAGGGGCTGGGGCACACCGGGCTTCTGGGGAACCAGCTCGCCGGCGTACCAGGTGTAGGTGACGGTCTCCCCCGGCGCCGCGGTCTGCTTGCGCCCGGTGGTCGCCCGGTTGAGCCCGACGTTGACGCCGTCCGAGCGCAACACGTCGTAGTAGACGAGCTGCGGATGCAAACCCACCTCCCGCGAGGGCCGCACGTCGTTGGCGTTGAACCCTTCGATCAACATGGGCACGGCGTTCCAGCCCGGCAGGTCACGGTAGGTGTCCGGCAGCCGGTTGGTCAGGGTGACCCGGATGCAGTCACCCGCCGCGGCCCGCAGGACGAGCGGCTCGCGCTTCACGTTCGGCTTCAAACGCAGGCGCGGCGGCCCGCCGGCAGGACGAACCGTGGTCAGGTCCCTCGCTTGGACGAACAGGATCGCCGTGGAGTCGGCGAGCGGCCCGAAGCGCTCCGCCGGCTCGCCCGACGGGTCGATGTCGCGGGCAAAGGTGGCCACCTTCGCCCGCCGCGGGTTGTAGAGCAGGCCCGGAGCTCCCGGTGCATCGTCGGCCAGGACCTCCGAGGCCGCCACGGCCACCACGTCATAGGACCGCAGCGGCGCCGCCTTCGGGCAGGTGGTGAGGATCGACGCCTGGTCTCCCGGCACAGCGACGGCGGCCCGGGCGAGCGCCGCCTCGGCCGCGACCGCCCGGGTGTCCGACGCCAGGGTCCGCAGCTCGGCATCCTGCCCGTCGGCCCGGCCGTCGGGGTTGGCGAGCTGCAGGGTCGGCAGGTCACCCAGATCCGCCGCCGCCTCCGCCCCCGGAAGGCCGGCCGCCTCCAGCCGCAGCCGGTGCTCCGAAGGCCGCCCGCGGTACAGGCGCAGCAGCCCCCAGGCGCCGCTCCATTGCCATTCGGCGGCGGCCGTGGCCTTGTAGAGCAGGTCGACGCTCTCGCCATCCTTGAGGGTCGGCATGCGCGGGATCACCAGGTCGAACCACTCGGAGATCCCCATGTTCTGCGAGTTGCGGTAGCCGGAATTCGGATCGTCCGGCTCGGCGAGCCACTTGAGGCCGTGGATGGTGAAGTTGTGCTCCTCCTCGTGAGCGCCGACGAGCATGCGGATCTGCACCGGATCGCCCTCGTAGGCGCGCAGCAGGGGGGTCATGGGATCGCCCGCCCGCAACGACAGGGGACTGGTCAGCGGCGGATAGGGAACGTGCTTGAGGTGCGGAGCGTAGGGCTTCAGGTTGAATTCGGAATCGGCGCGGTCGGTGCGGGTCTCATAGGCGAACGAGAGATCGCCCGCCTCCCCCGCCGCCTGGCCGCCGGTCTTCGGATCGCGGATGCGCAACGCCAGCGGCTCGTTGCGGTAGTTCACCACCACCATGCCGGAATCGTCCGCGGCCACCGCCTCCGGGCACGGCGGGAGCGCCGTCTTCTCGGCGAGCAGGGTGCCGTCCGGATCGTTCGCGTTGCGCGGGCACACCCGCGGCTTTTCGTACAGCTTGGGCGGGCCGATGAGCCGGCGGCCGGCCGGATTGACCGCCCGCGCCGGGTCCGCCCAGGTGACCAGATCTCCCTGTTTCACCGGGCAGACCGGGCTCCCCGGCGCATAGGCCGGCTGGAAATCGGCGTACTCGAACATGAACTCGCGGTAGTTCTCCTGGGCGGTCGTCCCTTCGATCACCGCCTGCCAGGAGGTGGGGCCGCCATCGGCCCGTCCGCCGAGGGCCACGTTGGTCTCCGGGTGGTACCACTTGCTGCCGGCGGGCTCGACCACCAGGCCGGCGTAATACCCCGCCTGCTGGTGCGACGAAGGCCCGAAATGATCGTGCGTGAACACCGTACGCAAGGTGCGCGCCTCGCCGTCGAGGGTGGTGATCGGATCGGCCCACCAGCGCTGCACGGTGGTCTGGGCCCCGAGCCAGTCGTCGACGCCGTCGCAGTCGGCATCCCGTTTCCCGGCGAAGACCGGGTGCACCTTCGGCACCGGACAGCGCTCCGACGCCGGGCCGCGGAACGTGCAGTGGTCCGGCGTCTCGCCACAGCGCCCGGGCTGGGCCTGGCGGATGGCGCAGATGCGTTCCTGCACCTCCTCGGGGCTCAGCGTGCCGTCCTCGTAGTTGAAGCCGTTGCCGCCGCCGTCCGAGGCGAGGACGTCGAATTTCACCAGGTGGATGTGCTGACCCAGGATGTCGGTCGGCGTGCGCACCTGGAAGTCGTCGAGGTGGTATTCACTGGGGATGAGATTCGTGTGCTGGTACTCGATGCACTCCCGGCTGCGGGCGCGGAAGAAGAACGGCTCCGGCGGACGCCGGCCGGCCAGGGTGTCGGCCACGTCCTCCTGCAGGACGAGCAGGCGCTCCTGCGGGAAGTGCCAGCCCGCCTTGTTGAAGATCACGTCCATCTGCAAACCGGCGGCCTTGTAGGTCCGCAGCTCGCGCACCGGCCGGCCGGCGTCGTCCACGCAGGGGTCGGCGAACGGCGCGCCGCGCACCGGCGGTGCGCCGTTGACCGCGAACGCCCGGGGCGCGGCGGTACCGGCGGGGGTCGGCGTGGCATACCCGCCGGCCTTCGCATGGAAATCCATCGCCTTGCGCTCCACCGGCTCCCCCGCCTCGGCGAGCCAGCGCACGCTCAGCTCGTGCAGCTCTTTACGAAAATCGAGCCGCGTCTCCCGGCTCACCGCCGTCCCCCCGGTCGCCACGTGGCGCGGCAATCCGCCGTCGTGGATCGTGTCGAGCGGCGGCTGCGGCGGGCGGTGGCCGGCGATTCCCGGGACGAAGAAGGGATAGCCGGGATTGCCGGTCACCCCCGCCGGAAACCGCACCTGGCCGGCCGCGATCTCCACCGGGATCGGCAGCGGCGCCAGGGCCACCGCCGGGAGCGGGACCACCGCCGGAATCGGTGTGCCGGCGGCGATCTCGCCATCCGGCAAGGCGCGCGATCCGGGCGCCGGCCGGCCGTCGGCACCGAGCTTCGTGCCGGTCTCCAGCACATCGTGCACCCGCCAGAGCGACCACATGCCCTGCGCGAAATGGGGATAGAAATGGCAATGGAAGATGGCGTCCCCCGGGGTATGGTTGCGATTGCCGCCGCCGTGATAGGCGATCTCGTAATTGAACCCGGCCCCGGGCCCGATCGCCTGGCTGTCGAGATACGATGACCGGTCGCTCTGCGGGCTGTGCACCCACTGGTGGGCATGCAGGTGGAAAATGTGATGATCGTCCGAGCCGGCGTGCAGGTTGCGGAAGATCACCCGGTCGTTCAGATAGCTATGGTAGACGTTCGACGGATCGTCCGGGTAGAAGGCCTTCGTGGCCTTGGGGCCGGGCTGCGGGCGGCAATTGCGCCCTTTCTTGAGGTCCGCCACCGTGCACGGGTCGTTGGCCGGCACGTCGACCACCATGGCGGGATCGCCCACCGCCCAGGAGGAGAGGAAGAACTCCTCATATTTGCACTCGGGGCAATCGTGCATCGGCCCCACACCCAGCCGGTTGGCGATCACCTCGGCGCCGGCACCGCCGGTGCCGTAATTGATCGCGAAACCGTCCCGCACGCTGTGCAGGGTGTGGGACAGCACCTCGTCCTGAAAGTGGGGAAACGCCTGGACGGCACCGATCTCGTCGTGAAAGATGATGGTGAATTCGCGGAACGGGTCTTGCCGGTTCGGGTAGACCGGAGTGGACGGCGGGACCTCGCTCCCGAAGGCACCGCCCCGCGGGCCGGCGATGATCGCCGTCAGGTCGGAATGGACGATCTCGCCGTCTGCGTCGAGGATCTTCAGGATCGGCTTGCCGAGGCGCCGGCACTGCGCGGGGTCGGAGCGGTCGCGGTAGGTCGCACCATAGTCGATCACCGGGAATCCTTGCGGCCCGTGCGACGCCGTCGCCAGCTGGAGCTCCTTCTCGGTCACCTGGCTGCGGTACCACTGCGATCCCGGCGGCTCGACGTGGACGGCGCCGAACAGTCCGGCCGATATGCTGCCGCTCAGGCCTTCACCGCCGGCCAGGGCGCCGCCGCTGTAGAGCAGATACGTCCCTTCCGATTCGGCGAACAGGAGGTATTTCATCGCCTCCCCACGGGCCGCCACCCCGTCACCCGGCGGGCCATTCGCTCCGACATCCATTCCTGCGTCGCGGATCGTCTGCACGTTTTGCAGGCCCGCCACATGGATCGACGCCGCCCGGGTGTGCGGCGCTTCGTCGTCCACGGAGGCCGCATCGGCCAGCAGGTTGCGGAAGCGGATCTCGAGACAGTCCCCGGCGTGGACGCGCAGCACCAGCGGACGCGGGCGCTTCCCCTGCCGCAGCCGGACCCGGCCGGGCTCCAGAGGCAGGCGCGGAGCGGTGCACGACGTTTCGTCCTGCGAGACGTGCACCACGTCGTCCTCGAGGGCGTAGATCATTCCTTGCGGCTCGACCGCGCCCATCCGGTTCCAGAAATACACCTGATCGAGGGCCACCACCCGCGCCTTCACCAAGCGGCCTCCACGGCACGCCGCAGGAAGGGACGGCGCCGCCGGCTGGGCCAGCCCCGCCGAGGAGGCCCAGCACATCAGGGCACCGCTTACGAGCCACGCGGCCCGTGCCACAGCACGTCGAGGGGTCTGCATACGAAACCTCCGCTCATGAGCGCCTGCTGCTATCCAGGTTTCGTTGAAGTTACACCCTGCGGCACGGCGTTGTCAACGGTGGGTCGAGCGGCTCGACTTTTCGACGCTGCACCGCGAGAACGCTTCGTTCGTCTCGGCCAAGCTGAAGGGCCGGGAAGGGGACGTTCTCAGCTGTGACGGGTTCTCAGCGGCTGTCCCCCTGCTCCACCCGCAGGGTCTGACCCGCCGAGTACGCCACGTGTTCCGGGGCGTACATCGCCTGCACCGTCGCCGGCCCGGCCTGGAAGGTTCCGGCCATGGCGGCCCGCACGCGGTGCTTCAACACCCGGGTTCCCGCGGGAAGGTGCTCCAGAAAGAAGCTCACGCCGCTGTCGCGGGTTTCCTCGTACCACCCCACGCCGTCCCCCCACCGCCAGCCGGAGAGGGCCGCGCCCGGTTCCAGCCCCGCGTGGCGAGGATCGCGCAGGTGGACGAACTCGGCGGCGACGCGGCTGTGGAGCACCAGGTGGATCTCCACCTCGTCGCCGAGGTGCACCGGGTCCCCGTCGCCCAGGGGCTCAAGAACCTCCCCACCGTCGGAGTGGACCCGCCGGAAGAAGCGTCGCTCGAGCCGGAAGAGATCCCCCTCTCCCTGCGCAGGGGGGACTTCGGTCGAAAAATGCCAGGTGGCGGTGGCAAAGAGCGGTGCGGCAGCCGCCTGCTCGACCACGATCGTGGTGTCTTCCGGCCGTAGCTCCGCTCCGGGGATCACGATCTGCCGGTCCTCGGCAACCGCGCGGGCGGGGCGTGCTCCGATGCGCACGGTGGCCCCGTCGCGGACGCCGGGCGGCTGTTCGTTCTGCAAGTACAAGGCGACGGCGGCGAGGACCTCGGCGGTGGAACGGGTGGACGGCCAATGGTTGAGCTGCCGGTGCAGGAACAGCCACTGCACAAGGCCGTGGCGGCGCGGATCGCCGGGGAGGACCTCTTCGACGGCGCGCAAGACGAAGGCTTGGGTCTCCACCTCGTCCTCGTACCAGAGCCAGCTCTGCCGCCCCCGGCTCCAGAAAATCCCCTCGTCCGGCGAGTCCTGCGCCGTCGCGAGGAGGTTCTCCAGCAGGGTCCTCGCCTCCTGCGTCCGCTCCAGGCGGTGCAGGGTGAGCGCGAGTAGAGCCTGCAACAGAGGGCTCATCTCGAAGCGGTGGCGCCAGGAGAGGGCGAGGAGGTCCTGTCGGACCCCGGCGGTCACTCTGGCGGTCCACTCCGACGGTGCCAGGGCGGCGGCATAGCCGACGAGCGTCGCCAGACGCCAGCACGCACAACGCTCGAAGTTGTCCTTCTGCTCCTGGCTGAGCCAGGTGGCCAGATACGCCCAGCCTTGCCGGACGATCGGCTCCGGCACCGCGGCGCCGAAATCGTGCGCCTTGGCCAGGCTGATGAGGAGATAGGCGGTCATGTAGGGCGACGCCGGCCCACCCGGCCACCAGGGGAAGGCACCGTCGGCGAGCTGGGCTTTCTGCAGGCGCTCCAAGGCCGTCTCCTGCTCGGCCCGCGCCACTCGTGGATCGAGCACCCGCAACGGTGGCCTTTCCTCTCGGCCGCGCAGCCCGCGGGATTCCGCGAGCCAGGGGGTCTCCTCGAGAGCCATTTTTCGGTTGGGGTCCACCGCCTCCCAGGTCGCGAGCGGTGTGTCCCGCCGCGCCAGCTCTGCGGCCTTGCGCGCGACGTCGGGATGACGGTCGAACAGGCCGGCCAGAATGCCCGTGGAGACGAACCGGTTCACCGTCTGCTCGGTGCACTCATAGGGATGGTCCACCAGATAAGGAAGCGCGGCCAGAAGGCCGTCGAACAGGCGGGCCTCCACGGTGACCACGAGCTGCTCGTGGATGCGGGTAGGATCTTCCTCGGCCAGGCCGGCGAACGACATCTCCCGGCGCCCGGGCTCGCGCAGGCCCACGAACCGGGATTGCGCAAGAGACAGGCGCGCAGGAAGAATCGGCAGAGGCCGCAGCTCGCCATCCTGCAGACCGGCGGCGGTCGCGGTCACCCGCACCGCCACGGGTCCGGCAGGGCGCGCCGCCGTCAACGGGAAGCTGACGGTGGTGCCACCCCCCGCCGCGGCGGAAAACGGGGCACGCGCCGCCGCCGCGGTCAGGCCGAAGGCACCCAGGAGGCTCTCTCCGCTCTCTGCATCGACCACGTCGAGCGCCACGGTGCCGGAGAGCGGTGCGGCCGAGGCATTGTCGACCGATACCCTGAGCACCGCCCGGTCTCCCTCGCGGAGGAAGCGCGGCATCCGGGGGCGGACCATCAGGTCCTTGACGCTTTCCACCCGCCGGGTGAGCGAGCCGGCGCGCAGGTCGCGGGTCAGCGCCTGCACCCAGAACGTCCAGGACGTGACGGAGTCGGGGACGGTGAATTCGATCGTCGCGGTGCCATCCGGCCCGGTGAGCAGGCGGGGCTCCCAGAAGGCGGTCTCCCGGAAATCGCGGCGCAGAGGAGACGCGGCCTCCTGCGCGGATGGCGGAGGTGGTGGCGGTGGCGGTGGCGGAACACCTTGCGGGGTCTCCCCGGCGAGCCGGAAGGCCATCGCTCCCGTCGAAACGTGCCGTTCTTCGAGCAACGGAGCCTCGCCGGTCACGGTCACGAACGTGGCGTGCCGCTCCAGCTGCAGAGCCTCCTCCGGCGTCGCGGGGGTGGCGAGAAACTCGTACCAGGGAACCGCGGCTCCCCGCGCCTCGCCGCGGAGACGCAACCGGTCCCTCCACGCCCCGGACCACGTCCACCGCCGTGCGAACGGCGCGGCCAGCACCGGCGCAGGGCCGAGAGTCGTGCGCTCCCAGACGTCCTCCATGCGGTACGGGAACAGCTCGAAGACGTCCGGTGGCCGGTGCTCCGCGAAGAGATCGAGGCTGCGGTCGTACATCGACGCCAGAACCTCGGCCGCCGCGACGGCCGCACCGCCCGGACCTGGTTGCCGCACGGAGACCGACCAGGTTTCCCGGGCGCCCGGCCGGACCTTGTCGCGGAAGGTGGACAGCTCGACGGCGAGCTCGTGGTTGTCCCAGGGGACGAAAACGAACGTGGTCTCGGTGAGAAGCTGATGGTCCCGCACGCCGGTGAGCCGGAAGCGCAGCCCGCCGCGGTCTTCGGGAAGGACCGGGATGGCGAGGAGGGACGAATCGGCGTCTGAACGCAGCCTCCGCCGCTCGCGCAAGCGCCCACCGCGGTAGATCTCGAGGAGGAGCGGCTGATCCCGGAGACCCGAGTGGGCCAACAGGAGGATCCGCCCGCCGGCGCGCACCTGCGGCAGCTCGGCCGCCAGAAGCAGCGGCACGGCGAGCGGCAGGCGCGGGCCGGCCACCACGATCACCTTCTCCGCCTCGACCGGTGTGCCGAAGCCGTCGATCGTCGAATAGCGCAGCCGGTAGGCACCGGCCGCCAGCCCGGGGAGGGAGATAGTGGCGCGGCCGTCCGCCCCGTGCCGCGAGGTTCCGGAGGCGATCCGGCCCTCCTCCTCCCAGCCGGCGAGCACCTCGTCCGGCGCGAGGCCGGGGCCTTCGCGCGGCCGCAAGGCGTCTCCCGGGGTGCGGAACCCGGCCGGGGTCTCCGCCGCCGGCAGGGGCTGGTCGGCCGGGAGGACGGTCTCCTCCGGCTGGCGGAGCGCCACCAGGGTCCAGGTGCCCACGCCCGGCAGCGGCGCGCCGTCGAGGCTGGTGCGGCCGACGAGCACCTGGCCCGGCGCCTCCGCCAGGAGGAAGCCGGCCTCGCCGGCCAGACCGATCGAGGCCTCGACCGCGGCCTTCCCCAGGCGAAAGTGCCGCACCGCCTCGCGGGTCTCCCCCGCCTCGTCGGTGACCTCGGCTTCCAGCCGGAACCTCCAGGTCGCGCCGTCCTCGGCGTCTTCCTTCTCCCCGGCCGCCAGGAAGCTCAACCGGAACCTCCCTTGCGGGTCGAGCTCCTCGGAGCCGCGGGCGATCTCCCGTTCCCCCAGGATCCGGGGCCGCGGAAATCTCCATGCACTCCACACCGGCTCGCGCACCACGCGCCACCGCATCCGGCCGCCGGTCACCGGCAAGCCGAACCAGGTGCGGGCCGTGCCGGAGAACGTGGCGATCCCGCCGAGGCGCAGGGGCTCGGCCGGGTCCTCCAGCTCCACCTCGAACGCCGGCCGTTTGTACTCCTCGACCCGGACATACGCCGCGCCGGGCAGGGAACCGGTCAGCTTCCACTCCCCCAGGGCACGCCCGGCGGGGAGGACGAACGATCCGGCGGCCGTACCGAACGCATTGGCGGTGAAGGAACCCGCGGCCACCCTCTCGCCATGTGGATCGAGCAGCTCGACCTCGACAGCCCGGCCGGGAGCGAGCACCGGCTCGCCGTCCACGGCCTGGTCATAGACGATCACCTTCCAGAACACCGTCTGTCCGGGGCGGTAGACCGAGCGGTCGGTGAAGAAGAGCATCGCCCCCTCGCGATCGGCGGGCTCCTCTTCGGCGCCGGCCCTCGTCGCGAGGAAGGCGATCTCCTCGCCCCGCCGGGCCAGCACGAACCTCTCCTCGTTGCCCGGGAAGGCGAGCCGGGCGCGGCCGTCCGGCCCGGTGGTCGCGCGCTCAGCCGGGACGGCTCCGGCGGTCCCCTGCCACGCAAAGGTCTGGATCTCGACCCCCGGCAGCGGCTCTCCGGTCGCACCCGAAAGCGCGGCCACCACCGCAGAGGCCGGTTCGTCGCGGCCGGTGAGCACGAGGTCGCCCAGCACGATGCCGGTGGCGGCGACGAGGCGTCGGGCCTCCGCCGGATCCTCGGGTTCCGGGAAGGGGGTCGCGACCACCAGCCAGGCGCCGGGGAGGTGGATCGGCGGCGTCACATAGGTCTGGTGGATCTCGAAGTCCGGCGTCGGCGGCAGCTCGACGGTCCAGGCGACCGGCGGCGCACCGGCCGCCATCGCTTCCTGAGGGCTGGGGAAGAGCGGCGCGCTCCAGGGCCTCGGGAGCGCCCGCAGACGCGCGGCGACGTCGACAGGCCAGGCGCGGAAACGCAGAGCGGCGACGTTTCGGTGCTGCACCCGCAGGGAGCGCCGGTCGAAGCCGTCGCCCGCCATCGCCGTCAACGTGAAATACGACGCCTCGATCTCCTCGGCCAGCCGCCGGCAGCTCTCGCCCCCGGGCGTCTCCGGCCAGACCGCCGCGGCCGCCCGGGCGATGTTCCAGGCGCGCGGCAGGTCTCCCGCCTGGCGGATGAAGTCCGCCAGGGTGGCCCGGCCCATCGCCCACCACGGATCCTCGCGATCCGCCGCCGGCGAGGCCTCGAGGCCGTCGATCAAGAGCTGCCGGTCCTCCGGGGCGATGAAGTGGCTCCAAAGCAGGCGGAGCCGCTCGCGGCGCGCTTCCAGCGCGGCGGCACGCCGACCGGCCGCGGCGTGCCAGGACTCCAGGTCCCCGAGGACCGCCGCCATCCGGATCAGCGGATGGACCGTCCGGTCGGCCGGTGAGGCCGCCGCCGTTGCCTGGATCAACGCGGGGAGCTCCGCGCGGGGAAGGTCCCGCGTGGCCGTCGCCGGCCACAAGGTGGAATCGGCGAAGACCTCCGCGAGGCGGTACGAGACGGCGTCGCGCAGGGTTCCGCGGACCTCCGCCGGCGCCCGGCTCGCGACCACGTAGCGGTAGACGCCGGAGAGCGGCACGTCCGAAAGCGCCTCCCGGATCGCCCAGGCCTCCAGGCCCTCGGTGAGCAGCGCATCCAGGATCTCGGAGCGGGACGCGGACTCCAGATCCAGCTCGCCCGGGGGCCTTTCGATCGGCTCCCGCTGCTGGATGCTCCACGACGACTCGCGCGCATAGGCCTGAAGCATCGCCACCGCATACAGGTGGAGAATGGCGCGGTTGTGCAGGCCTGGAGGCCACGGGGCGCGCCGCAGGCACCGGAATCCTTCCGGCTGCCCGGAGAGGAAGACCCGGAGCTGCGCCTCCTGCACCAGGGCACGCATCCATCCCGCCTCGTCGCCCGCCCGGCGCGCCGCCTCCCGCTCCAGGGCTGCGGCGTCCACGGCGGCGGGCCATCGATTCTCGAGCAGCAGGGATTCGATCTGCGGCCAGGCATCGGCCGCGGACGACGGCCCGGCACCGACGCAAAGGAGAAGCGGCAAGGCGACCGAGGCAGCGCGCGCAAAGCGGTGCATGCTTCAAAAGACGCGCGGGAAAGCCGGAAAATTCCTCGCCGGGCTGAGGGATGCAGAGCACCCGCCTATGGATCGCTGACCGGCGCCGTCCAGATCTCCTCGACTCCGTTGCTGCGCCGGTCGGTCCACACCGGGAGGAAACGGGTCAGAAAGGCGGCCATTCCGTTGTAGTCGCCGAACTGGTCGACCGTATTGGCCCCGGCGGTGGTTTCGTCGGTCTGGGCGGTGGTCACCTGAAGCGGTGAGGCCCGCCACCTCGCCGCGCCTCGGTGGCCTCGTCTCCCGAGAGGAGGCAAGCCCCCCTCGGGTCCTCTCTGGAGAGGATACCCGGGGGGCGAGACGCGACGTATCATTCCACGCCGCGCTTCGGCGAGGCTCATCGCTCACACTTCTTCAGGAGGATGCTTCATGACCAAGACCCGCCCCTCGCTTCGCCTGCTGTCCGCACTGCTTCTCGCTTTCGTGGCCGTCGCCGCGCAGGCCGCTCCGGCCATCTCGATCGCCCAGGCCCGCCAGCTGCCCCTCGGTACCGTGGTGACCGTGGAGGGCTCCGTGACCACCCCCTCCGGCGCCTTCGAGTCGAGCTTCTTCGACAAGGGCTTCGCGATCCAGGACCGCACCGGCGGCATCTATGTAAGCCTGCAGGACAATCTGGGAGTGGCTCCGCGCCAGCAGGCGCGCGTCACCGGCACGCTCCAGGACAGCTTCGGCCTTCTCCTCCTGGTGCCGGCGTCCTCCGCCGACGTCAAGGTGCACGGCAAAGGTCCCAAGGTGGACCCGGTCTGGATCACCACGGGCGCGGTGAGTGAGGCCACCGAGGGGTTTCTCGTCAGCGTGGTGGGAACGATCACCCAGGCGCCGTCGAGCGATCTTCCGTATGGCTACAAGCTCTCCGTCGATGACGGCTCCGGCGAGGCGCTGATCTTCGTCAACGTGCAGACCGGCATCGACCTGTCCGGCCTCGCAGTGGGCCAGGAGGTCAGCGTCACCGGCTTCAGCAGCCAGTTCGACACCCACTACGAGATCGATCCGCGCAGCCCCGCCGATCTCGTCGTCCGCATCCCCTGAACGAATCGTCGTGCAGAGCGGAGAGGCGGGCTTACACCGCGGCGCCGGAGGCGTTGGCGGCGAAAAGCGCAAGCTCGACCCGGCTCTCCGCTCCCACTTTCTCGTACACGCTGTTCAGATGGGTCCGGACGGTCGCCACGGAGACGCCGAGCCCGCGGGCGATGTCTTTGTTGCCCATTCCTCTGGCCAGCAGATGGAGGATCTCCCGCTCGCGCGGCGTCAGCGTCTCGACCGACGCCGCTCCAGCCGGCTCAAAGCTCGTGACCACGTCGGCGGCGGGCGCCGGAAGAAAGGCCGCCCGCACCACCGCCGGGCTGACGTAGAAGCGGCCTGCCAGGACCTCACGCACCGCGACCTCGATCTCCTCGGGATCGGAAGTCTTGGTCAGATAGCCGCTGGCACCGGCCGCGAACGCCGCGCGCACCCAGGAGGGCTCCGCATGGTGGCTCAAGATGAGCACCCGCACACTCGGAGCGGTCACCCGGAGCCGTCGGGTCGCTTCGATGCCGTCCAGGCCGGGCATCGAGATGTTGGTGATGACCAGATCCGGCCGGTCCCGGGCGGCGGCGGCGAGCAAGGCATCCCCGTCGTTCACCTCTCCGATCACATCGAAGTCCGGCTCGAGGAGCTTGCGCAGGCCCTCGCGGATCAGCGGATGGTCATCGGCAAGCAGCACCCTGGGGCGTTGTTCCAACATGCCTTCCCCTCCTGACTCAGATCTGCGAATGATCCTAGCCAGCGAAAGTTACGAAGTGCATTAACGCGGGCAGAGCCGGGGGGCTTACCTTGGAGGTCTCCTACGTCTCCCCAGCCAGCCGAGCGATCACCGCCGCCGTCATCTCCTCGGTGGAGAGCGTCCGCTCTCCCGGCGTGGCGAGATCGGCGGTGCGCGCGCCGTCGGCGAAGGCGCCGGCCACGGCGTGCTCGACGGCCACGGCTTCGGCTTCCAGGCCCAGGCTGTGGCGCAAGAGCAGCGCCGCCGAGAGGATGGCACCCACCGGATTGGCGATGCCCTGGCCCGCGATGTCCGGCGCGGAGCCGTGGACCGGCTCATAGAGGCCGCGCCGCGCCGCGCCGAGCGAGGCCGACGGCAGGAGACCCAGGGAGCCGGAGAGCACGCCGGCCTCGTCGCTCAGGATGTCGCCGAACATGTTCTCGGTCACCACCACGTCGAAGCTCGCGGGATGCGTCATCAGGCGCATCGCGCAGGAATCGACGAGCTGATGCTCCAGCTCGACATCCGGGTAGTCGGCGGCGAGACGGGTGATGGTCCGCCGCCAGAGGCGCATCGAAGCGAGCACGTTGGCCTTGTCGACGGAGGTGAGCTTGCCGCGCCGCGCCTGCGCCGCGGCGAACGCCACCCGTCCCACCCGCTCCACCTCGGCGACGGTGTAGCTCATGGTGTCGAACGCCGCGTCGCCCTCGCCCTGCTCGCGCCGCTCGCCGAAGTAGAGGCCTCCGGTGAGCTCGCGGACGAACAGGATGTCCGCTCCGGCGAGCCGCTCCGGCTTGACCGGCGAAAAGGCGGCCAGCGCCGGGAAGAGGGGCACCGGCCGCAGGTTGGCGAACAGCTCGAAGTGCCGGCGCAGAGCGAGCAGAGCCTGCTCCGGCCGCACCGGGGCGGAGGGATCGCTCCAGCGCGGGCCTCCGACGGCGCCGAGGAGCATCGCATCCGCCGCTTCGCAGGCGGCGAGCGTCGCGGCGGGCAGCGGCTGGCCCGTCGCATCGATGGCCGCGCCGCCGATCGACGCCTCGCTGCCCTCGAACCGGTGCCCGCCGCGCCGGGCCACGGCGGTGAGCACGCTCCAGGCCGCGGCCGTCACCTCGGGTCCCACCCCGTCGCCGGGCAGCAGAACGATGTGCGCCTTCATCGCGCCTCCCCTTCGGCCGCGAGCGTATCCACCCGCGGCGGGTGCGCCGCTTCATAGGCGTCGAGCTGCGCCTCTTGCGCCAGCAGGTAGGCGAGCGGGTCGAGCCCGGTGAGCAGGCAATGGCGGGCGAACGGATCGAGGGAGAAGGAAACCTCCGGCCCGCCGGCGAAGCCCAGACGCTCGCGCTCGAGGTCGATCGACACCGGCGCGTCCGGCTGTGCTTCCAGGCGCTGCACCATCTCCTGCCACGTGTCACGGTCGAGCTCGACGGTCAGCAGGCCGTTTTTCGCGGCGTTGTTCCGGAAGATGTCGGCGAACCGGGGAGCCAGGACGGCGCGGAAGCCCTGGTCGAGCAGCGCCCAGACCGCATGCTCGCGCGAGCTGCCGCAGCCGAAGTTGTCGCCGGCCACGAGCACCTCGGCTCCCTCCGCCTCCGGCCGGTTGAGGAGAAAGGCCGGATCGGGGGAGCCGTCGGCGCGGTAGCGCCAGCCGGCGAAGAGGCCGGCGCCGAGCCCGGTCTTGGTGGTGGCCTTGAGGTAGCGGGCCGGAATGATCTGGTCGGTATCGACGTTCGGCACCGGCAGAACCACCGCCCGGCCGTGCAACTGGGTGAACTGCCTCATGCCATCATCTCCCGTGGATCGGCGATCGCACCCGCCACGGCGCTCGCCGCCGCGGTGAGCGGGCTCGCCAGGAAGGTGCGTCCACCCGGCCCCTGCCGGCCTTCGAAATTGCGGTTGCTGGTCGACACGGCGTACTGGCCGGGCTCCAGGCGGTCTCCGTTCATCGCCAGGCACATCGAGCAGCCGGCCTGGCGCCACTCGGCTCCGGCCTCGGTGAACACGCGGGCCAGCCCCTCCGCCTCCGCCTGGCGGCGCACCGGCTCGGAGCCGGGCACCACCAGCATCCGCACCCCCGGCGCCACCCGGCGGCCGGCGAGCACGGCGGCGGCGGCGCGCAGATCGGAGAGCCGGGAGTTGGTGCAACTGCCCAGAAAGACGACGTCGATCTTGTGGCCGAGGAGCGGCCGGCCGGCCTCGAGGTCCATGTAGCGCAGCGACTTCTCCACTCCGATCCGCACCTGCTCGTCGAACGCGGACGGATCGGGAATCGTGCCGTCCACCGCGATCGACTGGCCGGGGTTGGTGCCGAAGGTGATCCGCGGCGCAAAGGACGAGCCGTCGAACCGCACCGAGCGGTCGAACGCGGCGCCTGCGTCCGTCGGCAGGCGGCGCCAGGCCTCCACCGCCGCGTCCCAGCTCTCGCCGCGCGGCGCGCCCGGCCGTCCGGCGAGATAGCGGAACGTGGTCTCGTCCGGCGCGATCAGGCCGGCCCGAGCGCCGCCTTCGATCGACATGTTGCACACCGTCATCCGCTCTTCCATGTCGAGCGCCGCGACCGCCTCGCCCCGGTACTCGAACACCGCGCCGGTGCCGCCGTCGATCCCCAGCTCGCCGATCACCGTGAGGATCAGGTCCTTCGCCGTCACGCCGGCCGGCAACCGCCCGTCGACCGCGATCTCGTAGGTGAGCGGCCGGTTCTGGAGCAGGCATTGGGTGGCCAGCACGTGGGCCACCTCGCTGGTGCCGATGCCGAACGCCAGGGCGCCGAAGGCACCGTGCGTGGAGGTGTGACTGTCGCCGCAGACGATGGTCATGCCCGGCTGCGTGACCCCGAGCTCGGGACCGATCACGTGCACGATGCCTTGGCGCGCATCGCCCAGCGGCAGGAGCGGGATGCCGTGGCGCGCGCAATTCTCCGCCAGTCGGGTGAGCTGGGCCGCCCCGGCGGCATCGCGGCCGGCCAGCCGCACCAGGTTCATGCCCGGATCGGTCGGCGTCGAGTGATCCATGGTGGCGAGACACTGCCGGGGCCGCCGCACCGCAAGGCCGCGTTCCTCGATCTCTGCGAAGGCCTGGGGCGAGGTGACCTCGTGCAGCAGGTGCAGATCGACGTAGAGCGTCGCCGGCATGCCCGGCTCGCTTGGAGCAGAGACCAGGTGGTGGTCCCAGATCTTGTCGAACAGGGTCCGCGGCGCCGTCACGCCGCACCTCCGCAGAGCCCCGTGAGGTCGGCATCGGTCAGATATTTCTTCCGGTCGGCGAGATCCTTGAAGCGGGAGAAGGCGGCGGCGAGCTCGGCGCCTTCGAGGGGGAAGCCCAGCTCGGCCATGCGCACCTTGAAGCCGTGCCGGCCGCTGTGTTTGCCCAGCACCAGCCGGGTCTTGTCCTGGCCCACCGTGGCGGCGGTCATGATTTCATACGTCCTCTTGTCCTTGAGCATGCCGTCCTGGTGGATGCCGGATTCATGGGAGAAGGCATTCTCCCCGACGATGGCCTTGTTCGGGGCCACGGCCAGGCCGGTCAGCCGGCTCACCAGATGGCTCGTGGGGGTGAGCTCGCGGGTGTCGATCCCGGTGCGGCACCGGTAGTGGTCGGAGCGGGTGGCGAGCGCCATGACCAACTCTTCCAAGCTGGCATTGCCGGCCCGTTCGCCGATGCCGTTGATGGTCACCTCCGCCTGGCGGGCTCCGGCGGCGATGCCCGCCAGGGAGTTGGCGGTGGCCATCCCGAGGTCGTCGTGGCAGTGGACCGACCACACCACCTTGTCTGCGCCCGGCGTCACCGCCCGCAGGTGGGCCATCAGGTTGCCGTACTCCACGGGTGTCGCATAGCCCACGGTGTCCGTGATGTTGAGGGTGCCGGCTCCGCAGGCGATGGCGATCGTCAGCACCTCGACCAGGAAATCCACGTCGGAGCGGCTGGCGTCCTCCGGGGAGAACTCGACGTCCGGGCAGAGGCCGCGGGCGTACGTCACCATCTTCTCCACCCGGTCGAGCACCTGCGCCCGGGTCATGCCGAGCTTCTTGGCCATGTGGATGTCGGAGGTGGAGAGCAGCGTGTGAATGCGGGGCCGGTCGGCCGGCTCCACCGCCCGCCAGGTCGTCTCGATGTCCTCGACCGTGGCACGGCCCAGGGCGGTGATGATCGGCGGCCGGCGGCGCTCGGCGCCCGCCACGCCCACCGTGCGGGCGATCTGTTGCACCGCGGCGAAATCGTCCGGGCTCGCAGCGGGAAAACCGGCTTCGAGGACATCGACCCCCAGGCGGGCGAGCTGCCACGCCACTTCCAGCTTCTCGGCGCTGGTGAGGCTGGCTCCGGGGCTCTGCTCGCCATCGCGCAGAGTGGTGTCAAAAATGCGGACGACGTCCTCGGCGCCACCGTTCTCGATTTCGCTCATGGTGGTGTCTCCTCTTCGCTTTGCGGGGCTCCTGGGAAGTGGGCGGATGCTAGCGGGGCCGGGAAGGGGTGTCAATCGCCCTTCGCAGAGAAGAGTGCGCGGCGAGCCGTTTTGCGAGACAACCCTCCCGCGCCGAGCGACTCTGGAAGGATCTCCAAATGAAGACACTCCCTGTATACTGCGAGGCTGCGCTTCGCCGTAAACCGTCACGTTTTCAGGAGGTATTCTTCATGGCCCGGACCCGGCTCTCGCTTCGGACGGCAGGGCGGCCGGCCACCGACGTGCTAGGATCCGTTCCATTCACCATGCGGCTCCAGCGCGCCGAAGGGGCGACCGCCCTGCTCCTCACCTTGTTCGCCGTGGCGCTCCATCTCCGCCGGCTGGTGAGCGCCGGCCCCTTGTGGCGGGACGAAGCCGCGGCGTTTCACCTCGCCACCGCCCCCACCCTCGGGGAGGTGATCGCCAGGCACGAGTCGTTTCCTCCCCCCTTCTTCTTTCTGCTGCGGATCTGGGCAAGCGCCTTCGGCGGCTCCGATGCGGCGCTGCGCACCTTCGGCCTGGTGGCCGGCCTGGCGCTTCTCGCGGCGCTCTGGGGAGGGCTGCGCCAGGCCGGCGGCACGATGCCGCTTCTGGGACTGGCCCTGGTGGCGATCCATCCGACGGTGGTTCTCTACGGCGACAGCCTGCGCGGCTACGGTCTCGGCACCGCCGCCCTGCTCGCCGCCTGCGGCGCCTTCGCCCGGCTGGCCGCCCGGCCCGACCGTCGCTCGGTCCTCGTGGCCGGAGCCGCCGCGGTGGTGAGCGTCCAGCTCCTGTTTCTCAACGTCCCGCTTCTCGGCGCGATCGGTCTGGCCGCCTGCGGCGCCGGCATCGTTCGGCGGCGCCCGGCGGTGCTTCTCGCGGTGGCCGGGATCGGCGCCGTCGCGGCTCTCTCGCTCGTCCCCTGGGCCGGCTCGGTGCTGGCGACGCGCACGTGGAGCGTCCTCCTCCACGTGCCGCTGGGCCCGCGGGAGATCTTCCTCGCAATGGCGCAGACGGCAGGATCGTCGATTCCCACCCTGGGGTGGATCTGGCTCCTGGCGATCGTGGCCGCCCTCACCCCCGGCCCCTCTCCCGCAAGCGGGCGAGGGGAGAACGACAGCGACAAAGGCAACGATCGCCGGGTGGACGTGCGCCTTTTCGCTCTGTTCGCCTTGCCGCTCGCGATCCTGGCGCAGTGGGGATTTCTGGAGCTCCTTCGCTATCCGCCGCGGCCCTGGTATTTCCTGCCGGTTCTTGCCGTGGTGGCGTTCGGTCTCGACCTGCGGCTCGCCGGCTCGCCCCACGGCCGCGGGGTCCGGCTGGCGGCGGCGGTGCTCGCCGCGCTCGTCCTCGCCGGCCCCGCCTGGTCGCGGGCTCGGGTGCGGATGACCAACATGGACCGGGTCGCGGCAGAGATCTCGGCGCAGGCGGCGCCGCAAGACCTGGTTGTGCTCAGTCCATGGCACTACGGCGTCAGCTACGAGCGCAACCACCGCAGCACGGCCCGGTGGATGACCGCACCGGAGCTGGCCGACCACCGCATCCACCGTTTCGATCTGGTCAAAGAAGCCATGGCCCGGCCGAACGCACTACGGGGCGTGTTCCAGGCCATCAAGAGGACCCTGCGCTCGGGGCATCGCGTCTGGCTGGTCGGCCGGCTGCGGATGCCCCCACCGGGAGAACGCGCGCCGATCCTGCCTCCGGCTCCGCGTCCTCGCAGTGGGTGGCACGAAGCGCCGTACGCCCGCGCCTGGTCGCTCCAGCTCGGCGCTTTTCTGCGCGACCATGCCGGCCCTGGCGAGCCGGTGCCGGTCGGCGGGACCGGGCCGGTGCACGGCTATGAGAACGTGGAGCTCCGCGCCTATCGCGGGTGGCGGCCGTGAACACCCGGCCGAAGCGGATCGAGCACGCCACCGCCCTCGCCCTGACCGGGCTGGCCGCCTGCCTCCACGTGCTCCGCCTGCACCACGCCGGCCCTCTGTGGCGGGACGAGGCCGGCGCCGTGGCGCTCGCCTCGTCGCCCACCTGGCGGGAGATCCATGCAGCATTCCCGCACGAGGCCTTTCCCCTGCTCTTTCCGGCGATCCTGCGCTCCTGCCTGCATCTCTTCGGCGATTCGGACCTCCTCTGGCGGTGGTTCGGCCTGGGGATCGGCCTCCTCGTCCTCGCCGCCCTCTGGTGGAACGCCCGGCGGGCCGGCGCCCTGCCGCTCGTCTCGCTGGTCCTCCTCCAGCTGCACCCGGCGTTTCCGCTGTACGGAGACTCTGTCCGCGGCTACGGCCTGGGAACCCTCGCGATCCTCCTCACCTTCGGCGCCTTCGCGCGCCTGGTCGAACAGCCGGATCGGCGGGCCGTCCTCTGCACCCTGCTGGCTTCCGTGGCGAGCGTCCACCTGCTGCTGCACAACGCCGCGCTCCTCGCCGGCCTCGGCGGAGCCGCCGCCCTGGTGGGGCTTCTGCGGCGCCGGTACCGGGTGACGCTGGCCGCCTTGGGGATCGGCGGCGCGGCGGCCTTGACGCTCCTCCCCTACCTGGGACCGCTGGGCGCCGCCCGGTCGTGGCGCGTGGTGCTGGTCGAAGCGGTCCCCGTCCAGGACGTGCTCGCCAAGCTGGTCAAAGTGGCCGGTACGCCGTTCCCCTGGCTCGCCGCGGTCTGGGGCGGAGCGATCGTGCTCGCGGCGGTCTTCGTGTGGCGAGCGCCGGCCGACGACGTCCGGTGGTTCCGCCTGCTGGCGATCCCCTTCACCCTGGGGTGCGAGATCGCCTTCCTCGTCGCGGTCGGCTATGCGCCGCGCATCTGGTACCTGCTGCCCGTGCTGGCCCTGGTGGCGAGCGCGCTCGACGGTCTTCTGATCACGGACTCCCCCGCCCCCGTCCGGATCGCGCGGGTCGCCGCGGCCCTCCTTCTCGTTGCAGCCCTGACCGCCACGGCCGTGGACACCGCCCGCAAGCGGATGACCAACGTCGATCAGGTGGCCCGGGTTCTGGAACAGAAGACCCGGCCCGGGGATCTCATCGTGATCAACGAGTGGTATTTCGGGATCAGCTTTCACCGCACCTGGCGGGGGGAGACCCGCTGGACGACCGTCCCCGCCTTGGCCGACCACCGCATGCACCGCTTCGACCTGCTCAAGGAGAAGATGCAGTCGGCCGACCCGCTGCGGGAAGTCCGGCAGGAGATCCGGAGCACCCTGGAAGGCGGGAGGAGCGTCTGGCTGGTGAGCCGGGACAATCTCACGCCCGCCGAGGCCACCGTGCTCACCCTCCCCCCGGCGCCCAACGGTCCCTGGGGCTGGAGCGAAAGCCCCTACACCTATGTCTGGACCCGCCAGCTCCACCACCTGCTGCGCACCGAGGCCTCCCGGCGCCAGGAGGTCCGGCTGCCCCCGATCGGGCCGGTGAACGGAATGGAGGACCTGGGGATCGTGCGCTTTGCGCGGTGAGGCGCCGGGTCAGCTCCAGCGGCGCTCGCGGAGCAGACGGGCTTGCAAGGCTCTCAGCTCATCGGTTCCCAGGCCGGCCAGGAGGGCTTCCCGATCCGCACCGAGGTCGATCTCAAAGGCCTGGCAGATGGTGCGGATCGAGACGAGAAGCTCTTCCTGCCGGCCCTCTTGCCGGCCCTCTTGCCGGCCCTCTTCGCGGCCCTGCCGCTGCGCCAGGCTGAGCGCCCCACGGGCGTCCTGCTCGGCGATCTTCGCGCGGTCGTAGAGGTCCAGCTCCTCGGGGTCGAAGCCCGCCATCCGCGCCACCTCCAGGGCGTCGCGGTACGGCTTCTCCGACAATCCCGGCTGCACCACCTCCAGGGTCTCCGCCTCGCGAAAGA
>DIHE01000088.1:626-22792 GCA_002420005.1 Holophagales bacterium UBA5704 | reverse complement strand
CGCGAGCAAGGAATCAGCAAGGCGGGGAATTGGCGTGTTCGGAGCATGGCGATCGAAATTGGCTGGGCGTGGCTCCGGTTCCAGCCGCACAGTCGTTTGAGCTTGTGGTTTCAGGAGCGCTTTGGCCCTGGCAGCCGACGATCCAGGCGGGTGGGGATTGTGGCTCTGGCTCGCAAGCTGCTGATCGCGCTGTGGCGCTACGTGGACTATGGAGTGATTCCCGAGGGTGCTGTGCTGAAAGCGACGTAATCGGGAAGAAGGGAATGCGGTGATCTCACCTTGAGGGCTTCTGATTGGCTCTGAGAGAAACACTGGTGGGGCGCGCCCGGCCCTGGGCTTGGTTCGGCTTCCGAACCGTTCCTATAGATGGGGCCGCTCCGAGAGCTTGCCTGAGTCGCTCGCAGCGCATGCTGCATTTGGTGGCTGACCCAAGAGGTCAGCACGGATAGAAGCTGGCAGAGGACGAAGGGTCCTGGCACACCAGGCAAGCGCCAGACGGAACAAGAGCCAGCGAGCCCCTCGGTGCGACCGACCGACGACCAAGAGGAGAAGAAGGAACAACAACACCCCGAGGCTCTTGACACCGGTGGCCCACATAGAAGCCCAGGATGTAGACCTCGCCGCCCACAGCCCACAACCTCTCGACCGACACGAGACCCGGCAGGTCGACCAGTTGGGCGAGGCCGTCCCCCGCGGTATTGCTCTGCCAGAGGGCGAGCTGCTCGTCCGTCCGGATCGGGACAAGGAGGCGCCCTTGGAATTCGACGGCGCCTCCAGCGTAAAGGACGTCGTGGGCCGAGCCGTGGGTGATCTGGACCGGCACACCGCCGTCCGTGCTCCAGAGCTGGAAGACCTGATCCGTGCCGCGCCGGAGGAAGAACAGCCGTCCCGAGGCCACGTTGAGGTCGGTGGGTGCAAAGTAGGAATTTCCGGTGGTCTCCGGGACGACAACCGTCGTCTCGGACGTGCCCCCGCTGACCCAGAGCGCGCGTTCTCCGCTTTCGGAGGCGGTGAAGGAGGCGGTGAAGAAGAGCCGATTCCCGGCCGGCGTCGGCTCATCCACGCGGGAACCGGGAGCGGAGCGGCCGATGTCGGCGAGCAGCCGGGATTCCCGGCCGTCGGTCACCCAGAGCTCGACACCATGGCTGTCGAGGGCTGGAAAAAAGATCCGGGATCCCGCCGCCACGATCTCGCCCGGGTACGGCCCGGTGTGGTTCGAGCCCGGCGGGCCGAGCGGACCGGGAACGTCCGTGAGCCGCCGCGTCCCACCCTCGGTACCGTCGCTCGTCCACAGCTCGAGGCCGTGCGCTGCGTCCCAGGCGACGAAGGCGATCTTCCCTTGCACGGGCTGGAAGGTGAGCTGGTAGGCGCACGAGTACGCGCACAGCGACCCGGAGAACCGGTGCGTACCGGCCGCGGTGCCATCGGTGCTCCAGAGCCCGTTCTCGCCAGGGAAGAACACCTTGCCGCCGATCTGCACCAGGGACGAGGTGGTCGACGAAAGCTCGCAAGACGAGCACAGGTCGTGGAACGGAGCGGTCGACGCGGGCCGGCCGTCGGACGTCCAGAGCCGGGTGGCGGTCAGGCCGTCCCGCGCGATGAACAGGATCTTGCCGCCGGTCGCAGCGAGACCGGCGGGTTGGAGCCCGCGGAGCGCATCGAAATACCCGAAGTCGCTGATCCGCACCGTCCCCTGAGACGTGCCGTCGCTACGCCACAGCTCGAAGCCATGCACCACGTCGTTGGCCACGAAGTAGAGGCGGCCCCCGATCTCCTTCATCCATTCGGTTTCTTCGAATGGGTTGACTTTTTCGAATTGCGTCAGGGCCCGCGTTCCCTTGGCCGTGCCGTCGCTCACCCAGAGCTCGTCGCCGTCCGCGGCCAAAGCGCGAAAGAACAGCTTGCCGCCGGCGGCGGTGAGGAGAGCCGGAGAGAAGAGCGCCTCCGGGTAGTCCCATCCTGCGAGGAGAACCTCGGCGCCCGTCTTCAGATCGGTGCTCCACAGATGGGAGTCGCCGCCGATCTCGATGGCCACCGAGTAGAGGCGATCCCCGGCGAGCTTCAGACCGGAGAGATGGCCCGGCCCGTCATAGCGATTCCACAAGGTGGTCCCGGCGGGCGTGCCATTGCTGCGCCAGATCCCGCACTGCGCGTCATCGCAGACGAGGAAGTACAGGAGCTTGTCGGTGAAGACGATCGGCGCCCTCTCCTCCCAGGCGCTGGGGAACGCAAGCTCGACCGGGGTCAAGGGGATCGTTCCGGCACGGGTGCCGTCGGTGCGCCACAGGCGGTGCAGGTTGCTCTCCTCCTCGGTTTGCGAGGAGAAGAGGAGGAAGCCGTTGACCGTGCCGATGATCCGCGGGAGCTCCTTGCAAGTGCTGCCGTCGCAACCCTGAAAGACCGTGCGCGTCCCCGGGCCCGTGCCGTCGCTCACCCACAGGCTCTGCGAACTGTTGGGCACGGTGGCGAGGAAGGCGATCTGGTCCTTGAGCGCAGTGAGCTGCTGCAAGGAGGCGCCGCCGTTTGCCGCCGGATCGTCTGCAATGTCCCGCAGCAGGCTCGCAGTACCCGCCCACGCGGGACCGGACAGGAGGAGGAGGGACAAGGCGAGGAAGGTTGAACGCTGGTTTCTCATGCTCAAGTCCCCCAGAAAGGCTCCGACGAGCCGCCATCTGGTGGTGACGCAGCGATCCGATCCATTTCCCGGCTCCCCGCGCCCCCCCAGCTCGCACTGTAGCACGCGGTCGAACCGGCGGGCCGCCCCGGCCGGGGAGAGGGGAGACCCTCCATGTATAATTCGGCCCTCAGCGCAAGGAGAATCTCATGCCTGACGAGCAGCAACCCTTCATCACCCTGCCCACCGACGAGGAGCTACGGGCGCAGACGGAGACCACGGCGAAGTCGCCCTATGACTTCGGGTTCGTCGGCGGCATGACGCGCCTGCTGTCCGCGCACGAGCGCCTGGGCAAGGCGATGCGCGGCTTCTTCGCCGAGGTGATGTTCGCGCCGGGGGTGCTGAGCCGCGACGAACGTGAGATGGTGGCCGCCGTCGCCTCGGCGGCCCAGGACTGCGAGTACTGAACGGAGTCTCACGCAGAGTTTCTGCGTGTCGAGAACAACGATCCGGCGCTGGTCGAGGCGGTGAAGCAGCGCCGTTGGCGTGCGCTGCCCCACCTGACGCCACGGCAGCGCGCCCTCTGCACGGTCGCCGAGAAACTGACCCTGACGCCCCGGGAGATGACGGCTGCAGACTGGCAGCCGCTGCGCGAGCTCGGATTCGACGACCAGGGGCTGCTCGAGGTGGCGCACCTGATCAGCATCTTCAACTACTTCCCGCGGATGGCCGACGGTTTCGGCCTCAAGCTCGATCCCAAGCTGCGCGAAGCCGCGGCGACCGGCGTGCCGTTGCGGCGGGGCGACGCCCTGGTGTGACCCCCTAACCCTGGGCCGCGCGCAACGCCTCGATCTCCCGGCGCAAGGCGCGGACCTCGTCGAGAATCAGGCGGGTCTGCGCCTCTCCTTCGTCCTTGAGGTCCTCCGAGACCTGTGCCTGCATGGCATTGACGACCACCGCGATGAACAGGTTGAGGACCATGAACGTCGCGATCAGCAGGTAGGTGACGAAGAAGATCCAGGCGTGGGGAGCCTTCTCCATCACGCCGCGGGCGATGTCGGGCCAGCCCTCGACCGTCATCACCTGGAAGAGGGTGAAGAGCGAGCCGCCGAGGGTCCCGAAGAACTCCGGCGAGACCTCGTGGAACAGCTTGGTGGCCAGAACCGCCGAGACGTAGAGCACGAGGACCATCAGGCCGATGATCGAGGCCATCCCGGGCAAGGCGGCGAGCAGGGCGCTGACCACGCCGCGCATGGAAGGCACCAGGGAGACGAGCCGCAGGAGGCGCAGCACGCGCAAGGCCCGCAGCACGCTGAACGCCGCTCCCGCCGGCATCAGCGCGATCGCCACGATCGCCAGGTCGAACACGCGCCACGGCTCGTGGAAGAAGCGGCCCCGGAAGACGTAGAAGCGCGCCAGCAGCTCGACGACGAAGACCACCAGCACCGCGCGGTCGATCAGGTGCAGCACGCCGCCGTAACGCTCCAGGGCGGACGCCGAGGTTTCGAATCCGAGGGTGATGGCGTTCAGCAGGATCAGGGACGTGATGGCGGTTTCGAAGCCCGCGCTCTCCAGGAAGCGGCGGACGCGCTCACGCAGGCTCGGCGCAGAGTCGGTCGGCGTGCTCATCGGTCGTGTCTCCTCCAAGAGACCAGCAGCCTAGCGCAGAAACGGATGGCGGACAAGTTTGTCCAGAATCAACCTTCGGATCCTCAGCCGCCTCCCCGCGAGCGGTCGACGATCTCCACAGCCGCCATCGCCGTGCCGTCAGTTCTTCGCGGGCGCCGCCTCCTTTTTCCAGGCCTCCCAATCCTCGCGAACCTCGGTGAGCATTTCCTCGACCGCCTTGTGCAGCCAACCGTCCGGCCGGGAGACGAGGTCGAGAAGCAGCGCCGCAGCCGTGGCGCTGCCGAGATGAACGTTGGCGGTCTCCCAGCCCATGGCGTGGAGCAACCGCTCGGCCTCTTTCTCCTTCTCCAGCTCAGCCAGCTCGATCCGCGCACAATCCGGCGCCAGCCGCCGCGCAATCCAGCGCCGCTTGACGGTGACAAAGGGATCCTGCGCACGGACGGCCTTGTCCAGGATCTCCCGGTACAGCGCCTTGGCGCCGCCTTCACCCTCGGTCGCCCAGAGCGAAGCGGAACGGGCCAACGCCTTGGCTTCGCGGGCGACCTTGCCGCCGCACCAGTCGGCGATGACCACGAAACGCTGACGCCCCAGGCTCCCCAACCCGGCCTCCCGGACGGCATAACGCAGGTTCACGCCTCCCTCGGCAAGCAGCTCGCCGAGCGCCTTGACGGCGCTGCGCGGGATCTGATCGGCCGCGACGGTCGGCAGGTCACCGAGCTTGTCCCAGAACTTGTCAGGATGTCCCAGCTGCTCCAGCGCCATGCGCCGCAGGGCCTTCCAATGCTCCGCGAGCACGAAGGGGCGGCCACCGGCTTCGAGGCCCTCCCGGTAGCCGGCGAGAATCGCGCCCTCCACCTCGCCGTTCACCGTCAGATGCCCCTCGGCGACGGCGAGGCGCGCGCTGGTCGCAAGCCGGACGAGGTCGTTCGTGTAGGGCAGCCGGAAGGCCTCGTCGAAGTCGTTGACCCCCCACACCAGGCGCCCCTCCGCATCCCGCCAGGTCCCGAAGTTCTCGACATGCAGATCGCCCACCGCAAGAACTTCCTTCGCGGTGCGCACCGCCTGGGGGGCCTGCACCCACAGCTGCACCCAGCGATAGTAGGTGGCCCGCAGGAACGGGAACATGCCGCTACGCATCAGATGGTGCTTGCGTTCGAGACCCTCCTTCAGAAGTGGAATCTGCTCGCCCAGCCAGGCCTCATAGCTCGCCGTGGCCTTTCGGATCGTCATTTTACGCGCATTCTTCATCGCTCAGCCCCCTATGGAGTCGCAAGTCTAGCGCCCTGATGTGACAAAGCTGCGAAGGAGGGTCTCCGGTTGCGCCATACCTCCCCTTCTTCATACTCTACGGCTATGACGCCACTGCGCGGGTTCCGGGGCCGGCGTGAAACCTGAGGAGGCCACTTATGGCTCGGACAGGCATGGTCTGGTCTGGCCTCGGAACGTTGGCTGCGGACGCACCTCGCCCTGCCGGCCGGCAGCGCACGCCTGCGCCCGCTGCGCTCGGTCGACCGATTGCGGAGCCCTCGGCCGCCGGCGTGACTAGCCGAATACCGGACCGCGTTTTCATGGAACCGGCGACAATGAGATCATAGGGGCGATGAGCATCGCACCGTCCCCCCAAACCCGATGGCTCCTGTGCGTGGCGGCGGCCGCCGCCCTTCTGCTCTCCGGCTGCTCGCTCCAGCGCCTCGCCGTCCGCGCCGCGGGCGGTGCCCTGGCCGGCGGGGCGGATCTGTACGCTTCCGACGACGACCCGGAGCTGGTCCGCGCCGCGCTGCCCTTCGGTCTCAAGACGATCGAGGGCCTGCTCGCCAAGGACCCTCAGAACCCGCAGCTGCTCCTCGCGGCGGCGAGCGGCTTCACCCAGTACGCCTATGCCTTCGTGCAGCAAGACGCCGATTTCGTCGAGGCGACCGACCTCGCGCGGGCCACCGAGCTGCGCGGCCGGGCGCAGCGCCTCTACCTGCGCGCCCTGGGCTATGGCTGGCGCGGTCTCGAAGCCGATTTCCCGGGGCTGCGCGCCCGGCTGCAGAGCGATCCGGGTGCGGCGGAGGCGGCGCTGGCCGGCCTGCGCAAGGAGCACGTCCCCCTTCTCTACTGGACCGCCGCCTCGTGGGCCGCCGCCATCGCGCTCGCCAAGGACGACGGCGAGCTCTCCGCGGACCTGGCGACCGTCGAGGCGATGATGCGCCGCGCCCTCGCCCTCGACGAGGCGTGGGGCCGCGGGGTGCTGCACGATTTCTTCATCACCTACGAGGGCTCGCGGGCCGCCGTGGGCGGCTCGGCCGCCGCGGCGCGTACGCATTGCGACCGCGCCCTGGCCCTGGCGAAAAACCAAAGGGTGGCTCCACTCGTAAACCTGGCGGAGACGGTGGCCGTCGCCGCCCAGGACCGGGCCGAGTTCGAGAGCCTGCTCCACCGGGCGCTGGCGCTCGACGCCGATGCCGTGCCGGCGGAGCGGCTGGCCAACCTGATCTCCCAGCAGAGGGCGCGCTGGCTGCTCGCCCGCGCCGATGAGCTGTTCATCCAATGAACCGTCGAACGAGAGGTGAGAGACCGATGAAAGCTTTCGTGCTGGCCGTCCTGGTCGCCCTGGGGGGGACCGCGGCCACGGCCCAGACCTTGACCGTGAAGATGGCGACGCTGGTTCCTCAAGGCTCCTCGTGGCACCGCATCCTCCAGGAGATGGCGGAGGCCTGGAAGACCGCCTCCGGCGGCAAGGTGACGGTGCGCCTCTACCCCGGCGGCGTCGCCGGGGACGATCCGGACGTCGTGCGCAAGATGCGGCTCGGCACGCTCAATGCCGGCCTGTTGACCGCCTCCGGTCTCGGCGAGATCGACAAGTCGGTGAACGCCCTCGGCGTGCCCATGATGTACGGCTCTTATGAAGAGGTCTACGGCGTTCTCGACAAGATGCGCCCGGGTCTCGAAGCCAAGATCGCCGCCAAGGGCTTCGTCGTCCTCGGCTGGGCGGACGGCGGCTGGGTCCGCTTCTTCACCCAGAAGCCGGTGGCCCGCCCCGACGACCTGCGGGCGCTCAAGCTGTTCAGCTGGGCCGGCGACACGCAGCAGGTGGAGCTGCTCAAGGCGGCGCGGTTCAACCCGGTGCCGCTGCCTTCGACCGAGCTGGCGACCGGCCTGCAAACCGGCCTCGTCCAGGCCTTCGGCGCTCCGCCGGGCGTGGCGCTCATCGCGCAGTACTTCAACCGGGCGAAGAACATGACCGACCTCGACTGGCAGATGCTCCTGGGCGCGATCGTGGTCTCCAAATCCACCTGGGACCAGCTCTCTCCCGACGTCCAGGCCAAGCTGCGCACCGCCGCCGAGACCGCCTGCCGCCGTCTGCGCGAGGAGATCCGGGGGGGCGTGGCGCGCGACGTCGAGGCGATGAAGAAGCGGGGGCTCACGGTGGTCGCGGTCCAGCCCGCGGCGCGCCGCGAGTGGCAACAGCTCATCGAAGGGCTGCACCCGCGCATCCGCGGCGGCATCGTCCCCGCAGACGCCTTTGATGAAGCCTTGCGCGCCCGGGATGCCTGGCGCGCCGCTCACAAGGCCGGAGCGCGGTGAGCACCGGGACCCCGGCGGCCCCTTCCCGGCCGTGGCACCGCGTCGAGGACGCCCTCCTGGTGGCGGTGCTGCTCGCCGCCATGCTCCTGCCGCTGATCGATACGGTGGGACGCCCGTTCGGCGGCTTTCACGTCCCCGGGGGCTCCGCCTGGCTGCAGAAGGTCACCCTCGCGCTGGCCTTCCTGGGAGGCCTCCTCGCCACCCGGGCCGGAGCCCACCTGACGCTCTCGACGGCCGAGCTGATGGCCGAAGGGCCGCGCCGCCGGGCGGCCTCCCTCCTCGCCGGCAGCGTCGCCGCGGCGGTCGCCGCCGTGCTCGCCTGGGGGGCCTGGCAGGTCGTCCTCGCCAACCGCACCGAAGCCAAGGTCCTCCCCGGCGGCGTGCCGGTGTGGATCGCAGAGTGCGTGATGCCGCTCGCCCTCGCGCTCATCGCGCTGCGCTTTGCCTGGCGGGCCGCCGCCCACTGGCCGGGCCGGCTCGCCGCCTTGGCGGTGGCCGGCGGCGTCTTCGCGCTGAGCTTCCTGGCCGGCAGCGCCGCCTCCCTCACCTGGCCGCTCGCCGCCATCGTCCTCGTTGCGGCTCTCCTCGGCGCGCCGGTCTTCACCGCGATGGGCGGCCTCGCTCTGATCTTCTTCTTCTCCGCCGGAGTGCCGGTGGCCGCGGTGCCGGCCGAGATCTACCGGCTCATCGAGTCCCCCACGCTTCCCGCCATCCCCCTCCTCACCGCGTGCGGCTACGTCCTCGCGGAGAGCCACGCCTCCTCCCGCCTGGTGCGCTTCTTCCGCGCCCTGTTCGGCTGGATGCCGGGCGGCGTGGCGGTGATGGTCGCCGCCGTCTGCGCCCTCTTCACCACCTTCACCGGCGGCTCCGGCGTGACCATCATCGCCCTCGGCGGGCTGGTCTATCCGATGCTGCGCGAGGAGGGTTACAGCGAAGGTTTCTCGCTCGGCCTGGTCACCGCGGCGGGGAGCCTCGGTCTGCTCTTCCCGCCCAGCCTGCCGGTGATCCTCTACAGCGTCGTCGCCGGCAGCCGCGAGATGAGCGCTCCCGCCGACGAGCTGTATCTCGCCGGCCTGCTCCCCGGCCTGTTGCTCGTCGTCCTCGTCGCCCTCTACGGCATCTGGGTGGGGGTGCGCGGAGGCTTGAAGCGCCAGCCGTTCGCCTGGGGCGAGCTGGCGCGTTCGGCGTGGGCCGCGAAGTGGGAGCTGCTGCTGCCGGTCGGCGTCGTCGCGCTCTTCCAGTCCGGCCTCACCAGCCTGGTCGAGACCGCCGCCGCGGCGCTGCTCTATGCGATCGTCGTCGAATGGTGGTTGACCGGCGATCTCACCCCCCGGCGCGGCCTCCCGAAAGCGCTCGTCAAGTCCTGCGAGCTGACCGGCGCGGTGCTCATCCTCCTCGCCTCGGCCATGGGGCTCACCAGCTATCTGGTCGACCAGCAGATCCCGGACGCGCTGCTCGCCTGGGTGCAGACGCACGTCACGTCGCCGCTCGTCTTCCTGCTCGCGCTCAACGTGATCCTCCTCATCCTGGGGAGCGTGCTCGAGATCTATTCGGCGATCATCATCCTCGCCCCCCTCGTCGTGCCGCTCGGCGCCGCCTTCGGCATCGACCCGATCCACCTGGGCGTCATCTTTCTCGCCAATCTGGAGCTGGGGTTCCTGTTTCCGCCGGTCGGCCTGAACCTGTTCCTCTCCTCCTCACGGTTCGACAAGCGGCTGCCCGAGCTCTACCGGCACGTCCTGCCCTTCCTGCTGATCCTGGGGATCGGTGTCCTGCTGATCACCTATCTGCCGGTGATGAGCCTGGGGGTCCTGGAGATGCTGGGGAAGAGGTGACGGCTACCGCTCCGCCTGGAGCATCGCCGCCATCTTCTGATGGATCAGCTGGATCGCCTGGAGCGGGCGGATCATCACCTTGAAGTCGATGATCCGGCCCGCGTCGTCCCAGGTGATCAGGTCGACGCCGTTCACGCGGATGCCGTCGATCTCCACCTGAAATTCCAACGCGGCGTCGCGCTCGCCTGCGACCTCCCGCACATAGCGGAAGGTCTCGTTGCCGAAGACGTGGAGCGCCGCGGCCAGGTAGCGGGTGGTGATCGCCTTGCCCCGCTGCGGGGTGTGCACGACCGGGGAGTGGAAGATCACGCTCTCGGCGAGCAGCGCATCGAGAACTTTCGGGTCGCGGTTTTGGACCACCTGATGCCAGGCGGCGAGGGGGCTGGGAGCCATTGAGTCACCTCCGGGTTGCATCCTACCAGGGCTGAGCGCCACCCTGCGGGAGGAGCCGGCAGGCGCGAAGAGGTGGGGACCCGGGCGGTTTCCAGGAGTACACTGGCGGTCGAGCCGGCGCCTCGCTTCAGGCGCTGCGGGAGAAGCCAGCCATGAGCATCGCATCGGATCCCGAAGTCCAGGCCGCGACCTCGTTCGAGCAAGACGTCCTCGCCACCCGGCACTTCCTCGACAGCCCCCGCTTCGCGGGAATCCTCCGTCTCTACACCGCCCGTCAGGTCGCCGAGCAGCGCGGCACCATCCCCGTCGAACACCCGGTCGCCCGGGACGCGGCGGCGGCGTTCTACGAGCGCCTGCGCGAGCTGTTCGCCCGGCGCAAGAGCATCACCACGTTCGGCCCCTATTCGCCCGGTCAGGCGGTCGCCCTGAAGCGCATGGGGATCGAGGCGATCTATCTCGGCGGCTGGGCGACCTCGGCCAAAGGCTCCAGCTCCGAAGACCCCGGGCCCGATCTGGCGAGCTACCCGTTGAGCCAGGTGCCGGACGAGGCCGCGGTGATCGTGCGCGCCCTGCTGACCGCCGACCGCAACCAGCAGTTCCTGCGCCTGCGCATGACCGAGAAGCAACGCATCGCCACCCCGGCCCACGACTTCCGGCCGTTCCTCATCGCCGACGCCGACACCGGCCACGGCGGCGACCCGCACGTGCGCAACCTGATCCGCCGCTTCGTCGAGGTGGGTGTCCCGGGGTATCACATCGAGGACCAGCGCCCGGGCACCAAGAAATGCGGCCACCAGGGCGGCAAGGTCCTGGTCTCCTCGGACGAGCAGATCAAACGCCTCAACGCCGCGCGCTTCCAGCTCGACGTGATGCGGGTCCCCGGAATCATCGTCGCCCGCACCGACGCCGAGGCGGCCAACCTGATCGACAGCCGGGCCGACGAGCGCGACCAGCCGTTCCTGCTCGGCGCCACGAACCTCGCCATCCCTTCCTACAAGGCGTGCTACCTGGCGCTCCTGCGCCGCTTCCACGAGCTGGGCGTCGAGGAGATCAACGGCCACCTCCTCTATGCCCTCTCCGAGGACGAGGTCGCCGCCGCCACCGCCTGGCTCGGCGACCAAGGGCTGCTCGACCGGGTGGTCGAAGCGGTCGCCGCCTTCCGGGCCGGCACAGAGCCCACGATCGACGCGCTGTTCGACCGGATCGAATCGCGCTTCGTCGAAGCCTGGGAGACCGAGGCCAACCTCCAGACCTATGGCGACATGGTGGCGGAGATCCTCGAATTCCGCGAGAGTGAGGGCGATCCGGCGGAGATGAGCGCTGCCGAGTGGCGGCGGTTCGCCGGCCGGGCGTCGCTCTATGCCGCGCAGGCCAAGGCGCAGGCGCTCGGTGTGGACGCCGCGTGGGACTGTGAGCTGGCCAAGACGCCGGAAGGGTACTACCAGATCCGCGGCGGCATTCCGTACGCGATCGCCAAGTCCCTCGCCGCGGCGCCGTTCGCCGACCTCCTGTGGATGGAGACCAAGACCGCGGATCTGGCGGATGCCCGCCAGTTCGCCGAGGCGATCCACGCCGAGTTCCCCGACAAGATGCTCGCCTACAACCTCTCGCCGTCCTTCAACTGGGACACCACCGGGATGAGCGACGAGGACATGCGGCGCTTCCCCGAGGAGCTCGGCAAGATGGGCTTCGTCTTCAACTTCATCACCTACGGCGGGCACCAGATCGACGGTCTCGCCGCCGAGGAGCTGGCCACGGCCTTGAAGCAGGACGGCATGCTGGCGCTCGCCCGCCTGCAGCGCAAGCTGCGCCTCGTCGAGTCTCCCTACCGCACACCGCAGACCCTGGTCGGTGGCCCGCGCAGCGACGCCGCCCTCCTCGCCACCTCGGGACGCACCGCGACCACCAAGGCGATGGGCAAAGGCTCCACCCAGCACCAGCATCTGGTGCAGACGGAGGTGCCGAAGAAGCTGCTCGAAGAGTGGCTCGCGTTGTGGAGCACCCACCACGGGCTCCCCGGCGGGCTGCAGGTGCACCTGCGTCCCCATCGTTCCGGTTCCGAGGTGCTCGAGCTCGCCATCGTCGACGCGGGCGAGGAGAAGCTCGCCAACGTGCTCTTTGCGCCCATCCACGACCGCCGCGGACGCAGCATCCTCTCGGTGCGCGACCAGAACACGTTCGCGGAAGCGCTGCGCAAGAAGCGCCTGATGACCCTCATCCACCTCTTCCTGGTGCACCGCTTCCGCGCCGATTCGGTGCACTACGTCACCCCCACCGAGGACAACCAGTACCAGACCACGAAGATGCAGACACACGGCATCTTCGGCGAGGTCAACACCGAGGTCGGCCAGATCATCGTCGCCGACGTCAACCATCCGCGGATCGCCGAGCTGATGGCTCCCGACCGCAAGGCGCTGACGGCGTTGATCCGCAAAGAGGGGTAGACTCTCCCCCCATGGACCGGCGCATCGAACGGAAGATCTGGACCCCCAAGCGCCTCGGCTGGCTGATCGCGCTCGCCGTGCTCACCACGGCGGGCGCCGCCGCCCTCTCCTATCTGAGCACGCCGCGCCTGCGGTTGGAGCGCGACAAGCTGACGATCGACACCGTCCGCCGCGGCAGCTTTCAGGAGTACCTCCTGCCGGACGCCGAGCTGCGCGGCGCGGAGGCCGGAGGTCTGGAGGTGCGCGCGGCGGTGGACGCATTCGACGTGCCGCGCCTGCGGATCGGCCAACCCGCCACCCTGGAGATCGACGGATTTCGCCATCCGTTGGAGATCGTACGGATCGGCCCCCCCGGCCCACGCACCGCCGAGGTCGACCTCCGCTTCATCGAGCCGCCGAAAGGGCTCGCTTCCGGGACGTCGATCTCCCTCCGCATCGACCTCGGCGAGCCCGCCGAGGTGCTTCTCCTGCGCCGCGGCGGCTTCTTTCAGGAGACCGGTGGACAGTGGGTCTTCCGCCTCGACACCGCGGGCGGCAAAGCGGTGCGCCGCCCGATCCGCCTCGGGCGCCAGAATCCAGAGTCCTACGAAGTCCTCGACGGCCTCGCCGAGGGAGACCGCGTGATCATCTCGACCTACAGCCACCTCACCGACGCCCAGGAGCTGGTGCTGACCGGGGAGCCCTGACCGCAGGCGCCGCCTCCTTCCAGGTGAGGTCCATGACGAAGGCGTCGATGCGCCGCCCAGGATGCGCCGCACCGAAACGCCGCGCCTGCTCTGGAAGAGCCAGGTGCCGACCTCACCTTCCCCCCGGAAGCTCCCCAGGCTCTGGTGCACCCGCAGGAAGATGCCTCATCCATCTCGGAAAGAGTCTACCCCTCCTCCTCGAACAACGGCATCGCCGCCCCCTCCGGCCGGCCGAGGTCGGCGGCGAGGGCCGCGATGCCCAGCGCTCCCTTGTAGAGGCTGTCGGGGGTCTCGGCCTCGGGATGGAAGGCGCCGCGGGCGGCGCGGTTGGCGAGGCGGCGGGCGCGGTGGAGCCACTCTTCACCGCCGCCTTGGCGCCAGAAACGGAGCAGGGCGTAGGCCCTCCCGGCGAGGCCGCAGCAGAGGCCGGTGACCGCGTCCGGGGCCTCCCAGGTGTTCCAGGCGGTGCGCTCGGCGAGGTCGCGCCAGCGCGGCTCGGCGAACGCTTCCGCGGCCTGTGTCCACAGGAAGAGATGCCCGGCGCTTCCATTGCACCAGCCCGGCATGGAGTCGGCGCCCTCGACGCCGTGCCAGCGCCAGCGCACGCCGCGGCCCCAGGGGCGGGCGCAGGCGGCGAGCTCGTCCAGCCTCTCGGGCAGGCGGCCGGGCCGCTCGGTGCCGGCCGAACGGCTCCAGCGCAGGGCGGCATAGAGATGCCCGGACCAGCCGTGGGCGAGCCCCAGATTGGTCCCCAGGTCTCCGTCGCGGATCGGCGCCTGGGTGTCCAGCTCGGCCCAGAGACCCTGCCGCAGCTCCTCGCCCCAGGCCACCACACGGCGGCGCAGCTCCCCGTCCGGCAGGACATCGAGCAGGAGAGCCCCACCCAGGAGGAGCCCGGAGCGGCCCAGGGTCAAGTCCTGGTTCGGCCCGGGGGTCTGCACGCTCTGCAGGAAGGCGGCAACCGCCTCGTCACGCAGACCCTCGAAGCTCTGGGCCTGGGCCACCAGCGCGCGCACTGCGTAGATACCGGGAGCGGTGTGGTAGAGGGCGGTCGGGCCGATCATCGGCTCGTCGATTTCGAGCTGCGGGTTGTAGTACGCCCCCGCGGTGCCCACCAGGGCGACAGCCCGCTCCGCCCAGAGGTCCGCCAGAGCGAGCAGGCCGCCGTCGGCGCGCGCCCGGGCGACGTGGAGGAGGGCGCAGGCGATGCCGGCGGCGCCATAGTTGACCGAAGCGGTCGGCGGGGCCTCCACCCCTGTCTCGAACAGGGCACCTCCCGGGCTCACCCGTTCCAGCACCCGTTCGAGCAGCGCCTCGGCGTCGGCGAGATCGTTCGTCCGCAGGCGGGGCGCCGTGCGTTCCGGCACCTGGCAGCCCTCCAGGGCCGCGGCGAGATCGGCCAACGAGGGGAACCGTGCGGCGGGGTCCTTGGCGAGGGCGCGGCGGAGAACCTCCTCCACCTCCGGCCAGGGCTCGGCACCGCGCTCGGCGAAGGGGAGCGGCGGCTCTTCGGCGATCTGGCGCAGCATCTCGTCCTTGTCGAGCGAATAGTCGCGCGGGTGGGCTCCGGTGAAGAGCGCGTAGAGCAGCGCGGCCACTGCGTACTGCTCCCCCTCCGGCGTTGCCTCCGGCGGCACCTGGCCGGCGCGGGTCGCCACGGCGTACTCGGGCTCGTAGAAGAACGCCACTCCGGCCCGCGGCGGATCGTTCAGCCCGGGCGGCGCGGCGTCCCAGCGGGAGTAGCCGAAGTCGAGCAGATGCACGGTGCCGTCCGCCGCCACCAGCACGTTGCGCAGATGGACGTCGGCGTGCAGCACACCACGGGCATGGAGACCGGCGTAGGCGCGGGCGATGCGGACGGCGAGCGTGAGAAGCGCGGGGCGCCCGTCACTCCCCTGCCGTTGCAGCTCGGCCGCGGCAGTGGAGGCGTCGACGCCCGAGAGCCAGCCGGTCACCAGCCAGCGGCGGCCGTCCTCCAGGGAGCCGGCGGCGAGGAGCGGCGGACAGCCTTCACCGCCCAGCCGGCGCAGGATCGCCTCCTCCCGCTCGAAGAGGCCGCCGGGGCGCCCGGCCACCGAGGGACGCTCGATCTTCAAGGCGCCGGCGCCCCCGTCCGCAGGCCGCACCAGATACAGCTCGGTGTCCTCCAGACCCTGGACGCATTCGAGCACGGTAAAACCCTCCACCTCCTCGCCGGGGTGGAGGGAAGGCTGGATGCCCGAGGCCTCGGCGGCTCCTTCCTCGACCAGGAAACCGGCGGCGAGCAGGCGTTCGAGGAGCGGGTAGGCCTCCTCCAGGGTCTTCTCGGGATCGAGCTCTTTCTCGCGGCTGAAGCGGATCACCGCCTCGACGATGGTCGACGGCGCGCGGAAGCTCTCCACCAGGGCCGCCGAGGCGGCGTCGAGAACGCGCGACGGCGTGCGGGCGCGCGGATGGGTGATCGCCCAGTCTCCTTCCTCATGGGTGAAACGGGCGCGGGTGGCCTCCGGCAGCTCCGCCACCGGCAGCAGGATCACGTCCTTGGGGAGGACCAGGGGATCGGTGATCGCCATTGGGAATTCAGCTCTCCCGCCAGAGGAGCGCGCCGGGGGTCCAGGTGGCGGGATCGATCCCTTCCAGCCGCAGGCGGTCGAGGGCGAAGCGCCAAGGCTCGATCGGCGCCCCGGTGGCCGAGGCGGCGGCGTGCCGGGCGGCGAGGAGGTCGCGGGCGAGGCGCTGGGCGAGCCAGGCGCGCCAGCTCTCCCCCAGGCTCCAGGCACGCTCCGCGCGCGGCGGATCCATGCCCCAGGAGAGGAGGCCGACGCCACCGATCTCCGAGGTGAACGGGACACCCTGGGCCGGCACACCGGCGAGGCGCTCCACCACCGCGTCCGCCGCCGCGGCGAGACGCTCGAAGCTCGGGAAGTAGGCGACGATCTTGTCGGCGCGCAGAAGATTGCCGGCGTCCCGTCCGATCTTGAATTGCCGCGCGCGCGCCGCGGTCAGGGCGGCGAGAACGTCGCCGACCACCGCTGCCTCCGATGCGACCAGGCTCTCCGGCCGCGGGCTGACATAGAGCTTCCAGGTCGGCGCGTCGGCGTTCCCTTCATCTCCCGCCACCGCGCGCGAGGCCCAGGAGATCCAGCCCTCGCGATCCGCCAGGCGGCGCCAGGCGCGGTCCAGCGCCTTGCGATGCACCCCGCCCGGCGCCAAGCCCAGGTGGTGCTCGACCGCGGCGGTGTCCGGCAGCAGGCGGCGCCAGGAAGGGGTCAACGGAAGCCGGTTGTAGGCGTAAAGGCGCAGGGCCAGACGGTGCGGATCCTCGCCCGGAAACGCCTGGGCGTAGAGCAGAGCCGCCCGCGAGAGGGCGGCGACCCGCCCGTCGCTCCCGGTGGCGGTGTCCTGGCGGGTGAACAGGGCGAGGGCCGCCGGGCCGGATACGAAGGCACCGTCGTGCTCGATCTCCAGGACCCCGTCGGCCACGAAACGGGCGATGGTGCGCTCGGCGCCTTCGCCGAGCCGGGCGAGGGCATAGGCCGGCAGAGGGCCGGGCTCGCGCAGCGTAAGCAGGAGGAGCGCCGTGTCGTGGTCGGCGGATTTGAGCCCGCGCCCGGGCTCCCCGCGCGGCCGGAGAACCCCATAGAAGCCGGGTTCCCGGGCGACCTCGGCCAACGCCCGGCGCTCTTCCTCGGAAAGGCGGTCATACAACACCAGATCGTAGGCGGAGCCCGCGCGGAAAACGTACCGCAAGAGCTCGGGGCCGAAGGACGTCACCGGGCTCCGTCCTCAATCCCTCCGCAAGGAGAGCCGCATCTGGGCACGCAGGCGGGCCAGGGCCTCACCGTCTCCCTGCGCCACCCAGGGGGGAGTGGTCTGGCACAGACTGCACTTGGTTTCTCCGATGAGCGCCGGCCCGCCGGGCACCAGATCCAGAACCAGCTCACGCGCAACAAAGCTCATGAACATCCTCCTTGGGAGCGAAGGCTCCCCGACATTCCGACCGTGGCGACAGGCCACGGAAGATTCAGCCGGCGAAAGTCTACACCTGGTGGCGCAGGGTCTCCCGCATTTGCCCGCGCAGGGCGGCGAGGTGCAAGGCGTGCACCTCCGGCTCGCGGCCCTTCGGCGGCTTGGCGGAGGCCTGGCACTTCGAAGGTGGAGGACAGGCCGGCTTGGGAGCACCACCGGGGGTCGAATTGCACACGTTGCAGGCGAGGAGGGGTTGTCCCTCGATTCCGGGCATCAGGTGGACGGTCAGGTCTCGCGTGTCGAAGCTCACAGGCACCTCCCTGGCTCCAGCCTCACGAATCCCGCAAGGCGGGCCGGCCGCGGTTGAAGATTCTCGATCGAAGTCGCTTGATCCGTGCAAAGCACAGTCTATCTCACCGGGAATCTGCCTGCATAGTGAGCATCCACAGGTCACCTTCGCGCGTCTCGTGCGCAAGAATCAGGTGGCGCTGATCCGGTGTCAGGTCGAAGGCGCTGAACGTCGAGCCCACCGGGGGGATGAGCACCTCGCGGGTCCGGCGGGTGGCCAGGTCGAGGGCGAAGATCCCCTTGCGGTCGCGGCGGAACAGGAGGGTCCGTCCGTCGCGCATCCACACCGGCTCGAAACCGAGGGCCGGAAAGACTTCGTAGCGGCCGGTGGCGAAGGTGAAGACGACGATCCGCCCCTGGGTGTCGGTGCCGGCGAGCCGCCCGCCGTCGTGCGACCAGGAGCTGGGAAAGAACGAGCCCTCGGCGAAGCGGGGCAGCGGCGCCGGAACCCGCTCGGCCAACGGCCGGGTGAGGTCGATCAGGCCGAGGCCGGTGAATCCGATGGAGAGGACCAACCGGCGGCCGTCCGGGGCGGCGAGGGGCGAGTAGATCGGCTCGCCGCGGGTCGCGGTGAGAGCCTCCAGACCGCTGCCGTCGGCATGGATGGTCCACGCCTCGTAGCGGCCGGAACGGTCGGAGAAGAACAGGATGCGGCCGTCGGGCAGCCACACCGGCCCACGGTCGCGCGCCGCGTCGTTGGTGAGCTGGCGCAGGCCGCCGCCGTCGGGCCGGACCAGGAACAGGTCCTCCTGCGGGCGGGTGCTGCGGAAGGCGACCCATTGCCCATCCGGGGAGACCCGCGCCGCCGAGACGAAGCGCGCCCCCTGGGTGACCGGCACCAGATCGCCGAACGCCCGCAGACCGGCGGGATCGAACGCCGCCTGGACCAGGTTCGTCTTCTCCTCCAAGGTGGCGTAAACGATGCGTCGGCCGTCGGCCGAGACCGCCATGGGGCCGGCCCAGGAGGCAGGCACCCGCAAAGGGACGGCCTCTCCCAGGACCTTGCCGGTCTCTTCGTCGATCGGCACCCGCCACAGGTCCATGCTCCCCTCGCGGTCCCCGGCATAGTAGAGATACTTCCCGTCGGGAGACCACACCGGATTCCAGTTGAGCGCGGCGTCGGAGGTCACCTCCACCGGCGGGCCGCCGCCGACCGGGATGGTCCACACCACCCGGCGGGAGCTGCCGGCCTCGACCCCCCAGTAGGCGATCCGCTTTCCTCCGGGCGAGAGGCTCGGCTGTGCCGCGTCTTCGGGCACGAGGAGGGTCCGTTTCCGGGTGGCGAGGTCGATGCGCCAGATCTGGCTGCGGCCGGCGCGGATGCGCGGGTCTTCCACCGGATCGGTGGCGCAGAGGATCGTCTTGCCGTCGGCCGTCCACACCGGGTTGTAGCCGAAGTCGGCGAGCCGGCGCGGCGATTCGCCGGTGCTCCCCATCAGGAAAAGGCCGCCGCCGTCGCGCTCGGAGCGGAAGGCGATCTGCATGCCGTCGGGCGAATAGGCCGGCTGCGTATCGTCGACCGGCGAGGTCTCGGTCAGGTTGGTCAAGTTGAACGGATCGCCGCCGGGGCGCTGCAGGTAGATGTCCCAATCGCCGTCCGCCTCGCTGGCATAAACGAAGAGATCGCCCACCGCCGCGAGGCTGGGCGACCTCTCGACCCCTCCCTGCTCGGTCAGCCGGCTCTTGGTGAACGGGGGCACGGCGTCGGCCGCGCCCCGCCCGCCACGCCAGGCCAGAAGACCGGCGACGATCAGGCCGACGGTCAACGCGGCGAGCGCCACCGGCAGCTTCCAGGTGGGGCGCGGCGGCGCGGCGGGAGCGATCGGTGCGACCGGCAGCTGCGGGATCGAGCGCACCGAGTGCAAGGCGGCGAGACCGGTGGTGCCGGTCATCGGCACGAGCAACTCCAGCACGTCTTCGGCCGTCGCCATCCGCTCCTCCGGTGCCTTGCGCAACAGACGGGAGACCAGATCGGCCAGCTCGGGGGTGACGTCCGGGCGCAGCGCGGTCAGCGACGCCGGCTCCTGGAACAGGATGGCGTGGAAGGCCAGGACATCGTTCTCATCCGGGAACGGGCGGCGGCCGGTGAGCATCTCGAAAAGCACGACGCCGAGGGACCAGAGGTCCGAGCGCTCGTCGACCTCGTCGCCGCGGATCTGCTCCGGCGCCATATAGGCCGGTGTGCCCACCGCGACGCCCGTGCGGGTGATCGCCACCGCGCCGGCCAGCTTGGCGATGCCGAAATCGAGGATCTTCACCACCCCGTCGGTGGTGATCATCAGGTTTCCCGGCTTGATGTCGCGATGGACGATCCCCTGGTGGTGCGCCTTGGCCAGGCCCAGCGCCACCTGCCGCGCGACGTCGGCCGCCTGGAGCAGGGACATCGGCCCGTGCTCCAGGCGGTCGCGCAGCGTCTCGCCCTGGTAGCACGGCATGGAGAGGAAGAGCGCCGCGTCGGGCGTCTCTCCGACGTCGTAGATGGTGCAGATGTTCGGGTGGTCCAGGGCCGAGGCCGCCCGCGCCTCCTGCGAGAAGCGCGCCTTGGCCACCGGGTCGCGGGTCAGCTCCGGAGGGAGGAACTTGAGCGCCACGGTGCGGCCGAGCCGGACGTCCTCCGCCTTGTAGATGATTCCCATGCCGCCACCGCCGAGCTGCTCGCCCAGGCGGTACGGTCCCACCTCGCGCGGCAGCCGGGGTCCGCCGAGGAAGGCGGAAGTCGGCACCTGGCGCACGGTCGGTGGATCGTCCCCGTGAGAAGCCAGGGTCGGCCGGGTGCCCGAGCTGCGCAAGGTGCGCAACGCCTGCCGGAGCTCTTCGGCACCGAGAAACGCGCCGGAGAGGGCGCGGGCCACGAGGCCGCGCAGCTCGGCCGGCGCATCCGCAGGAAGCATCAGGTCGAGGAGGGCCCCCAGCGCTTCGAGGTCCTCCTTTCCTGCATCGGCCGCCGGCTCCCCCGGGCCGAGACCGGCCAGACCCAGATCGAGGATCCTGGCCTGGCCATCCGGGGTGAGCAGCACGTTGCCGGCGTGCAGACGGCCATGGGCGATGCCGGCCGCGTGGGCGCGGGCGAGGCCGCCGGCGATCTGGAGGCCCAGGTCGGCCACCGTCGCGGCGCGCAGCGGCGCCCGGGCGAGGCGGTCCAGAAGGGTCTCGCCCTCGCAGAGGGCCATCGCGACGAGCAGGCCGCCGTCGTCCGTCTCCTCGACGTCCCACACCGGGCAGACCTGGGGATGATCGAGGGTGCCGACCACGGCGAGATCCCGGGCGACCCGCTCGCGCACTCCCGCCGCCAGGAGCTCGCCCGGCAGGACGCGCAAGGCCACGGTGCGCTCGAGATCCAGGTCGCGCGCCCGGTACACCGAGCCGCGCGCTCCGGCACCGAGCCGCGCGAGGACCTCGTAGTGGGAGATGGAGCTGCCGATCAACCGGTGAGTCCCCTGGACGCTGGGGTCGGTGGTGGCCCGGCGGGAGGGGCGAAGCCGCCGGGGCCGAAGGTCAAGCGCCTCACAATGGCCGGAGTATATCCCGGCCGCCCTGCCCGCAGAGCCTCAGAGTGCGCCGGCTGGCGCAGAGAGCGCTGCACGGAGCTGGTGGCGCAGGACACCCAGGGCCGGAGGAGCTTCGGGCCGGAGGCAATCTCCTTTGGACTGGCATGGGTCGGTGCAGGTGCCCGGTTCGGAAGCTGACACCCGGCAGTCCGTCTGGCCCCGCCCGCTCGCGACGTCGAGGACCCAGATCTGACTCCTGGCCCCCCTGCCGGCGGGATCTCGCACCGGCTGCGTGGCAAAGGCGATTTCGCGACCACTCGGCGACCAGGCGGGGTTGAAGCCCCCCGTCGTCAGCCGGCGGACGGATTCCCCGGTCGCCCCCATCAGGAAGAGGCCTCCTCCCTCCCGTTCCGAGCGGAAGGCGATGTGAGAGCCATCGGGCGAGAAGGCGGGCTGGCTGTCGTCCACCGCGGAATCGGCGGTCAGGTTGATCGGCCGGCTTCCCCCGGTACGCTGGAGCAGGAGATCGAGATCTCCCTGGTCCACCTTGGCGTAGACGAAATAGCTGCCATCCGGGGACAGGCTGGGATCAAGCTCGCTCCCCTCCTGCTCGGTAAGGCGGGAATAGATCGGGGCCGCCTGCGGAGTCACGGCCGCTCCGGGTGCGAGCTGCCGGGCGGCGGCAAACAGGAGGAAGCCGGCGGTGCAGAGAGAGCCCCCCCAGAGGACGGCCGGGTTCCAGGCAGGACGCGGCCGCCGCTGAGGCTCCTGGGCCGCCGCAGGCCGCGGCCCCGCGAGCAAGGCGACGGCCACCTCCCCGGCCGAAGCGTACCGACCGCCGGGATCTTTGGCCAGCAGCCGATGGACGATCGCCGCCAGCTCCGGCCGGACCTCCGGCCGGCTGGCGGTCACCGGCTCCGGTTCCCGGTGGAGGATCGCGTCGAAAACCACGGATCCATGCTCTCCGGGGAACGGATGCCGACCCGCCAGCATCTGGTAGAGCACAACCCCGAGCGCCCACACATCGGTGCGCGGGTCGGCCTCGCCGCCGCGCACCTGCTCGGGAGACATGAAACCCGGCGTTCCGAGCACCGCGCCGACGCGGGTGAGCCCCACCTCGCCGGCGAGCTTGGCGATCCCGAAGTCGAGGATCTTGACCACCCCGTCGCCGGTGAGCATCAGGTTCGCCGGCTTGACGTCGCGGTGGATCA
>DIHE01000088.1:0-405 GCA_002420005.1 Holophagales bacterium UBA5704 | reverse complement strand
TTGACGTCGCGATGGACGATGCCCTGCTTGTGCACCTTGGCCAGCCCCAGGGCGATCTGCCGCGCCACGTCCACGGCCTCGTCGATCGGGAGAGGCCCCCGCTCGAGCCGGCTGCGCAGGGTCTCTCCGTCGTAACAAGGCATGGCGAGCCAGAGGCGGCCGTCGGCGGACTCCCCTGCGTCGTACACGCTGCAGAGGTTGGGGTGCTCGAGCGCCGACGCCGTCCTCACCTCCTGGAAGAAGCGCGATTTGGCCGTCGGATCGCGCGCCAGCTCGGGAGACAGGAGCTTGAGCGCCACGTGCCGTCCCAGGCGGGTGTCCAGGGCGCGATACACCACGCCCATCCCGCCCTGTCCCAGCAGGGGACCGGGCTGGTAGAGCTCGATCAAGTCTTCGGGGAAGGAC
>DIHE01000187.1 GCA_002420005.1 Holophagales bacterium UBA5704 | reverse complement strand
AGCGCCGGCTCGGTGAGCAGGATCGGCGCCGCGGCGTCGTCCAGGATGAGCCCGAGCCGCTCCGCCGGGTTGGTGGGATCGAGCGGCACGTAGGCAGCGCCCGCCGCGAGAATGCCGAGGAGCGCGACGAGAAGGGCCGGCGAGCGCTCGGCGCAGAGGGCCACGGGAACGTCCGGCCCGACCCCCAGCGCGGCCAGGTGGCCGGCGAGCCGCAAGGCCCGCTCCGCCAGCTCGCCGTACTTCAAGGTCTCGCCTTCGCAGGAGACGGCGACTGCGTCCGGACGGCGCCGCGCCGTGGCGAGGATCAGCGCATGGATCGTGGCCTCCGAGGGGACCGCAACCGCCGTGGCGTTCCACTCCACGGCCAGTTGCCGCCGCTCGGCCTCGCCGAGCATCGGCAGCTCGGACAACGGCGCGCCGGCGCCGGTGAAGACCTCGGCGGCGATCCCCTCCGCCAGGGTGGCGAAGTGGCGCGCGAAGCGCTCGGCGGTCGCCGCATCGAACAGGTCGGAGTTGTACTCCAGCGAGCCGGCGAGCCCGCCGTCCGGCCGCTCGCCCAGGTCCAGGGTGAGCTCGAACTTCGCCGTCCGGGTGTCGATGTCGAGCCGCTCCAGGGTGAGCCCCGGCAGCGCGAACGTCCCCGGCAGCGCGTTCTGGAGGACGAGGAGGACCGAGAACAGCGGCGAGCGGTCCAGCGTGCGCTCGACGCCCAGCTCCTCCACCAGCCGCTCGAACGGCATCTCCTCGTGGCGCGTGGCCTCCATCACGGTCTGGCGCACGCGCGCCAGCAACGTATGGAACGGCGGATTCCCCGACAGGTCGCTGCGCAGGACCAGGGTGTTGACGAAGAGGCCGACCAGGTCCTCGATCTCCGCCCGGTTGCGCGCCGCGACCGGCGTGCCGACGAGCACGTCGTCCTGCCCGGTGGTCCGCAGCAGGAAGGTCTGGAAGGCCGCGGTGAGCACCATGAACAGGGTGGCCCCCTGGGCGCTCCCCACCTGGCGCAGGTCCGCCGCCACCCCCGGCGCGAGGGCCACCGGCAGCCGTGCGCCGCGGTGGGTCTGGATCGGCGGGCGCGGGCGGTCGAGCGGCAGGTTGAGCACCGGCAACGGCGCAGCGAGCTTCTCTTTCCAGTACGCCGCCAGCTCGGCGTACGCCGGCCCGGCGAGCCGCGCCGCCTGCCAGGCCGCGAAGTCGGCGTACTGGAGAGGCAGGTCGGGCAACGGTGCGCCCTGGTAGAGCGCCATCAGCTCGCGGGTGACCAGGCCGACCGACCAGCCGTCGCACACGATGTGGTGCAGGTTGACCAGGAGGAGGAATTCCTCCGCGGCCAGGTGCAGCAGGCGGACGCGCCAGAGCGGCCCCGCCGCGAGGTCGAACGGCGCGAGCGCCTCGGCGACGGCGAGCCGGGAGGCCTCCGCCTCGCGCAGGGCGGCGGGAAGCGCGGTCAAATCCACCCCCGGCAGCAGGTCCGGCCGCGGCGCGCGGATCTCCTGGCGGGGCTTCCCCTCCACCGCGGGGAAGGCGGTGCGCAGCACCTCGTGCCGGCGCTCGATCGCGGCACAGGCACGGCCCAGGGCGGCGACGTCCAGGGGGCCGGTGATGCGCACCGAGGCCGGCATGTGGTACGCGCCGCTCCCCGGCTCCAGGCGGTCGAGGAACCACAGCCGCTGCTGGCCCGAGGAGAGCGGCAGGTCCACCGGCCCCAGATGCGGCCGGTCGAGCGCGCGCGGTCCCTCCGCGAAGACGGCCCTGGCCGGCCGGTCGTAGCCCAGGCGTTCGGCGAGGGTCCAGGTGGCCTCGCCCAGCCAGGCGTTCTCCGGCGCGTCCTTGTAACGGTCGGCGACGCCCGCGTCGATCTGCCGGTGCTGGTGGAACTTGGGGTCGCCCATCATGCGCCCGGCGCCGTGCAGGCCGTCGGTCATCCGCTTCCCCTCGTAGGGGGAGAGCATGGCGGGCGCGACATCGAGCCCGAGGAAGGCGCACAGGCCCTCCATGGCGGCGCGCGGATCGCGCACCAGGTCCTCGAAGAGGAGGCGGTGCTGCCGCGCCGCCGGTACCTGGGCCAGGTGCTCCAGGATCTGCGCATGGCCGAGCCGCCAGACCAGCTCCGCCTGGCGCTCCGCGGACAGCGGGAGGGGATAGACATCCATCATCCGCGCTTCCAGGTAGGACTGGATGGTGGCCACCGGATGGCGCACGAGGTGGACGTAGAGCGGCGCCTCGAACCAGTCCTCGGCCCGCCGCAAGGTCGCGAGGTCCAACGCATAGCGCGGCGTCTTGTCGACCAGCAGGCGGTCGCCGGTCCACTCCTGGAGCCGGCGGTAGAAGGCGGGGGTCGGCTCGTCGCGCGCCTCCGCCTCGGCGAGCACGGCCTCCGCCTCCTCCGGCGTACAACCGCGAAGCTCGACGACGGCGCGCAGCAGGCCCTCGCGCGAGAAGCTGTCGCGCCCGGAGAACACCCGCCGCCGCTCGCCCAGGGTCTCGAAGCCGAGCAGCTCCAGCTCCGGCGGCGCGAAGAGCCCGGGGTGCCCGGCGAGCATCACGCGCAGCAGGGTCGAGCCGGAGCGGAACGGCGAGAGCAGGAAGACCGCCGGCGGGTTGCGCGGCCCGCTCGCGCCGCGGCGCCCGGCGGCCGGGGAGAACCGGGAGGCCAGGGCTTGCAGCACCACCGCGGTCTCGGCCGCCTCGGTCGCAGCATCGACGGGACCCGCGGCGCGGCCGGTGCCGTCGCCGCCCGCGATCCACCCGGCGGCGACCAACGCCTCGCGGTAGCTCTTCTCCAGGTAGGCGGCGAGCAGGGCCACGGTCGGCGCGTCGAACAGGGCCATCACGTAGAGGATGGCGCCCAGCTCGCGCTGCAACCGGTTGATCAGCAGGGCACCCTGGATCGAGTCGCCACCCAACGCGAAGAAGTCGTCGTGCACGCCCACCCGCTCGACGCCGAGCAGCTCGCCCCAGAGCGCGGCGAGCCGCTCCTCCACCGGGGTGCGCGGGGCGACCCAGGGGGTCTCGTCCGTCCGCCGGGTCTCCTCGGGGGCCGGCAGCGCCTTGCGATCCACCTTGCCGCTCGGGTTCAGGGGAAACGCCGGCAGCACCACGAAGGCCGACGGCACCATGTACTCGGGCAGCCGCGCGGCCAGGAACGCGCGCAGCGCCTCGACCTCCGGCGCCGCGCCGACCACATAGGCCACCAGCCGCGGCCCGCCCGCCTCGGTGCGGGCCATGACCACCGATTCGCGCACCGACGGATGCGCGTTGAGCGCCGACTCGATCTCGCCCAGCTCGATGCGGAATCCGCGGATCTTCACCTGGTGGTCGAGGCGGCCGAGAAACTCGATGACGCCGTCCGGCCGGCGGCGGGCGAGGTCGCCGGTGGCGTAGAGGCGGCCGCCGCCCAGAGGATCGGGGACGAACTTCTCCGCGGTCAGCGCCGGCCGCCGCAGGTAGCCGCGGGCGAGGCCCACGCCGCCGATGTGCAGATGCCCGGCCACCCCCACCGGCACCGGACGCCCCGCCGGGTCGAGCACGTGGATGCGCAGGTTCGCGATCGGCCGCCCGATCGGCACCGTCCGCGCCTCGGGCTCCTGCAGGCACGGCCAGTACGTGACATCGACCGCCGCCTCGGTGGGGCCGTAGAGGTTGTGCAGCGCGGCGCCGAGCCGGGCGCCGAAGCGCTCCTCCAACTCGCGCGGCAAGGCCTCGCCGCTCACGATCACCCGCCGCAGCGAAGAGCACGCGCCGAGCCGCGGCTCCTCCAGGAAGACCTGGAGCATCGAGGGGACGAAGTGCAGGGTGGTGATCGTCTCGCGCTGGATCAGGTCCGCGAGATACGCCGTGTCCTGGTGGCCCCCGGGGCGCGCGAAGACCACCCGCGCGCCCACCAGCAGAGGCCAGAACAGCTCCCACACCGAGACGTCGAAGGAGATCGGCGTCTTCTGGAGCACCCCCTCCCCCGGTGCGAGGCCGTACTCGGCCTGCATCC
>DIHE01000151.1:66852-69631 GCA_002420005.1 Holophagales bacterium UBA5704 | reverse complement strand
GGGGGCGCCCTCTCCCGCTTTGCGGGGGAGGGTCGGGGAGGGGGCCCCTACTTCTTCAGCTCCTCCAGCATCAGCTTCGCCGTCTCGGCGTTCTCGTCGTCCGGCGCGAGCTCCAGGAACTTGGCGAGGTGCTCCTGCGCCTTCTCCTTGTTGTCGAGATTGGCGTGGGTGAGACCGAGCATGTACTGGGTCTTGGCAAACGTCGGGTCGGCCTGCTCGGCGCTCTGGAAGGCGGCGAGGGCTTCGGGCATCCGGTTCTCATTGAAGTCTTTGACACCCTTGTTGACCAGCCGGATCGCGGTCTCCTTTCCGGGGACGCCCACCGCCATGTCGGTCAAGGTGGCATTCGCCAGCTCCGTGTCGCCGCTGGCCACCGCCGCGTCGTAGAGGGCGGTCAAGGCCCCCGGATCTTTCGGCCGGGCGACGAGCACGCTCCGGGCGGCGCTGATCGCCTGGGGATACATCTTCTGGTCGACGTACAGGTCGGCGAGGACCGACTGGGCCTCGACCAGTGCGGGGTTGAGCTTCAGGGCCTCCTCGAACCTGGCCATCGCCGCCGCCGGATCGCCCCCTTTGAGCTTGCCGACGCCGTCATTGAACGCCAGGATGGCCGCGTTGCGCCCTTCGAGCTCCTTGGCTTCGGGAGAATCGGGATCCGGCCCCGCGGGTTCCGCCCGGGCCAGGGTATAGGTGATGCGCAGCGTCTCCTGGAGGGTCGGCTCCAGCTTCTCCTCGTACGGCTGGAAGCCTTCCTTCTCGATGCGGACCATGTAGTCCTTGGTCGCGTCGAGGATGAGGAGGGTGAACTTGCCCGCCTTGTCGGTGGTCTTCTCCTGGCGATAGCTGGCAATCCCGGGGAGGGTCACGGTGACCTTCGCCCCCACAACGGGCTTCTTGTCGCCATCCTCGACGGTCCCGAGGACCCGCCCCTCGCCCGCGGCGCGGAGGGGGCCTGCCAGAACGGGGGCCAGAACGAGCACGGCGAGGGCCGTGCGAAGCATTCGGTTCATGTCATACCTGCCTTTCTCGCGAGATCTCCCGCAAACGGAAGCCAATCGACCGGGCCGATTCTACTCCGCGGAGGCCGGCGTGGTCTCCCGTTGGTGCTCGGCCAGGCGCAGCCAGCGGCGGGTGAGCACGGCCCAGCCCAGCCCGTCACCCGCCACGTCCACCAGGGCGTTGTCCGCACCGCAATTCTCCCGGAAGGCCTCGACCGCCTCCGCCGACCGATGGAGGAGGAGAACACCGCCCTCCGCCGCCCCCGGGGCGAGACCGAACGGCGCGCCGCCCCAGAAGAACCAGGTCTCCAGAGGTGCGTTGTCCGGCACCGGCAGCGGCACGGCGAAATCCTCCGCCGGCTGCCACCCGAGATCGAAGCCCAACTGGAACGCCGCCCCCGCCTCCGGCTGCAAAGCCCAGGCCGTACCGCTCCAGTCGTGCTCCAGCAGGACGCCGGAGCAGCTCCCCGGGACTACGCCGTCGAAAGCGGTGCCCAGCAGCTTGCCGGACGGCGCCAGCCGCCAGACCGCACTGTCGGCGCAGGCCGGAGCGACCCACACCGAGCCGCGGCCGGCCAGGACGGCGCGGAACCCGCGTTCCCGGACCACCGGCGTGGCGGGCAGGGGAACCGTCTCCGGCCGGCGCCCCGGCCGCTTGCGCCAGAGCCCGGGCGCCGTCTCGGCCACGAGCCAGACGGAACCGTCTCCGGCGTCCACGGAGAGCGCGCTCCACGCCGCACCGGCCGGAGGCGGAATCAGGTCGATCTCTTCCACGGCGCCGAACTCCGCGATCGCCGCTGGAGGCGGCGCCGCCACCTCGCGGGGCAGACCGACGAGCAGGGGCGGCTCGAACAGCACCCACACCGTGTCTCGCGCCAGCGCCAGAGCCCGCGGCCGGCTGCCCTCCGGCACTCCGAGGCCGGTGAGATCGATCGTCCGCCCGGTCTCCACCCCGCAGATCTGCCGCGAGCTGCGAAAGGCCGGAGGAGCAGGAACCGCCGGCGGCGCCGGAGCCACCACCGGGGGCGCCACGGGTCGCCCCGCGGCGCCGCCCGCGCAACCGGAGAGGGCGAAGGCGGCGAGGAGGAAGAAGGGAGTGCTGTTGGTCTTCACGGAGACGGTTGATAGCACTCCCGGGGAGTGGAGCACAAGGACGAGGCGGTCAGACTCCGGCGCCGGCCAGAACCCCTCCGATCTGGTGCTGCAGCCGCTCCGTGAGGTCGATCTCTTCCCGCAGCCCTTCTTTGTAGGCCCGCGTCACCGCATGGTGGAGCTCGTGGAGCAGGTCGTCGTGCCTCTTCTTGAGCAGCCTTGCCAGGTAGTCGCGCTCGTCGCCGGTCAACTCATGCATGGCGTCACCTCCGGCTCCATGCTTCCTCCTCCTCCCGAGGCGAGGAACGCCTCCCCAGGTGGGGCCTGCGCGCGCCCGGACGGGGTGCAGGCCGTCCCGGCGGAGGGGATAGAATCCGTTTCGGCAAGGGAGGTTGCCCGCTGATGGATGAAGTCTTCGCCGCCCGAGGGATCACCAAGGTCTACCGCATGGGAGAGGTCGAGGTCCATGCCCTGCGCGGCATCGACCTCTCCCTCCTCGCCGGGGAGCTGCTGGTCCTGCTCGGCCCGTCGGGCAGCGGCAAGTCGACCCTGCTCAACATCCTCGGCGGCCTCGATACGCCGACCGCCGGGGAGGTGCGCTACCGCGGCACCGACCTGACCACGGCGGACGAGCGGCAGCTCACGCAGTACCGGCGCCACCACGTGGGCTTCGTGTTCCAGTTCTACAA
>DIHE01000151.1:7666-66641 GCA_002420005.1 Holophagales bacterium UBA5704 | reverse complement strand
TTCGTGTTCCAGTTCTACAACCTCATCCCCAGCCTGACCGCGCGCGAGAACGTGGCCCTGGTCACCGAGATCACCGACGATCCGATGACTCCGGAGGAGGCGCTCGGCCACGTCGGTCTGGGCGACCGGATGGACCACTTCCCCTCCCAGCTCTCCGGCGGCCAGCAGCAGCGGGTGGCGATCGCCCGCGCCATCGCCAAACGGCCGGACGTCCTGCTCTGCGACGAGCCCACCGGCGCGCTCGACATCCAGACCGGCATCGTGGTGCTCGAAGCCATCGAGCGCGTCTGCCGCGAGCTGGGGACCGCGGTCGTGGTGATCACCCACAACGCCGCCATCGCCGCCATGGCCGACCGCGTGGTGGCGCTCCATGACGGGCGGATCTCGGACCAGCAGCGCAACGCCACCCGCCGCGCGCCGCACGAGCTCTCCTGGTGACCGGCCGAGGACGACGCCCGATGCTCCGCGCCCTCGACCGCAAGCTCTTCCGTGACCTCTGGCGCATCAAAGGCCAGGCCCTGGCGATCGCCGCGGTGATCGCCTCCGGAGTGGCCATGTTCGTCATGTACCGCAGCGCCTTCGACTCTCTCGGCGGGACGCTCAGCGCCTACTACGACGACCACCGCTTCGGCGACGTGTTCGCCTCCACCCGGCGCGCGCCGGACAGCCTCGGCCCCCGCATCGCCCGCATCCCGGGCGTGGCCCAGGCCGAGACGCGGGTGGTGGCCGAGGTGACCCTCGACGTGGCGGGGATGGATGAGCCCGCCACCGGCCGCCTGGTCGCCATCCCGGCCGACCGGCGGCCGGCGCTCAACGACCTGTTCCTGCGCCGCGGACGCTGGATCGCACCCGGCCGCTCCGACGAGGTCCTGCTCAGCGAGAGCTTCGCCGAGCGCCATCACCTGGAGCCGGGCGCCCGCCTCACCGCCGTGATCAACGGCCGTCGCCGCCCTCTGCGGATCGTCGGCATCGCGCTCTCGCCCGAGTACATCTACAGCATCCGCCCGGGCGACCTGATGCCCGATCCGGAGCGCTTCGGCGTGCTGTGGATGGAGCGCCGCGCCCTCGCCGCGGCCTTCGATCTGGAGGGGAGCTTCAACGACGTCACGCTGCGCCTCGCGCCCGGAGGCTCCGAGGCGGAGGTGCTCGCGCAGCTCGACCGCCTGCTCGCTCCGTACGGCAGCCTCGGCGGCATCGGCCGGGCGCAGCAGACGTCCCACTGGTACGTGAACAACGAGCTGACCCAGCTCATCCGTGTGGGGAGCTTCCTGCCCACCTTGTTCCTCGCCGTCGCCGCGTTCCTCTTGAACGTGGTGCTGACCCGGATCGTCTCCGTCCAGCGCGAGCAGATCGCGGCGCTCAAGGCGAACGGGTACTCGAACCGCGAGCTCGGGCTCCACTACGCCCAGCTCGGCGGGCTCATCGCGCTCACCGGAGGCCTCGCCGGCACGGCGGCCGGCGCCTGGATGGGCGTCGGGATCACCTCGCTCTACGTGGACCTGTTCAACTTCCCCGTCCTCACCTACCACCTGGCCCCGTACCGCATCGGCCAGGCGCTCGCCGTGTCGGTGGCCGGCGCGCTGCTCGGCGCCCTCGGGGCGGTGCGGCGGGTCGCGGCCCTGCCTCCGGCGGAGGCGATGCGGCCCGAGGTGCCGGCCGCCTACAGCCGCACCTGGATCGAGCGCATCGGCCTCGGCCGGTTCCTCTCCGCCCCGGCGCGGATGATCCTGCGCAACCTGAGCCGCAAGCCGCTGCGCACGGCGGTGGCGGTCTTCGGCATCGCCATCGGCGGCTCCCTGATCATCGTCGGCGCCTCGCTGCGCGACGCGATCTGGGCGCTCCTGGACGAGCAGTTCTCCCTCCTTCAGCGGCAGGACGCCACGGTCTCCTTCACCGAGCCCGCCTCGGCGCGCGCGCTCCACGAGCTGACCCGGCTCCCCGGCGTGATGGCCGCCGAGCCGTACCGCACCGTCGCCGTCCGCCTGCGCCACGGCTCTCTCTGGCGGCGCACCGCCCTCCAGGGACGGATCGCCGCGCCGCGCCTCGACCGCCTGGTGGACACCACGACCCTGGAGCCGATCCTGCTCCCGGAGCAGGGGCTGGTGCTGTCCACCGTCCTCGCCGAGATGCTCGACGCCGGCGTCGGCGACCGGGTGACCGTGGAGGTCCTCGAAGGCGAGCGGCCGGTGCGCGAGATACCGGTGGTGCGATTGATCGATCAGCACATGGGGATGCCGGCCTATCTGCGGCTCGACGCCGTGCAGCGGCTGGTGGGGCGGGACCGCGCGCTCTCCGGCGTCGCCCTGCAGGTGGAGCCGTCGCAGTCCGCCGCCCTCTACCGGCGGCTGAAGGAGATGCCGCGGGTGGCCGCGGTCTCCCGCAAGGCGGCGTTCATCGAGAGCTTCCGGACCAACATCGCGGCGAACCTGGAGATCATCGTCACCTTCACCATCCTGTTCGCCACGATCATCGCCATCGGCGTGGTGTACAACACGGCGCGCATCTCGCTCGCCGAGCGCGCCTGGGAGCTGGCGAGCCTGCGGGTGCTCGGCTTCCGGCGCGCCGAGATCTCGTTCATCTTCCTGGGCGAGCTCGCCGTCGTGACCCTGCTCGCCCTGCCGTTCGTCTTCCTGTTCGGCTACGGCCTCGCCGTCTTCGCCATGGAATCGTTCGCCACCGAGCTGTACCGTTTTCCCGTCGCCCTCACCCACCAGTCGTTCGCGCGGGCGGGGCTGACCGTGATCCTGGCCTCCCTGGCCTCGGGTCTCCTGGTCCGCCGCCAGCTCGACCGGCTCGATCTCATCGCCGTCCTGAAGACCCGGGAGTGATCCGTCATGAGACTTTCCAGGACCATCGTCCTGTCCCTTCTCGCCGCGGCGCTGATCGCCGCGTTCGTCCTGGCCCTGCGGCCGAGCCCGATGACCGTCGATCTCGCAGCGGTGACGCGGGGACCGCTGCGCGTCACCTTGGAAGAGGAAGGAGAAACCCGGGTGCGCGAGCGCTTCGTGGTCTCCGCCCCCTTCGCCGGCCGCGTCCTGCGTATCGAGCTGGAGCCGGGAGAGCCGGTGCGCGCCGGGGACGTGGTCGCCACGCTGCGGCCGGGCACGCCGAGCCTGCTCGACGAGCGCAGCCGCACCGGGCTGGAGGCGCGCGTCCGGTCGGCCGAATCCGCCCTGGCCCGCGCCCGGGCCGACCGCGAGCGCGCCCGCGCCGAGCTGCGCTTCGCGGAAGCCGACCTGCGACGGCGGACGTCCCTGGGAGACCAGGGGATCGTCTCTCGCGAAACCGTCGAGGCCGCGGAGCTGGGTGCGGACACCCGCCGCGCCGCCCTGGCCGCCGCCGACGCCGGGGTGCAGGCGGCCGAGCACGAGCTGGAAGCGGCGAAGGCCACGCTGCTCGAAGCGGGAGGACCGGGGAGCGGCACCCCGGGAGGCCTCTACCAGCTGCGCGCGCCGGTCGACGGCGTGGTGCTGCGCCGCCTGCGCGAGAGCGAGTCGGTGGTCGCGCCCGGCGATCCGCTGGTCGAGGTGGGCGATCCGCGCGACCTGGAGATCATCGCGGACCTCCTGTCCACCGACGCGGCCCAGCTGCGCCCCGGCCACCGGGTCGAGATCGAGCAATGGGGCGGCGGCGAGATCCTGAACGCCCGCGTCCGGCGGATCGAGCCCTCCGGCTTCACCAAGGTCTCCGCCCTGGGCGTCGAAGAGCAGCGCGTCTGGGTGGTGATGAGCCTGATCGATCCCCCCGAAAGGCGCCTGAGCCTCGGCGACGGCTTCCGCGTCGAGGTCCGCGTCGTGCTCCAGGACTTGAAGGACGTCCCGCAGATCCCCACCAGCGCCCTCTTCCGCGACGAAGAAGGATGGAAGGTCTACGCCGTCGGCCCCGCAGGCCGCGCCGTGCGCCGCGCGGTCGACGTCGGCTTCCAGAACGGCCTGAGCGCCCAGGTGCGCTCCGGGCTGAAGGACGGAGACCGCGTCATCCTCCACCCCAGCGCGGACGTGAAGGAGGGTGTGGAGGTGCGGGGGCGGTGAGGATAGACTGGCCCTCGCAATGCTGACCCGCCTGCGCGTCCAGGGCTTCAAGAACCTAGTGGACCTTGATGTCCGCTTCGGTTCCTTCACCTGCATCGCAGGTCGTAACGCCGTCGGCAAGTCGAACCTGTTCGACGCCATCCGCTTCCTTCACCTCCTGACGCAACACCCCATCATGGAAGCGGTGAAGCAGCTCCGGGAGACCAAAGGGCGCGCGCCGGAGCCACGGTCTCTGTTTACGGCCTTCGGGAGCTTCCGCGCTCCGGAGATGCGGTTCACCGCCGAGATCGTCATCGGCCGCGAGGTCCAGGACGACTTCGGGGTAAAGGCGAAGGCGGCCATCTCGACCCTGCGTTACACGGTCGCCTTTCGCCTCGCCGCCGACGACGGCTTCGAGCGCCTGGAGCTGGCCGAGGAATCGCTGCTTCCGATCAAGCAGGACGAGGCGCGGCGAGATCTGGGCTTCCCGGCGAACAAGGCCTTCAAGGACTCGGTGATCCAAGGCCGCCGGGTGGGAGATTTCGTCTCCACCGACCGGGAGGCCGAGGGCGGCCCTCAGATCAAAGTCCACCAGGAAGGACATGGAGGAAGGACGGTTCCTGCCCCCAAATCCTCGCGAACGGTCCTGGGTGGAATGGCCTCCGGTGACTTCCCGACCATTCTGGCGGCTCATCGCGAAATGGAGGCGTGGAACACCCTTCTCCTGGAGCCTTCCGCGATGCGGGCTCCTTCGTTTTACTCGGATTCCCGCTTCATCGATGCGCGGGGCGCCAACCTGCCGGCGGCCATCCAGCGCCTGCGCCAGGGGGAGGCGAGGCCTGACCGCATCAATGCAGAGCTCGCGAACCGGCTCTCGTTTCTGATCGACGACATCCACGCGCTGCGGGTCAAGGATGACCCGAGGACCGAGACGCTGACCCTGGAGATCCGGGGGCGGGACGGGGTGTTTCATCCCGCCAGCTCGCTGTCGGACGGGACGCTCCGCTTCCTCGTTCTGGCTGCCCTGGCCCAGGATCCTGAGGCGCGAGGGGTGCTCTGCCTGGAGGAGCCGGAAAACGGCATCCATCCCGAGCGCATCCCCGCCATGGTCCGCCTCCTGCGTGACATCGCCGTCGACCCGGAGTATCCCGTGGGGGAGGACAATCCCTTGCGCCAGGTGGTGGTGAACACTCATTCCCCCTTGATCGTGAAAAACGTGGGCCCCAGGGACTTGATCTACATCGACGAGCAACGAGTCAACCTGGGGGGGAACCATGGAACGGCCGCGATGCTTCGTGTGCCTGAGAGGTCCTGGCGGGGCCGCTCGCAGGCGACCAGCCTGCGGCTCGGCGCCGGTCAGCTGAACGCCTATCTGGCGGAAGTCGGCAATGAGCAACTCTGGCTGGATTTCGAGGAAAGGCCTGAGCGGAATTGAGACCGACGCTCGCTTGTACTCTCGCGGGTGACGGTACGTCCGACCGTTCATTGCGCACCATTGTCGCCTGGGTGCTGAGCAACCTTTCGGCCCTTGACGGACGCGGCTTCGTCGTCCAGGTCGCAGGCCCTGGCGCAGGCCTTCGTGAACGTCTCGAGAAGGCCGTGCGGCATCATCCCTGCGACGTCCTGTTCGTTCACCGCGATGCGGAGAAAGAGCCGAAAGAAAGGCGGTTGAAAGAGATTCGCGCTGCGGCCGGCACGGCCGGATTCCCGCCTTTCGTCCCGGTGGTCCCGGTTCGCATGACCGAGGCCTGGCTCCTGATCGACGAGACAGCGATTCGCCAAGCCGCCGGCAACCCGAACGGCGAAGCCGCCTTGCCGCTCCCCAAAGTGGCCCGGCTGGAGAGCGTGGCAGACCCCAAGGGTGTTCTCCGGACGTGCTTGATCGAGGCTTCCGAGAAGACCGGCCGCCGCTTGCAACAGTTCGAACGGGATCTGCCGGAGCGTATCCAACGAGTCGCCGAGCTGATCTCCGACTTCTCTCCACTCCGGCAGCTCCCGGCGTTCCAGGACTTTGAACAGGAAGCGCGGAGAGTCGTGACGAACCTGCTGGCCGCCCCCGGGCCTTGAAGCCCCTCCCTGGCCTCAGCGCCCCCGTCGGCCATCCCAAACTATTCGTCCCAGCCAGATCGCGAACTTGACTCTGGCGAAAAGCCGTTTCAGCCATCCTCCTGGCAAACCGACCTTGGGATCTCCCGTGAACCGATACTCATAGGCGTCGAAGGTGTCAGGTACGTTGAGAAAGGCCCTCGTTTCCTCCTGGGCGGCCAAGAACACCGCTCCATGGCGCCGGAGAATCTTCAGCGTAAACCTCAGGGCCTCACAAGCCGGAAGGAAGCGCAAAGCTCTGCCGAAGACGGATGCAAAGATGGGGCAGAGGGCGTCGTGGACGGGAAACATCGGTGCGACAACGGTTGCTGCCCCAGCATCCAGAAGGGCCTGGGGAAAGCCTTGCACGGGAAATTCTCGCCGATGAGTCATCCACCCAGTTCGACATGCCTGAAGCACGGCGATCCGACAGCGGCGCAAGTCCAACTGTGCAGCCTCTCGAAGAGAGATGCCCGCCGACCCATCCGGGCCAAGCGAAAGACGGGTCTCGCTGCCGTGGCACGCCAAGTGAACGACATCGTAGTCCGGCGCCGTCCGGGCAAGCATCTCGCGGCCACCCTGACCCTCTACCGTGGTGTCCACCTCCTTGATCTCGGCGTAGGCGTAAAGCGCCGCGGTCAGGGCCGCCTGCTCGGGGCTGGTATGCATGAGCCCCGTGCCCTTGAAAAAGCCGACCTGAATCGGCGGCCCTTCAGCCCATCGACCCGCGTCGGCGGAGGCGCCAGCTAGCTCTCCCGTTGGATGGAGGCTGAGCGTGAACCGCTCTCCCAGGCGAGTGTTCCGCCAGGGCAAGGAACTGAAGGGAGTCTGGTAAAGGATGTCGTGGGGTACGATCGAGAGGTGTCTGACCCGGCGACATCTGAGAGCCTTGGCCACCGCAGGCGGAAGGAGGACGTGCGCCAACGCGCCCAGGCACTCCTCAGAGGAGCTCCACCTCCGGGTAGAAGGTGGAGGGGCGGTGGTCATCACCTCGCGAACACCGATCCGGCTCCATCTTTCCGCCTGCATCTGTCTCCACGGGCCGAGATAGTTCTTTTCCAGATATGTCCGGATTGCGACCGGCCGCTGTGTACCCTCGTCACCAAGGCTCGTGGACTCCCAGGCGAAGAACCTCTGCCCGTAGACAAACACCAGAAGGAATCGGCCGACCACAAGATATTGGAGTACGGCAACACCGGGCCGGAGGGCGGCTTGAAGAGTCTCCGTTCGCTTCTGCACCGGCCCTTCCACGGTGGGAAAACCCGGCGTCTTGGCGCCTCCTGACAGGATATGGACCCGCGCTTCGGACAAGGCCAGATCCGCCAACTGCTCGGCATAATCGAGAAGAGCCCGGCCGAAGCGTTCCTGCCGCCCACGAACCATCTTCTCAGGCCTGAGCAATGAGGCCTCGGTGATCAGCTCCAGGGCACGGTCGAACGCCGGAAGAAACGAAGACCGCAGCCCCCTCTCCACTTCGAGCTGCGGGTTTGCAGCCAGCAAGCCCAGAGCGACTCTTGCCGCCTCACCGGCATCGTCCACCGCCTCTTTCAGAAGGCCGAGATACCGGGCCCGGACGATGGCGCGCCGATCCAGGGCCAACAACTCAACGATCGTCAACTTGAGCCGCCTGGCCTCTGCGAGGATGGCGCCCAACAAGCTCTCGCAGACCTCCGCGACTTGAGCTCCTCGACGATCCAGAACCAGAGCGACCCACCGGAGCAGGCCGCGAAGACCTGCATCTCCAGTGGTCGCCCAGCCTGCATCGCGCAGAAGAGCCTCTTCGACCTTCACCAGAATCGCGTCCTCGTCCCCGGGTTCCACGGAGACTCTGATCGATCGGGCCCGATCCAGCATTTCGTTCGCTCTCTGGAACCGCGCGCAGCCCTCCTCATCGGCAGGTTCCTCTTTTGCCAGAAGTGGCTTCAGCCGCTCAGAGGTAAGAGCGATCTGTTCTGCGATCACCTCTCCAGGTGCTTCTCCGCCCACCGCGAGGAGGGCTCGTAGGAGAGTCTCAAGGACAGCGAAGCACAACCTCTCCTCGGTGCTCTCTACCTCCGTTTCGAGAAGGTCCAGCGCCGCTGCATATAACCCCCGCTGAATCGCATGCTCCGCGATGATCACCTTGACCCAGCCGGCCTGCCGGCCCGCACTCTTGATCCAGGCAGGATCACAGCGGCTGGCCAACCCATCGTGCTCTTGCCAGTTCCCGGCGGCGGCCGAGAGGCGAAGGCGGAGGCACACGGCACCGACCGCAGTCTCTTGAAAGGCCGGATCTGGAACGACCGTTGAGTGGAAGCAGGCTTCCGCGGCGACCGGATCGTTCGACCATCGGTAGACCTGGCGAGCCGTCTGTGTACGGATGTAGAGATCCGGCCGTGGGCTGGCGAGAGGTAAAAGGCGCTTCAACGCCGCAAGTGTGGCCGGCCACGACTCTGCGGCAGTAGATTCGCTGAGTTGAAGAAGGAGACGCCAAGGCAGCACCGCTATCGCACTGGTGTAGCCGTCGAGCCAGATCCGCAGATTCTGGTGGTCGGCCGGCGTGCAGGCCATTCGGTGGAGAGATTCTAGGAGACCCTGCAACAACCGCTTCGCCTCCTCTCCCTGGGCATTGAGAGAGAGGAGGCGGTCTGCCGCCGCGAACACGGAGCCGCGCTCGACGGAAGGCTCGCTCATGGCATCGGCTGCTCCTGGCTAGAACCTTCCTGCACCATTACAACCTTCAGAAGGCACATGAGGGAGCCGAGCTCGGTCAGTTCGCCACTTCCATCCTCATCGCAGTCAAAAAGACTTTGGGAAAGCTGGTTCATCCGGCCAATGACGTATGGATCCTCTCGGGGTTCGCTGTTAGGTCGGAAGCACGGCGGGGTCTCTTCGCTCTCAGGTTCCATGTTCTCTTCGGCATCGCCCTCAACGTAACAGGGAGAGACCACATAGAGGGGCCTCGCGAACCCAGGGAACAGCTTGAGTCCTTCCCCCAGGCCAAGAGTCCCGCCTGGCCCTCCTGCGCCACCTACGCCTCCTGTCCCACCGATTTCGCCTGTTGTCCTACCAGCTACACCTGTTGCTCCCCCTGCCCCGCTGCCGACCTGCCAGAGCTTCAAGTCGCCAAGGTCTGTCGCAGGTGAATCACTCCAGCGAAGTGCGCCTTCCACCAGATCCAGCACGTACTGACGCTCCGGTGGCAAAGGCATGGTCTCGCTTGGAGAATGCCCCACAGGCGGCAGACTGGCCTCGCTGATCTCGTCCATGCCGCTGAACTTCTCCGGAGCGTAAATCACCTTGAGAGGGTCGTCCTTCCAGCGAGCGCGCTCACGGGCGGCCTCACGGGGAGAGAGACGCGAGGTAACAATGGCGAGTCGCGTCTGGACTGCAAGGAGGCGGCTGCTTTCAGTCGAACTCTCGCGGGCCAGCTCAATCTGCCTGCGGAGCACCGCCCTTTGAACCTGAACGAGATCCGCAGTGGAGGCCGGCCTGTGGAGAAGTCGGTCGATGGCAGCATTGAAGACCTGTAGATCGCCTCGGTCAAGAGCCCCTACAGCGAGAACTGCCATCGCCCTGGGTGTCTCACTGGCGTTCTCAGCTATCGACACAGCCTTGGCCAGGTTTCCTTGATGAAGTGCGCTACGGACCTCGCCGACAACGGCATCGGGGTCCGCTACGGCGGTGGCGTGCCTCTGCTCAAGGAACTCCCTGGCATCGTTCTCCTTGAGCACGAGAACTCCGAGGGTGCCGTCGCTCCCGGGCTCAAGGGGATCACGAGGACCGCGACGTGGTGGCTCTGGCGCACCAACGATCAGTCGGATTCCGGAAGGGGGCGGCCCGCGTATTCCTCCTCCGGAGCTCAGGACGGCGTAGGTAGATTCCTTCCCCTCCGCGGAGACCAATCTAATCGCTACCAAGCCCTCATCAAGGCTTAGGACCGGAAGGTCACCGGCAACCCTCTTGGCCGCTGCCTTGAGGTCACCCTCTTCGCTTTGCAACCGAGAAGAGATCTCCCGAGCGAGGTGACGGGCCTCAAGCTCGGAGCCCGCCCTGGCATCGACCTTGATTCGAGGACTTGGGAGGTCATCCATCGTGAGGCGGCCGAAGCCAAAGCCCTCCAGAGATTCTCGTGCTTCGGCCCGTTGGCCACCGTTTTCAAGCCGCGTTTCCCTTGTCCAGGGCGCAGCCTTCACCGCCACCTTCTTGAGCTTCTCGCGAAAACCGTCCGCCCAGCGCCTAGCGATGTTGCTTGTGAGGTCGGCAGAGATCCGAGTGCTCAGTTGCCCGACCGCGAGCGTCAATCGCTCCAGCGCCCCCGCTGGCCGTTCAACTGAGGAAAATTTAATCTCTCCAGAGGGGGGCCGCTCCGCGCGCTTTTCGGGCACGACACGCCGGAGGAAAGAAGCAGGGTCGGGCCTTCGAGCCGGCAGCGCTCCGAAGTCCGCTTGGCCAGCGAGTGACACGCCCCCCTCCAGGCGAGCCACCCCGCCACACGAGTCATAAGAGTCGGACTCAAGGAGCCTCAACGCCTCGGTAGGTTCGTCAGGTCTCTTCTCAGAAGGAACCGGTCCATGCCAACGGAGGTTCGGGTGTTCCTCCACCCACCTGTCGAAACGCCACCCACGTTGTACATCGATCCGATCGAGGAAGGCCAAGCAGGCTAGCTGGTTCGCCGTCTCCGCCATTCCCCGGACCAGAGTCCACTTCATCAGCTGGTTGAGGAGGTCGTATTGAGGTTCCCACGTCGCGATCTCGGAATAATGCTGGTCCCACCAGCGAATAAACTGAAGCATCTCAGCGCTTGGCTCCACCTCCTCGCTGGCATCAGATCCAAGCGGCGAACCCTTCGCAAAAAGGCGCGTGGCGTTGGGAGAGAGTAGCAGCCCTGACGCGCTTGCACGAGCGTAACCTTCTCGCCTTGAGCCAAACCAGATCCGCGTAGATGGGACTTCGCGATCCGCCTCACAATGGGCAGAAGAGCTCCGGCCGGAAATCACGCTGACAAAGCCAGGAACAGCCTCAGTAGGAGATGATCGTTCCCAATCCAATGCCCAGAGCTTGGCGACCAAGTCGGTGTAGAACATGGTCATCGCCGGCTCGGTTCCCTGCATTGGTCCGTCATAGCGGGCGATCTGATACTGCGCTTGGTCCAACACAGTCTCGACGAGTAGCGCCAGGACCGGATCTTCAGCGGACTGGCTCGTTTGAAGGAGGAGTGACTCCGCCTCGTCCGGAGGCAGCTTGCGAAGCCGGTCTCTTAGTTTGACGAGGCTCTCACGGGCTTCTCTGAAAGAAGCTCCACCCGCGAAGGCAGAAGCCAATCGGAGGCGCTCTTCGGAGGATGTCTGCCAGCTGTCGAGCAGTGAGGAGAGCCGAACGGCACTCGGCAATGTCTCGATCATCTGGTCAAGCCGGAGCCTGCTGGCAGTGATGTCCGTTTTGGGATCGAGGGAGAATCCCAGACCGCCGCCGCCCTGGGCGCGGAGGGAGAGTACAAGCTGGTCCGTCGGAATCTTGGGCTGCTGCTTCTTCCACGCCAGGATGGTCTCGACGAACTGGAGAGCCTCCCGCTCTCCGGCGAGCCCGTTCCGCAGTTCTTCCGGAGGAGTGGCGTCGATGAGTGTCGCCAGCTCCTTCGCCGATGCCTTGTGGTCCTCCGAAAGCCGGGCAGCGGAGACCGGGAGCTGGCTGAGGGGGACATACTGGACCTTCCGGGCCAGAGCCGCCACATGGTCCAGGGTGATCGGCGCGCCGGCCGTTCGCACCCTGTGTCTGCCTGCGACTTCGAGGTACGGCTGGCCACTCTTGGACGTATGGCAACTGGCGGCGAGAAGATCGACTCCTCCGTCGAGGAAGGCTCGCAGTTGGTCCGCTGTGGTGATGCGGGCTTTCCGGAAACCCTGCTCCGCCGCTTGAACCCATGCGGAGTCGAGCTTGCCGAGGCTGCAGACTTGCGCTTCCGCAGTACCCACGTGCAGCTCGACGCCGAAGACCTGAACTGCTTTGGGAGCCTCGCCGAGGTAGAACGCCTCCTGATCGATCGTTTCGAGCAGGTCCTCGCGTTCCTGTTCGGGTGTCGAGCGCTGGACCATCACATAGACGGTGCCGTCCTTGCCGACCGCTGCTCTGGTGCGGCCCACCGGCTGCTCCAGCAGGTGAGACAGGCTGTCGTCCCGGAACAACGACTGGCGGGCAACGCTGGCGAGGATCTCCGGCTGCCGGCTCTGGGACGAGATCCGCGTGAGGACGGTCGTCCAGATCCAGTCTCGAAGTTGGTCGAGCTGTGCATCCGGGGGGCCATCCGGCAAGGCATCCAAGGTATCGAGAAGATCGATGATGAACGGCTCTTCCTGACACTGGGCGAAGACGCCGCCGGGTTCCTGGGCCTTCGTAGGGAGTACATACGCTCCGACGAGAAGGCCCCAGAGTGCGAGAGCACAGACGAGCACTTTGCGGTTCATCCCTTGCCTCCTGCGGTGAAAGCACCGTCTCGATGAGAGACGGAATTTTGTAAGTGGGTAGAGACACGGTGAACGCCCATTTGTTGATTCCGGGCGTTGATTTTGTCGAGCGCTTATCGTTGGATCAGTACAGAGCGCGTAACGGAAGTCCAGTCGTCCACCAAGGAGGTGGAGACAGGGCTGGTCTCGCGTGTTCCGCCCTTTGCCTTACCTGTCATGGCAGCGGTGAGCAGCTGCTCCAGTGGCAGTGGGGGTTTGAAGGGACGGCCTCCTGGTTGCGATGCCAGGTACTTCACCCCATCCTGGACCAAAAGACTGAAGTCCGATCTGTCGACGGTGGCCAGGACCTTCAGGTGCTGGATTCCCTCGACGTTTCCACCAGGGTTCTCGAAGGGTAAGATCTCCGGGATATAGAAAAGGAAGTCCTTTCCTTGTGCTTCACTGAGAAGCAGATGGCGTCCGGGTTGGAGCTCATCAAACGCACCATCAACCGGATAGAGAAGCTCGATCCTTCCTGACAGGCCAAGATCGAGGACGTGCACGTACACAGGCTTTCTCGTGTGGTTGAGGACCTGGAGGTCAAACGGCTCATGGTTCCGAAAGCGGACGAGCCCTCCGTCTTCCGGCTCTGCCGGTACCCATTCTCGGTTCTTCCAGCGGAGGAGATTCACCTCGATCCTGTCTCGCAGGACGCTGTCCTGAGCGGGGTTCTCGATCCGTAGTGTCAGTTGGAGCCGTGCCCGGATTTCGAGAGCTTCGATCAGGCGCGCCAAGGCTCCTTCGTTCTCGGCGAAGAGAGGGGGAGCCAGGAGATGTCCGTCCGCTCCGACCACGGCCCAGAGAGGAGACTGGATCGCCCCGAGCCGCGGCGCAGGGTCACCATCCCTCACCTCTGTCCGAGGAAGGACGAGATAAACCCGGACGTGGCCCTTCTCGTGCGGAGCGGCCGGCCGCAGCAGGAGAGTCTCCTTGATCCTGCTTTCCACTGCATCGAGTGCCTCGCCGGCAGCCGGTGGGCCGCAGATCTCGACGACCAGGCGCATCTCGCCGTAGTCATGGTTGGCTTCCACGGCGCGATCTCCCGGCTCCAGGGGACGCGGCGAAGCCGGCTCGTCCTCCTCAATGTCCACGTCTGCGGTCACTGCCTGGACGCTTCGCACCTTCAGGCGGCCGAGGCGTGGAGCCTCGGGGGTGACTTCATGAGTACCTTGTGGGTAGACGTCCCACTCGGACCCCACGGTGAGACCATGGGCGGCGCCTCCGGCAAGGACGGCCTGGTTGCCCAGGCGGGAACGGATGGGCAGGAAGCGCATGGTGTCGAAGACGCGGGGGCCGAAAGGCTCGCGGTCCCGTGCGCCTTCAAGCAAAGGATGCTGGGTCGAGAAGGAAGCGGTCACCTTCGCTGCCGCTCGTTCGAAGATGTCTCGGCTGGAGGCGTTACGCCCGGCTCTGCGGATCTCCTCGCACAGGAAGTAGGTCAGGGCGCCATGATGAAGGGGCTGTCCTTCGCCCTGATCGATCTGGACCTCCCGTGAGACCTCGTCGGCTCGGCAGCTGGCGATGAGGGTGTACCTCCCCCCCAGCGTTCTCCAGCCGCTCGTCTCACGGGTGGCGTCCCGGCTTCCTCGATCTCCCCCTGCGGGCCGGAGGATTCCGGGAGGAATCTGGCGGATGCCCTCTTCGAAGGGGTCGCGGGTGATCCCTGCCGAGAAGCAGGAGTCGAAGACCAGAGTGAGGTTCGGCGTGAGGGCGGCCATCGCAAGCAGCCACTCATGAATCTCGTCATCGAGAATGTCGCGATTGGGATGGGAGCCTCGTCCGCTGTCGTAGGGCACGATCGTCTCGAACGAGCCCGTGGACTTCTCCTCTGTGCGCCCCCGGGAGCCGTGGCCACTGTAGCCCACCACCACCACGTCGCCGGGGCCGACCTTACAGGCGAGGCCTTGGAGGGCGGCGAGGATGGAATCACGGGTCGCCTCTTCGTCGCTGAGGAGATCGATCCCGTCAGAGGAGAACCCGAAGCGCTCCACCAGCACGCTCCGGAGCTGCAGGGCGTCGTTAACGCAACCCTTGAGCTGCTGGGTGTCCAACAGGTTGGGGTACCGGTTGATGCCGATGAGCAGTGCGTGCTTCTCCCCCGCCGGGATCGAGGTGCTCATTGGGCGTCCACGTTCCTTCCGCCGATCTTGGTGTCATTCGTGTCGGTCGTCCCTCCCTCGTTGTTGCGCGGGGGAGCCGGGGCCAGCGGGAAAAGCGGCTCTCTCTCGATCATGATGCGCTCCTTTCTGGATGTGGGTGGTTTTTGCCCACCCGTGCAGAGCGCTGTAGACCCGACGAATCTCGAATTGTTCAGACGAAGTGTGTTTCAGTTCCAGTCGCCCTGGAGAGTGAAGCCTGCCCAGTAGAGGGGAGCCGACCATTGGGGGTCGTGGAGCATGGAGAGCTGTGCTTCGCGAAGAGCCTGTCCGGGAGGCATGTGGTCTCGCAGGATGCGGACATAGAACCGGCTCATCAGCTCAGCCGTGGCTTCGTCGTCCACATTCCAGAGGCTCACCAGGACGCGAGCAGCGCCCGCGTGAAGGAAGGCGTGAGAGAGCCCAGCCATTCCCTCCCCGCGGACGTCGGGGCCGACCGCGGTGCGGCAGGCGCTCAGCACCACGAGATCGGCCGGAAGGTGGAGGTCGTAGATTTCGTAGGCGCGCAGCAGACCGTCTTGCTGTCGGCCGGATGCGTCCAGGGAGGAGAGGGCAAGACCGGACAGCTCAGGATGGTTGGGATTGAGGGACGAGTGGGTGGCAAAGTGGACGATGCGGTACCCCGCAAGCGCTCCCTTCAGAACCGTCTCTCGATTGGCGGCAAACCCCAGAGCGCCCAAGCGGTCCCCGGGTGCCACGAGGTTGAGGATCGCACGTGCCTCTCGATCTGTGCCAGGAAGCCGGAGGAAGCCTCCGCGGACATCTGCACGCATCGTCGACCGAGGAGCCTGCTCGTGGGAGCGCGTCAGGCGGGGATCGCCCGGGCCAAACACGGGATCGGCCACCACGGCCACTCGATGCGGAGCCGGTCGGCGTTGACTCTCCGTTTCCCGGATCGCGGCAAGGACCGAGGCGGAGGGGAGTTGGACAACCTCGCGATCCAGAAGGAGGGGCCTCCCGGAGCCATCGGGAGTGGGAAGGACGGCGAAGGGGATGGCCTGCAAAGCGCCGTCGACAACCACGAGAAGGCGCTTTGAGCCGAGGTCCCGTGCGATCGGCCCGAGCACCGCCCGGGAGAGGGCATCGACGGCCAGGGCAGCCTGCCGCTGGACGCTCCGATCCCGGCTGCGCGGCAGAAGCCCGCGGGCGCGGCGGGCAAGCTCTTCCAGCTCCGACCTCCCCGGAAGGACGCGAGCCGTCATGCTCTCGCGCTCCACCAACCAGAGGAAGCTGTGCTTGTCGCCCAGGGCAACTTCGAGCAAGGCCGTGTGGTCATCGAGAACCCGGCTCCGGATCTCTTCCAACCCGAGGGGCTCGGGTTCCGGTTGACCGGCGGATGGGCGAAGAGTGCGAGCCTCAATGTTGGCAAGGAGGAGAGCGCGCAGGCGGCGGTCGACGGCGGCAATCTGCTGGGGAGGAGCACCCGCGGCCGTGAGGTCGCGGCGCAACCGTTCGGTCGAGGAAAGCTCGTGCTGAACGGCCTGCTCTCTGGCGCGGTCGGCAGAGGGAGCAGGGACGCGAGTGCGGGCGGCTGCGACACCTTCGAGAAGGCTGCGCGCCCGCGCGCGCTCACTGACTTCCAACGCTCGGGCCGCGAAGCCGCGCCCCGGCCGCTGAGCATCGAGCTGCATGAGCAGCTCGATGGCCAACTCGAAGAAATCGTAGCGGGCGGCAAGAAACGAGGACCGCAGAGCCGGGCTACGGGTTTCGCCTCGTTGCGACTCGACGATGCGCAGAGCGTCCTCTACCGCCAGGAGGGCGTTGTCGAGGTCGCCCAGATGGCGATGGGCTCGGGCAAGGCCGAGCAGCGCGAACGCCTCGCTGTGCGGTGCCTTCGTCTCCCGAAAGGCGGCGAGCGCCCGCCCGTGAAAACTAAGAGCCCGCCGGAAGTCGCCACGGGCGTCGAGCAGCCAGCCGAGGCTACCCAGGACATGGGCCTCGCTGAAAGGTACCCCCAGGCTCCTGAAGAGGGTGAGGGCCCGTTCATAGGAGGCCTGGGCCTCGTTGAATCTTCCGAGCTGGGCGAGGATCGTCCCCCGGTAGTCGAGCGTCGTCGCCTCGCCATGGAGATCGCCCACCCGACGGCGCAGGCCGAGTGCCTCCGTATTGCGGGCATAGGCCACGTCTGGATGACCGGACAGAAAATCGATCCAGGCGAGAGCCGTGAGGGTCGCACCTTGCCCTTGGCGGTCACCTGAAGCCTGCCGGAGGCGCAAGGCCTGCTCCAGGACATCGCGAGCCTCCGGCAGCTGGCCTAATGCGCTATAGCATGTTCCTAAATTGTGAAGGGTGGCAGCCTCCCCCGCGCGGTTGCGTAGCCCGCGCCAGGTTCTGAGGGCCTCGGTGTAGGCGTCGAGGGCCTGCTGCGGCTCGCCTTCCGCATCGTACAGGACCCCGAGATTGTTCAATGCCGTCACCTCACCCAGGTCATCACCCCGGGCCCTTGAGAGATGGAGCGCCTGCTCATAGGCGGACTCGGCATCTCGCGGAAGATCGAGGCGCCGGGACGCAGCCCCCAGGTCATTGAGGAGCCGGATCTCCTGGGCGCCATCGCCGAGCCTGCGAAAACGCGCCAGGCCATCTCCGAAGGCGGCTCGGGCCTCGCGGAATCGGCTCAAGGAATACTCCACCTGACCGATGCGTCGCAGGGTGAAGGCTCCTTGAGTGGTTTCGCCGGTCCTTTCCCAATTGGAGAAGGCCGCTTGATAAAGGCCCAGCGCGGTACGAAGAGAAGCCGCGTCTCCCAGGGAGCGCAGCCGCTCTGCATGGGCATGAGCCTGTGCTGCGGCTGCCCGCAAACGGTCCTCGGATCTCGCCGGCCGTAGCTCTGCGACCTGGACCTTGTAGGACCCGGACGCTTCGAGGTCCAGGGAGCGAACCTCCAGATGGTAGAAACCCGGTTGACTTGCAACGAGGAAGAGGGATTCTGGTCCCCGAGCCCCGTTGGGGGTATCGACCTCAAGGGCTTGGCGATCGGCGGGGTCTCGCAGGGTCGCCACCACGTCGACGCCGTGTTGCTCGACGATGAGTTGCAGGAACTCTCCGCGCTGAAGGGGGATGGGAAAGAAGTCGACAGTTCCTTCCTGAAGCGTCCGCTCGACGAGCGTTTGGCGGGAAAGCTCGCCCTGAAACCGACGAAGCTCCGCCTCCTCCGGCTCCGCAGGGCGCAACCGCGGGACGGAACCTCCGAAGAGAGAAGCGAAGGCTGCCAGGGTGGCCAGCAGAGAATAGGTCGACCTGTTCATCCGAGAGACGGGCGACTGAAGTCACCTTGATTCTAGCTCTGGAGTAGCGGCCGGAAGGCAAGGACCCTCAGTCGACGAGGCGCAGCTCGTACTCGGCGACCGGTGACCGCCCTTCAGAGCGAAGCCCAAAGAGCCGGATGCGGTACAAGCCCTCGGCCAGGAAACGCCGAGGCAGCTCGAGGGCAAGGGTTCCCTCCTGCGCACGCCGCAGCCTGGTGCCGTGCCACACGACCCGATCATCCGCGGCTGCTGCGATCTCCACCTCGTACTCGGGGAAGGTGCGCGGATCGGCAAGGCTGAGAATCAGGACGATACGGTCTGCCCAAGAAGCAGGCCGTACGCCCTCTGTTGCTTCGGCCTCTCTCCACTCGACTCTGCCATCCGCCAGGGGGGAGAGATCCACCAGCTCCAATCCACCCCGTGGCTGCGTGGCCTCCCGATGAAAGCGGACAGCTTGGATGCTCAGGCCCGCCGCCACGATCAGCAGGGCGGCGGCGATGCACCACGGCAAAGCTTTCGCCCACTCAAAACTGCGCCGCAGGCCGAAGGGAGCTTGAGCTGCCTTTCCTTGAAATCGCAGCCACTCGGCTTCAATCTCCTCGCTCGACAGCCCCTCTTCTTCTCCTCCCACCGGGATGCTGGGAAAGCTGTCGAGGTCCAGAACCGTGCGAACGCAAGCGGGACAGAGAGCCAGGTGGTCTTGGATCCGGCTACGCTGTTCCGGCGAGGCATCGTCACAGTGATAGTCCAGCAGCTCGTCCGGCGTGGGGTGCTCGTCGGCCATTGTGTGGGTCTGCACGTCAACCTCTTTCTCCCTGATCCGCTGGACCAAAGTAGCGGTTCAGCTCCATTCCCAAGCGGTCCCTGGCCTGGCTGATCTGGGACTTGACGGTCTCGATGGAAATCTGCATTGCAGATGCGATCTCTCTGTACTTGAGATTTTGTTCGATCCGCAAAAGGACGCACCGCCGCATCTGAGGAGGGAGGGCGCCTACAGCTTCTCGCATTTTCCGCGCTCTCTCGCTCGCCAACAAGCCCTCCAGCGCGCCTGAAGGTGAGCTCTCACCCGGCAGCCGGTGACTCGCCGGCACAGAGTGCCCCTTCTCCATCTCTGCTTCGAGGGACACTTCAAACCCCTCGCGCTTCTCGGCCATACGTTGCCGCACTTCGTTACGCCAGATGTTCGTGGCAATCTGGAAGAGCCACGTCTGGAAGCTCGCGTCCCCCCGGAAGCGGCCAATGCCCCGGTAGACGCGGAGAAAAGTCTCTTGCGTCAGGTCTCGACTCTCCTCCCGAGAAAATCCGCGGCGAAGGAAGAACGCAAAAACCGGCTGAAAGTACCGGGCGAAGAGGCATCTGAACTCGTCGTCGAACTCGGGCATCTGAGGACGACATGATACGCAGGATTTGGAAAAAGGAAACCTGGTGCGCCGTGAGGCGGTGAGGGCTCAGCCGGCGGAGGGGGGCCGCCAGCTCGGACCAGCGGATCGCCATCCGCACGCGGCCACCGCGAAGCCCGGTGCAGGCCACTCGAGCCCCGGCGGGACCGGTGTCCGCCGGGAAACAGAGGGCTCACGTCGAGGAGCGGATCTCGCGCGCCACGGCGCGGGTCACTCACGCCGTGGCGTAGCCTGTTCACGCCGCGGCGCGGGTGGTCGCTGCCGGGAACAGTCGGCTTGCGCCGTGGCGTGGAAGACCTGCGCCTCGGCGCAGGAGACCCACGCCGTGGCGCAGCTTGGTCACGCCACGGCGCTGGTGGGCGCTGTGAAGAACAGGCGGCTCGCGCCGCGGCGCAAGGGACCCACGCCGCGGCGCAGAGGACGGCGTGTTCGCCCTCCGGCTGACCGCAGTGGCCGAGGCCGCCCCCGGGCCCTCCGACCCGAGAGCGGCCCTTGCGCCGCACCCCTACGGCAACAGCGCCGCGATCTTCGCCTCCGCCTCGCCGTGGAGGCTCGGGGGGGCGCCGAAGAAGGTGGTGACGGTGCGGCCCTGGGTGTCGAAGAGCAGCATCGTCGGCACCGCGGAGACGTCTCCGAGGGCTCCGACGGTCTCGGCGGTGCCCATCGTCCAGACAAACGGCAGGTTCATCTCTCCCGCCAACTTGCGGACGTCGGCTTCTTTGGACTCGATGGCGATGGTGATCACCGCGAGACGGTCGCCGTACTTCTTCTTCACCTCACCCAGCCAGGACAGGGTCGGCCGGCAGGGCGGGCACCAGGTGGCCCAGATTTCGACCAGGACGGCGCGTCCGGCCAGGTCGGCGCGGGTGAGGGTTTTGCCGTCGAGGTCGGTGAAAGTGACCGCGGGCAGCTCCGGGATCTGGGTGGGGACGGCGGAGGCCGCCTGCGCCTGCGCTTCGGCCGTGCGGCCGGTGAGGAGCAGGTCGATCATCCGCGTCAGGTCTTTGCGGAAACGCTCCTGGCTCGCGGCGTTCTTGACCCAGGGTGCGTAGCGGCCGCCCCGGCCTTCACCCGCGCCGTAGAAACCAAAATCGCTCGGGGTGGCGACGAGCACGTCGCCGACGAAGATCGCGGGATAGCGGGTGATGCCAAAGCGGCGGGCCAGCTCCGAGTCTCCGGAGTTCTCCTCGACGAAGCGGACCTTGCCACCGAAGGAATGAATGACGTTTTGTGCCAGCAGACCTGCTGGATCCGAGAGGTTTCACGTGTAGGGCCAGCGCACCAGCGTCACCGCGAGCTGGGGGGCCGGCCGGGGGGCCTCGGGGATCGCCGGGGCGAGCGCCGCAAAATAGCGGGGGAGGACGTCGGTGGCGAGGACGGAGGCGGTGGCGGGAGACCCGGCCGCTTCGGCCTGGGCCAGCTGGAGGAACATTTCACCGAGGCTGTGATCCATCCCGTCCGCCTTCAGGCGCTCGGCGTGCTCGCGAAGCTTGCCGGCCAAGGCCTCGGCGGCGAGCGGCGCCGGAGCGTCCGGGCGCAGCGGAGCGAAGAGCTGCGCCGCTTGCAGATAGCGCAGCAAGGCGCCGTAGCGCTGCCCGGCGGCGTCGAGCTCACGCGCCTCCTTGAGCGAGGAGCCGGCTTCGATGAACTCCCCATGGCGCTGGATCGACAGGGGAGGCCGGTAGACGGCGACCATGTCGTTCTCCAGGGCTTCCAGCTCGGGGCGGATGGCGCGGAGCGGCGGCTGCGGGAGGCCGGCCGGGGCGGGAAACTTCCGGCAGAAGGAGACCGTCTCCCGCTTGCCCATGACCTCCCCCAGGTAGTAGAAGCCCTGGTCGGCCATGGTGGCATGGGCGTACTCGAGGCCGCTCTGGTAATAGCCGCGCACCTGGGCGCGGGCCGCCTCCGCAAGAGCCCGGGGGGCGGCGGCGACGCCGTCGAACAGACCGGGAGTGGCAGGGGCGAGGTCGGAGGCCAGCTCCGTTCCGAGGCGCTTCCATTCTGCGTCCAGGCTGGCCATCTGCTCGCGCTGTGCCGTGGGGACACCGCTGCGGTAGGCCGTGGCGGCGACCTCGGTGTGCAGGTTGACGAGGCGTTGCACGGCGAGCTGGCGCCGGCCCTGGCGCACGTCTTCTTCGGCACGCTGGAGGATCGGGGCGTTCGCCTCACGGATCGAGGGAGGGCTGCCGGCGAGCAGGGCCGAAGCCCGGGCCAGCTCGGCGGGGAGCGGGTCCACCGGCGCCTCCGCACCGCGGCAGGCCAGCGGCACGAAAAGCAGCAGGGCGGCGAGCGACGGAAGAACCCTGGGAGCGGTGGTTGAGACTCGAAGCCTTCGAAGGTGCGGCATCATGCACCATAGCATGCCACAACCGCCGCGGCGGTTCGCCCCGCCACGGCGTCCCGCCGCTCAGTGCGCCGCTTCGCGCAGAAACTCCACGATGTCCCGCCTGAGCTTGACGTGGTCGGCGGCCCGGATGTACATCATGTGGCCGGCCTCGTAGGTGGTGATCCGGATGTGGTCGCGCAGCTCCGGCGGCAAACCCAGGTGGTCCACCGTGTAGACCGAGTCGAAGTAGGGCGTCGCCAGGTCGTAGTAGCCGGCGGTGATCAGAACCCGCAGATCGGGATTGCGCACCATCGCCTGGCGCAGGTACTCCGCCATGTTGAGGTACTGGTTCTCGAAGTCCTCGAAGCTCCAGGGCCGCACCTTTCGGCTCAGGTACTCGTAGGGGAGGTCGTCCTTGAACCCCAGCTCGCGGCGGAGATAGTCGTTGGCCGCGGCGACATAGGGTCCGCCGACGGCCGCCGAGCTCGGGTCGAACTCGAACGTCTCGCCCACGGTGTCGAGGTCGCGGCCGGTGAAGCGGGTGTCGAGGCGGCCCACGGTCTTGCCCTCGCTGCGCAGCAGCTCCTTGACGAAGCGGGAGATGTCGATCCGCAGGTTGCTCCCTTCGACATACGCGGGGGAGAGGCCGGAGTAGCGGGCCACCTGCGCCGCGACCGTCCGGCGCCGCTCGGGGGTGAGCCGGTCGCCCTCGTGGAGCGCCAGCGCGTACTCGGTGCGCGCGTAGTCCTCCACCTCGCGCAGCAGCGCCGGCAGCTCACGGCTTTGCAGGTCGGGCGGCAGCTTCTTGTGGTACCAGGCGGTGGCCGCGTAGGTGGGGAGGTGGATGATCGACGGCAGGTCGTTGCCGATGTGGAATTCCTGGTTCTGCCAGTTGAGCACCGAGGAGATGAGCACCAGCCCGTTGAGCTGCAGGCCGAAACGCTCGTCGAGATACAGCGCGAGCCCGGCGGCGCGGGTGGTGCCGTAGCTCTCCCCGGCCAGCAGCTTGGGGGAGGCCCAGCGTTCGTTGCGGCTCAGCCACAGGCGGATCACCTCGCCGACCGACTCGACGTCCTGCCGCACGCCGTGGAACTGCTTCGGGTCCTGCCCCGGCACGGTGCGGCTGTAGCCGGTGTCGACCGGATCGATGAACACAAGATCGGTGACGTCGAGAATCGACAGGTCGTTGTCCACCAGGCGGCCCGGAGGTTTCGTCGACATCCCCTCGGGATCGCGCGCCACCCGCTTCGGCCCGAAGGCGCCCAGGTGCACCCAGAGGGAGGCCGAGCCCGGGCCGCCGTTGAAGGCGAAGGTCACCGGCCGGGTGGCCGGGTCCTTCACGCCGTCCTTGATATAGGCGATGGTGAAGACCGTCGCCAGGGGCGTGCCGTCTTCCTTCTTGAGAAGAAGGGTGCCGGCGGTCGCGGTGTAGGCGATCGTCTGGCCGTTCAGGGTCATCGTGTGCCGGGTTTGCGAAGATTTCTCTTCCGGGGCGGGCTTCTTGTCCGCCGCCGTGGCGTCGCCGGCCTCCCTGGGAGGCGCCGATGGCTGCGCGTGGGCCATCAGGGGAATGACGAGCAGGAGGGCCAAGGCGATCCGGCACGCGGCGCGGGTCTGGGTGTCTTTCGTGAGGTCGCTCATGGTGTGCCCTTCCTTTTCAGGCGGCGTCGATGTCCGTTCGGGGGAAGTCGTCGCCGACGTAGAGGAGGGGATGTCCGGCGAGCCGGGCGGCGGCATAGCTCAGGCAGTCCCCGAAGTTGAGAGCGGCCGGATGCCGCCCCTTGCCAAAGCGGCGAAAGGCTTCCAGGGCCTCTCGCCAATGCTGGTCGCCAAAAACGACCGGCAGAACGCGAAAGTCGCGGAGAAAGCGCTCCAGCAGCGCCTGCGGCTCGATCCCCAGGCGCGCCGACAGCACCATCCCCGCCTCGGTGAGGGTCGGGGTGCCGATGCCGACGGTCTCCGCGGAACGCAGCTTGTCGAGCAGCTTTTCGTAGCCGGGCTCCCGCAACGCGATCGCGACGATGGCCGAGCTGTCGACGATCATGCGCCCTCCGGCCCATAGCCAAGGATCTCATCCTCCTCATCGCGGCTGAGCCGGCGGCCCAATTGACCCGCCGGGGCTTTCGGCCACACCTCGGTCTCGAGATAGCGGAGGAAGGCATCCCCGCGCTCGGGCCGTGCACCTTGGAGGCTGAGGCGATCACGGCGCTCCGCCAGAGCTCGGCGGACAGCTTCCGTCTTGCTCTCGCCGGTCATTGCAGAGACCACTGCGGCGAGCTCCTCCACCTCCGGGCTTTTGATGTTCAGGGCCATGGCAGGAGGATAGGTGGAAAGAAGGAGGATTTCAACCATTCCCCCTTGTGCACCACCCGCGGGCGGTGGTCGAAGGTCTGAACGAAATCATCGGCGTGCGCGCGCAACGCGCCGCCACGTCGCAGGGGGTCCGGGCTCTCCCGGGTCCACTGGACTTTCCCCGCTTCCTCCTATACAACCGCGGGACCCGACATGCGACTCGCCTGGTTCAGCCCCCTTCCGCCCGCCCGCTCCGGCATCGCCGACTACAGCGCGGAGCTCCTGCCGCACCTCGCGGAGCACCTGGAGCTGGAGCTGTTCGTCGACGAGGGGCTGCGCGTCGAGGAGAGCCTGGCGGCCCGGTTCCCGGTGCGCGGCGACCGGGCGTTTCCGGCGCTCTGGGAGGCGGGCCGGTATGACGCGGTCCTCTACCATGTCGGCAACAACGCGGACTACCACGCGCGCATCTGGGAGATGTTGCAGCGCATCCCCGGCATCGTGGTCCTGCACGAGGCGATGCTCCACCATCTGGTGCGCGGCATGACGCTCGCCAAGGGCGACCTGGAGGGCTACGTGGAAGAGATGCGCTACGCCTACGGACGCACCGGGGAGGCCCTGGCGCGGCGCAGTGTGGGGACGGGCATCCCGCTCGACGTCTGGTCCTATCCGCTGTTCGAGCGGGTGGTGGATGCGAGCCTGGGGCTCATCGTCCACAACGACTGCACCGGCGACCGGGTGCGGGCGAGCCGGCCGGGGACGCGCATGGTCAAGATCCCCCACCACCTGAGCCTGCGCGAGCTGGAGGATCTGGAGGGCGGCGCCGAGGCGCTGACGCCGGCGCGGGCGCGGGCGGCCCTGGGGATTGCGGCCGAGGCGTTCGTGGTGGCCTCGTTCGGCTTCATCACTCCGGCCAAGCGGCTGGAGGTGGCGCTCGCCGCCTTCGCCCGGTTGCGGCGGGAGGTGCCGGAGGCGATCTATCTCCTCGTCGGCGAGGTCTCGCCGCACTACGACTTTGCCGCCGTCCTGGCGCCGGAGCTGGCCGCCGGGGTGACCGTGGTGGGGCGCACCGAGCTCGACCGCTTCCTTCTCCATATGCTCGCGGCGGACCTGACGATCAACCTGCGCTATCCGTCCGCCGGGGAGACCTCGGGGACGCTCATCCGCCTGCTGGGGATGGGCAAGCCGGTGATCGTGAGCCACACCGGAGCGTTCAGCGAGATCCCGGACGACTGCTGCGCCAAGATCGATCTCGACGAGACCGAGGAGGAGCTGCTCGCCGCGGTGCTCCTGCGCCTGGCCACGGACGAGCCGCTGCGCCGCCGGATGGGCGAGAACGCCCGCCTCCATCTGGCGACCCATCACACGCTGGAGGGCTCGGCGCGCGCCTATGCCGAGTTCGTCCGCGAGATCGTCGCCGCCCGCCCGCAGCCGTTCCGGGCCGTGCCGCCGCTCGCCCCCACCGCGCCCGCGGACGTGTTGTCCGACCTGACGGCGGCGGTGGCCGCCGAGGCGGCGGACCTCGGGGTGGGCGAGGACGACGGCGAGCTTCTGGGAGCCTTGGCCGAGGTCCTGGTCGATCTGGATCTGGATGTCGGAGGGGATGTGGCACGTACCGCCGGGAGGCCCGCATGAAGCGTTTCCGTCTGTTGTCGATCCTGCTCCTCCTGGCGGCGCTGGCCGTGGGCCACTACCTGTATTGGTACGCGCCGCGCGAGCGGCCGGGAGCCCCGGAGCCGGACGGCCTGCCCGCGCGCCTGCTCGCCGCGGGCGGCTATGACGCCTGCTTCTGGATTCCCTTCCCGCACCAGAACCTGGGCGAGCTGCAGGGGGCGATCGGCGACACCGCGGCGTGGGCCGGCGCGGTGGCGCGGGTGGCCGATCTGCCGCCGCCGGTCGTGCCGTCGTTCGGGCCGTTCGCGATCCCGCCGTCGCGCGAGATCGCCGGCTGCTCGGACCTCTCGGGGAAGCGGTTCGTCATCGCCGCCCGGGTCTATCCCGCGCTCTCCTGGATCTCCCGCCTCGCCGGCAAGGTGGCGGGCAACCCCTGGCTCGCCGGGGGCGAGGTGCAGGACGTGGCCGAGCCGGGAGCGGACGCCACGCCCGCCACGCGGTCGATGACCGTGGCCTGGCGCGACGGGATCTGGACGGTCCAGGCGGGCGAGGCGCCGCCACCGGTGGCGGGCGAGGCCGCGGCGAGGCCGGAGAGCCTGGGGCTCTTCCGGCTGCTTCGGGACGTCTCCCAGTTTCCGGTCGGCGACTACCGGCTGCGGCGGGAAGGCGGCGACCTGGTCCTCGCCCTGGAACCGCCACCGGGCGAGGCCGGGCCGCCGCTCCCCGAGCCCGATCTGCCGCCGCGGATCGATCCGATTCTGCTGGCGGTGGCCGGCCCCTCCTGGCCGGCGTCGGAGGCGCGGCCTCTGCCGCCCGCGGCGTTCGCGCTGTTCGATCTCGCCGAGGCCGAGCGCGGCGCGCAGATCAGCTCGCTGGGGAGCCTGCCCGGCGCGGCGGTGCTCAACGTGCCGGGCGACGCCTCCCGCTGGGGATTGCCGGCCCGGGGCCTCGCCGGCCTGGTCGGCAAGAGCCTGCCGCACGGCGACGCCGGGGGCTGGAAGATCAATGCGGTCGATGCCGAGAGCCTGCGGCAGGCGAAGATGCTGGCGCCGCGGATCTCCCGGCTGACCCCGCCGGAGCCGGACGGTCCTCCGGCGGAGGGCGCGCGCCTGCTGCTCGGCATCTGGGGGCGTCCAGGTCCGGCACTGCGGTCGGTCACCGAGGTGCGCCGCATCCTCGAAGGCATCCCCCTGGTCTCCCGCGCCCAGGTGCGAACCTGGAAGGACTGGGAGACCCTGCTGCGTCCCCTCGCCCGCTGTGAGGGTCTGAAGCTCACCGCCACCCAGGGACCGGCGGCCTTCCGGCTGGAGCTGCGGGGGTGCGGGGCGGCGCAGGGTCCCCCCTGAGTTGACTCCGGGGAACAATTCCCTTACCCTCCGCGTTTGCCCGGTGGGAGGTTCGTGTATGCAGATTTGGCTGGACCAGGTTCGCGAGGAACCTTTCAACTGGGATGAGACGCGGAGCGTCGCACCGGAGACCCTGGAACATCCCGAGCTGATCTCCCTCGGCCCGATCGAGTGGAAGGGGCAGGTCACGTTCGTCGATCCCGGGTATTACCTGCGGGCGCGACTCTCGTATGAGCAGACCCTGAGCTGCGACCGGTGTCTGAAGCCGATCGTCGAACCTACGGAATCCGACGTCGAGCTGCTGATCCTGGTGGAGCACGCTTCTGGAGCGGCAGGGGAGCATGAGCTGCACGAGAAGGATCTGGGCGTCCTCTCCGTCCAAGGGGAGACCCTGGAGACCGAACCGATCCTGATGGAGCAGCTCGAGCTCAACATCCCGATGAAGCCGCTCTGCCGTCCCGACTGCAAGGGCCTGTGCCCGACCTGCGGGGCGGATCGCAACGAGACCGCCTGCTCCTGCGAGGAGCCGACGGCCGATTCGCGGTGGGCGGCCCTCGCGGCATTGAAGAGCCGGCTCGAAGCGCCAGGCCGGTGACCGCCAGAACTTTTTGATGAAGAGGCTACGACGATGCCCAATCCAAAGCGCCGCCATTCCAAAGCCCGCCGCGACCGCCGCCGGGCGCACGACGCCCTCGCCCAGCCCGCGCAGTCGAGCTGCCCGAACTGTGGAGAGGTCAAGCTTCCCCACCGCGCCTGCTCGCACTGCGGTCACTACCGCGGCCGGCAGATCGTCGAGGTCCAGGACACTCCGTAGCCGCGCCGGCCGCCTCGCGCGGCCCTGATCGTGTCACCCCGCCGAGCGCCAACGCGAACGACCTCGTTCTGCGGTCACCGGAGGTCATCAGGATCCGAGCATGCAGATCGCCGTCGATGCCATGGGGGGGGACCACGCGCCACAGAGCGCGGTCGAGGGGGCCGTGCGGGCGGCCACCGAGGACGGCACCGCGGTCCTGCTGGTCGGCGACCGCGTACGGATCGAGGACGAGCTGACCCGGCTCGGCCTGTCCGGGCATCGCCGCACCGATCATCTGGAGATCGTCCACGCCGAGGAGGTGGTGGGCATGGACGAGCCGGCGATCACGCCGATCCGCAAGAAGCGGCGTTCGTCGATCCGCCTCTGCGCCGAGCTGGTCAAGGAAGGGCGGGCGCAGGCCTTCGTCACCGCCGGCAACACCGGCGCCGCGATGATCTCGGCCAAGATGGTGATCGGCACCGTGGCCGGCGTCGACCGCCCCGCGCTGGCCGCCGTGCTGCCCAACAGCACCGGCCGCACCGTGCTGCTCGACGTCGGGGCCAACGTGGACACCAAGCCGATCCACCTGCGCGAGTTCGCCGTCATGGGCCACTTCTACGCCCAGGAGGTCATCGGCACGCCCGCGCCGCGCATCGGCCTGATGTCGATCGGCGAGGAAGAGGGGAAGGGCAACGACGTCACCCGTGAGGTCTTCAAGGTGTTGAAGACGACCGGGCTCAACTTCCTCGGCAACGTCGAGGGCCGCGACGTGTTCAACGGCCATGTGGACGTCATCGTCTGCGACGGGTTCGTGGGCAACGTGATCCTGAAGAGCGCCGAAGCGTTGGCCGAGATGATCTTCCGCATGCTCCGCGAGGAGGTGGAGAGCAGCGCGCGCACGAAGGCGGGCTATGTGCTCGCCAAGCCGGCGTTCGACCGCTTCCGCCGCCGCACGGACTACAGCGAGTATGGCGCCGCACCCCTGCTGGGGGTCAACGGCGGCTGTTTCATCGGCCATGGGCGGTCGAACGCCCGGGCCATTCAAAGTGCCATCCGCCGCGCCGTGGAGTTCTCGGCGGCGCAGCTCGACCGCAAGATCCACGACAAAATCGCCGAGCTCCACAGCCAGGAGGAACGCCTGCTCGCCGGAGCGCACGCGCAGAGGGTGGATCGTTTGAAGGAGAATCCCGCATGAGCACGCTGGACGGCCGGAGGATCGCCTTCGTCTTTCCCGGCCAGGGCTCGCAGAAGGTCGGCATGGGCCGCGCCTGGGCCGATCAATTCGAAGCGGCGCGCCGCACCTTCGAAGAGGCGGACGCCGTCCTCGGCTTCTCCCTCTCCCGCCTCTGCTGGGAAGGGCCGGAGGAGGAGCTCAACCTCACCGTCAACACCCAGCCGGCGCTGCTCGCGGTGTCCACCGCGATCCACCGCAGCCTGGCGGCCTTCCCCGGTGCCGGGACGCTCGCCCCGGTCGCGGTCGCCGGGCACAGCCTGGGCGAGTACTCGGCCCTGGTGGCGGCCGGTGCGCTCTCGTTCGCCGACGCGCTGCGCCTGGTGCGGCTGCGCGGCCGCTTGATGCAGGAGGCGGTGCCGGTCGGCCTGGGCGGCATGGCGGCGCTGATCGGCATGGACGCAGACCAGGCGGCCTCGCTGGCGGCCGAGGCATCCGACTTCGAGCGCGGCGAGAGCTGCGCGGTGGCCAACCTGAACGGCTTCGTGCAGATCGTCCTCGCCGGCCACAAGGGGGCGATCGACCGCGCGGTGGCGCTGGCGAAGGAGCGGGGGGCGAAGAAGGCCACCCTGCTCGCCGTCTCCGCCCCGTTCCACTCGCCGCTCATGGCGCCGGCGCGGGAGGGAATGACCGGGCCGCTGCGGCAGACCACCTTCCACGATCCTGTGGTGCCGGTGGTCACCAACGTGGACGCCGCGCCGGTCACCTCGGGGGCCGCGGCGCGCGAGGCGCTGATCCGCCAGATCGACAGCCCGGTGCGCTGGGTCGAGGTGATCCAGTGGATGGCCCGGTCGGCGGGCGTCGACACCTTCCTGGAAGTGGGGCCCGGAACCGTCCTGACCGGTCTCGACCGGCGGATCGAGCCGGGGACGATGAACGCGAGCCTGTCCGACCCCGACCAGCTGCGCAAGACGCTGGAGGGGGGCGAGGCGAAGGAGGAGGGCTGATGTTTCGACTCGATGGCAAGACGGCGCTGGTGACCGGCGCCTCGCAAGGGATCGGCGAGGCGATCGCCCGCCTGCTGGCGCGCCAGGGTGCCCGCGTGGTGCTGGCGGCGCGCAGCCTCGACAAGCTCACCGCCCTGGCGGCCGAGATCACCGCCGCCGGGGGCGCGGCCTACCCGCTGGCCCTGGACGTCTCCCGGGCGGAGACCTTCGGCGAGAGGCTGAAGAGCCTGCCGGAGGACTTCGCCGGCATCGACATCCTGGTCAACAACGCCGGGATCACCGCGGACAACCTGCTCGCCCGCATGTCGCTCGACGACTGGGAGCAGGTGCTGCGCACCAACCTGACCGGTGCGTTCGCCCTCAGCAAGGAGGTGCTCCGTGGCATGATGAAGAAGCGCTGGGGACGCATCGTCAGCGTCGGCTCGGTGGTCGGCTTGATGGGCAACCCCGGACAGGCCAACTATGCCGCGGCCAAGGCGGGGCTGGTCGGTTTCGCCAAGTCGCTGGCCCGCGAGCTGGGCAGCCGCAACATCACGGTGAACGTGGTGGCTCCCGGCTATATCGTGACCGCGATGACCGACAAGCTGCCGGAGGCGGCGCGGGAGGAGCTGGTGGGGCAGATCGCCCTGAAGCGCCTCGGCACGGTGGACGACGTGGCCGCCGCCGTCCTCTTCCTCGTCAGCGAGGAGGGAGGGTACGTCACCGGCCAGGCGTTGAACGTGTCGGGCGGGCTCTACATTTGATGGACTCGCGCGGCCCCTTTATGTTAGAACCGCTCCTCGGTGCGCCGAGGCGCCCATCAGGATCTCAAAAGACAAGCAAGGAGGGATTTTCCCTATGGCCATTGCGGAACGGGTGAAGAGCATCATCGTGGAGCAGCTCGGTGTTGACGAAGAAGAGGTCACCACGGACGCCAGCTTCACCGACGACCTGGGAGCCGATTCCCTCGACATCGTCGAGCTGGTGATGGCGTTCGAGGAGGAGTTCGGGATCGAGATTCCCGACGAGGACGCCGAGAAGATCAGCAACGTCAAGGATGCGATCGCCTACATCGAGAGCAACGCCGGGGACCAGAACTGAGCCTCCGGCCGGGTCTCCAACCTTTCACCGACGAACCAGCCCTTATCTTGAGCTCCGTCACACGCCGCCGCGTCGTCGTCACGGGAGTGGGGTTGGTGTCCCCTCTCGGGGTGGGCACCGCCCGGAACTGGGAAGCCCTGCAGGCCGGAGAGAGCGGGATCGGCCCGATCACCCGTTTCGACGCCTCCCGCTATTCGACCCGCATCGCCGGGGAGGTCAAGGGCTTCGATCCGCACGACTTCTTCGACAAGAAGGAAGTCAAGAAGAGCGACACGTTCATCCACTACGGGATGGCCGCGTCCACCTTCGCCCTGCAGGATTCCGGCCTCGTCATCAATGAGGAGAACGCCGAGCGGGTCGGAGTGGTCATCGGCTCGGGGATCGGCGGTCTGCCGCTCATCGAGGCGACCCACAAGACCCTGCTGGAGCGCGGTCCGGATCGGGTGTCCCCGTTCTTCATTCCGGGCCAGATCGTCAACATGGCCGCCGGCCAGGTGTCGATCCGCTTCGGTGCCCGGGGTCCCAACACCTCACCGGCCACCGCCTGCACCACCGGTCTGCATGCGATCGGCGACGCCTTCCGCTTCATTCAATATGGGGAAGCGGATGCGATGATCGCCGGCGGTGCGGAGGCGGTGATCACGCCGCTCGCCGTTGCCGGGTTCTGCGCCATGCGCGCCATGTCGCACCGCAATGACGAGCCGGAGAAGGCCTCGCGCCCGTGGGATGCGGCGCGGGACGGCTTCATCATGGGCGAGGGCGCCGGCATCGTCGTCCTCGAGGAGCGGGAGCAGGCCGTGCGCCGCGGCGCGCCGATCTATGCCGAGGTCGTCGGCTACGGCATGAGCGCCGACGCCTACCACATCTCCGCGCCGCATCCGGAAGGGCATGGCGCCGAGCAGGTCATGCGGGCGGCCCTCAAGGATGCCCGTTTGACGCCGGAGTCCATCGGGTACATCAATGCCCATGGCACCTCGACACCGCTCGGCGACCTCTCGGAGGTGCGCGCGATCCACCAGGTGTTCGGCGAGCACGCCTACAAGCTGGCGGTGTCGTCGACCAAATCGGCCACCGGGCATCTGCTCGGTGCGGCCGGCGGCCTGGAGTGCGGCATTCTGGCGCTCGCCGTGAAGCACCAGATCCTCCCCCCCACCCTCAACCTCGACCATCCCGGCGAAGGGTGCGATCTCGATTTCGTCCCCCACACACCGCGCCCGGTCGATCTCGAATATGCGCTCACCAATTCGTTCGGCTTCGGCGGGACGAACGGGGCGCTGATTCTCCGGCGGCATGGCTAGGTCTTAAGGACGGCAAGGACAACAAGGACGGCCTCCGGCGGGCGGGTCGTTGTTGTCCTTGTTGTCTTTAAGGTCCTTGCAGCTCCCGGTCGAAAAAACTCTCCATTCTCTCGAAGAAGTGGCGCATCGAAGCCGCTTCGAAGGCGTGCTTCTCCCCGGGGTAGAACGCCTGCTCGAACGGGATCTTCGCCTCGACCAGGGCGCGGCTCAAGGCCACCGTGTGCTGGGGATGGACGTTGTCGTCGGCGAGGCCATGGACGACCAGGAGGCGATCCTTGAGGCTCGCGGCCGCGGTCAGGGGGGAGGAGTCCAGGTAGCCGGAGGGGTTCTCGTCCGGCGTGCCGAAGTAGCGCTCCGTCCAGACGGAGTCGTACAGGTGCCAGTCGACGACCGGCGCCCCGGCGACGCCGGCCTTCCAGACGCCCGGGCGCTGGAACAGGCAATAGAGGGTGTTGAAGCCGCCGCCGGACCATCCCCAGAGGCCGATGCGCGCCGGATCGGCCCAGGGCTGGCTCTCGAGCCACGCGACGGCGGCGAGCTGCCCGGCCAGGTTGACGTCCCCCATGCGGCGGTAGTCCAGGTCCTCGCCCGCCTTGCCGAAGAACAGGGAGGACCGGTTGTCCACGCTCAGCACCGCGTAGCCCCGCTGCGCCATCCGCTTGTGCCAGAGGTCGCGCCGCCGCACGTCCCACCGGCGGGCGACGACCTGGGAGCCGGGGCCGCCATAGTGGTAGACGATGACCGGCAGCTTGCGGGTGCCGTCGAAGCCGGGCGGCCGCAGCAGGCGGGCTGGGAGGCGGGAGCCGTCGGGTCCGGGGATCGTCAGGTATTCGTACGGCGGCAGCGCGGCCGGGTCGTAGGTGGACGGTGAAGCGCCGGGGAGCGGAACCACCGCGCCGTCGGCGCGCCGCAGCTCGCGGCGCGGCGGCAGGTCCGCGGTGCTCCAGGAGTGCACCCAGGCGCCGGAGCGCGGCGCGACCCGGGCCTCGTGGAACGCCGGTTCGGCGGTGAGGATCTCCGCGAGCGCCTCGGCGCCGTCCAGGCGGACGCGCAGCACGTGGCGCTCGGCGGGGCCGAGGCCCTCGGTGCGGAAGGCGGTGAACACGGCCCAGGTGCCGTCCGTGGCCACGCCGTCGAGCGAGGCGACGGCCCACCCCTCGGGAGAGACGGGCCGGAGGCTGCGCCCGTCGGCGCCCGCCAGGTAGAGGCGGCGCCAGCCGCTCTGCTCCGAGCCCCAGAGGAAACGTCCATCCGGAAGGAAGGCGAAGTCCTTGCCCAGGTTCACCCAGGTCGGCCATTGCTCGGTCAGCAGCGTCGCACAGCGGCCGTCGGCGGCGGCGCAGCGCAGCAGGTCGAGCCGGGTCTGGGAGCGGGTGAGCGCCTGGACGGCGACCGCATCGGCGGCCGGCGCCCAGGCGACCCGGGCGAGGTACAGATCCTCGCCGCCGGTCGCCATCCATGTCGTCCGGCCGCTCGCGAGATCGAGCACGCCGACCTGCACCACCGGATTGGGATCGCCCGGCTTGGGATAGCGCTGGGAGGTGACCTGCGGATGCACCGGGGCGTCGTCGACGATCGGGTGGACCGGGACCTTGCGCTCGTCGAAACGGGTGTAGGCGATCCGCCGGCCGTCCGGGCTCCACCAGAAACCGGAGGCCTCGCGGTCCCAGATCTCCTCCCAGTAGAGCCAGCCGGTGGTGCCGTTGAGGAAGGCGCCCTCGGCGCCGTCGGTGGTGAGCGCCCGCTCGGCGCCGCTCCCGAGGTCGAGCAGCCAGAGGTCGAAGTCGCGCACGAAGGCGATGCGGGTGCCGTCGGGCGACGGTTGCGGGTCTGTCTCCGCCTCCTCGGTGCGGGTGAGCCGCCGCAGAGTCCCCGGGCCGAGGGGCGCGAGCCAGAGGTCGCCGCCCGCCTCCAGGACGATGCCGTCGCCGCCGGGCATCCAGACCGCCCGGTCGATCTCCGCTTCCGGCCCCGCCTCCCGGCGCAGATCGGAGAGCCGCAGCAGCGGCTCGGAGGGGCCGGAGGATGCGTCGGGGGCCATCACCCAGAGGGCCTCCTCCCGTTCGCAGAGGAGGCGGCGGCCGTCGGGGGACCAGAGCGGGTCTTCGATCGGTCGGCCCGCGGCGTCGTCGGCGAACATCGCGTCGTAGCTCAGGGGCGCGGGTCCGGTGAGGGCGAGAAGCGGCAGGAAAAGCAGGGGGTGCATGGCGCCGCAGTCTACCCGCGCTGCAACCTTTTTTCGCAGGGGGTCGTAAGGGAAAGAAGGAGGCGCGACGTGTCGCCTGCCGAAAGGAGGACCCCATGACCCGCACGAAAACGTCCACCCGCACCGCGGCGTGGCTGCTGATGATGGCCTTCGGGGGAGCGGCGGCGGCTGTGGCCGGGCCGGCGACCCAGACGCGCTCGTTCCGCCAGGCGTTCCCGGCGCAGACCGGCGAGATCCGCCTGGCGAACCTCGCCGGCCGGGTCGAGCTGGTGCGCGCCCCGGGGAAGCAGTTGATCGTCGAGACGTTCGTCCACGCCGCCGGAACGAGTGCGGACGAGACCCGCGCTCTCTTGAACGGCATGAAGTGGGTGCGGAGCACCGACTCCAAGGGGCGGCCGGAGGTCGTCCTCTCCTACCCGGTGGACGACTATCGCGGCTTCGCCTATCCGCGCGCCGGCCAGGTGGACGTCGATTTGCCCGGATGGCTGAGCTGGCTGGAAGACGCCGGCCACACGAGCACCTTCTATCGCGGGGAGCGGGTGCGGATCTACGGCCGGCCGAAGGCCTCGGCACCGATCCTCTATGCCAATCTCCGGATCTTCGTGCCGCTCGGTGCGGAGATGGCGGTGCGCAACGTGGTCGGTTCGGTGCGCGTCGGCAACCTGGAGGGGACGCTGCGGGTGGACACCGGCAGTGGTGACATCCACCTCGCCTCGCACGTCGGGAATCTCGACCTCGACACCGGCTCGGGGGACGTCACGGTGGGCTCGACGACCGGCGAGACGCGGATCGACACCGGCTCCGGCGACGTGAGGGTCGGCAAGCTGATCGGCAATGGATTGGTGGACACCGGCTCCGGCAGCGTCACGGTCGAAAACGTCTCCGCCGGCAAGCTGTCGATCGACACCGGCTCGGGCGACGTCCTGGTGAGGAATGGAACGGCGAATCACGTCCTCGCCGACACCGGCTCCGGCAGCGTGCAGGTGCTGGGGGTGGAGCTCGTGGAGCTCGATGCCGACACCGGCTCGGGGGACGTGGAGGTGCGCAGCTCGCTCGGCCAGGCGAAGCGGGTGACCGCCGACACGGGCAGCGGGGACGTGACGATCCACGCCGGCTCCGCCGCCTCGTTCGACATCGAGTCCAGCCAGGGCAGCGGCGAGCTGCTGGTGCGCTACGACGACGCCCGGATCCGCAGGGACGGCCGCAAGGTGGTCGGCGCCCGCCGCGGCGACGGCCAAACGGTGATCCGCGTCGAGACCGGCAGCGGCGACTGCACGATCACGCCGCAGAAAAAGGGGTAGGCCCCCTACATCTTCCCGTAGTTCGGCCCGCCGCCCCCTTCGGGGGGCACCCAGGTGATGATCTGGTACGGGTCCATGATGTCGCAGGTCTTGCAGTGCACGCAGTTGCTGGCGTTGATCTGCAAACGCCGTCCGGCGGGGACCGTGGAGTCGTCGACCATCTCGTAGACGGCGGCGGGGCAGAAGCGCTGGCACGGGTTGGCGTACTCGGCGGTGCAGCGCTCGACACAGATGCTCGGATCGTGCACCAGCAGATGGACCGGCTGGTCCTCGTCGTGGGCGGTGCCGGAGTGGTAGACGTCGGCGAGGCGGTCGAAGGTGAGGGTGCCGTCCGGCTTCACCGGCTCCGCCGGCCGCATCCTCTGCCCCTCCGGGCTTTGCAGGTTGACCATCCGCTCGTGCCCGGCATGGGTGGGCAGCCGGTCCTTGAAGCCCCAGCCGCGACCGCCGGTCACCAGGCCGACGCCGGCCTGGAACATCCCGGCGGCCAGGCCGTGATCGAACGCCTGGTGGAAGTTCCGCACCGGGTAGAGCTCCTTCTTGATCCAGCTCGCCTCGACCTTCTCTCCGAAACGGGCGAGGCGCTCGGCGGTGATGCCGCCGGCCTGCAAGGCCTCCAGGACCGTCTCGGCGGCGAGCATCCCGGACTTCATCCCCAGGTGGATCCCCTTGAGGCGCTGCCCGTTCAGGAAGCCGGCCGAATCGCCGATGAGCAGGAAACCGTCGCCGGAGCAGCGGGGAAGGGACCACCAGCCCCCCTCAGGGAGCGCCTTCGCGCCGTAGAACGCCATCTTTCCGCCCTTGAGCAGCGGGGCGATCTCCGGGTGGGTCTTCATGCGCTGGAATTCCTGGTGGGGGTCGAGGTGCGGGTTCTTGTAGTCGAGCCCCACCACCAGGCCGATGATCAGTTGGTCGTTCTGCATGCCGTAGGCGAAGCCGCCGCCGAAGGTGCTGGTGTCGAGCGGCCAGCCGAGGGTGTGGAGGACCTCGCCGGCTCCGATGCGCCCCGGCGGCAGGTCCCAGATCTCCTTGAGCCCGATGGCGTAGACCTGTGGATTCTTGCCCTGCCAGAGGTCGAGGTCCGCGTCGAGCTGCTTGACCAGCGTGCCGCGCGGCCCTTCCCCGAGCACCACCACCTGGGCGCGGATGTCCACGCCCGGCTCGAAGTTCGCCTTCTTCGCCCCGGTGTGCGAGATGCCGCGGTCGGCGGTGCGCACGCCCACCACCCGACCGTCCTCCACCAGCACGCGGGAGGCGGGGAACTCATAGAACACGTCCACCCCGGCCTCCTCCACCCGGCCGGCCATCCACTTGACCAGCTTGCCGAGGGAGGCCACGTAGTTGCCGTGGTTTTCGAGCGGCGGCGGAATCGGCAGCGAGAACCCCTTCTTGCCGGTGAGAAACAGGAACCGTTCGTGCCCGACCGGCGCCTCGAACGGCGCGGACTCCCAGGCGTCGGGCCACAGCTCGCGCAAGGCCCGCGGATCGACCACCGCTCCGGAGAGGGCGTGGCTGCCGGCTTCGCGCCCTTTCTCCAGCACGGCGATGGAGAGCTCGAGGCCCGCCGCCTTGGCTTTCCGCGCGAGGTGTGCCGCCCCCGCCAGGCTGGCCGGTCCCGCCCCCACGAAGAGGACATCGATCTCCAGGGTCTCGCGTTCCTGTTCAGACATAAAAGAGTCGGCTCCCGAAAGTGGCCGCGCACCCGGTCGGCGCGCGCAGGGGATGCTACCATGGCCGTTCCGCGGCGCGGCAGCATCCGGCGCGCTCCCGGCGACGTAGAGAGGACTGGAGGTGCGCGATGAGGCGGGATTCCCAACCGTTGACGGAGGATCGGCTCCGGATGGCCGAGATTGTGCCGGCGGCCGCGGGACCCACGTTTGCATCCGACGTCCGGCGGGGCTTGAGCGCCGAGCCCAAGGTCCTCCTTCCCCGGTATTTCTATGATGCCCTCGGCTCCCGCCTGTTCGAGGCGATCTGCGAGCTGCCGGAGTACTACCTGACCCGGGCGGAAGCGGAGATCCTCGAGCGCCATGCGGCCGAGATGGCCGCGGCTCTGAACAGCCCCGTGCGCCTGGTGGAGCTGGGCAGTGGCGACGGGCGCAAGACCCGCCTGCTCATCGAGGCGCTGGTGGCGCGCCAGGGGCACCTGCTGTACCTGCCGATCGACGTGTCGAGCTCGGCCCTGGAGCAGGGCGCGGAGCGCCTCCTCCATGTCTTCCCGGAGCTCACGGTCACCGCCTTCGTCGCCGACTACCAGGCGGGCCTGCGGGCGCTGCGCAACGAGCCGGCCGCCCCCGGATACCGGACGCTGACCTTGTTCCTCGGCTCGACGATCGGCAATCTCGATCCTGCCGAGCGGGTCGCGCTGCTGCGCGAGATCCGTGGCGTGCTGCGCACCGGAGACGCCCTGCTGCTGGGGGTGGACCTGCGCAAGGGCGCGAGCGTCCTGCTCCCCGCCTACGACGACGCCCTGGGGGTCACCGCCGCTTTCAACCTGAACCTCCTCGTCCGCATCAACCGCGAGCTGGGAGGCGCTTTCGACCTCGCGGCCTTTCGCCACCGGGCGCGCTGGAACGGCGAGCTGGGGCGGATCGAGATGCACCTGGAGAGCCGGCGAGAACAGACCGTGCCGATCCGCGACCTCGGGCTGGAGGTCCGCTTCGCCGCCGGGGAGACGATCCACACCGAGAGCTCCTACAAGCTCGAGGCCGCCCAGGTGGCCGAGATGGCCGCGGAGGGCGGCTTCTCGCTGCGGAAGACCTGGACCGACCGCGGCGGGCGTTTCGCCGCGAACCTGCTGATCGGGAGCTGATCGCGAGCCGGCCGGCGGCGCGCACGCCCCGGGGCTATACTGTCTTCACCTATGGCCGAACCCGTGGCAAACCGCTATCACGCCGAGGAATTCACTGCGCCGGAGCGCGCCGTCCTGGCGCGCCATTTCACCAACCTGGACGCGCCGGTCTTCGCCATCGTCCATCTCCCCGAGGTGGTCAAGGGGGCGCTCTTCGCCCGCTACAGCCGCTCCGCAAAGTCGCTGCGCCGGTTGTTTCTCGACGAGTTCCTGGGCAACCCGGACCAGGGGGTCGCGGCGATCGCCGAGCACCTGGAGACGCAGGGGCCGGGCGCCAGCGTGCGCCGCGCCGTCGAGCTGTACGACCGCATGTTCATGGACTACGGCGACGACTCCGTGGCGCAGCTCGGCGGCGCCCACGTCGCCTGTGAGCAGGCCTCGAACCTGCTCACCAAGGTCCTGGAGCGCGGGCGCCTGGCGGCCTACCTCGAACAGAGCACCCGCTACATCTTCTTCGACAAGCCCCTGGGCGGCGCCTACCGCTACACCGTGCCGCCCGAAGTGGCCGGCACGGCGCTGGAAGAGCGCTACCGCACGGCGCTGGACGGCCTGTTCGACACCTACCGCGACCTCGTGCCGCGCCTGACGGAGTTTTATGAGGGCCTGTACCCGCGCGCGGCGCAGGATTCCGAGACGGTCTGGCGCGCCTCGCTGCGGGCGCGCGTCTGCGACGACCTGCGCGGCCTGCTGCCCGCCGCGACGCTCTCGAACGTCGGCATCTACGCGAGCGCCCAGGCCTACGAAGCGCTCCTCCTGCGCATGCGCGCCCACCGCCTCGCCGAGGTCCGCGACTACGGCGACCTGCTGCTCGCCGAGCTGCGCCAGGTGATCCCCGCCTTCCTCAAGCGGGTCGACCTGCCCGAGCGCGGCGGCCGGTGGAGCGCCTATTTCTCCCAGATCGACGAGCAGATGGAGGCGCTCGCCGCCGGGCTCCAGGAGCCGCCGCCCGCGCGTCCCGAGGTGGCGCTGGTCGAGTGGAATCCGGACGGCGAAACCGAGCTGGCCGCGGCGGCGCTCTATGCGTATTCGGATCTGCCGGACGATCACCTGCACGAGCGGGTGCGCGCGATGAGCGACGAAGAGCGGCGCCGCATCCTCCTCACCTACATCGGCGAGCGCGAGAACCGCCGCCACAAGCCGGGCCGGGCGTTCGAGCAGACCTCCTACCGCTTCGACGTCCTGGCGAGCTACTCCGTGTTCCGGGACCTGCAGCGGCACCGCCTGCTCACCGTCGAATGGCAGAAGCTGTCCACCGCCCACGGTTACGACACGCCGGAGGCGATCGACGCGATCGGCGCGCGCGCCCCGTGGGACGCGGCGTTGCGGCGCGCCGCGGACCTGCACGCCGACCTCCACGCCGGCTACGGCCCGCAGGTCGCGCAGTACGCGGTGCCTTTCGCCTACCGGGTGCGTTTCTATTTCCATCTGAACGCCCGCGAGGCGTTCCATCTCCTGGAGCTGCGGACGCAGCGCGGGGGGGACCCGGCCTATCGCCGGATCTGCCAGGAGATGCACCGCCTGATCCGCGACGAGGCGGGACACCGCATTGTCGCCGACGCCATGCGGTTCGTGGACCACGCGGACTATGGGCTGGGCCGGCTCGACGCCGAGCGGCGGAGCGCCGAGAAACGCTCCGCCGCGGAGGCCGGGCTCACCGCTGGACGGTGATGCGGGAGACCTGGACCGGGGTGATCGGCCGGTCGCCGGCTCCGGTCGGGGTGCTCTCGATCTTCTTCACCACGTCCATGCCTTCGATCACCCGGCCGAACACCGGGTGCTTCGAGGGACCCGGGCTGAACCAGTCGAGGTAGGCGTTGTGCACCGTGTTCAAGAAGAACTGCGAGCCGCCGGAATTCGGCCGGCCGGTGTTGGCCATCGACAGCGTGCCGGGCTCGTTGGACAGCTTGGCGTTCTCCGGGTGCTCGTCCGGGATCGTGCCGTGCGGCGGGCCACCGGTGCCGGCGCGCGGGCTGTTCGGATCCTTCGAATGCGGACAGCCGAACTGGCACATGAAGCCTTTGATCACGCGGTGGAAGTGCAGCCCGTCGTAGAATCCGCCGGTGGCGAGATCGAGGAAGTTCTTGGCGGTGATCGGCATCTTGTCTTCGAAGATCTCGACGCGGAACGAGCCCAGCGAGGTCTCGAAGAGGGCGGTCGGATTGGGCATGAGAGGCTCCCTTGTCTCTTGTCGTACAGGGTCGAAGGTGGACGGGGTGTCCTGTGCGGCTGCACTTTAGCAGAACGCTGCGCCGTTTCTGCCGGTTTCGTGCTCAGGAGACGCGCCGTCGAACGATGTAATCGATACCGTAAGGTTTCCCCCGTACAATCGCGAATGGAGGAGAAGTCGCCATGGCCAGGATCGTTGTGGTCGACGATGCGCCCGAGATCGTGACGACGGTCTCACAGATGCTGCAATCGGCCGGGCATTCCGTGGAAGCGGTGCCGGCGGATCAACAGACGGAAACGAGGATCGGTGAGGAGCATCCGGATCTGGTGCTGCTCGACATCGTCATGCCCGACCGCAACGGATTCGAGATCCTGCGCGGTTTGCGGCGGCGGGCGGAGACGCGCACCTGTCCGGTGGTGGTGGTGAGCCGCAAGAGCGAGCCTTCGGACCAGCAGTGGGCGCGCATGCAGGGCGCCACGGATTTCCTTCCCAAGCCGTTCACCGGCGAACAGCTGCTCACCGTGGTGACACGGAACCTGCGCGCATGACCGAGCCTTCCCCCGGCGAGTCGGTCTCCCTCGAAGGAGGGCAGGAAGGGCCGCCGCTCGAACCGTGCTATGTCCTGGAAGTCGGCGGCATTCGTTTCGCCCTTCCCCTGGAGGCCCTGCAGCGGGTGCACCGGATCGACGAGGTCACTCCGGTCCCGCGCGCCCCGCAGCACGTGACCGGCGTGGCCCTGGTGCAGAACGAGGTGGTCGCCTGCCTCGATCTGGGGTGCCTCGCCGGGCGCGGCGCCCTGCCTCCGGGACCCTGTATCGCCGCACTGGTGGACGGTCCCGGGCTGCGCGCGGCACTCCTCGCCCGCGAGGTGGGTGCGATGACCGCCCTCGATCCGCTGCACCTGCGCCCGCTGCCGGCCGAGCTGGCGCAGCGGCTGGGTGCGGCGGCGCGCGGGCACGCGGTGCTGGAGGGGGGCAAGGCGGCGGCCGTCGTGCTCGACCTCGCCGGTCTTCTCGCCCCGCTCCCGCGCTGGACACCGGTGGAGGCTGCGGCCCATGGCGGCTGAATCTCTCGCGATGCAGCCGGCCGGCTTCCTGCCCGAAGCGTGGACGATCCTGTCCGGGATGGAGGAGGCGCTCCAGGGGCTCGCCTCGCCGGAGGCCGCTGCGGCCGAGCACCTGTTGCAGGTCCTCACCCACCGCATGGCCGGCTCGGCCGCCCAGTTCGGCCTCGATGCCGTGGCCCGGGTGGCCGATGCCATGGAGGAGGCGAGCCGCCGCCTGCCCGGCGGCGCGGATCGCGCGGCCGACCTGCAATTGCTCCGGGAGGGCCTCTCCCGACTGGGCGAGCTGCTCGCCACCGCCCAGGCGCCAGCACCGCCGGCGGAGCCGTTCTTCGCCGATCTCGCCGACTTCGCCCGCCGCGAGCCCGAGGTGGTGGAGTACTTCCTGCCCGAGATGCGCGAGCTGCTGGAAGAGGCCGAGGAAGGGTTGCTCGGCCTCGCCCGCGAGGACGCCCTCGGCCCGGCGGAGAAGGCGGAGGCGGTGACCACGGTGTTCCGCCGGGTCCATACGCTCAAGGGGGCGGCGTTCGTCGTCGGCTGCCAGAGCGTGGGCACGCTGGCCCACCAGATCGAGGACGCCCTGGTGGTGGGGCGTGCCGATCCCGCCCGGTTCGACGCCGATGGAGCGCGCACCGCCCTGGACGCCCTGGACGTCTTGCGCGGCATGGCGGAGGTGCTGGCCGGCCGGCCGGAGGCGGCAGATCTCCCGGCGCGCCTGGCGGCGGTGCGCAGCCGGCTCGGCCGCTGGATGGTCGCAGCGTCCGCGGCAGAGACCCCGGCTCCCGTGCTCCCCGCCCCGAAACCGGAGGCCGCTCCGGCCGCGGCGCCGCCTCCGGACGAGAGGCGTGGCGCCCCGGGCTTGCGCCTTCAGCTGCGCGCCGTGGACGGTCTCGTGCAGCTCACCGGTGAGCTGCTCGCGGTGCGCAACCGCCTGCGCCGCGAGATCGAACGGGCGGAGCTGCTACGCGAGGAGCGGCAGGCGAGCATCGACCGCCTGCGCCGGACGCTGCGGGAGTTCAGCGGCCGGCACCTCGACCCCTTGCGTCCGGGGTCCGCCGCCGCAGAGAAGGGTGCGGACGAGCCGGAGGATGCGTCCGGCGAGCCCGTCGGCGAGCTGGATCTGGAGCGCTACGACGACTTCAACGTTCTTGCCCGCCGCCTGGATGAGATCTCGGCCGACCTCGCCGAAGAGGAGAGCCAGGAGGCGGAGCTGTCGCGGCAGCTCGCCTCCGGCTCCGAGGATCTGCGGCGCCTGGTGGACGAGCTGCACTCCGGCGTCGGCCGCCTGCGCCTGGTGCCGATCGGCCAGATCTTCGGCCGCGCCGCCCGCCTGGTGCGCCGCTCCGCGGCGGCGGCCGGGCGGGAGATCTCCCTGGAGGCGGTGGGAGAGCGGGTCGAGGTGGACGCCGCGATCGCCGAGCAGATCTGGGAGCCTTTGATGCACCTGGTTCAGAACGCTCTCGACCATGGCCTGGAGCCGGCGGACGAGCGAGTCGCGGCGGGCAAGCCGGCGGCCGGCCGGCTGCGCCTGCGCGCCGCCGCCGAGGGGCGGCGGGTGGTGGTGGAGGTGGAGGACGATGGTGCCGGCATCGCCGAGGAGAAGGTGCGGGCGCGGGCTGCGGAGCTGGGTTTCGCCGAGCCGGCGGGGCTCGACGAGCGCGGCGTCCTGGACCTGATCTTCCGCCCCGGCTTCACCCGGCTCCAGACGGCGACCGAGAGCGCGGGCCGGGGGATCGGTCTCGACGTGGTACGCAGCACGCTGGAACGCCTGGGGGGCAGCGCCGAGGTCGTCTCGGTGCCGGGGGAGGGCACCCGGTTTCGCCTCGCCTTCCCGTTCACCCTGGTGGTCTCCGAGGCCTTGCTGGTCCGGGTGGGCGACGCGGTCGTCGCGCTGCCGGCCACCGCGGTGGAGCGCATCGTCGAGGCCGACCCGGCCTCCGGTGCAGCCCCCCTCGAGCCCGGAGGCTCACCGATCCCTCCGGCCGACCTGGCGCGCGTTCTGGGCGTTGCGGCGCACCGCGGCGCCGGGCGGACCCCGGCGGCGGTGGTCGGGTCGCCGGGTCGCTGGCGCGCCCTCCTGGTGGACGAGGTGCTCGGTTCCGAGACGGCGGTCCTGCGCCCTCTCGGTCCCTTCTTCGCCCGCTTCGACCTCTTCTCCGGAGCCCTGCTGACCCGCGAAGGCCGGCTCGTCCTCCTGCTCAACCCGCAGGCGGCCCTCGCCGCGGGCGCGGCGCCGCTGCCGCTCGCCCGCACCCGCCCGGCTCCCACGGCGCGCGAACGGCCGTTCCGCATCGTGCTCGCCGACGACTCGGTCAGCGTGCGCAAGGCGCTCGGAGGCATCCTCACCCGCGCCGGCTTCGAGGTGGCGCTTGCGGCGGATGGCGAGGAGGCGGCGGTACTGCTGGAGGGAGGCCCGTTCGACCTGTTGATCACGGACCTCGAAATGCCGCGGCGCAACGGCTATGAGCTGATCGCCTGGTTGCGCCGCCAGCCGGCCACCGCGCGGCTTCCTGCGCTGGTGGTGACCACCCGTGTCGGAGAGCGGCACCAGGAGCTCGCCTTCCAGGTCGGCGCGACGAGCTGCCTTTCCAAACCCGTGGGAGAAGATCTCCTGTTGCGCACCGCGGCCGACCTGGCGGCGCGTGGCAGGCGGAGTCATGCATGAGCAAGCTGCTGATCGTCGATGACAGTCTGAGCGTGCGCAAGGCGCTGGAGCGCATCCTCGGGACGCGCGGATACCTGACGCGATCCGCCGCGTCGCTCGCCGCGGCGCGGGAGGTGCTCGCCGAGGAGCCCCCCGATCTGGTGCTCTGCGATCTCGTGCTGCCGGATGGTGACGGCCTGGAGATCTGCGCCGAGCTGCGCGGGCGCATTCCGGTGTTGTGCATCTCGGCCTTGGTCGATGCCGAGGTGCGCGAGCGGGTGGCCGCCGCGGGCGCCGCCGGGTTGCTCGCCAAGCCGTTCAGCGCCGAGGAGATCCTGGAGGCCGTGGACGCCCGGCTGGGCGCCGCCACCGAACGCCCCGGCCCGGCTCTGGCGATCGGGCTCGACGAGCGCACCGCGTCGCTCCAGGCGTCGCTCCAGACGGTGCGCGACTGGCCCGGCCTGGTGTTCGCCGCCCTCACCGCTCCCGAGGGACGGGTGCTGGCCGAGGTGCGGGGGGGCGGTGCCGCCGACGTGCCCGACGGCCGGGCCGCGGAGCTGTTGCAGCTCGCCGGACGGATCGTCCACGAGGTGCGCTCGGGCACGGTGCATCACATGGTTCTGGAGGCCGGCGACGCGCGCCTGGTGGTGGACCTTCTCGCCGAAGGCGAGGTCCTCGTCCTCTGCGTCACCAGCCGGATCCTCCTGGGCATGGCCCTTCTCTACTCCCGGCGCCTGCGGGACCCCAAGCGGGGCCCGAAGGCCTGGCGGCCCCACTGAGACCCACTGCGCAACAATGCCGGAGAGCCTTCGCATGAAATCTGCAACCCCCAAGCGCACTCTGCGTGGCAAGCTGCTGCGCTCGATCCTCCCCCTGGCCCTCCTGGTGGCCGGCGCCGGCCTCGCCTTGACCGCGGTCCAGGCGAGGCGCGACCAGAGCCGCCTCGTGCTGGGACAGGCCGCGAAGGCGGTGCGCGCCGACGCCGCCGATCTCGAACGCGATCTGGCGGTGAACGCGCAGCTCGCCGGCCACCTGGCCCTGCAGCTGGAGAAGAACACCACCCGTGACCGCGCCGAGGTGATGGCGCTCCTGGAGGCGGTCCTCGGCCGCCATCCCAAGCTGCTCGGCGTCTACGTCGCCTTCGAGCCGAACGCCTTCGACGGCCGCGACGCGGCCTTCGCCGGTGCTCCGGGGCACGATGCGACCGGCCGCTTCATTCCCTCCTGGAATCGCCGCGGCGGGACCGCCGCGATGGAACCGCTGACCGACGTGGTGAACGACCTCGACAACTCGGATGCCTACCAGCTGGCGAAGCGCGAGCGGCGGCCGGTGGTGCTGGAGCCGTTTCTCTTGAAAGGGGTGCTGACCACCTCGTTCGTCAGCCCCATCCTCGACGAGAAAGGGGGCTTCCGTGGCATCAGTGCGGTCGACGTCCGCCTCGACGATCTGAACGAGCAGGTCCGCAGCGCGTCGAGCACCGGATCGGCCCTGCTGCTCAGCCCTTCGGGAGTCCTGCTCGCCGGCGGCGAGGCGCAGAGCATCGGGCGCGTCAAGCTCGCCGACCTGGGAGAAAAGGCGGATCGCCCGGCTCTGGACGCACTGCTGAAGCGGGCCCAGCGGATCGGCGGAGACGCCGACGCCGAGGAGCTGCGCCTGCCCCGGTTCGGCACGGCCGAGAACGCCATCCTCCTGGGCGCGCCGATCCGCGCGACCGGCTGGAGCCTGGTGGCGGTGATCCCCGAGGCGGAGATGCTCGCGCCGGTGCAGCGGCTGACCCTGATCCTGGCGGCGATCGGTCTCGCCTCGATCCTCCTGCTCACCGGCCTGGTCGTCTGGGTGGCACGGCAGATCGCCCGCCCCATCGTCGACCTGGACCAGGCCGCCCGCCGCGCCGCGGCCGGCGACCTCGACACCCCGGTGCGGGTCGCCTCCGACGACGAGGTGGGGAGCCTCGCCCAATCGTTCAACGCCATGCTCCAGGAAGTGCGCAATCGCCAGGGGCAGATCGAGAGCCGGCACGAGCAGATCCAGCAGGAGATCTCCGCCCTCCTCGGGCACGTGGCCGCGGCGGCGGGCGGTGACCTGATGGAGCGGGCGCCGGTCACCGAGGGCAACCTCGGCAACGTGGCGGACGCCTTCAACCTGCTCACCGGCAACTTCGCGGAGCTGATCGAGGACTTGCAGCGCGCTTCCCGCCAGGTGGCCTCGGCGGCGGCCGGCATCGCCACCTCCTCGCGCCAGCTCGAGCAGGGCACCGACCGTCAAGGCCAGGAGCTCGCCGCCACCAGCGCCGCGCTCGATGCCATGGCGGCCAGCCTCCAGGAGGTGGCGGCCGGTGCCACCCAGGCGGCGGAGACCGCCCGCTGGGCCGAGTCGACCGCGGAGGAGGGGGGGATCGCCGTGGGCCAGGTGACCGCCGGCATGGCCGGCCTGCGCCAGAACGTGCTGGCCGGTGCCCGCAAGATCAAGAGCTTGGGCGAGCGCAGCATGGAGATCTCGGCGATCACCGCCACCATCCGCGAGATCGCCGCCCAGACGAACATCCTCGCCTTGAACGCCGGCCTGGAAGCCGGCCGGGCGGGCGAGATGGGGCGCGGCTTCGCCGTCGTGGCCGAAGAAGTGCGGCGGCTCAACGAAAGGATCGGGAAAGCGGTGCGAGACATCGAACGGCAGGTGGGAGCCATTCAGCAGGAGACCCAGGAGGCGGTGGCCGCGATCGAGTCGCAGACCTTCGAGGTGGAGCGCCAGAGCCAAGTGGCGGCCGGCGCGGGAGCGGCCCTCTCCCGCATCGGCGGCGCCGCCCGCCAGTCATCGCGGCTGATCCAGCAGATCGAAGAGGCCGCCGGCCGCCAGACCTCCGCCTCGCAGCGGGTGAGCCTGGCGATGGAGGCGGTGCTGGAAGTCGCCCGTACCTCCCGCAACGAGGTGGCCCAGGCGCATGCGGCCAGCGAATCGCTGGCCGCCCTGGCCCGTGGCCTCGCCCTCAAGGTGGCCGAATACCGGGTTCCCGAAGGGACGATGCGCGCCTTTCTTCCTCTCGCCCTGACCGCGGCCCTCCTCGCCGGCGGCTGTGCCTCCCCTGCGGAGAAGGAACCGGCGGCGGGTTCCGAACGCACGCTCCTGCTATACAACTGGCCGGAGTACATCGACCCCACCATCGTGTCCGACTTCGAAAAGGAGTACGAGTGCAAGGTGGTGAGCACGACCTACGAAGGCAACGAAGCGCTGCTCGCCGAGCTCAAGGCCGGCGGCGTCTCGCGCTACGACGTGGTGGTGCCGTCGGACTACCTGGTGCCGACGCTGATCCGCGAGAATCTTCTCGCCCCGCTGCGCCACGAGAATCTGCCGAACCTGAGCAATCTGGAGGTGCGCTTCTCCAGCCCGGCGTTCGACCCGGGCAACCGGTACACCGCCGCCTACCTCTGGGGCACCGTCGGCCTCTTCGTGCGCGAGCCCGCCGGGACCCGCTTCACCGAGAGCTGGCAGCTCCTCTTCGATCCGGCACAGCAACCGGGCCCGTTTCTACTCCTCGACTCCAGCCGCGAGATGATGGTGCCGGCGCTGCGCGCCCTCGGCTATCCCCACAACTCGACCGATCCGGCGCAGATCGACGCGGCGCGCGACCTGTTGCGCGGGGCCGCCGGGCGGGCCGCCGGCTGGGCGGACGGGGTGACGGCGACGGACCAGGTGGTGGCCGGCAAGGTGGTGGCGGCCGTGGTCTACAACGGGGACGCGCTCAAGGACCTCGACAAGCACCCCGAGCTGCGTTACTTCGTGCCGCGGGAAGGCGGCGAGGTCTGGGTGGACAGCATGGCGATCCCCGCCGGGGCACCGCACCGCGACCTTGCCGAGCAGTTCATCAACTTCATCCTCGACGGCCAGGTGGGCGGGCGGCTCGCCAACTTCAACCGGGGCGCCACGCCGAACCGGCTGGCCAAGCCCTGGGTGAAACCGGAGGACCTGGAGAACCCGGCGATCTACCCCGGCCGCGAGCAGCTCGAACGCCTGGAGTTCCTGGCCGACCTGGGACCGGCCCGCAAGCTGTACGAGGAGGCCTGGAGCGAGGTGAGGGCGGCGAAGAAGGGGAGCTGAGAGGGTGCCGCCTACCCGACCTCGACCAGCGGAGAGAGGATGGCCCCGAGCAGGGCTGTGAGGTCTTCCGGGGTGTGGCGCAGGATGCGCAGCCGGCGGTGGTCGGCCGCCGGCCGGTCGGTCCCGGGGGCAATGGCCAGCCGGTAGGCGCGCGGGTCGGCCTGCTGCTCCAGAAGGGTGGCGGAGCGGATCGTCTCCTCCACCGGCTGCTCACCGAGCCAGAGCACGAGGGCGGCGCAATGGCGCAGCCACCGGGTGTCCGGCAAGCTCCCTGAGTAGGGGTGAATCCGCAGCCGGACCTCTCCGGAGGTCCAGAAGATCGAGATGTCTTCGCTGAGCGGGCCGGTCCCGAGGTGCGGGCTGCGCGGCACGGCCAGGCGGTCCAGCAGCCGTTCGGCGTCCTTGCGTGCCGCCGGGTCCACGAGAATCGTCACCTCGACCGGCGTCACCGGGAACCCGCGCAGCGCACTCTCCTGGGCGAGCTCGCCGAGCAGCGCATCGAGCTCCTCGTCGAGGACGGGAAGGGCTGCGGGACGCAGGGAGGGAGCTCTGCCTTCTTCATGGATCCGGCCGACCTCGATCAGGCAGGCGACGGTCAACCGCACGCGGCTCGGCGCTGCGAGGTGCCGTTGCAGAAGGCCGCTCAGCGAGAGGCCGGGCTCCGCCGCCAAGGCGTCCAGGACGGGCGCGATCGCAAGGTCGGGAAGCCCGGACTGGACGGGAAGGGCGAGCCCGGCTTCGGTCGCGATCAGGCCGCGGTCCTCCGGCGGCAGCAGCTCGCTGCGCGCACGGACTTCGTCTTCGATCCAGGCGGCTTCCAGCAGAAGCCGGGAGACCGCCGGCAGGGGCAGGCTCACCGAGGGGGGCTGCCCGGGCGGGTTGTAGAGGAGAAAATGGCCGGCCTTCTCGCCCAGCAGGGCGAGCACGGCATCGGCACCGGAGAGCCCGCCGTAGGAGGCATCGCTGCAGCTCCCCTCGGAGAGGCGCAGCCATCCGCTGCCACCGGGGGTGGTGACCTGCAGAAGGCCCGAGGTGGCGTTGCCTTGCAGGGTCTGCAACACCTCGCCCACCGGGAACGACGCGAAATCACCCTGGAGCAAGCCGGTCGAGGCCCGGCGCCCGATCAATCCTTCGACCCGGGCGACCAGCTCCTCGGGATCGAACGGCTTGGGGAGGAAGTCGTCGGCTCCCAGGCGGATACCCCGCACCCGGTTCGCCGAATCTCCGATCGCCGAGAGCATCACCACCGGCAGCCGCTCGGTACCCGGGTCCCGGCGCAGCTCCTCGAGGACCTCCCATCCGGAGCGGCGGGGCATCATCACATCGAGGATCACGGCGTCGAACCGCTGTGCTCCCAGAAGCGGCTGCACCTCTTCGGGGTCCAGGGTGGCGACGACCCGGTGCCCGACGCATTCGAAGGCGGCGGTCAAGATGTGCAGGATGTCCGGGTCGTCGTCGACCACCAGAATCTGTCCCATGTCCGGCATTATCCCCCATCGACGTGAAGAAACGGATTACGGTGAAAGCCGGCCCCGTAACTTGAAACGCAAGGTTGCTCCGCTAGGCTGACCGCATGTGCTCTCCGCAGAACGGGTCGTGCGAGCCGGAGGCCCCCGGGATGGCCGACCACGAGGTCATCGAAGAGGCGAGCCGCTTGATCCAGAGCCTCCTCGTCGAGCGGCGGCGGGCCGAGCGGATGCAGCAGGAATTTCTCTCGGTCATCTCCCACGAGCTGCGCACGCCGCTCGCCTCGATGCTCGGCGCGCTCGGCCTGCTGCGCAGCCCGCGCATCGCCGCACAGCCCAGGCGGGCGGACGAGCTGTTGGAGATCGCCGAGCGCAACGGCGGCCGCCTGCTGCGAATGATCAACGACCTGCTCGACCTGCAACGCCTGGAGACGGGGGCGCTCTGTTTTCAGCTCGGCTCGGTGCAGGTCGGCGACCTGCTCGAAAAGGCGGTCGACGGCGTGCGCGAGATGGCGCTCCTCTATAAGGTGCGGGTGGTCGCCGCCCCCATGGCGGCCACGGCGTGCCTGATGACCGACAAGGACCGGGTGGGTCAGGTGCTGCACAACCTGCTGTCCAACGCGGTCAAACACTCTCCGGCGGAGGGCGAGGTCGTGTTGGCCGGCCAGGTCGTCGGCAGCCGGGTCGAGATCTCGGTGCACGATGCGGGGGCCGGCATCCCGGAGACGTTCAAAGACCGCCTGTTCGAGAGCTTCGCCCAGGCGGAGCCCTCCTCTGTGCGCCACCATGGCGGAGCCGGTCTCGGCCTCTCCATTTCGAAGAAGATCATCGAGGGGTTAGGTGGTACGATCAGCATCGACAGCTCCCAGGCCAAGGGAACGACCGTCGCGGTCCTCCTGCCCCTGCAGGCCGTGTGAGAAAGGTCTCGTCGATGATCTGGTACCTCGAAAGCCGCGCTCCGGAGAGCCGGCTCACCACCCGCGCGCCTCTCCAGCCGCTCCCCTTTCGCATCGGGAGGCGGTGGGACCTGCCGTTGGTCCTTTCGTCCCCTCTGATCTCCTGGGAGCACGCCGAGATCGTTCCCGAGGGTGGAGTTCTTACGCTGCAAGACCTCGGCAGCACGAACGGGACCTTCGTCAACGGCCGCCGGATCACGGCGCCGACGCCCCTCGCCGAAGGGGATGTCCTGCACTTTGCGGTCCTCGAATTCCGCCTCGGCCTCGCCGCCTCGCCGTCCGATCTGCGGCAGAACACGGCCCGCCTGAGCGCTCTTCCCAAGACCCTGGTGGAGCAGTCGGCCCACCTCTCCGAGATGATCCGCTCGCGCGCCACGGAAGCGCTGTTTCAGCCCATCGTCGGATTGCGCGACGGCAAGGTCCTCGGCTTCGAGGCGCTCGGCCGGGGTTGCCACGAGCGGCTGCCGCGCAATCCAGCGGAGCTGCTGGAGATCGCCCAGCGCGTCGGCGTCGCCGCGGAGCTCAGCCACCTGCTGCGCTCGCGGGCGATCGAAGCGGCTCCCCAGCTGCCGCCGGAGACGCGGGTGTTCGCCAACACCCACCCGGTGGAGCTGCAACGTCCCGATCTCCTCCTGCGCCACCTGCGGGAGCTGCGCGAGCAGGCTCCCCATCTGGCGATGACGCTCGAAGTGCACGAGAAGGGGATCGCCGGGCTCTCCGCCCTCGGCTCCTTGCGCACCAGCCTGCGCGAGCTGGACATCCAGCTCGCCTATGACGACTTCGGCGTCGGCCAGTCGCGCCTGCTCGAGCTCGCCGAGGTGCCGCCGGACGTCCTCAAGTTCGACGCCGCCCTGATCCGCGACATCGACAAGGCGACGCCTTCCCGCCTGGCCGTGCTCTCCTCCATGCTCCGGGTGGCCGCCGATCTCGGCATCACCAGTGTGGCCGAAGGCGTCGAGACCTCCACCGCCCTGGAGACCTGCCGCGGCCTTGGCTTCGACGCCGCCCAGGGCTACTTCCTCGGCGTTCCGGCCCCGGCCTCCGTCTTCGGCGTCGGCCTCAGCCTCGACGACACCGCCGTCTCGCTCTGACCTCAGCCCACGACGTCGCGCAGCCGCACCGGCAGCCGCCGCGCTCCCCAGGTCCCCGGCGGCCCGGCGAACCGCCCGGCGCAGGGCGTGCCGCAGGTGGCGCACCTGCCGTCGCCGGTGAGGTGCCAGGCGGTGAGCACGTAGCCGTTGCGGCCGATCAGCTTCGCCTGGCAGACGTGGCAGTAGGTGCTGCCGCCTTCCTCGTCGTGGACGTTGCCGGTGTAGACGTAACGCAACCCGTTCGCCTGCGCGATCCGGCGCGAGCGGGTGAGCGTCGCCGCCGGAGTCGGTGGGTGATCCCGCATCTTCCAGTCCGGATGGAACGCGGTGAAGTGGAGCGGCACGTCGGGACCGAGCCGGTCGGCGATCCAGCGGGTCATCGCGTCGATCTCCTCGGCCGCGTCGTTCTCTCCGGGGATCAGCAGGGTGGTGATCTCCAGCCACACGTCCGTCTCGTGCCGGAGATAGAGGAGCGTGTCGAGCACGGCGTCGAGCGAGCCGCCGCAGATCTTGCGGTAGAAGCGGTCGGTGAACGCCTTCAGGTCGACGTTCGCCGCGTCCATGGGGCGGAACAGCTCGACGCGCGGCGCCGGGCAGATCTCCCCGGCGGTGACCGCCACGGTCTTCACGCCCGCGGCATGGCAGGCGTCCGCCACGTCGACGGCATACTCCAGGAAGACCACCGGATCGTTGTAGGTGAAGGCCACGCTGGAGCACCCCAGCCGTGCCGCCGCCCGTGCGATGGTCTCCGGGCTCGCCTGATCGGCCAGGGTATCCATCTCGCGCGACTTGCTGATGTCCCAATTCTGGCAGAACCGGCAGGCGAGGTTGCACCCCGCCGTGCCGAACGAGAGGATCGGCGTGCCGGGCAGGAAATGGTTGAGCGGCTTCTTCTCGATCGGATCGACGCAGAACCCGCTCGACCGTCCATAAGTCTTGAGCACGATCGCGTCGTGCTCGCGCGCCCGTACGAAGCACAGGCCGCGCTGGCCCTCCAGCAGCTTGCAGAAACGAGGGCAGACGTCGCACTGCACGCGCCCGTTGTCGAGCAGGTGCCAGTGCCGGGTCGCCACGGTGTCGGCGATCGGTGTTTCCTGCATGGGAACCCCCGAGTGGTGGCTACGGTGGCGTCCGCAGGCGCGCCACTTCCTTGGCCAGGTATTTCATCTCCTCCAGGGTCGAGCTGATGGCGATGCGGGCCTCGCGCACCAGCAGCACGCTGCCCCAGAGCAGCGCCGAAGCCCCGGCGAGCCCGCTGATCACCGGCACCCAGCTATAGGCCCATTGGAGGGTGGCCGAGAGCCCGACCGCGATGCTGGTGGCCACCAGCAGCCCGATCGCCCCATAGAGCGCTCCCAGCGCCGAGCGCAGGAGCAGCACCCGCGAGGACAGGACCGGAAGCTGCCCGGCGATCAGCCCCCGCCGCGCCTCCGCCTCCTCGGTTTCCTCCCCCTGGCGCAACTTCTCCGCCTCCGCTGCGAGAACCCGCACCCGGTCCACCACCCGCGTCAACCGGTTGGACGTGGACAGCACGAGAGTCCCCGACGCCGAGATGAGCACGGCTGGAGTGATCATCGCGCCGAGGACCTCACTGGCGGCGAAGGTGGGGCTCATGAGTGGCTCCTTGGTCCCAGCAGCTCGAGGAGCCGGCGGGAGATGAAATGGGCCAGAACGACGGCACGCGCCTGATGGTCCGCCAGAAGCTCGCGCAAAAGAAACTCCCCCCAATCGCTCTTGTGGGTCTTCATGTCACCTCTAACCTTGCGGAGAACCTCCGGCCTGGGATTCATGTGCCAAAGGGAGGCAATGGCCGGCGTCAGGACCTTGAGATCGGGTCGCCTCTCGCGAGCATCGGCCCACCCGGCCCGCGGCCACCCGACTGGAGCCCGTTTGAGGCCGAGAGCCCTTCGCACTGCCGCTTCGTCCTGCACGAGCAAGCCCTCGAACAGAGGTTCCATGCAGACCGGCAGGACCATCCCGGGCGCCAGCAAGGGAAGGCGCTTTCGATAGCTCGGCGCGGGTCGGCTCGACAGGTCCTGAAACCGCTGGCGCGCTTTCTCCCGCCAGATGTCCGGAAGGTCCTCGGATGCGCTCAGAAACTTGTAGAGATCGACGGTTTCAAACCAACGGCAGAACGGACCTTTCGGATTCCAGGAGGGGGAGAGATCCCAGGCGACGACAGCTACGTCGAAAGGCTTCTGCGCGAGGACCCGGACCATGAGCTGATCGAGGCGCTCGCCCGCACCACTCATCGGCGGGTTGGCAGGATCCATGGCCACCAGATGCGTTTTGCTGATCGGAATGATCGGATCGAAGCGCGGCAGCTTGAGGGCCTTCCCCAAGTGCTCGTTCCAGATCACCCCAAGCGTGTCCGCCCCGCGCCGGGTGGGCGGTGAGTAGCTGCCTTCGACAAAGAGAGCAACGCGCAATTTCGGGAGACTCACTCGATCTCGTCTTCGGTGTGGACGTAGCGCGTTCCGGCCGGAACGGAGGGAGCAAAAGCGGCGATCTCGGGCCGCGAAGCGAAGTGCTCGTAGCGCGTGTCTCCCTCGATCCGTCGCACCTGAAGAATCGAATCGATCGGTACGTCATCAAGGACCCAAGGGGAATGCGTGGTAAGGATCACCTGGGTGCCGCGATCGGCCGCTGACTGGAGGCGGCGCAAGATGGTCCTGACCGTCCAGGGATCGAGGCCGTTCTCGATCTCCTCAATGCACAGGAGAGAAGGCGCCGGCTCCCGGGCCAGCAGGGCCAGAATGGCTGTAATGCGGCGCGTGCCTTCCGAGAGCATCCAGGAAGGAATCGGAAACTGACTCCGGCCCGTGCGGCCCTGGTAGGGCATGCGTTCGAGCAGGCTGTAGTTCACCTGCGTATCCCGGCCCAGGTCGGCGCGCGAAACGTAGACATCGCGAATTCCGGGTAGGACCTCTCCGAGCGATCCGACGAGCTCGATCCGTTGCTCTGGAGTCAGCTCGTTGAGCAGCGCCGGGAGTGTCTGACCCTCTTCATCGAGAAGGGGCTCAAACGATCGTCGGGTTCCGAGCGAACCCTTGGCGAGCCGGTTGGGACTGAGTCGAAGGAAGACCGCCCGCGACCAGAAGCTCTCCAAGAACGCCAGCGATGGTTCTTGGCGCCCTAGGACGGCACCCAATTGGCCGAGCGCGAGCCGGTCGGGATCACGAAACGGGATTCCCGCTGTGCTCTCGGAGAGGAGCACCCGCTCGCCGGATTCCTCGGTCCTCACATATCGAACGCGAGGCTTGTCTCTTCTGCCTAGCGAAGCGAGCTCCTCCTGCGTGATCGCAGGAATCCCCTCATCGTCTTCGACTCGAACCTGGTACCGGACCCGTTCCTTGCCCGACCATGTCAACCTCAGCTCGAAGTACGGGGGATAGGCCTGCGACCGGAGATTGATGAGGTCTCGGATTCCGAAATACCGGTCGCACGCCTCTCGGGCATCCCGACGTATCGTCGCGTCAATCCACTGCAGAGCCTCGAGGAGCGTGCTTTTCCCGCTGCCGTTCCGGCCGATGACGACGTTGAAGTGGCTCAGCTTGATGGGCTTCGGCTTGAAAGCGGCCTTGAATCGTTGGAGCTGGACCTCGGTCAGCCAACGGTCCCCGGCGGCAGCATCTGGCAGCGGACTCTGGTTGTTCTTCTTCATGAGCGTGCCTTGATCCTATCATTTGCGCCCGGCCGGAACAGATCCTCGGGCATGGAGAGAACCGGCGGAAGGGAAACCCTGGAATCCTCGGCAACCTCCGCCCCCGTCCTGCGTACACCATCGGGTCAGGATAGGATGGACCCCCATGAGCGACAGCCTCGAAGTTCTCGACGTCCGCAAGAGCTACGGCAAGTTCGTGGCCGTGGACGGTGTCTCGCTGCGCGTGCCGGAGGGGAGCATCTTCGGGCTTCTCGGCCCGAACGGCGCCGGCAAGACCAGCACGATCCGCATGATCATGGACATCACGCCGCCCGACGCGGGAGAGGTCCGGCTCTTCGGCGAGGCCCGCCGGCCGGAGCACCTGCGGCGGGTCGGCTATCTGCCCGAAGAGCGCGGTCTCTACCGCAAGATGGAGGTCACCGAGCACCTCCTGTTCCTCGGCGAGATCCGCGGCCTGAAGCGGCGGGAGGTCCTGCCGCGCATCGCGAAGTGGCTGGAGAGGGTCGAGCTCGGAGCCTGGGCGAAGGCCAAGGTCGAGGAGCTGTCCAAGGGGATGCAGCAGAAGGTGCAGCTCATCGGCACCGTCCTCCACGAGCCCGACCTGCTCCTGCTCGACGAGCCGTTCTCCGGCCTCGATCCGCTGAACCAGGAGCTGTTCAAGGAGCTGCTCCTCGAATACCGCCGGCAGGGCAAGTGCGTGATCCTCTCCACCCATGGCATGGAGCTGGCCGAACGGATGTGCGATCACATCGGCCTCATCTCCCACGGGAGGGTGGTGCTCGCCGGCGAGCTGGCCGCGATCAAGCGGCAGGTGGGGGGCAATTCCTACCGGCTGATCGCCGAGGGGGACCTGGAGCGCCTCCAGACCCTCCCCGAGGTGGAGCAGGCGGTGGTGCAGAACGGCGTCGTCAAGCTCCTGCTGCGGCCGGAGGCCCAGGGGCCGGAGGTGCTGCGGCAGATCGTGCAGTTCCTGCGCGTCCAGGAGTTCCGCTCGGAAGAGCCCGAGCTGGAGCAGATCTTTCTGAAGGCGGTGCGTGATGCGGCTTGAGACCCTGTTCCTCATCGCGAAGCGTGAGTACGTGCAGCGGATTCGTAGCAAGGGGTTCTGGATCGCCACCTTGATCCTGCCGCTGTTCGTGGTCGCCGCCGCCGTTCTGCCGTCTCTGCTGCTGTCGAAGTCCCGCTCCACACAGCGGGTCGTGGTGGTCGACGAGACCGGCCGTCTGGCTCCGCGGTTGCTGGAGAAAAGCCCCGAAGGCGGCAAGCGCAAGATGCGCGATCAGGTCGCCAGCTTCACATACGAGGTGGAACCGCCGGGGAAGGACCCGGAGGCGCAGCGCGCCGCCCTGGACGCCCGGGTGCTCGCCCAGGAGATCGACGCCTGGATCTGGCTCGGCGCAGACGTGCTGGAGGGCAAGCCCGTCGAGTATCACGCGAAGACGGTCTCCAACGTGATCACCCAGGAAGTGCTGCGCGACAACCTGTCGTACGTCGTGCGCCGGGAGCGCCTGGCGGGCGCCGGGCTCGATCCGGATCGCGTGGGCGAGCTCTCCGCGCAGGTGGAGCTCACCACGGTGCGCGTCTCGAAGGAAGGGAGCCGTACCGAGGGCGGCCTCGCCGGGGCCGCGTTCGCCTACGTCCTCTTCCTGCTTCTCTACATGGTCCTGGTCATCTGGGGCCAGCAGGTCATGCAGGGGGTGCTGGAGGAGAAGAGCTCGCGGATCATCGAGGTGGTGCTCTCCTCGGTGCGGCCGTTCGAGCTGATGATGGGGAAGCTGGTCGGCATCTGCGCGGTCGGCCTGACGCAGTTCGGCATCTGGCTGGCCACCCTGGCCACGGTCTCCGCACCGGGCGTGATCGCCTCGCTCGCGGCGCTCCCGCCGGAGGTGAAGCTGCCGACGGTGACCTTCGCCATGGTCGTCCACTTCCTGCTGCTCTTCGTCCTCGGCTTCTTCGTCTTTTCGACGTTCTACGCCGCGATCGGCGCGGCGTTCAACAACCTCCAGGAGGCGCAGCAGGTGGCGGGCGTCGCGGTGTTTTTCCTGGTGATCCCGGTGTTCCTGATGGTCCGCATCATCAACGATCCCGGTTCCACCTTCGCGGTGGTGGCCTCGCTGATCCCGCTGTTCACGCCGCTCCTGATGACGCTCCGGATCTCGCTGGAGATGCCGCCGCTCTGGCAGATCCTGCTGGCCTATGCGCTGACCGTGGGCTTCGTCGTCGGGATGGTCTGGGTGTGCGCCCGGATCTACCGGATCGGCATCCTCATGTACGGCAAGAAGCCGACGTTCCAGGAGCTGTGGAAGTGGATCCGCTACGCCTGAGGCCGCAGCGGAGATAGACTGACCGGCGTGTACCCTCGACGCACCACCACCACCTCCTTCGGAGGCTTCGGCGGCCTGACCGGGCCGATCCCGCGGGATCTGCTGATCCTGTTCAGCGTCCTGTTCGCCACCTTCGCGATGCAGTACTTCGAGGCGTCGCAGCGCCTCATCGACCTCCTGCGGCTGACCCCCGCCGTCTGGCAGATCGGGTTCGTCTGGCAGATCGCCACCTACCCGTTCATCGGCTACGGGGGCGGCATCTTCTTTCTGATCAGCCTGATCTTCCTCTACCTGTTCGCCCGCGACGCCTTCCTCGGATTGGGCCGGCGCCACTTCTGGCGCCTGGTGCTCGCCGCGGCGGTGGGCTCGGCGCTCGTCGCGCTGCTCACCGATGCCCTGCTCGGCCTGGCCGGCTGGGGGGCGCCGGTGCCGTTTTCCCTGATGCAGGGGCAGCTCCTCCTCTGGGCGGTTTTCGTCGCGGCCTTCGCGACGGCAAACCGAAACGCCACCATCTACCTGATCGTCCTCCCCATCGAGGCCCGCTGGTTTCTGGCGCTGGAGATCCTGATCGCCTTCATCGGCTTCCTGCAGTCGCGGGACTTCGCCGGCTTCCTGGGGATCTGCACCGCGGTGTGGATCGGCTCCGCCTACGTCCGCACCGGCGGCAAGGGGATCGGCCTGCGCGAGCTGCGGCTGCGCCTGGAGCGGCGATGGATTCAGTGGAAACTGGACCGCCTCAGGCGCAAGCGGGGGTTCCAGGTCATCCCCGGCGAGGGCGGACGGGGCGGCGGCAACGGCGAGGTCCGCAAAGGACCCTGGGTTCACTGAGCGCCCCCTCCCCGACCCTC
>DIHE01000151.1:0-7477 GCA_002420005.1 Holophagales bacterium UBA5704 | reverse complement strand
GCGGGAGAGGGCGCCCCCACCCTGCTCAGGGATCAGATGCTCTGAGGTTTTTGCCTTCTGCCTTCTTCCCCTCTCCCGCTTTGCGGGGGAGGGGTCAGGGGAGGGGGATCTTCGGCAGCAGCACCCACAGCCGGCCCGGATGCTTCATCCGGCCTGCGACCTCCTCGGCGTCCTTGCCATGGCCCCAGAAGACGTCGCCGCGGATCGGCCCGCGGATGGCGCCGCCGGTGTCCTGGGCGATGAACAGACGGCGCAGGGGCACGTCCGGCGCACCCGGCTCTGCCGCGGGAGCGGTCGTGTCGAGCCAGAGGGGGACGCCGAGGGGCCAGTGCTTGCGATCGACGGCGAGCGAGCGGCCGGGAGTGAGCGCGACCCCTTCGGCGCCGAGGGGACCTTCTCCGGAGATCTCGCGGAAGAAGACGAACGAGGCGTTGGTCGCGAGCACCGCCGGGGCGTCCGCGGGATTCTCCTCCAGCCAGCGGCGGATCGACTGCATGGAGACCTCCTCCTTGCGCAGGGCGCCGCGCCGGATGAGCTCGCGGCCGATGGCGAAGTAGGGATGCCCGTTCTCGCCCGCGTAGCCGACCCGGATCTCGCCGCCGCCGTCGAGCTGCACCCGTCCGGACCCTTGGATCTGCAGGAAGAAGGAGTCGACCGCATCGTCCACCCACAGGATTTCGAGCGACCGGCCGGCGAGCGCTCCCTTCTCGATCTCCCGGCGATCCGCGAACGGGACGAGCGTACCGTCCTGCACCCGGCCGGCGATCCGGCGGCCTTTGAGGTCCTCCCGGAACGTCCCGAGATCGACGCTGATCAGCTCGGGGGGCCGGCCGTAGAGGGGGAAGCGGTAGCGTTCCGTCGGCCGCCGGCTGCCATGGAGGAGGGCCTCGTAATAGCCGGTGAAGAGGCTCGCGCCGCCATCGCCTTCGGAGCGGGCGGCGAGCGGCTGGAACCAAGTCTCGAACCAGCCGCGGACGACCGCGTCGTCACCCTCCGGAATGCGCTCCGCCGCGGCGCAGACGGTGCGCCAGTCGCCGGCCGTCCCGGCGAATCCGCCGCCCCCGAGGGGCGTCTCCGGGGCGAGGGCGGCCATCCGTGCACAAGAGCGGCGGAGCGCATCGAGCGCGGGCGCCATCGGGTCGCGGCTCCAGCCGGGAAGGTCCTCGAAGGACGCCGGAGTCAGCACGAGGCGGGCCTCCTCGGCCGGCCGTTGCACCGTGGGAGCACAGGAGACGCCGAGCGCCACCGCGAGGAGGGCGAAGGAGACTCCTGCGCGGCGGCGGGTCGCCGTGCAGGAGCCCGTTTTCACGCCGCCACGATCTGGTCTCAGGCTCATCGGCACCTCCCCGGGGCAACGGCCCCGAACGTCCTCCGAGCGTACCGAAAAGTCGGGTGGCGGGCTACCCGGGGGGAACGCCGCAGGCTTCGGGCGGTGGGTTCAGGCGGACGATCACCACCTGCGGATCGCTGCTGTATCCGGGGCCGAAGAAGCCCCGCAGGGAGTCGCTCTCGAACAGGGGGCGCCGTGCCTCCAGGTATGGGCGGTCCAGGACCAGGGTGTTGACCCCGAAGCCGAACGCCATCATGCAGAGGAGGCGGCCGGAGGGAAAGTTCTGGTCCATGTCCACCTGAAACGTGCCGTAACCGGACGGGAAGTAGCCCGAGTAGCCGTTGAGCAGCGGCCGGCGGTGGTCGATCTGCGCGAACATCCGCCACGTCTCGATCTCATAGTCCGAGACGTGCAGCCCCTGCGGGAAGGGGACGTGCGCCACGACCAGATCGCCGGGCTGGTCGCGCAGCCAGGTCGTCCAGGGGGTGCGCGGGCTCGTGGGAGTCGATGCCAGGACGCCGGGCGACGCGAGGTTCTCGGCGGCGGCCAGGACCCCCAGGACGAGAGCGCAGACCTGGCCCGTCCGTCCGCGCCACGCAGAGAGGTGGGTCAGAGCCAGCGCGGCGAACGCCGCGAGCACCGCCTGCGAGATCGCCACGGCGCGGAAAGGGCTGCGCAGCGTGCGGAGGCCGGGTACCACCTCCCGCAGCGTGGCGAAGGGCTGCCAATCCCCGATCCGCAGGTTGAGGCCGAGCGCGAGAAGCCCGCCCGCCCCGAGGCAGACGAGAAGACCGGCGATCCAGATCCGGCGTTCTCCCCGGTGCCAGGCGAGACCGGCGCCCGCCAACCCCAGGCCGAGAAGGAGGAAGCCGGGAAAGAGACCTCCCGTATCCCCTGCATAGGCGTCTTCGCGGGGCGGAAAGGCGAAGCGCGAAGAGGCGGGACGGGTGGTGAAGTCCTGGACCCGCGCCGAGAGGGCCGCGACGACCTCTTCGGAGCGCTGGAACCCGTACTTCTCGTGAAAGGAGGCGGCCGTGCGGGCGATGGGCGCGAGAACGAGGGCCGCGAGCAGTGCCGGAGCCGCGAGCGTCGCGATTGAGCGGAGGCGGAATCTCTGCTCCGCCAGTGCGACGACCCCCGCCAGGAGAACCACCGGCAGGCTCAAGAGCGCCATCTGCTGCCCTGCGAGGAACTGCGCGGCGAACCCCAGGACCGCCAGCGCGGCAGGGCGCCATCCGCCTTTCTCTCCGAAGCGGGCCAGGGCGGCGAGCGCCCAGAGCGTGCCGAAGAGGGGAAGCACGGGGAGCACGCCCAGGACCTTGGCGGTATAGGGCAGGGTGACCCCGGCAAACGCTGCGAGCAGAGCCACGCCGGGCGGCGCACCGAGCGCCCGCGCCAGGCTCCGGGTGGCGAGACCGTTGCAGACCAGAGTGAGCAGGATCGCCAGGTTGTAGATCGCGGCCGGAGGAGCCCCCAGCCACCAGAGAGGCGCGAGAGCGGCGCCCTGGAGGAGCAGCGGCTCCGAGAAGGTGAAGGTCCCTTCGAGCGGATGGAAGATGGGTGCCCTCCAGAGCCCGTGAAAGCCGTGCGGCGCGCGATCGGCATCCCACCACAAGGACCACAGATTGAAGAGCGGAACGGTGGCCTCGTGCTCGGTGCCCAACGGCACCGCCCTGGCGAGAGACGGCAGCAGGGGCCAGGTGGCCACGACGGCGGCCAGCAGACAGAGAACGAACGGGAGGAGGGGACGCAGCAGGCGATGGAGGGGCTGGGTCATAAGAAGGGGGGCGCCGCAGTGCGCCGGTGGTCCGTCAGGGTCCCACCGGCGCACGCCGGATGCGGGTGAAAGACTACTACTCCGCGTCGACCGGGGCGAGGCTCCGCACCACGTCGAACATCACGTGCTGCAGCTTGGCGCCCTTGAGATCGGCGGCGAAGCCCTGGGTGGCCGCGGGGATCAGCTCCGAGTGACCGTCTCCGTCGGACAGCTCGAAACGGCCGGACGGAGAGACCACCAGATAGGTGCCGTCGCCGCGCGCGGTCAGGAACAGGAGATGGCGGCTGCCCGGCGCGTAGCTCGGATCCTCGTCGAAGCGGTTGGCCGCGTTGCCGTTCTGGAACAGGACGAAAGAATCACCGGCTTCGAGAGAGCCCTTGATGCCGCCTTCGACGGAGAAGGACACCCGCTGGGTGGGGATGCGGCTCACATGGCCGTCCGGCTGGCGGTTCACGATGGGGGCGCCCTTGGCGATGCCGGTCACCGTCGCGACGACGATCTGGGAGGCCAGACCGGTGGTCTCACGGAGGGAACGGGGGTTGTTCGCCCAGAAGGCATGGAAGCGCGGCGTGTCGACCTCGGGTCCGACCGTCGAGAAGTCCGGGCTGCCGGCCACGCGGCTGGCGTACATCGTGCCGATCTCGTTGATGTTCTTCTGGACGATCGTGTAGTGGGTGGCGATGTCGTACCAGTAGCCACCGCCCATGCAGCCGCCGTCGTTCGAGTGATCGAGGCCGAAGGTGTGCCCGATCTCCTGGCAGTGCACGCCGCGCGCGGCGTTCGTGGTCCACGAGTAGTAGGTGTTGAGCTGCGCGGTCGCCCGCAGGATGGTGCAGCCACTGTAGCTGACGATGCTGGCGAGGCCGCCCCAGCCGGTGTTGCCGGAGTTGGCGTTGAAGACGTAGGTCTCCTCGCCCGAGCCGACCGACGTGAGATTGAGGATGGTCAGACTGTTCCAGTCGTTGACCGCCGCGGTCGCATTGTTGGCCGTGTTGCGGATTTTCACATTGCGATCCGCCTGGATCCAGCACCCCCACCGCTTCGCCTCGGCGGCCTGCCCGGCAAGAAAGGCGATGAGCAAGGCCCCTGCAACGATGATCGGCTTTCTGTTCACGATGGTTTCTCCATTCGACGCAATCGCGTCAAAAAGGTTGAACACATGCGCCCCTCTCTGGTCCGGGGACGGCCCCCGAAAGATCCTCGGGAACCTGCACTGTGTGCTTCTACTAGTAGGGGTGCGCGAGCCCGGCCAAACGGGACAAAGAAACCGAATCCATTTTTCTGGATCTGAGCAAGGCGGAGGAGGGGTGAACATCCGGTGCGCCGGTGGGCTGTCCCACCGGCGCATGCCGGATATGAGGGGAAAGAGGACTACTCCGCGTCGACCTGGGCGAGGGCCTGCGTGAGGTCGGACATCACGTCCTGCAGGCGGGCGCCGGCGAGCTCCTTGGCGAAGCCCACCTTGGCGGCCGGAACCAGGCCCTTGGCGGTCAGCTCGAAGCGGCCGGACGGAGCGACCACGAGATGGGTGCCGTCCGCGCGCTCCGTGAGGAACAGCAGGTACCGGGTGCCGACCTTGTAGCTCGGGTCCTCGTCGAACCGGTTGTGGTCGTTGCCGTTCTGGAACAGGACGAAGGACTCACCCTCGACCATCTCGCCCTTGCGGCTGCGGTCGATGGTGAAGGAAACCCGCTGCGTCGGGATGCGGCTCACATAGCCGTCCTTCTGGCGGTTCACGATGTCGGCGCCGGCGGCCACGTCGGTCACCGTCGCGACGACGATGTTGCTCGCCAGGCGGGTGGTCTCGCGCAGGCTGCGGGGGTTGTTGACCCAGTAGGCGTGGAACCGGAGCGGTTCGCCTTCGTGCTCGCTGTGGGTCGGGGTGTCGACGATGCGGCTGGCATACTTCGTGGCGATGTCGTTGACGTTGTGGGAGACCGGCGTGTAGGCGGAGCTGACGCTGTACCAGTAGCCGGCGCCCATGCAGCCGCCGTCATTGGAGTGGTCGAGGCCGAAGCCGTGGCCGATCTCCTGGCAGTGGACGCCGCGGGCGGAAAGCGAGCTCCCCGAGTAGTAGTAGGTGTTGACCTGCGCGGTCGCCCGGAGGATGTTGCAGCCGCTGTAGTTGGTGATGGAGGCGAGACCGCCCCAGCCGGTGGCGCCCGAGTTGGCGTTGAAGACGTAAATCTCTTCGCCCGAGCTGACCGACGTGATGTTGAGGATGGTCATGTTGTTCCAGTCGTTGATCGCGTTGGCCGCCTGGGTCCCGCCGGACGCGTTGCGGATCTTCACGTTGCGATCCGTCTGAATCCAGCAGCCCCAGTTGTGCGCCTGCGCGGCCTGCCCCGCAAGCCCGGCGATGAGCAAGGTCCCGGCAACGATGATTGATTTCCTGTTCACGATGATGGTCTCCGTTCGACGTAATCACGTCAAAAAGGTTGACTGGTGTGCCCACTCTGCAAGGGCACGACTGCACATACCTGCTCCACAACGGCTCCACGATGGAGCCGAAACTGATTCTGACGTTGCGATGTCCCGCCTCTGCCGGTGCACGCCAGTTGCGCGCGCTCTGCCAAGTCTTGCCGAAAAGGCGCCTCGTCGAACAATCGGTGATTCTTTACCACCGTTCCGAGGCCCGCCCGATTGTCCTCGGCAGCCCGGTTTGTGTGCTTCTATAGACTATGGGTGCGCCAGCCCGCCAAAACGTGACAAGGAAAGGTAGATTCATTTTTCTGGATCGGCTAGTCGAGGGCGAGCGCTTCCAGCGAGCCACGGTCGAGGACGGTGAAGCCCTCCTTTTCGGTGCGCACGATCTCGTCCTTGCCCCAGCGGCTCATGATGCGGATGCAGGTCTCGATCGTCGTCCCGGTCAGGTCGGCCAGCTCCTGGCGGGCGAGATGGAGCGGGATGAAGCGGCCCTGGGGGACCGGGCGGCCCATCTGGTCGGCGAGCTTGAGAAAGAGGCGGGCGAAGCGGGGCTCGACCCGGCCACCGGTCAGGTCGGCCAGGCGGGTGGTCAGCTCCACCAAGCGCCGGGTCAGCCCGGCGAGCAGGCTGCGCACGAGAGCCGGATGCGCCTCCAGCAGGGCGAAGAAGTCCTGTTTGCGGATGAGCAGGCAGACGGTGTCCTCAAGGGCGACCGCGGAGGCCGGATAGGGCCGGTTCTCATAGACCGCGAGGGCGCCCAGAGGATCACCGGCCCCGAAAAGCTCCAGGATGACATCCTTGCCGGCGGGCGTCATCTTGAATACCTTCACCCGCCCTTCCGCGATGGTGAGGAACGCCTCCGCGGCGTCGCCTTCGGCGAAGACCGTCTCCCCTTTGGCATAGACCTTGACGGTGGTGGCGGCCGCCAAGCGCCTCCGGTCGTCCGGCGGGACACGGCGGTAGAGGGGGACGGATTGCAGGAGCTCCTCGGCGGTGGGAGGCACGGTGCGAGATCGTACCAGGAGGAGGGAGCAGAAGGGAGGGGAATTCAACCTAGACGCCCGCCCCGCGCCTTCCGTATACAAGGGGGGTTGACTCCGCAGGGGGGGACTCATGGTAGACTGAACCCAGCTTCTCATTGGGTGAGGCACCATCTCTCCGGTTGGTTGGCAAAACCAGCGCGGCGGATGCCCCATCCCTTCCTCAGCGCCCATCCACAGGGCACACCGACACCACGGCACCCGAACCAGGACCCCTGTCGTCCCTGGCGACCTTGTCGTCCTTGGTCTGTCGGTCTTGGATTTGCTGGAGAGAATGGCTCCTCGGGAGGGACTTGAACCCCCGACCAATCGGTTAACAGCCGATCGCTCTACCACTGAGCTACCGAGGAGTGTGTTGGGAAGAACCCTCCGGGATCGCTCCCGGAGGGCGGGATCTTAGGGCGAACGAGCCCCCGAGTCAAGGGCTATGCCGAGTCGAGGAACGGCTTCAGCTTCGTCGCGCGGCTGGGGTGGCGCAGCTTGCGCAGGGCCTTCGACTCGATCTGGCGGATGCGCTCGCGGGTGACGTTGAACGAGCGCCCCACCTCTTCGAGGGTGTGCTCGGAGCCGTCGCCGACGCCGAAGCGCATCTTGAGCACCAGCTCCTCCCGCGGCGTGAGGGTCTTCAGCACCTTCCGGGTCTGGTCCTTCAGGTTGGCGAAGATCACCGAGTCGATCGGGGAGATGGCGTTCTTGTCCTCGATGAAGTCGCCCAGGTGCGAGTCCTCCTCTTCACCGATCGGCGTCTCCAGCGAGATCGGCTCCTGGGCGATCTTCATGATCTTGCGCACCTTGGAGGCCGGCAGGTCCATCCGCTCGCCGATCTCCTCGGCGGTGGGCTCGCGGCCGAGCTCCTGCACCAGCGAGCGGCTGGTGCGGGTCAGCTTGTTGATCGTCTCGATC
>DIHE01000086.1 GCA_002420005.1 Holophagales bacterium UBA5704 | reverse complement strand
CACCGACGATGGAGCGAGTACGGCCGCCAGGCCGCACGGAGCTGCATCGGCGGGGCACGGAAGGACCGCCGGCGCGCGTGGGTGGCGGGAGATCCAAGAGGGTGTGCGGGTGTGGAACTGGGGGGCGCCGCCGGGAGGAGCGGAGGACGGCCGGGTGGTGGTGGTTGGCCGGCCGTAGCCTTCCGGCGGGGCACCCCGGCCTTACAGGATGAAAACTCCGATCACGAGGTCGATGCGGTGACGCACGGAGCTGCATCGGCGGGGCAAAGCGGTGGTGGTGGGTGCCTCGGGCAGAAGCAGTTTGTGGAGCGCTCGCGCGCTCCTCGACGGCTCTCAGGAGAAAGGGTGGGGTCCGTACCGTGCCCGATCCGATGCTGGGGAAAAGCGAGGCTTCGCACGGTGCGGGACCCGGGGGAAGCTGGCTGACGAGAGTGGGCGGACAGATTGCCGACCCACAGAGGGCGCATCGACTGCCGTCGCCTTTGGGGTGCCGCTTCGCCCCTCCGGGAGAGCTCCGTGGAATCGCCCAAGCCGGGTGTTCAAGCTGCGCGCGCGCCTGCGTAGCCGCGTGTGGACTGCGTCCAGGCCTCCGTGCAGCTCCCCGGAGCCACGTGCGAGCCCGCGTGCGGCTTTGCGTGGCCGGATTCTGCGACCCCCACCCCCCTCCGGTTCCTTCGGATGAGCTCTCTCGCGGATGGGGTACTCGGGGAGCGGAACGAAACCTCGCAGGACCACTTGGCCTCTGCCCATCCGCTCGGTGGAGCGGCTTCGGCTCTCGTCGCTACCAAACAGGCCGCCGACCTCAGGGCTCCGACCGGATGTTCCGGGCCATCTCGATCACCACGGAGATGGAATTCCTCGGCGTCTCCTTCGGATGTTCTGTCCCATAGAAAGCTTTCTTCAGCTCTCTGTAGGCGACAGCACTGTCCGTGATGGCGCAGGTCTTCCCGTCCCAGGCTTTGCCTACGAGAACGCAACCCTGAATCTCCCTGGGAACGTTTCCGATGTGGATCTGCACCCCGGACCTCCCCTGGACATCGTTGAGCTGGATGCGCCAGTGGTCGTCTTTGTCATAGCGGAGATGGCCTGAGTAGCTTCCGGCGGGGATGGCACTGACGTTCTGCTCGTTCCATTTCCAGGGGAGCTCCAGGGTATAGCCCACAGGCTGATATAGCCCACAGGCTGACCATTGACCCAGAGCTCGCCGATGGTGCAGGCGCCTCCCTTCTCGAGCAGCCGCACAATGCGGACATTCAGATCCTCAGCGCGAGCAGGGGTTGCGGTGAGGGCGACCAGTGTGAGGGCAAGAGCAGAGAGCAGAGGCTTTCGTGTCATGGCTGTCCTCCAGAATTCTCGAACCAGTGTTTGTAATCGGTATTCAGCGGATCGCGGCACTTCGGCGGATGACCCTCGTAGCGGAACAGGAGGTCGAGGAGGTCTCGAATGCACTGCTTCGACTGCCGGTTCTCGCAGGCGACGGGAAGGCCACATCGAGGCCGGCCATTCGGGCGACTCTCGGCAAGATACTTCTGAAGAGGGATCTCGAGTTCTTGAAGCGTCACCCACCGCGGGAGGCTTGACTGCTCGACCCGATGGACCAGAACGGCGGCTTGACTGCCTCGGGGCATATCAAGCACATAGCCTGCGGCGCCGAAAAACCACAACATTGGGCTGCCAGCCACGCGCGCCTTGGGAAGAGCGTGGATGACGAAGCTCTCCAAGGCGTTGGCACCGGCTGGCTCGAGAAGGCTCTTGAGGTCGGCTTCGGGAACCTCGCCAAAGGCGAGCAAGCTGCGCGGCCGGTCCTTTCCCCAGACCTGCAGGAGCCCCTTGCCACCGGATCGGGATGTCCACAGGAAGACGAACCGGCCATCCGCAGAGGGATAGGTGAAGAGGTTGCGCCGGGCTCCTTGGGGGCCGTCGGCAAGAACGCCCAGATATAGAGCGAGGAACCCGGGAAGATGGCGGACGCGGTCGAAGCCGGGCGCGACGCGCACCTGCTCGTGCGCTCCCGGCCCTCGGACGAGATAGGCCCGGGGCTCCGGCTCGCCCGAGAACCAGACGAGAACGGAGCGCATCCCGGTAGTCTCCACAGGCGCGGGGAACTCGCGGATCACCGGCACCGCTGCACCGTTGTCCACCCGGCCGGCGGCTTCGGTCAGGATTTCGGAAAATTGCTCCAACAGCTCTGGCGGCTCGGGCCCCCACTGCCGCGCCTCGCGGTCGGGAGCGCGCCATCCATAGAGACCTCCCGAGGCCGCAAAGGCCTGCCCTGGGAAGACACGGGTCCTGCCGCCGCCGGAGGCGGTGATCAGGGCCCGCAGGAATCCGGTCTCGGTCCGGCCAATGCGCTCAAGATGGACGACGGTCAATGGCGGGGTTGGCTGGTTGTCCAGATCTGCGAAGAGCAGGTGCTCCGCTGTACCTGCATAGCGGACTCCCATGGCGGCGACCCCGCCTTCCGCCGGGAAGGAAAGACACTCCTCCAGGAGCCCATTTCCGTCGCTTCCGCCACTACGCTCCACCGCGTCGGCGAGCAGCCTGCCGAAAACCGGGGCGACTTTCTCGACCCCATGGCCCCAGACGACGAAGCCGCCGCTCCGCCAAGCGAGCAGGTCTCCTCCTGGCCCGGTCGACGCCGGCACGAGAGAAAAAAGACGGCGTTCTCCGCCGGCATGAACAACGATCTCGGCGGCGTGGACCTTCCGCTGCTCCAGAAGATCGGCCAGGGAGGCCAGGAGATCTCGCTCGTCGCGGACCTCTTCGAGACCAGTGATCTCCAGAGGCTCCGCCGCGGTTCCACCGCGGGTGGGGAACAGGAAGGGCGCTGTGCGCCCGGCTCGCGCCGTATACCTCACCTCCAGGGCGGCGAAGCCGTCTGCCCCCGGCTCCAAGGAATGGGACCACTCCACAAATCCCTCGGCTGAACCATCTCCGATCGCGCCGGCCAAGTGCGACAGGAACGACTCGAACGGTCCAGGTAGGTTTCGGACGTGCCCGACCGTTGCGATACCGGGGCCGACAGCAGGGCGCGCCGCCCAGAGACGGACGCCGCGATCGTGGAGAAACACCCATCCCGACTCCACCATGAGGTCGAGCTCGGCGGCTTTCCACTCTGTTTGTCGACCGACCACCTGGGGGAGAAAGTCCGGATCGCCGCGCACGGGGGTGACCCCATGCAGCCGATAACGCTGCAGCGCTCCCGCGTCCGACCGTGCAAAGACCTCGTATGCCGCGTCGCCGGTGAAGCGGATGAGGAGCGCCTTGACCTCCGACCTGCCTCCAGAGGCCGAAGCCTGGATGTCTTGGGCGTCAGCGAATCCGGTGTCCCGCGTCAGCAACTCTCGAAGTACGTCAGGAAAAACCTCCGGCACCAACTTGATTGGACCGCCGCGCCGAATGAAACCCCCGCCGCCGGATCGGCGCGCCGCCAACTCCCGGGCGGCCAGCAGGAAGACGGTCCCGTCGGGACCCTCGGGTGCGAAGAGCTCCGGCGGTCCTCCCGGAGCAGGCGGGAGGACTGAGGCCAAGTCGCGCAGGAGCCCATCGTTCGCGCGGAAGGGGTTCAGTCCCCGTACGTCGACGATCAGCTTCCGCCCGTCGCTTGAGGTAATCAGTGTGGCGTCCTGTGGGCCGGCGCCGGAAAAGCGGGCGACCAAAAGGGCAGAGTCGCGCCCGGCGCCGGCCCAGGCTCCTTCGATGAACCCTTCGCCAGTCGTCCTTCCACCCGCCTCCAGACGCTTCTCGGCCTCGGCGAGGAGCGTCTCGAAGGCGCCGGGCACCCGGGCGATGTCCTTTCCCCAGAGGACGAGGCGACCCGAGGACGTGCCGGTGCCGGGCTCCCAGCCGAAAAGTGAGCCCGTTCCGCTGCGGTAAACGAAGGGGCGATCCGCCGGCCTCAGGATTTCCCAAGTGTCACTCCGGCCGGTGCCGGGGTCTTCTTCCACAGTGCGAACGAGTGCCCGCACCAAGCCTGCGGGACCCTGCTTAAGATAGGTGCTCCCCAGCACGGGGAAGGCAACCCGCCCCCTCTCGCCGTGGGCCACCAGGGTGTGGGTTCCGGAACCTGCGAAGCGCACCGCGACACCCTCGGTACCGAAAGCGGCGGTCTCTTCCCAAAGCAGGGGATCGCGATCCGACTGCCAGGCGGATCGTCGGGTGGCAGCTTCGGCGAGAAGGTCGTTCAAAAGCGGCGGATCGATCCCTGCCGCATTTCCCCAGGCGCGGAGCCCCTCGACCGGAGCCGGGCCGTAGATGAGGTCTCCGGCGCGGATTACCCGGCCGGAGTCCGCAATCTCTCCGATTTCCAGATGGGAGTGCCCCTCCTCGGCGACCCGGAGAAGATCTGGCAGGAGAGCGGCCCACGGAGGAGAGCCGGCCAGCGGGTCTCCGAGGTCTTTCAGAGCGGACACGGTGAGCAGCTTTGAAGGAGAGCCGCTGTGGGCCGCGTGCAGAGCCCACATGGGTCCGGATCCCGCCACGATGGCCTCCAGGCCACCGGCGGTGAGCCCCTCGGCGTCCACTTTCTCGCCGCGAACCGGATCGGCCATCCAAGGAAGGAAGGAGGCGAGAAGGGAGGCGCTCACGACATCCGCGCCGCGGAGGTTGCCGATCCGTCGGGTGCCGCCTCTCTCCAGGTCCCAAACCTCCACCACCTCCTGCGCGAGAATGAAACGACGGCCTCCCGCCTCGAGCCATCTCCCATGGCGCCATTTCACCTTGGCGAGGAGCCGGAGGAAGGCGTCCTGACGGTCGTGTGGGATCGAGCTTCGTGTGAAGCCGGAGAGCGAGCGGGCGAGCGGGCTGACCTCCTCGGGGGGAGCGAGGAAGATATCTACGCCATCCTCTCCGCTGAAGCGTACCGCCGTCGCGTGAGGTGTCGCAGCGTCCTCTGGCCAGGCCCAGGCCTCTTTGATCAATCCGTCCGTTCCTGGCTCCTCTCCATGGTTCAGCCGGCGTACCGCCGCCTCGACGAGGAGGGGAAGTACCCGTTCGACAACGGCCGCTCGATCGATGTGGCCCAGGAGCTGCAAATCGCCATGACGCCAGACCTCGATCCTGCCTGCAGTCCAAACAGCCAAGGTCGTGCCGAAGCGGAAGATCTCAAACCGCTCCTCGGGCCTGGCGGCCAGCCGCGTCAAGAGCGATTGCAGGATGCCGGACTCGCCGAGCACCTGGTCCAGACCGATCACCCGCTTTCCCCCAGCCACTGGGGGAGCTCCGCTCGTCGGGAGGAGCCAGACGACGATTTCATCGGACTTGTTGGCCTGCGGGGCTTGGATACACGGGAAGACATGAGGGTCACGGTATTGCAGACCCCCTCCGGGCACGCTTTCCAAACCTCGTTCGCGGATATGCCAGTGCTCTCCCTGACCCGCGCCGCTCCACGACTCTTCGACTTGCACGCTGTCGGTGACGACCCGGACCCTGTGGGACCCCACCGGCACGTTCTCTAGCCGGCAGATTCCACAGACATCCGTCCGACAGTCCTTGCCCGCGACCTCGACCCGGACCCCCTGGACCACCTGTCCACCCACGTCCAGGACGCCGACTACGAGATCGAGCGCCCAACTCGTTGCCGAACCGGCCAGGAGATCCATGAACAGGAGAGACACAATGAGCCACGGCGGGGATGGTTTCACAGCTTCCGCCCCCCTCCAGAAAAGAGCAGGTGCTCCCTCGAGGCCGTACGGATCCCGACCGAGGCCACGGTCTGGCTGCTTTCCTCCGGCAGGGCAAAGCCATCCGAGAAGACCGCGATCTTCCCGGCATCGAGCTGCTCGCCGAGATGATTCAACAGCTTTCCGAAAGCCTCGGCGAGCGCCGGGGTCTCCACGGCAGGAAGGCGGATACCAACTCCAACGAGCCTGATCACGCCTAGTGCCTGCCTCTCCGAAGCATCGGTCTCCCAGACTTCCAACTCTCCATCGGACAACACGAAATAACGTCGCCCGTGCGGGAAGACTTGGGCGTATCTCTTCCCCCGCTGGCTCAGGGAAAGGACGAGCCGGTTGGCAAATCCGCGCGCCTCATCGCCGCTGAGGTCCGGCATCCCGCGCATGGTGAGCAGCCAGGAGCGCTCCGGAGATGTTGCGACAATCACAGACCAGGCTTCTCCGGAGTGGCGCACGAAGATCATCTCGAACGAGGAGTCTCCTCCACCTGACAGGCGGGTTGCCTCCAGCCGGATCTCCGCCCCTCCTCCGAGGAGCGCAGCGATCTCATAGAATAGACGCCGCAGGGCGGTGGCAAGGAGGCCATCTTTGTCAATACCCATCAGGCCGCCGTAGTCAAGGCCGAGATCGGAGAGACGAATGCTCCCGGTCGTCCCACCGGAATGCCAGTAGAAGGACCCGCCGGGCTTCTCCGGCGGCGTCCCGGCGTCGATAGCATGGCCCCATGCCCCGTCGGCGTAGGCGAGAGGTATTCCGGTGCTGGTCAGTACTCCGTTCCGATCGACGAAGAGCTCAACGCCGTTGAGCTTACGAGGTGCTACGGCGACGGGAGTCTGGGCATCTCCAACGAAGATCTCCACCCGTGTGGGATCGCCAGCGGGAAGGATGCGGAGGGTGCCTCCGGCTACCTGTCCGAGCAGAGCTCCGCCGTGCTGTTCTTTTTGCGCCTTGATCGTTGCGTCCGCTTCTTTCTGCCTCTGGACTTCCTTATCCTGCAGTCCGACATCCCGCAGTGCCTGCTCGACCTTTCGCAGGCGCTCTCCGGCGGCCTTGGCTCCGCCTCCCGGCTGGGCCTGAACGTCGGGGGCCTTCTCGAAATGGTTCTGCTTCCAGACATGGAGCCCGTCGGCAGCCACCAGAAAGAAACGGCCATCCACCTTCGAGAGGATCTGTTCCCGGGTCTGTCCGGCGGCGAGCGCGTCGCGCAGCAGGCGTTCGAAGATCTCGCGGCCCTCGCTCTTGCCCAGGTCCAGCGTTTGGAGATCCCCTAGCAGTACGATCCCCTGGCGAGGCTTTTCCGCTCCGTGTTCGCTCACATAAACGGTGTAGAAGTCCTCCCCGCGGTAGCGCACGCAGAACGCGGTGAGGCCTCTATCTCCCGGCACATGGAAACGGAATTCGCTCTCCACCAGGTCGATTGGGCTCCCGTCGCGCAGCACGAAGGGGAGGTCACCGAGCAGGAGCTTGAAGGCTCCCGCCAGCCCTCGGCTCTCAGCTCCGCCAGGTTGGGCCAGGGCGTCGATGCCGGAATACGTCAGCTCCAGGGGCTTCAAGGGCAGCCGCCCCCAAGCCGCGGGCGTCGCCCCCGAGCCGGCGAAGGCGTAGAGGACGGCCCCATTCTCATGGTCCAGGGCGTGAAGGAAGAAGCCATGGGATTCCGGATCTCCCCCCCAGACGAGTACCTTTCCCCTGCTGGTGAATAGATCCTTCCCTGGCACGAGGCGGAACTGTTCGCGAATCGCGTCGTCCCCGGAGAGCGTCAGGAGGGGCGCGGGATTGGGATTTCCAGGCACGATTCGTCGTTGTGCCGTAAATCCGTCGGCCGCTTGGCGGATCCACAGTTCCTGATCCCCATCTTTCATCAGAACCCCTTTGGTGGGCACCGTCGCCGTCCCACCGTCTTCCTGGACATCTCCTTCGGCGGCGGTCCCCTCCGGTATGTCCCCTTCTCCTGCCGCCTGGGCGGCGCGGTCCAGGTCGCCGTAGCCTCCCGACCCGGGATCGCCACCACCGGGTCCGTCGCCGTCGTTATCGCCTCCGTCGCCGCCCACGCCGCCGTCGTCGACGCCAAAATCTGCGAACGGGTTGATGGTGATGTTTCCTGTGAGGATCGCCTCCAGAGCCTTGTGCAGGTTCTTCAGGTCCGGCGAGAGCAGGCGCATGAGCAACTCTTCGATCAGATCCTCATCGAGCTCGCCATAAGGCACCACCAAGTGGATGGTCAGCCCGAGCGCCTTGGCGCCGAAATCAGCTACCCGCGGGTTGACCTTGACACGGGCGCTGGCCAGCTCGATGCCCAGCACGGTGAGGTCGTGGTGGCCGAACAGTGTAGGGTCGCGGAAACGCTCCCGCGTGGTGAAGCCCACCCCTACACCGGGACCGAAGGGCGCCAGAGATGCATTCGCCTCGATATGGATCTGACGGTCGGTCACGCGCAGGGTGGCATCCACGAGGTCGATCGAGAGCGCCTTCGCCTGGACCCTACCAGTGGCAGAGAAGGGTTTGCTTTGGATGGTGAGCCGGCCGTCGAGCCGGAGGACGGACGAGGTCTGCCCACCGATCGAGACCTCCGTGTCGAAGTACCCTCTGTCGAGCTCCAGAGTTGCCACGGCCCGCCCGAGCGGAATGCTGTCCAGGACCTTCAGATCGCCGCGTGCCGCCCAGCGCAGAGGGTAGCGGAGATCAAGGGTGAACTCTCCTTCCAGGCGGGCAGCCTTACGTGCCTTCGTGACGGAGAGATCGGCTCCCAAGGTCACCTGGTCACCTTCCAATGCTCCACGAATCCGGGCGAGCGAAAACGCAGGAGGGACAGGGATTTCGGTCGAGTCAGGCAGCTCAAACGAAATCCGCCTCAGACCGCCCAACCGGATCCCCTCGCCGTCGATCAGGACCTCGGGGAGGGTGATCCGGAGCCCGTCAGGCCCGAAGAGGCTTGCCTCCAGCTCCAAGCGAATACCTCGGGGCAGCGGCCCGCTGCCCCGCAACATTTGGGGTGGCCGGACGAGCTTGACCGGAAGATCCGGTAGCTTCAGATCCCCGATGAGCTTGCTCATGACCGGCTGGAGCAGGGCCGTCAGGTCGGGTTCCTCAACCGAAAGATCGACACGACCTTTCGCGAGCACGGGCAGACGCAGCTTGAAAGCCAGCTGGGGAAGCTGGGGGACGGCCGCGAGGCGTGCCATGCCGACCAGCAGCAGGTCGTTGTGGTCAGCCTCGACGGATGTGAAGGCGAGCTTCCAACCGTCCTCCTCCAGAGAGAGCTTGTCGATCCGCCCGCGGATCGCCTGGGCGGCCGGTTCCAGCAGGTCCGCCCGCATATTGGCCGCGAGCCCGTTGCGGCCGAGGCCGAGCTGGATCTCGGCGACCAGCGGTTGCGGGAAGGGGTCGATCCGGAACCGGGCTTCGGCCGTGATGCGGATCTTGTCCCGCTCCGGCACCACGGCCGTGACGCTCACGTCATCGCCCATACCGGGGAGCAGGCCGCGCAGAGTGGCGTCGAGGGCGGCGCGATCGACCTCCGCATGGGAAAAATCGACGACCTTGCCGACGAAGGAGAGGCGCACTCCCGACGCGCAGAGCGGTGGCCCGCCTGCGAGGCCGGGGTGGCAGATTCGGACCGAGGCGCCGGTGCGGAGCCCTGGGACGTCTTCGAAGTACTCCAGGACTTCGACTTCGACGCCGAGCTCCTTCTCCAGGTCCTTCCGCCAGGATTCCACCGCCTCCGTGACATCACCGAGCCCCTGGTCGATCTGCTTGCGGAGCTCCGCACGCGCTTCTTCGAGAGCGCCCTCGACGGCACGGGCGAGCTCTTCCGGCCGATCCACCCGCATCCGGACATCGCCGTCCAAGCCGATCCGCAGCTCTACGGGCACGGTCATCCCGGCGAGATGGACTGGCACGGCGAGAGCCACTCGATGCTCTTCCCGGACATAGCGCGTCTGGATCTCCCCGGCGAGGGCTGCCGCCCCGCCGAGGCGCTCCTCCAGCACCCTCCGGAGGCATTCCTTGCCCGGAGCGGAGTCCACCTGCGCCTCGGCTGCGGTAGAGATGGTGACGACCAGGTCAGGACCGGCCTCACAGGCCAGGGCCGCCGAACGGATCTCGATCACACACGACCCATAGGAATCCGCACTCAGGGCGCCGCTCTCGTCGCACTTCCAGCCCACCGAGCCGAGGGGGCCAAGATCGACGCGGCCGAAGCGCCAGACCTCGGCCCGCGGCGACAAGTTCGCTTCCAAGAGCTTTCGGAGCTCGGCAAGGCGGTTATCGAGCTCGGCGGCGACCAGGGAACCGGCACAGGCTCCAGAGCTGCGCAGGCGTTCCGGCAGGGAGGTGATCCAACGGTCATTCAAGGGCGCCGCGGCCAGGGAGCTGGCGCAGGAGCGGAGTGGCTCCAGCACCCCCGAGAAGTCGAGCCGTAGTCCATCGGAGGTGATCGCGACCAGCCCTGGAGCAAGCCCTTGCGGCCAGATTCCGAGCTGCGAGAGCCATCCGCGGACAGCGGCACCCAGCCGGGCGACGCTGGCGTCGTCCAGGTCCCAGCGCAGGCCGTCATTGCCGGAGGCAACGGTGAGCGTCAGGCCGTCCACCCTGCCGAACGGGCGGGGGCCGGAGAGCCGGACCTCAGAGATCTCCAAAGTCGACGTCTTCCAGACGAAGCGGGTCTCGGGCTCCAACTCGAGACCGAATCCGCCTCCCAGCTCGATCCGCCGCTCGCCGATGACCTGGTTTTCGATTTCGACCGTTCCCTGCCGCACCGTCATCCGACCCAGACGCAGGAGATCGCGGCGCCCGTCGGTCAGCACGGCGTCGGCGGTTGTGATGCCGTCCGGACTGGCCGCGACATGGCGCGCCGCCAAGGGGCCACCCTTGCCCAGGATCGCGGCGAGAGCATCCCCCGTTCCCACTTCCACCGTCAGATCGACCGCTCCTGCGCTGGAGAGCCGTACCAGGATCGCGCTGTCGCCGAGGCGACCTCTCGGACCCGGAAGCGGGGCGCGCACCCCGCATCCCGTCCCGTCGCAGACGAGCGGGCGCGCCGGATCTCGGAGCACCGCGTCGATTGCCGTCCGTGCCTCCTCCAGCATCTCGGCAGTTGCCCCCGGCCTCACTGCAGCGAGGCGTTCCGCGATCCGCGGTTCAGCCTCGCGCACCAGGATCCGCCGGACGATGCGCTCAGCGGGCTCGCGCAAGGCGTAGGCCGAGGTCAAATCCGCCAGAGGCACCCCCTCGCAAGGAGCGTCCGCGGAGGCACCGGGGGGCAGAATCTCCACACACTCACCGCGAACCTCCAGGCGCAGGCCGCGATCCCAGGCGAACGACGCGCCCCCGAGCGGGAGACTCGCCGGGACCCCCGCGCGACCGACAAAGGTGTGGAGGCCTGCGGGCGCTGTGCTCGCGAAGGTGGCCTGCCGAGCGAGATCGGCGAGGGAGGTCTCGATCGCCTGCCGGGCGCCGTCCACGGCGCCATCCAGAGAGACGGAAACGCGTAGCGGCGGGCTCGTGAGTCCGGTGCGCAGCCAGGGGCCTCCGCAGGGCTCAGATGCACCGTTGTCGCGTGCAGGACGAAGCCCGATGAGCAGCTCCAGAGAGGTCTGGATCTCGCCTCCCACGATTCCGGGCTCGATGGGTGCAGTCCCAAGACACACATCGGCCGTGGTGGCGGAAGAGGCGTCGGGCCAGGGAAGCAGGACACCGTCCATCAGATCGGCAATCAGATCCGCACGGACCAGGGCTCGCTCGGCGGCAGGGACCAACCGAGTCAGCAGCGGCTCGTCCACGGCATCCGACGTGGTGAGGCCGAACAGCTCACGGAGAACTTCCCGCTCGGTGCCCCCCCCGCTCTCCGGAAAGAAGAGATCGCGCACCGCAGTCACCCGCTCTCCGGGCTGCGCCAGCAGCGCAACGGCCAGGGACCGGGCCGCCGACTCGGCATCCTGCGCCGACGGTGCGGCGACCTCTCGCAGGCGGCCGTGGAGCCGCGCCAGGGCGGGCTGCAGCGCCTCCTCGCGCAAGCTGACCGGAGCCGCGCTCGTCTCATTTCTTGGTGTCGCCTCCACGGCACCGGTCTCGCTCAGGAGGACCCGGTAGAGAAAGAAGCGCTCCTTGAGCCAGGAGGCGAACGCTTCGACATCGTCTCCGCCATCCACACTGAGATCGCCAGCGGGACGCCCGGCCTGCCACGCCGTCCATGCCTTCGCCAGCTTCTCCAGCCGTCCTTGACAGTTGCCGGTGGTGAGGTCCCAAAGGCTCAGCCCCTCGGCACGGCGGCACGCTTTCCGCCACTGCTCCGGATTGGCGAGCAGCGAGGTGAAACCAACCCCGGCCTGGCGCTCTGCCTCCACTGCAATCTCCAGGAGAGTGTCAAGGTGACTGGGCTCGGCTCTCCCGGCGGTCTTCACACCATCTACCAGATCGAGGAGACGGCTGGGAGAGCGATCCTTCAGGCGGCGCACCAGGACCTCCAACTCGTGGCGCTCCAGGAGGCGGTCGAGCTCGGCCAGGATCGCGCGTGCCTCGGGGCCCTGAGCCAGGGCCGCCCGTGCCCCGCTGTCCGCCTGCTTCTCCGCGATGAGCCGTACCCATTGGCGGCCCAGGAGCTCCAGACCCTCCAGAGCGCGTCGGGAGGTGGCGTCCAGCCAGATCTCCCCATCCCCGGTTTTGGCGTCCAGAGTCGAACGGCTGGCCTCATGAAGCGCCACGGCCGCCCTGCGGAGCTCTTCGGTCTCTCCGGTAATCACCTCCTGCGCCAGCGCGACGAACTGGTCCTCGGAGAGCGTGAGGACCGAAGGCACATGCGCCCGGCAGGCCATTGCAAGGAAGAGGTCGGCCAGCTCCTGCTCCTGCGGGCGTGGTACGACGCCGGCTCCCGGCGCAGCAGCACGGGTGAGAAGGTCCCGCAGCAGCTCGCGCTGGGCGGCCAGCCGGTCTGGATCGATCGGGCCATCGCCGAGCAGCCAGTGGGGAGCTTCACCGCGCGCCGGTCCTGCGACGAGCAGACCGCCGACGAGGACGCTCCATCGAAAAAGCCTGAGAGTCATCTCAATGCCTCCTTGGCGAATGCCTCAGATCTGGATGGAAATCTCCAAAGGGCGGAAGAGGTGGTCCGCCTCTGCTGGAACGGGCGCACAGGGAGTCCAGAAGCTCTGGATTTCGCCTTCTTTGCGGACCTGGTTGTACAGGCGGCACAACGAAACCACGGCCTCAAGAGACCGCGGCTTACCAGAGCTGTAGGGAGATCGCACGGTCACAATGGCCCGGACCGGCGCCCCGGCCGCACCCGACGTGCGGAGATCCAGCTCGGAGGGTCCTTCCTTGACGCGGAGGCGGATCGTATAACGCCCGGCGGGAACGTGGTCGGCCGTGAGGACCGAGTAGGCGAAGGGTGCACCGGGATCGATGTCGTCCGCCCCCGCTCCCAGATCCCGCAGATGGCTCGAGAACTCGTATTTGGCGCGGAGAGGGATGTCCGATCTCGGAACTTGTCCATCCAGGGATTCGAAGTCGGCGGCTCCCCCTTGCGGCTCCCGCACCTCGAACTCCAGAGCAAATTGACGGACCAGCTCCGGCGGAGTGCTGCCGACGGGCTCCAGACGTGCGTCGACCATCAGGTAGGTCTCGTGCTGCACCGCCTCTCGCTCCCGGATCATCGCCGAGAACACGACGGAGAGGATGATCACCCCGCCGAATGCGCAGGACAATGTATCCAGGAGAGAAAGAGGACTTCCCGCCACCTTCCGCCGTGCCATCTCAAATCCCCTTCGGCAAGCGCGGCAGCTTCTGGAGATCGGCCACTGTGATGGTGGTCGGGCCTGTACGCGAAACCGGCGAAGTCTCTTGCCGCGAGATGTCCGAAAGGAGGTGGACCTCAAACCGATAGGATATGGTTTCTTTCTCGGGGACCAGCTCGAATGCGATCTCGCTGGTGCCCGGCGGCAGATCCGCCATCTCCCCCTCCACCAGGAAGCGGACAGTCCCGCTCTCCCCTCTCAGCTCGGTTCTTCGAGGACGGCGCACTATCAAGGCAGTGGAAGCTCCTCGCGGGACCAGGTCGATCCGGCTCTGCCCGTCCACGGTGACATCCACCTGCAACAGGACGAAGGTGGCTGCAGGCCTTGCCTCTTCCGCCGCCTTCCCTTCCGCCACGGCCCGAGGTGCGTCGCCTCCCTGGCCCGACAAGGAGGCGAAGATCAGCATCAGGACGATGACACCTCCGAGCCCGCAGGAGATCAGGTCGAGAAACGAGAGGCCAAAGACTTCGAGAGTCCCCCCGCGCCTCATGAGCGGACCTCGGGCTCTCGGGAGCCGTCCGGGCCGGCCGGCTCGGAGCGTTCCAGAAACTCCAGATACCTGCGCTGCCCGTCAAGGCGTCTTCTCTCCCAAGCCAGCCACTGTCGCTCCATGATCTGGACAAGCTCCGCCGCCTGCTTTTCCAGGAGCTTGCGGAACTGCCGCTCCAGCCCCTGGCTGTCGAGACGATCCACCAGCCCGGTCTTGGCCTGGTCGTGGAACGTATTCAGCGTCTTGTCTTCCAGGCGTTCCAGGAGGTGGTGGAGCGCCATCAGGACCAGTGACCAGAGCAGGGCGACCAGAGTGGTGTCGAACGCCACGCTGAGCATCGAGGTGATCGACTGGATCGCGCTCTCCTTGGCCGCGTCCGACCCGGCCTTGATGACCTGGTGGGCCTCTGCCAGGGCATCGCCGATCCCCACCACCGTGCCCACGAAGCCGACTGCGGGCACCGCCCAGACGATGTAGCGGATCACCGAGGATCGACTCTCCATCTCGCTTCGGGACAGGGCCACTCCTTCTTCCAGGCGCTGGTTCGACTCCTCGACGCTCCCCGTCCGCTCATAGGTAGAGAGAACACCGAGCAACCGGTCCACCAAGCCGGTTGGGAAGGCATGATCATCAAGGCCTTTCCGGAGATCCTGCAGAAAGCTCCGATAGCCCCGAAGGTCTTCGCTTGCCGGAGCGATCGAGGTGCCAGAGTCTACGAAAAGCGATCTCCCCTGAGGATTCGCGGGAACTCGGAGCCGTTTCGCTATGGAGGATGTGTCGTCCAGAAGCCGCAGGTCCTGCCGCGCCTGTCTCCAGGATATGAGGAGGAGGAGAAGACCCGTGAAGCCAATCCAGAAGGTGAAGAACTGAATGTACCCGTTGATGTAGCGCCGGAGCTTGTAGCTGCTGAGGCCTCGAAGTTTGTCGAGAGCCTTGCTGACAGACTCCGCTACCCTCTCCTGGCGCTCGATGTCTCCCGGCGCAAGGGCCTCTGTGGTCTCCTTGAGGGAACGCTCGGGTTTCCACAGGAACGGGATTGCCAGGCGCACAGGGAATGACGGCAAGTCTCCTTCATCGAGCCAATTCTCGGCTTCCTGCTTCCCGTAGAGGAAAGCGCTCCGAATCTTGTTAGGCCCCAAAGCGAGCTTGGACGAAAGAGTCTCCATCTCTCCGTTGATCACATCAACGAACCTGAAGGCGTTACGCAGGCCGGCATCCGTCCAGAAATTCGACAGAAGATAGAAGGTGCAAGTCAGCAGATAGCCGACCGCGACGGCCAGAAGAACCTGCTGCGGCTCGGACTGCATGCGGTGGCGCAACCACAACCTAGGCTCAACCATAAAAACGCGCGTCCTTTCTCCCGGTAACTTCGCTCTTGATCGAGTTCTCTGAAGCTACCTGGAAGATCCAGTGGAGTCAAGAGCGAGGGGCGGTGTCACAGAGGGTTGGACGGACAGGCCCGAGAATTTCGACGCGCCAGAGGGGGCGGGTAGGCAACTCCCGGTCAGCGGCTCTTCCGGCGAGAGGGGCTTCTGCAGCGAAGCGAAACCGAGGGACAGCCTCTACGAAGATCTGGAACGCGCTGGAGGCGGCCCCCGGTGCTGTGGCTCTGCGGGGGGTATCTCAAAGGAAGAGCCGAGCCAAGGCGGTGAGGGCCGCCAGGGCGGCGAGGCCGCCCCAGAGCTGCGCGAGCCGGATCTGTTTCTTCAGCTCGCGTAGGTGGATCGCCAGCCGCTCGCTTTGCGCGGCCTCCTGGCCGTCGAGGAGAGCCCGCAACTCGTCGCGGCGATGGAATTGCGCGGGAAGCTCCTTCTGCAGGTCGCCGAGCTCGCGGTGGAGTGAGTCTTGCCTGTGCGCCAGGGCCTTTTCATGTGCTGCGAACGCGCCGGACAGCGCGCTTAACAGCATGCGAGCTTCCTTGACATGCAGGAGAATTGCATCAAACAGCTTCTTGTGGTCGGACGCCACAGCTTCCACCTTGCCGAGTAGGGCCTTAGCCCTGTCCTGAATGTGCCCTTGCACGCGGGATTCGAGCTGGCTCAAATCTGTGCCAACCTTTCCGAAAGCTCCCACCATCGCCTTGGCCAGGGTTTGCAGCGCTGTGCCTTGCTCATCGAGCAGCTTCCGCTGTTCGGCCAGTTCCTTGGCCAGGGCAGCGCGCTGCAGGCGCTCCTCTGTGAAAACTTGGCGCAGCAGGCCGTTCTGCTCTGCGCCGATAGCCTGGAGCTCCTTGCGCAGGGCACCGAGAATCGCATCCTCCGCCTCCTGGGCCTGCCGCGAGATCAATGTGCCGAACGCTTCGTCCATGACGTCAACCCCTTTCGAGGACGTGATCGATGTTGGTCGAGAGCTTCCGCCAACGCGGCAGGATGTCACGCTGTAGCTCGGCCAATTCCCCGCGTAGCGCCGCGGTCGCTTCTTCACCCCCGGGCTGGTCAGCAGCGAGAGTATTTTGGACTTCCTCCCGAGCGGCCTTGTAGTAGGCGTTAATCCTTTGCTCGCAGTCCTTCCGATGTTTTTCCAAATCCTGTAGCAGGGCCTTGGTCTTCTCGTTGAACCACGATTCCATTCCGCTGCGTTGGCGTTCGCGGTGGGAGGTGAAGGGCACCCAGCTCCACCACGGCCAGTCCCGGAGGACTTCGTCGATCTTCTTCTCGAGAGCGCTGACCGGCAGGCTGCCGCGCGGTGATTTCGGTAGGTCCGGGAAGGGCACGCGAAGCGAGACCCGCTGTAGGGCTTGGTGGATCGCCCCAGCAGGGATCAGAAGGCCGCCGAACGGATCGTCCTCGACGGCTTCGTTGATCGCCCTCGCCGTGTCGAGGAGCGCCTGTCGGGTCTGCCGCCACGACTCCTTATTGTCGAGCAGGGCGATGACTGGTCCGTAGGAGTGGAGCCGCTCCATGATGTCTTTCATGCTCGCTGAGACCGGCCGTGTGGGAATCTCGCGCAGGCACTCCTCGAGCTGGCGCCGACGTCGGCGAAGCTCCTCCTCACTGCGCTCTTTCTTGGCAAGCCCGGTTTTCAAGTTGGTGAGCCGATCGCTCAGAAGGCTATTGATCCTGCCCTGGATCTGGCGCAGTCGACGGCCACCTCCGAGCTCGCTGACCCGTCGACGCAGCAGCTCTCGCAACTCGTCGAAGGTGCCGAAGTCGCCAACCCGGACAGCGGTCTCGCCGTGCTCGAGAACTCGATGAAGATCGACGACGAAGACTTCGCGAAAACGTGGCCCAAGCCATTGGCGGAGCCTTTTCAGGTGCGACGGAAGCCGGTCCTGCGGAATCTTGTTCGACCACCAGTTGCAGAGCACGATTACGTTATCCCGTGTCCGCTTCTCCGGCAAGGAGTTGATAAGGTGGAGGAGTCGCCAGAACGGCTCGCCCTGCCAGCGGTTGTCCATCCGGATGAAGAAGATGATCAAGCCATCGTGCCCGCGCAGGAAGCTCTCAGTGGTCTCGTCATGGCGATCGGTGACGGAGCCGAGGCCAGGCGTGTCAACTATGGAGGCTAGGCGGAGAAAGTCGTGGCGCAGGTAGATCCGTGCCCGGTCAAGAAGAAGATAGCAGACCGGCTGCTCGGAAAGCGCCTCGTCGCCCTGAAAGAGATTCCAGCCCTCTTCATCGAGATCGAAGTCGGGGGGCAAGCCGTGCCCCTCGGAAAGGCGGGCGGTGAAGGTGAGGGAGAAGACAGCTCGCCCCAGAGCCTTCTCGACTTCGGCGGCTCCGAGATCTGAGTGTTCTTCCTTGAGCGCTTGGCAGAGGCGATGAAGGATCTTCTTCGCAGGCACGCGCTCCTCCCGGCGGTCGGCCCCGGTCAGCTCGACCCAGGCCTCTTGCAAGACGCCCTGCTCCACCAGCTCGATAAGGGTGGCGACGTCCCGGCGGGCGAAGGAGGACAACCGTGTCACTGTCCGATGTTTGGGACCCAGGCCTTCCGACAGGAGCTGCCCCCGGCGGACGGTCTCGCCGCGGCGGACGATGGGCGGCCGTGTCCCCAGCCCGATGAAAGTCTGGCGGCCTTCTTGGTCTTTGATCCATACGGCATTGTAGATCGGGCTACAATGGATCTCGACGACCTCGCCGGCGACGGGACTCTCTATCGCCACGGTGTAATCGTCGGTAGGGCGGAGCAGTTCCAATCGAACGTTTCGTTTCCACTCCAGCTCCACGTGCTCGACGGCCGAATCGCCATAACCGATCTCGGCCAGGATAGCGGTGTTGTGCCCCTTGCTGGTCTTCAGGCGGTTGCAGCCCCAGAGTAGATAATTGAGGAGCGTTGTTTTTCCCGAGCTGAACGGGCCGGCGAAGGTCACTGTCGTCGACAGGCTGTCCATAGCGGAGATCTTGGCCAGCTCCTTGGCGAGCCATGAGCCGCCGTCGGCGTTCCGGAACGGCGCCAGGAAGGCGTCCACCATCCGGCTGAGGTCGAGGAGCTCCGTACCGGCCAGCGCGGCGGCGAGGCGTGAGGCTCCGACGGCGGGGAAGCGTTCGGCTACAGCGTCTTTCTGATTCTCAAGTTGCACAGCTTCCAGGTCTGAGAGCATCGCCGCCCTAGCGATGCCGCGCTCGTCAAGGATCATGGCCACGGCTTGGCGCAGGGCCTCAATGCGTAACTGAAGCAGGCCGACGAAAGCCTGGCCCGCCCCCTTCACAGTCGGTCTAGCCCGCAGCGTCGCACCGGCCCCAGCCAGCGCCAATTCCCAGCTCCGCAGCTGCGCCTCGAGGCGCTGGACGCGTGGCAACACCGCAAGCACACCGAGGGCATTGAAGTACGTCAGGACTCGCGGCGCCGGTGGATCGAGATCGCGTGGGCTGCGGAAGGCCACAGCCGGGTTGGAACCGCAGCAGGCGCGCAACGTCGCGAGCGGCTGCGAGTAGTGGAAGACCTCTCCCTCAGGAACTTTGAAGTAGTCATTCCCCAGCAGAGCCAGTGGATAGACGCCAATCTCGCGGGCACGGATCTCGCGGATCAGTGAGGCCTCCTCGGTGCCGATCTCGCGGCTGCCGAAGAGCGCCAGCACCCAATCGCCGGAGCCCATTGCACCGCGCCGAAGAGCGGCGACATCGATCCGTCGTAGCGCGAGACCTGCGGCGCAGAGGTCCAGCCGCGCGAACACCTCCGCGTGCTCATCGTCGACGCAGATCCAGGGTATCTCGACCGCTCCGTCGCCGCCGAGCAGCTCGCGGGCGATGAGCCGCCACTCAGCGAACAGATCGAGAGGGGAGGGCAGCGCGTTCATGACTGCTTAGGAAGCAGGGCGGCCAGCGCTTTCAACTGTCCGCGGATCTCCGCGCCCAGGGCGTCATAGGCCTCGAAGCAGGCCCGGAAATAGCGATCGAGAGCCGCAGGCAGCTCCTCTTCGATCAACAGCTTGCGCTGCTCCTCAAGCCTCCCGGCCACCAGCTCGTGCAAGCTGGCAAGGACGCTGCCCACCGCCGCTTCGGCCACCTGATCGCGTAGCGCACCCGCGGTGTGATCGTGGGCCCATTGTCGGAGCTGAGAGCGCTCCACCAAACGGGTTTCCTCAGACGCGTCGGTTGATCCGAGCGGCGTTTCCTGGTATCCGGCCGACGGCCGTTCGCCAAGATGGAGAGGCGGTAGCCACGGTTGATCCCGCTCCCTCGGCGGCGGCACCAGAGACGGGAGCTTGCGTCCCAGGAGATCCGCCAGGGCGATGTCCAGGCCGCGGCACTCCTGCTGAAGGACGCGATTGATCTCGGAGGACGTCAAAGGTTGCCAGCGCTCGGCGAGCTCCTGGCAGCGTCGGCGCAGGTCGCGGAACGGTTCCTCATCCGCCGCCGCCCGTTGCACGCGGGCGACCTCGAAAGGCATAAGGCCAATCGGCCCTTGCGCCAGAGCGGTGGCGTTCTTTTCGGCGCTCTGGCGATTGAGCGTGAGCAAAGACTCCAGCCGTTGCTCGAGATCGAACGGACGCGTGGCTGCGAGCCGCTGCCAGCGTTCGGCGATCCGTTCTGCCAAGGCCTCGCGCAGCGCCTTCGCCCAGTGCTCGGGCTGATGGGACTCCGCCGCTGCGTCCTGTACCCGCTGGCGGACATCCGCCCAGACCAGGCTACCTACAGTTTCGAGGAAGCCCGAGCTCCAGCGGTGGAACGCTTCGCCCACTGTCTTGGTGAGGGCGTGCACACTCCGCTCTGCACTGCGGGCGACAGCGGTTTCCTCCCGCAGATGCTTGAGATTTTCGCGGAGGGCGGCCTGGTGCGCCCGTATCTCGTCGCGGACGCGGGAGTCCAGCGTCAGGGAGAGCTCTGTTACCTGGCGCTCCCGGGCGGCAGGGAAGTCCTTTTCGACAACGGCGCGGATCTCTCGGACGGCGTTGGCAAGGCCGAGCAGATCCGTGCCCGGTACGCCGGAGCAGGCCAGCACCCGCAGCCCCGCGAGATCGAATCGCCGCGCGGCTTCCTCCCGCTTACGACGGACCACCTCGGCGCCCTGGGCGATCTGGTGGAAGCGCAGAAGCACTAGGTGGATCGGCAGGTTGTACGGTCGCAGCCGGTCTGCCAGGACGCGGGCTGCAGGGGGGTCCATGTGCAGGACCGGGAGAAAGATGACCACGGCGTCGCAGCAGAGCTCATGGAATCTCTCTGTACTGGATGTCTCCGGTGCATCAGGGAGGATGCTCTCGCGGACCTCCCAATCTTCCGGCAACTCGCCGGCGGCGGCCTCTCGCCATTCTGCGAGAATCTTGGGCTGGGCAGCGAAGAGGAACAGGCGGGGAACTCGGCAAGCGATGTAGGTGCGCAGGTCCTCCACCGCTGACAGCAGTCCGGCGGAGAGATGGGTGCGCAGCGGCTCCCAGGAGGAGAGACGGTTGGCGGCTGGTTGGATCGTAATCATGCGGGCACTCCAGCTTCGAAGAGGTCCATGTCCTGCGCGAACGACTCCAACTCGGTGCCGAGGTCGGCCAGATCGCGGCCTGCCATGCGCAGGGCCTCGCGCTCCGCCGACAGCTTGTGTCCCTGCTGGCGCTGCTTGATGGTGAATTGCTCGTCTAAGTCCTTATGGATTTCCATTCCATGCTCGACGAAGATGTTGCGGATCTCCAGGCGGTTGTGCTCAAGCGCTACCCGAGCGCGGAGCTTGGCGTTCTTGCGCGCCTTCTCCAGGGGATCCTGAAAGAGCTGGACGAGAGCAACGCCTAGTAGCGATACCACTTCGATGACAAACCCGCCCGGAATGAAGAGGAGCGCGGTAAAGACCCCTGCAAGCACCAGGAGGAAGCCGCGCTGGAGCATGGCCCCTGTGACCCTGTCGAGCGCGCTGTCGAGGAAATCGCCGCCGATCGCAGCTTCCAATCCTTCCGGCCCCGACGACTTCTGCAGGTCGCGCAGGAAGCGGGCCCAGGCGCCGTGGACCACGTCGCGGACGTCGTCAAGGAAGGAACGATTCACTCCATCGAGCCAGCTCGGCTTCCTGTCGAGGTGGAGGAAGTCGTTCTTGAAGCGGGCGTGCATCCGTTGCCCTGCCTGTTCGGGATTGCGCTTGATCGCCTCGCCAAGCAGCGTCCAATTACTGAGCCGCAGCTCGTCCTCAATGAAGGCGTCGGCCGCGTTCAGGCAGACGGCGACGACCTGCCGGGAAGCATCATCCGCGAGCTCTTTAATGCGAGGACGGAGCACGCGCCCGATCTCCTGCCGTTCGCCTTCGTGGTGCAGAAGGGCATCGCCGGTCTCTTCCAGCTCCCCCTGGACCTCGTCCAGAACTTTTACCTCGCTCCTCAAGTGGTCGCCGAGGCGCTTCAGGTGCGAGCCGATGGCGCCGGCGATGCGGCGGATGCGCTCACGCCGTACGTTCTCTTCGCCAAGCAGACCATTGAGATGGGCCAATAGCGGTTCGAGGCCCCATTCCGGCCGCAGCTCCTCACCGCGCTGCCTCGCGAGGTCGATCTCGCGGGCGAAGTAGGCGAAGCAGCGCGCGCCGTCGGCGAAGTACTGCGCCAGGTAGCGGTGGATCGCCGCCGCCATCTCCTCTACCGAGACCTCGCCGCTGATGCCTGCCGCCTCGTCTGACCAGACGTTGATCAAGGGGACGACGTGGGCCTTCACGTCCTGGAGGATCCGCAGGTCCTCCAGGTCGGTGCGCGCCGGCTCGGCGGTGGAGGTGCCGATGACCCAGAAGACGAGGTCGGCCTCCTTGAGCCGCTGGTGGGTGAGCGCGGTGTCCGTCCGCCAGTTGCTCGTTCCGGTGCCGGGCAAGTCGAGGAAGTCAAGGCTCAGCAGCAGAGGATTGGCCAGGAAGTACTCGACCTCCACCACTTCCTCGGCCTTGCGCCGCGCCGCCGGATGCTCTTCCATGTAGACCTCGCTGGTGAGGGTCCGAGCTTCGGCCCAGGCCATGGTCTCGGTCGAGCCGTCGCGGAAGTGGAGCATGCACTCGGGAGCTTCGGCATCGGCGCGATAGCCGAGGCGGATGCTCTTCGCTGTATCCGGGCTATCCTGGTCGGAGAGCCGCGCCATTCCCTGGAGCCCGAGGAGGCTGTTCAGGATGGTGGACTTGCCGCAGTTGTACATGCCCACGAAGGCCACGGTGAACCGCTTGAGGGCCGTCTTCGCTTGGCGTTCGACCTCATCTAGAATGCGCCCGAAGTCGCCAGAGGGCCTGCCCCTGGTTTCATGAAACGCGGCGAGGGTTGCCGCGCCTTGACGCAGACGCTTGACGTGGCCCTGGATGTTGGGCGAGATCTCGAGCAGGTCCATCCGCGGTCCTCCTGGAACGCCGGCCCGCCCGAACGCGAGCACGGCTCCGACCTTCCGCAAGACACAGTTCGAGCCGCGAGGTTCAACGCTCTACTCGACTTGAGGTGATTTTGAACAAAGTGGGCAAGGCGGTGTCTGGCTATGCGGAGGGTCGCCGGCTCACGGCGCAATACGGCCATGACGAAAAACATCAAAGAAGTGCAGCGGGGCCAGAGCTTCCGGCGGGAGGAGTCGCGAGGCTTGTTCTTCGGAGTTAATGATTTCGCCGATCCCGCCATCCCCAATCTCAATTTCGCCGTAGACGACGCCATAGATCTTGCATTCCTGTTTTCCTGCGAGCTCGAGCTGATCTTGCCAGCAAGGATCAACCTGGCCTTGGCTGGCATCCCAAGGAAACCGGAGACGGAGGACAAGCTCGAGTGGCTGAGAAACGCAGGTGCGGGTCGGGTCGAGGCCCGTGGTCTCAGCGTAGAGCGCATGGCCTTAGAGCTCGGCCGCACCACAGGTGAGAACGGCCTCTGGGCTCTGTCCTTTTCCTCCCATGGCTTCTCAACCAGGGATGGCCACACCAACATTGCCGTCGCCGACTCGTGGTGGCGTCGCATCGCGGAATCAGGAATCTCCGTCGACCGCCTGCTGGATGACATAGCGGAGGCGAGCACCACGCGCCGCCTGCTGCTCGTTGATGCCTGCCGCTCGCACCTCGGCGGCGACACGCGCGGATCCGGCGGTACCAGCGGCGGCGAAGGCATGAGCCAATCTTTTCTCCAAGCGCTTGAGGGCTCCAGCGGTCTGGCCTTTCTGATCAGCACTACTCAGGGCGGCCAGTCTTATGAGCATCCGTCGCTCGGTAACGGCGTCTTTAGCGATGCGGTCATCCGCGGGTTGCGCGGACAAGCGACCCCCGACGCCAACGGTTTCATTACTGTGGGCTCTCTGGTCCGGTACCTGAACCAGGAAGTCATTGCCTGGGTGAGAAACGAGAGGCCGGAGCACCTAAACCTGAGTCGAGGGATTAGTTACACAATCGAAGGGCTTGCCGCGGAGCTGCCGCTGGCGTCCAGCGATTCGAAGGAAGTCGATCGTAGAGACCACGCGCGGCTGCGCGAGCTCGGTCTCGTCCGGCTCCGGCGCTATGTCGGCCCAGTGATTTCGGGCACAGAGTTCGACGACATCCAAGAGCTGGCACGCAGCGGGGAGCCAACACCGGAGCTGATCGCACTGTTGCGTGGCTGCGTCGGCCTCGATGGTACGCCGAAGGCCGAACAGGTTTTTAAGGATGCCTTTCGGCGCCTGGGCCTCAGCCCCGGGCGCCAGCTCTTCCGCCATGGCATCGACCAGATGTATGGGCTGAAAGGCGCCGTCGACGAAAGCGGCGCGCAGGCGAGCTTCCTCGCCTCCGCGGAGACGGGCGATCCCGTGGGTCGGGCTTGGTTGGTCCGGCTGCATCTGACGGGATTATGCTCTTTCCCCCGCGATCCGGCGGCAACGCGCTTTCTGGGCCGCGCCGATCTGGCCGCCCTCAAAGCGCGCGCCGAGCGAGGAGAGGGCGACGCTGCACTGGTGTTGGGCTTCGCCTTCATTGACGGAGTCGGCGTGGAAGTCGACCTTGGCCGAGCCGGCGCGTTGCTGAGGATCCCGGCGCAACAAGGCGACACTGTGGCGATGAATTGTCTCGGCTGGCTCCAGGAGCAGGGAGGCGATCCGGCAGCCGCTGCGCAATGGTACCGACAATCGGCTGACGGTGGCAATCCGATGGCGATGCGAAACCTGGCAAACAGTTATCTGGCTGGCAGTGGCGTGCCGAAGGATGAGGTCGCGGCGGCCGAATGGTATCGGCGCTCAGCGGAGCGCGGCAACGCGCTGGCCATGAAGAGTCTTGGATTCCTCTACCGCAACGGTCAGGGAGTGGCTCGTGACGATTCGATCGCACGCCAATGGTTTCGGCGCTCGGCGGAGCGTGGAGACGCCGAGGCCATGACGGATCTTGGCTTGATGGCGCTAGAAGGTGAAGGCGGAACACAGGATTCCGAAGAGGCACTGCGCTGCTTTCAGCAGGGCGCCGAGAAGGGAAATACTTTCGCCATGCGATTGCTTGGTGCTCTATACGCCGATGGCGATGTAGTGGCCAAGGACTTTGGTAGGGCTCTGAGCTTGTGGCTCCAAGCGGCGGCGCTGAACGACGTCATCTCCTTGCTTACTCTGGGTGAGATCTATGACGCCGGCACCGGCGTTCCCTCGCAACCCGCGTTCGCTGCGGATTTTTTCCGCCGCGCCGCCGAGGCAGGCAACGCGGAAGCGGCGGCACGACTTGCCCGCCTGTACTCCTCCGGTCGCGGTGTGCCGAAGGATTACTCCGAGGCCGCCCGCTGGCGCCAGTTCGCTGCGGAGCGTGGTAGCGCCGAGGCCATGTTCGAGCTTGCAGGCATGTACCAGCACGGCCTTGGTGTCCAGCAAAACTCTGCCCAGGCGCTCCTGTGGTACCAGAAAGCTGCGGCAGGCGGCCACGCGATGGCCATGTACGACTTGGGCGTTTTTTATCAGCAGGGTATCCTGCAACCGCAGGATTTCGCGAAGGCGCTCCACTGGTACTCACTCGCCGTCCAAGGCGGCGTCGCCGGTGCCATGAACAACCTCGGAGTCATGTACGAATACGGCCAAGGAGTGACGCGCGACCCGCAAGAGGCCGTCCGCTGGTACGGCCAGGCGGCGGACCAAGGAGAAGCTCTCGGCATGTTCAATCTGGGGTGCGCGTACAAGGACGGCAATGGCGTCCCCAAGGATCTCGCGAAGGCAAGGGCGTGGCTCCAGCGTGCCGGTGAGCATGGCTACGCCGGTGCCTGGGACCTCCTCAAGGTGGTAGGGGACGGCGGCATTGCAGAGAACCTCGCCCAGATGTGGAGAAAGTGGCTGAGCTGACGGCAGCCTCGCCAAGAGGGCGGCTGCTCCTCCCTCCCTCCTTCCTCTGACCGGCCTCCCGTGTGGCGGTATACTGTCGCTCGGGACAGCCGACATGTTTAAAGAGAAGAATGAAGAAAAGCTGGCGGAGACGGCAGGCGCGCCAAGCGGACGGCGCGAGATCTTCGATGAGTTCCATGGGCGGGTGTACGGCTTCTTCAAGAGTCGGGGTTTTCCCTCCGACGATGCCAGCGAGTTGACCCAAGAGACCTTTGTCCGTGTCTTCCAGGGCATGGGCGAGTTGCGCTCGCGGTCTTCGCTGGATTCCTGGATCCTAAGGATTGCCGCCAACATCTGGAAGAATGAGATCCGCTACCGCCAAGCGGCGAAACGTAGTGCCGTCCAGGTCTCCCTGGACGATCCTGATACCGACAGAGAGGCGATAGAGCTCGCGAGCCTGGCAGGGCAGCGGGTTCCCAGTGCTTTGGAGCGTGTACTGGCGTCCGAGCGCTTGGCTGCGGTGGACAGATGCCTCGACGCCATACCGGCCGGGATGCGCAGCTGTCTGGTTCTTCATGTTTTACAGAATCGAAAATACGAAGAAATTGCCAACTTGCTGCGACTCTCGACTCAGAGGGTCAAGTCGCAAATCCACCAAGCGCGGCGACATCTCTATGAATGCGTGGTCCACCGCCTTGCCGGAGGTGCCTCATGACGCCCGATCCTCCAAACGTATTCCTGTGGCTCGACGAGGATCTGCGGCGGGTGGCGGCGGCAAGGAGTCGCACCCTTGAGGAACATCCCGAACCGCAGGAGCTTGTGGACTACCATCTCGGCATTGGTCCCGCCGAGTCCGTGGAGCCGATCCGGGAGCACCTGAGCTTCTGCTCTGAGTGCGCGCAGGTGGTGCTCGATCTGGCGGCGCTTACCTCCGTTGAAACCAGAGAGCGTGCCCTGCCGCAGACCATGGACCTCGAGCGTGATTGGCAGGCGGTCGAGCGCCGCTTGCGCACTGAGGCCTCCCGTGTAGACGCCCCGCCGCCGATCTCCCGACGTCTAGCCTGGGCTCTCGCCGCCTCGCTGGCGCTGAGTCTGGGGCTCGCCGGCTGGATGATCACTCTGCGAGGTGCCCTCAGCGAGGCCCGCCAGCCCAGAGCTGACATCGCGCGGCTCGACCTCGCGCCGACGGCGCCGGGGGAGCGGCGCAACGGGGACGCCCCGGAGCCGATTCACCTGAGCCCGGCACAGGGTCGGCTCCTCCTTCTTCTCAATTTGGGAGACCTGCGTACCTTCACGCGATACCGCCTGGAGCTTCTCGATGCGACGGGGTACACGGTGTGGTCGGGCTCCGGCATGCAGCGTAACGACGACGGCACTTTCTTGTTGGAGATTCCCAGCTCCATGCTGAGGAGCCAGGTATACCAGGTCCGGCTGCATGGCGTGCTTGACGGTGCAGCTGTCCCCTTGGCTACCTACTCCTTCGAGGTCGTCCGCGGCGATCTTCATGGCGGGTAAGGTGCCGAGGACTCGCGCGCAGTGGGTCCTCCAGGTCGTCTTGATCGCTGCTTTTGCAGGGGTCTTCTGTGCCGCCTGCGGCCGAGTCGCGAGGTCCGACCGTGAAAATCCAGGTGCGCAGACTGGGAAGAGAATCGCCCGGCTTGGGGCGCCCGTCGGCGAGCTGTTGAGGGGAAGCAGGGTGGAAGGACGCCTGACCGGTCCCGAAGTGGGGGTCTATCGCCTGACGCTCGCGGCCGGAGAGGCACTCCATATTACGGTCGATCAACGGGGGGTCGACCTGGTCGCCGAGTTGCGAGACCCGGGAGGCCAGCCGCTTGTATCGGTGGACAGCCCCAATGGCGACCAGGGTCTGGAGCGGCTGTTCTTCGTCGCCAGGGGCGGCGGCTCCTATGGCTTGGTGATTCGCTCCTTCGGCGGCAAAGGAGGACGCTTCGCGATCCACCGGGACTCGTGGCCCGCTCACGATCTGGACCATTGGCGTGCCGAAGCCTGCAGGATGGTGAGCGAGGCGGACGCCGACGCGGCTCTTCCCGGTACGTCGTTTCGGCGCGCGGCAGTGCGCCGCTACGTCAACGCGATCGCGCTATGGCGGCGGACGGAGGAGGTCTATCAGCAAGCTCTAACCGAGACTAAGCTCGGCAAGGTCCTTTACAGCCTCGGAGAGCTGCGCCGGTCGGCCGAGCACTTGCAGCACGCCATGACCCTCCTGAACGGCCTTGGTATCACGGCTCAAGACGCCGCGTTGCTCAACGACAGCGGCATGGCGTATGAACGGCTTGGTGAGTTGGACCGCGCTCGCACCGCGTTCGAGAAGGCCCGGGAGAGCGCGCGGCGGCGAGGAGACCGCCGCGAAGAGACGGTGTCTATCAACAATCTCGGCATTCTGGCGCAGGATCAGGGGAACCCCTGGCGGGCGCTCTCGCTGCTCGACGAGGCGCTCGCGGGTTGGCATTCGCTGGGCGATACTCCAGGGGAGGCGGCAACGCTACACAACCTGGGTACCCTCTACACTGGCCTGGGCCAGCTTCCGGAGGCCCGGGACGCCCTGGCGGAGGCGCTGAAGCGATACCGCCTCACCGGCCGGAAGCGGGACGAGGCGGCCAGCTTGATGGCCCTCGGCTGGGTTCGCTTTCTTCAAGGTGACGTCCTCGGGGCACGTGCCGAACTGTCTCGCTCTCTCAGCCTGAGGCGGGAGGTAGGCGACCGACGAGGCGAGGCGGTTTCGCTTGACCGCCTCGGCACGCTGTCGCGGGAGAACCGAGAACTGGACCGTGCGCTGAAGGAGTATCGCCAAGCCCTCGCAATTTTGGCGGAAAGCGATGACACGCAGAGCAGGGCGCGTGTGCTGAGCAATCTTGGCGAGACGCTGACGATGCAAGGCGCCCCGATCTCCGGCCGCCTCTGTCAGACTGAGGCTCTGCAGCTTCTCGCCTCCTCGCGGCAGCCCTCGGCGGAAGCGTACGTTCGTTTTCGCCGTGCGCGAGCGGCGCGCGCCGTGGGAGACCTCAATGCCGCCTGGAAGGACATGCAGGAGGCGATTCCGAGGTTGGAAGCAATCCGCGAGCGCGCCGTCAACGACGACTTCCGGATGACCTACCTGGACTCGGTGCATGAACAGTACGAAATGACGGTGGATCTGTTAATGGAGCTCCATACCCGAGAACCGCAAAGTGGTTTCGACCGGCGCGCCCTGGAGATGGCGGATCGGGCCCGGGCTCGCGGGCTGCTCGATCTAGTGCAACAGGCGCGCGCCAGACATGCCAACGAACACTTGGCGGCTGACAAGGGGCGTCTGCGGCGGCTGGACGAGGAACTGCGGAGTGCCGAGCGAAGAATCGCTGGCTGGCTGGAGCGAGGAGGCGGTGAGGCGATGCAGGAGCAGGAAGAAGCTCGAATCCAGAGTCTCCTGCGCCAGCGCGACAAGCTTCTCGTGGAGATGGAAGGAGCCGCGGGAAATCCAAGGCTCTCAGCCCAACTGCTGAGCGCCGCGGACATCCAGCGCCAGCTTTTGGGTCCTGATACCGTACTGCTGTTCTATGCCCTGGGAGAGAGGCGTAGCTTCGTCTGGGCCGTGAGCCAGAGCAAAATTGAGAGCGCCGTATTACCTCCACGCGAACTCCTCGAAGCAGGTGCAATACGTCTTCACGCTCTTCTGGCCCGTAGCGCCTTGGGTGCGACCAAAGCCCAGGCTGAGTTGACAGGCCGGGAGCTTTCGAGGCTGCTTCTGGGAAAGGTTGCTCACCTACTGGTCGGCCAAAGACTCGCGATAGTGCCGGACGGAGCCCTGGCCTATATCCCTTTCGGCGCATTACCGGATCCTGCGGTCGCCGGTGTGCCGCTGCTAGTTCGTCACGAGGTGGTTGTGGTGCCGTCAGCCGCCGTACTGGCAGCGATCCGTGCGCGGGCCGCGACGCGGCCAGCCGCGCCCAGGCTCCTCGCCGTGGTCGCGGATCCGGTCTTCGGCCGCGATGATCCGCGCCTCCAACAGGACAGAGCCTCCACCGGCCCGGCCGAAAGAGACCAGCCCACGGCGCCGCTCTTCCGCTCGGCCCGCAGCCTCGGGCTAACCGGTCTGGCCCGGCTCCCTTTCACCGGCCAGGAAGCCGCATCCATCCTAGCGCTGGTCCCTCCGAGGGAGCGCTTCGCCGCCACAGGCTTCGCGGCGAGCCCCATCCTCCTCTCCGGCGACCGGCTGAAAGAATTCCGGATCGTGCATTTGGCGACGCACGCTCTCGTTCACCCAGATACCCCCGATCTTTCCGGCGTCGTTCTCTCTCGCGTGGATGAGCATGGCCGCCCGCAGCCTGGTTTCTTTCGCTCCTACCAGATTTTTTCTCTCCGTCTGCCTGCTGATCTTGTGGTGTTGAGCGGCTGCCGAACCGGTCTCGGCCAGCGCCTCAACGGAGAGGGGCTGGTCGGGTTGTCCCAAAGTTTCTTTCACGCCGGAGCCTCACGCCTTCTGGTTAGCCTCTGGGACGTGAACGACCGCGCGACGGCTTCGTTGATGGCGAAGTTCTATCGCGAGATGCTCGTCGACAGGCGCTCCCCGGCGGCAGCGCTGCGTGCGGCCCAACTCGCGCAACGGCAAGATCCCCAATGGTCCGCTTCTAGTCATTGGGCCGGATTCGTGCTCCAGGGAGAGTGGCGCTGACTGCGGTGAAAGGTGAACAAGGAGTTCTTGGCCGTGTCTTGCATTAGGCAAGGCAACCAATCCCGGGCCTCGCGATTCAGGGGAGGACATAGCATGAACAGACAAGAGAACGCTGCGGGCAGTGCATGCACCTTTGTTCTGCTGGCAGGTGGCTTGGAGATGGAAGACAGCTCCCATGGTGGCGACTTAGCTGAATCTGGCGGTGGCAGTGACCCAGGCACGAGCGACACAGGCAAGGCCGACAAGGGCCTTGGAGGTAGGTAGTGACCGGGAAGACCAGGCAAAGATCAGCTCTCTGACGCGCCAAGCGAGCGCCGCGTGGCGCGATAGCGCCGAGAGCGGGCGACAACTCTCCGGCGGCTGGCCCGAAGAGTTGTGCAGCCGCTCTCGGCGCTATCGGCTACGGCTCCTTTTGCGGGGCTTCGGCTTGCGTGGGAGCCACGGCTCGATGCCGAACGCCCCCCCGCCCTCAAGCCGCCACCGCCTGGCGCCGCAAGGTGTCCACGCGCCGGAGGAACTTCTCCAGGCGCTCGAAGGTTGAGGGGCGGCGGTGTGCGGTGGTAGAGTTCGAAGTCGCCTCCCCAAGGGAGGCCATCCGTTCCTCGGGTGCGATGGGTGCCCGACGGCTCACCTCACGCTTCATCATCGCCGGCAACCAGCCCTGTCCGACCGAGGCTCCCGGCGGCCCGTCTCCGCCCGGCGCTGCCCTCAGCCGTGGACGGCCGGAGAGGTGCCGAGGCCCCGGGCGAGATCGGCCTCGAATTCCCGCCAGCCCTGGAAGCGGGCGGCGAGGACCTGCTCGTCCGTGTTGCGGCCGGCCAGCCGGTAGAACATCTCCCAGTGGCGGCGCTCCGCGGGTCCCAGATCGGCGAGGAGATGGACGACCTCCGGGTCGTCGATCTCCTCCAGGAGGCGGGTGAAGCGCTCGCAGCTCCGCGCCTCGACCAAGGCCCCGAACAGCAGGCGGTCGACCTTCGTCATCGGCTCGCGGCCGAGGACGATCCGCGCCCGCAGGCTCTGCGCCCAGACGTTCTTGCGCCGCCCTCCGAGAGGCCAGCCCCGCTTCGTCAGGATCGCCACGACCCGCCGGAAGTGCTGGACCTCTTCGGCCGCCAGAGCCGCGGCCCGCTCGACGAGCTCGGCGTCGTCCGGATAGTAGCCGGCGAGAGACAGCCCATACATCGCCACCTGCTGCTCGCACACCGCATGATCGGCCAGGAACTCGGGCAGGCGCGACGCCGCCAGCTCCGCCCAAGAGCGGGGCGTCGGATGGAGGAGGGGAAGCTCGGCGTAGACTTCGTCGTAGCTCTTCAGTTCGGTCGGTTGGCCCTCCGGGCCGTCGGGGCGCTTCACGGGCGGGATCATATCTCGGCGGGAGGGTGCCGGTAGGGCGGAAAGCAGGGTTACAATCGGAAAGGAACGGAGGACCTGCCCGTGCATGCCCACAAGTCGAGCGTGACGATTTTAGAAGACCATCGCGTCGAGGTCCGGCTTCCGGACGACTTTCCGGAGGGACCGGCCGAGGTCATTGTCCTCGCGAGCCACTCCGCCAGGACCGCGCGGCCCCGCCGAGGGGCTCGGCTGCCGGCTGAGCAGGAGACGCTGGCCGCGTTGGCTGAGCTCCGTTCGGTGCAGCTCACGCCGGAGGAACAGGAAGTTCTTGGCGGGTTTGAGACCTTCCAAAACGAGCATCCGATCCGCTTCGCGAGCCTGACGGTCGAGGATTGATGAGCCTCCTGCTCCCCGATACGAACACTCTCAGTTACATCCTCAAGAACCAGCCGCCGGTCCCCGCCAGGCTGGCCGAGGCGGTGGATCAAGGACATTCGTTCCTCCTCGCCTCCGTGGCGCACTACGAGCTGACCCGTTATCTCCACCTGAAGGGGGCAGACAGGCTACTGCGGCTCTACCGGCAGTTGACGGCCTCATGGCAGCGGTGCGAGCCCTCGTTCGAGGACTGGAATGAAGCGGCGCAGCTCTGGGCGGAACGGCACCGGGTTGGCCAGGGGGTTTCCGATCCCGATCTCCTTCTCGCCGTGCTCGCCCGAAGGTGGAACGCCACTCTCGTGACGGCCAACACGCGGCACTTCGCAGGCCTCGGGGTCACCCTCGAAGACTGGACCCTGACCCCGCCAGCGCCTTGATCGGTAGGGCGCGATCTGCCGAGGCCACCCGCTCCCCCTGCCTCCCCCCCTTACTGCACCACCACCCGCACCGCCGCCGAGCCGCCTTCGGTCAACGGCAGCTTCACCTGGAAGGTGTGCTCGCCCGGGACGAGCTTCCAGCGGGCCGTGTAGGGATAGCTCACCGTCTCGTACGGCCGGCCGTCGACATACCAGACGACTTGGCGCACAGGGGGATCGACGACCACGGTGAGGGCGAGGGTCGAGAGGTCGGCGGGGGTTTCGGGGTCGCGCAGGAGGCGGACGTTGTTGTCGGGCGAGGTGATGCGCAGACGCACCCGTCGCGTGGCGTCGAGGACGGCGCGGGTGAAGGTGCCTCCGGGGCCGAGCTCTCCGGGCTGGAAGGCGCTCACGGCGTCGGGTGGGCGTGGCAGGGATGCCGCGGCCTGCCAGGCGGCGTAGCGCGGCGGCAGCTCGACGAAGGTGCGCACCTCGACCTCGGCACGCGGGGTGTCCTGGGTGGCGAGGAGGCCGGTGCGGCGGTCGATGGCGCGGCGCTGGTGGACGGTGCAGTCGTCCACCGGCTCGTCCCCGGGGCGGAACCATTCGAGGAACACCCGGTCGCAGGCGTCCGTGGCGCGGTGGCCGGTCAAGGCGCAGACGCGGGCGGGATGCCAGCCGCGCGGTGGCGGAAAGGAGAGGTCGTCCAGGCCGTCGGCCTGGTCGCGGTGCAGGCCGAGGAGCACCCGCTGCACCAGCTCGGCCGAGGTGAGATAGCCGCTGAGCTGGTTCATCGGTCGGAAATCCGGATGGCCCACCCAGGCGCCCACCAGGTAGCGGCTCGACCAGGCGACCGCCCAGGCGTCGTGGAAGTTGGTCGAGGTGCCCGTCTTCACCGCCACCGGAAAGCGGTACTCCGCCGCGCCCATGCGCGGGAAGGTGGGGAGCCGCGCCTGCGGGTCGGACAGGTAGAGGGTGATCAGGCGCGCCGTCTCCTCCGAGAAGATCCGCCGCGGCTCCGGCAGCGTCTGGCCGGCGTGCCAGCGGGTGCCGGTCAGCCGGCCGTCTCCCGCCAGGGCCAGATAGGCCGCGGTCAGCTCCTCCAGGGTCACCGGCAGGCCGCCGATGGCGAGGCCCAGCCCGTAGTGGCGGGCCGGCTCGGCGCCGTCGGTCAGGCCGAGGTCGCGGAACAGACCGTAGCCGGCGTCGAGGCCGAGGCGGTTGAGCAGCTCGACCGCCGGGACGTTGCGCGAGTTGGCCAGGGCGACGCGCGGCAGGAGCGGCCCGAGGAAGACGTCGTCGGCGTTGGTCACGCCGCCGGGACCCCGCTGGAGGTCGTCGAGCACCGAGGCCGGCCCGATGGCGCCGCGCTCCAGGGCTTGCGCCCAGAGAAAGGGCTTCAGGGCGCTGCCGGCGGAGCGGCGCACGCGGGTGTAGTCGATCGCTCCCGCCTGGTGGCCGGCGAAGTAATCGCCCGAGCCCACCCAGGCGCGCACCTCGCGGCTCTGGAGGTCGAGCACGATGAGCGCGGCGTTGCCGGCGCCGCGGCTCTCCCAGGCGCGCAGCGAGGTCCAGGTGAGCCAGGAGGCCTCGCGCTGCATCTCCAGATCCAGGGTGGTGTGGACGAGGAGCGGCAGCTTCTCCCGCTTTTCGCGGCCCTGCCCGGAGAGGAGCGATTCGAGGCGCAGCACGGCGTGGAGCGCCTGCTCCGGGCGCCGGCCTTTGTCCGGCAGGTGGAGGGTGGCGATCTGGCGCCGGGCGAGCTCGTGCTCGGCGGCGGTGAGCACGCCGCGCGCGGCGAGCCAGTCGAGCACCCGCTGGCCGCGCGCGGCGGCGCGGCGCCGGCCGGCGGGGAGGAACGGGTTCATCGTCCCCGGCGCCTGCGGCAAGGCGGAGAGGAAGGCGATCTCGGCCCAGCTCAGGTCGTCGACCGGCTTGTCGAAGTAGCGCCGGGCCGCGTAGGAGATGCCGTGGATGCGGTTGCCGTAGGGGACGATGCGCAGGTAGTGGCGCAGCACGTCCTCCCGGCCGTAGCGCGCGGTCAGCAACAGGGCGGTGAGCGCCTCGACCGCCTTGCGCCGGTAGCCGCGCGCGCCCGGCGTCTGCATGCGCGCCACCTGCATGGCGAGCGTCGAGGCCCCCGAGATGCGCCGGCCCGAACGGAAGTTCTGCGTCACCGCCCGCGCCACCGCCTGGGGGTCGACCCCGGGATGCGACCAGAACCGCCGGTCCTCCAGTGCCAGCGTCGCCGCCACCACGCGCGGCGGCAGCTCCCCCTCGACCGGCCAGTAGCCGAGCCCGCCGTCCTTCTCCGCCCCCACCTCGCCGAGGAAACGGCCCTCGCGGTCGAGCAGGAGGAAGGTGGGCGGCGGGGCCTCCAGGCGGGCGTGCCAGAGGGCGGGGAGCACCACCGCCAGGAGGCCGAGGTAGAAGGCGCAGGCGCCGGCGATCAGCAGGCGGTGGCGCCAGGGGAGGGGGCGCCACCCTGCCCCCCCTCCCCGACCCTCCCC
>DIHE01000024.1:605-16126 GCA_002420005.1 Holophagales bacterium UBA5704 | reverse complement strand
ATACCCGCGGGCCGTTCGTTTTTGAGGCGCGCATGAGCTCTTCGCGACGTAGATTCCTCGGCGCACTGACCCTCGCGTGCGTGCTCGGCGGGGCGGCTGCGATCACGTTTCTCGCCCTTCGCCACGAGCCCTCCGGTCCCGGGCGGCGACCGCTCCTGGTCATCGGCCTGGACGGAGGGGAATGGCGGGTCATCCGCAAGCTGTGGGCCGAAGGGAAGCTGCCGAACCTGCGGCGCCTCGCAGACCGGGGTGCGACCGCCACTCTGCACACCGCATACAACTCGTCGCCGGTGATCTGGACCACGATCGCAACCGGCGTGCGGCCCCACGAGCACGGCATCACCGACTTCGTCGTGCCCACGGCGCAAGGCGATGTCCCCATCTCCTCCGACCTCCGCAAGGTGCCGGCCCTCTGGAACATGCTGTCCAAGGTCGGGCGCCGCGTCGCCGTGCTCGGTTACTGGGGCTCGTGGCCTGCGGAGCCGGTGAACGGTGTGATCGTGACCGACCGCGCGCTGCTCGATCTGCCGGGCCGTGTCTCTCCCTCTTCCTACCTGCCCCGGTTGGAAGAGGCGATCGCCGAGGCGCGCCGCGATCCCGGTCTCTTTCGGATCGAAGATGAGGCTGAGCTGCGGGACGCGGTCCTGTCGCGCGCGGCGCTGCGACTGGCCGGGGAAGATTACGATCTCCTCCTGGTCTACTTCCGCAGCGTCGATATCGTCAGCCATGGTTACTGGAAATACTTCGAGCCCGAGGCGTTCGGGGACGTGGCTCCGCGGGAGATGGAGCTCTACCGGGACCGTGTGACGGGCGTCTATGAGGCGGTCGATGAGGAGATCGGCCGGCTTGTCGCTGCTGCACCGGACGACTCGAACGTGATGGTGCTCTCGGATCACGGCTTCCACGCTTCGAGACCCGAGCTCGTGAAGGTGGTCCTCGACATGGACGTGGTGTTGGAGCGGCTCGGCTACCTGGTGCGGCAGCAGGGGCGCTCCATCGATTTCTCCCGGACACGGGTCTATACCTACGGATCACCGTCGTTTCGGCGCGCCAAATTTCTGCGCTTCGCCCTGGCCGGGCGCGAGGCGGGAGGAACTGTGCGTCCGGAGGACCGGGAGGCGATCCGCCGCCAGCTTGCGAGCGACCTGGCGGCCGTCACCTACGAGACGGGGGCTCCGGTCTTCCATGTGCGCAATGCACGGGCGCGCGAGTCCCGGGAAGGCGCCGATTTCGTGGTGGGCACCTCGCCCGATCGCGCCACGGAGGTCCTGCTGGTGAAAGGCGCCCGCCTCACCGGGGCCGTGTCCGGCATCAACCGGCTCTCAGGGACGCATACGACCACCACCCACGGGATCTTCCTGGCCCAGGGGCCGGACATCGATCCCGGGGCCCGGTTGGACGGGATCGACATCCACGACATGGCCCCCACGTTTCTCTACGCCCTGGACCTGCCGGTGGCCGAAGGGTTCGCCGGGAGGGCGTGGCAGGAGCTGTTCCGGCCGGAGTTCCGGTCGGCGCACCCGCTGCGGACGATCCGCTCCTGGGGCGTGCGCAGGGCGGCCGGGGCGCGCACGTCGGGAGCCGACGAGAAGCTCCTCGAGGAGCTGAGGGCCCTCGGCTATCTGAATTGATCTCAGGTGGAGCAGAGAGCCTCAACGGTAGCGCACCGAGATCCGTAGACAGGTAGAATGATGTGGCGGAGGAAGTATCTCTCTCTGTTGTGAGGTTTCAAGCTGATGAAGAAAGTCACCTGTCTCTTGGCGGTCCTGCTGACCCTTCCCCTCATCGCCGCACAGGCGGGCGTTCAACCATCCGGTGCAGAGTTCCATGTCGGGACCTGCGTGGATTGCCAGAAGAAGACCCCGGCGGCCGCCGGGGCCAAGTCGGGAGAGTTCGTGGTGGTCTGGCAAGGCACGAGCCCGACCGACTCCAAGGCGGCTCTCGCGCGCTTCTACACCAAGGCCGGAGTGGCCCGTGGTGCGCAGGTTCCGATGGGATCTCCGCTGACCGCGGACCAGTACGATGCCGCCGCCGCGGTCGATGCCGCGGGAAACTACATCCTTGCCTGGTCTCAAATGGCCGGTGGCAACAGCGAGATCTTCGTGCAGCGCTATACCCCGAAGCTCAAGGCCCTCGGAGGGTTGGTGCAGGTGAGTCTCGATGACCCGGCTGCGCCGGTGACTCCGCTCGACGTCTTTCCCGCGGTGGCCGCCACTCCGGAAGGGGGGTTCGCCGTCGCGTGGATCAAGTCGGTCCCACCGAGCGACACGGATCGTATCCACCCCGTCGTCATGTACCGCCGTTTTGACAAGAACGGGGTGGCCCTGGCCGGACAGATCCAGGTCAATACAGGCCTGGTTCGCGGGATTCGTCCGGACGTCTGCGTGAGCAACGCAGGGCAGGCCGTGGTGGCCTGGACCAGTGTCGATGGGTTCCGTCCCTTCCAGGCGAACCGGAAGGGCATGTCCATGCGCCGCATCGCCAAGACCGGTGCGCTGGCCGGGCCCGAGGTCGTGGTGGCTCAACCCAAGGCCTACGACAGCGACGGCGCGGTCTCGTGCGCACCGAACGGGAACTTCGTCGTCATCTGGCACACCGACGAGGTCCCTGCGACGGATCGCATGGACGTGATCGGACAGCGCTTCACACCGCTCGGCCGCAAGACCGGCGGGGCTTTCCAGGTCAACAGCGGTGCGGCGGGGGACCAGCGCGACCCGGCGATCTCGCACGACGCCGCGGGCAACTTCGTCGTGGTCTGGGAGAGCCGCGAGACGGCGGGCAACCGGATCCTCGGGCGTCGCTTCAAGGCGAGCGGCGCCGCCGACGGCACCGACTTCCTGGTGCACGCGCAGGGTGAGCTCGAACAAATGACGGATGAGGCCGAAGTCGCGCACGTTGGAGCGGCGGGCGAGTTCGTCGTGGTCTTCCAGCTCGGCTCGGAGGACGTTGTCGGGCGCCGCTACAAGGTCAACTGATCTTCCGTCGGGCCGGGAAGGGCGCGCAGCGGCGTCTTCCCGGCCACGGTGGCCAGGATGGCGGTGGCTCCGTGCCGGCGAAGGACGGAGGCCGCGGCTTCCAGGGTTGCCCCGGTGGTCGCCACGTCGTCGACCAGGATCACGCGCTTTCCGCGGAGGTTCACGGCGGGATGGATGCGGAAGGCGCTCTGCAGATTCGCGAGGCGCTCGGTGCGCCCCAGGGAGGTCTGGGGCGGAGTTCTGCGGCACCGCACCAAGGCGGCGCTGAAGGGCAGGTGGAGTCGGCGCGAGATGGCGCGGGCGATCCTCTCGCTCTGGTTGTACCCGCGGGTGATCCGGCGCCACCAGTGGAGGGGCACGGGCACCACGAGGTCGGCCTCGGACAGGATCTCTTGCCAGTGGATGGCGATTGCCGTCCCCAGGTGGTGCCCCAGATAGTCGAGGCGCCGGAACTTGAGCCCCTGGATGACGGCGTCGAGCGGCTCTTCGTAGCTCCAGAGCGCGAGGAGCCGATCGAACGCAGGCGGGCGGTGGCGGCAGGATGCGCAGCACCACTCCTCGGGCAGGGCGCCGGTCAGCGGCCGGGAACAGATGGCGCAACCGGCGGCCGGCGGCCGGAGCCGGTCATGGCAGGCAGGGCAGAGGCCGAGGCTGTTCCCGGCGGCCGGCAGCGGGGTGCCACACGCAAGGCAGGGGGCGGGTAGAAGAAGGTGGACGAGGCGGTCGCGCCAGCGAGCTCGATCGCGCGGAGTGGTGGGAGCCTTCATGGCCGGAAGTGGCGGCCCGGAGAGGATATACTCGGCGTCGCTCTCGTGGCGGCAGGCCGTCCGTGCCAAGCGTGGCGGAGAGCTTCAGAATTCCCGGCGGCCTGCGCCGCCCAGGAGGGGGTTTGATGGATCGATTGCAGCGTGCGCTCGGGGGAATCGCGATCCTCGCCGGGCTGCTTGTGTTTCCGGGGGCCGTGCGGGCCCAGGAGGACTACAGCTTCAGTGTCGCCGGGCTGGGCAGCCTTGGCGGCTCGCTCGACGCCGATCCCGGCGACGAGGTCACCAACTCGGGGTATCAGCTCAACCTCGGCATGGTCACCGACAAGCGGACGATGGTGGTCCTCCGTCTTGGGCGGCTGGGGCTTGACGCCGAGGAGTCGTTCGGTACCCTGACCGATGCGGATCTCACCTACGCCACGATCGGCGGGGAGTACCGCTTCGACGAAACCTGGTATGACTCGGGGGCCTACATCGCCCTCGGTGGATATCGCCTGGAAGGGACGGCTCTCGACGGCGTCGCTGATCGCCAAAGCTCTCTCGGCCTGGCGGTCGGGATCACCGGGGAGTTCAAGGTGAATCCCTGGCTGGGTGTTCTGCTCGAGCTTTCCGGCCACTACGTGGACTTCGACGAGGCGCAGCTCTTCGCGATGGCCCACGGAGGCTTCGCCTTTCACTTCTGACCGGAGGCCGGGGGCCTGTGCAGCATCAGCTCCCGGGAACCGCCGGTTCGCTCCCGGGGGCGGGTGCCGCGAGAAGGGCGCCCAGGCGGGCGCGCAGCTTGGGGTCGTCCCAATCGGTGGCCCCGACGAATTTGTCCACCACCTCGCCGCGAACCACCAGGTAGGTCTCCGGAAGCTGGCTCGTCCCATAGCGGTGTGCCACGTCCCAGGTCGGGTCGAACAAGACCATGTCCCAGCCGGGGCCGAGGAACTTCGTCACCTTCGCCTTCTCATCGTCGACGGCGATCATCACCACCGAGAAGTCACTCCGGTCCTGAAAGTCGCGGGTGAGCCGCTGCAGGGAGGGGATCTCGTCGATGCAAGGGGGGCACCAGGTCGCCCAGAAATGGACCAGAGACACCGGTGCGAGCTGGGAGCCCAGCCGGGCCGGCCTCCCCGCGAGATCGAGCGGAAACCCGCCGGGTTCCTTGAAAGGCTTGCCGTCGCGGGGCCAGAACAGCGCCGCAAGGGCGCAGATCACGAGGAGGCCTACGCCCACCTTCGCCGATCCGGTCAGGCCATGTCCATCGCCGGAGGTCGAGGAGCTCATCCCTCCATTGTACAACCTCGGGTTGCGATCGCCCGACGATTGACATTCCCTGGGCCAGCGGCTACACTGCGCGCTCCTGAGTGGGGCCGTAGCTCAGTTGGGAGAGCGCTTGAATGGCATTCAAGAGGTCGAGGGTTCGACTCCCTTCGGCTCCACCAATGACTCCCGACGTTTCCGCAGCAAGCACCGACCGCCGGGTCCACCGGCGGTCGTTTGTGTTTCAGGTTGGACGGGGCTTTTCTTGAATCGCCTCCTGGCATTGGCTACACTCCCTCCTGGAGCAAGTGTGGCGCGGCAGAATCCGGAGGCGGAGCGAGGCTCTCGTTCCGTGTGCGAGGCAGCCAGCTTGGACCGAACCGTGGCGGACCAGAGGCGGCAGCCTTCTGACGCTTGAGGAGAGAGAGTCTTGCAGCCAAGAAAAGTGCTCGTCGTCGATGACTCGAAGTTGATGCACAAGATGTACGAGGTGATGCTCCGCCAGTACCCCCTGGTCTATGCGATGGATGGCCGGCAGGCGCTGGACCGCCTGCAGGAGCACGCGGACATCGACCTCGTGCTCCTGGACATCAACATGCCGAACATGAACGGGCTGGAGTTCCTGGCGCAGATCCGGACCAACGGGGCGCACCAGGATCTCCCGGTGATCATCATCAGCACCGAGGGGCGGGACGAGGACACCCAGCGGGGTCTCGAGGCGGGAGCGACCGCCTACATCAAGAAGCCGTTCCACAGCGAGGACATCCTCGAGAAAATCTCTCAACTCTGAAGGGTCGGACGACTTGAGCGAACGCAGTGCCACCGAGGCTGATCCGCGGGCGAGACCTGCCGTTCCCGGCTTGGAGCTGGCGGCGGAGCTGCGTTCCACCTTGGAGCGCGCCGGGGAGCTGGCACGGGTCGTTGAGCTCAACCTGCGGGAGACGGCGGTCTCGACGGCTGCGGCCACCGCCGACGAGCGGGTGCAGGAGCTCGAGCGGCGCCTTGCCACCGCGGAGTCCGATGTCAAGGAGCTCGCCTCCCGGCTGGTCGATTCGGAGCACCAGGGGGGGCGTCTGATGAACCTCTACGTGGCGACCTATCAGCTCCACGCCACCCTGGAGCCGGCGGAGGTGCAGGCCACCATCGCCGAGATCGCCATCAACCTGCTGGGCGCCGAGCAGTTCGTCCTTCTCCTGCGCAAGGACGACGGCCCTGGATATGAGATCGCCCTGCTCGAAGGAATGTACGACGGCCCGGTGCCTCCGTATGACGGCGATTCCTATCAGGAAGGCGATGCGATGGTCGACGCGACGTTGCGCGACGGGGTCCTGCGACTCGGTCCGACCGCCGAGTCGCAAGCCTTGGCCGCCGTTCCCTTGCGCGTCCAGAACGACATCGTGGGTGCGCTGGTGCTGAACAAGCTGCTCGACCACAAGCCGATCCTGCGGGCAGAGGATCGCGACCTTCTCGACCTCCTTTCGGCGCATGCGGCCTCGGCCATGTTCGCTGCGCGCCTGTTCGCCACCAAAGACCGCAAGCTTCGCACTCTGGAGAGTCTGGTCAAGCTGGCGCGCGGCGAGTGACGCGCACCTTCTCTCCGGATCACCAGCCAAGCCCCCCGAGCCGATCGATGGGAATCTCCGGCAGCCTCAAAGACGTCTCCGTCGCCGACGTCATGCAGTTCATCCACCTCGGCCGGCGGACGGGAACCCTGCTGCTCAACCGGGGTGCCTATCGCGCCATGATCGGCTTCCACATGGGCCGTCTGGTCAGCGCGCAAGCCCCGCAGACGCCCAAGCTGGGCGACCTGCTGGTGTCCTCCGGGATGATCGACCGCGGCATTCTCACGCGGGCGATCCAGAGCCAGCGCGACGCCCTCGAGCACCGTTCGCTCGGCCAGATCCTCATCTCCTCCGGCTCCATCGATCCGGAGGGGTTGCGTCAGGTGATCGCCCAGCAGATCGAGCAGGCGGTGTCCGAGGTCATGGTCTGGGACAACGGGACCTTCGAGTTCGCCATCGACGACCTGCGGCCGATCGACGACATCGCTCTCTATCCGAGCGACGTCCTTCCCGATGCGGACATCAATACGCAGATGGTGCTGCTCGAGGCCGCCCGCCTCTTCGACGAGCGCAACCGCGACCGTGCCGAGGGAGGCGCCCAGGAGGCCAGCGGAGACGCGACGAACCCGACCATGGTGCTGCACCCGCCGGCGCGCGCGGCCGCTTTGCCGGAGGCTCCCGAAGAGGAGCTTGGCGATGGCCCGAAGCATGCCGCGGAGCTCCTCAAGCTCCATGTGGTCTCGACCGACCGCGAGTTCGCCGAGAGGCTCGCCGAAGCGTTGCGGCACGAGATCGCCGCGGTCGAGGTGCGCAACCTGGGCCAGGCCGGCATTCCGGAGCCCGGCGAGCCACATCCGATCGTGCTGGTCGATCTGCGCCAGGATGAAGTGACCGTGGAAGAGGCTTCGTCGCTCCATCGTGCCCGCCCCCGCGCGTCGGTCATCGCCCTGGTGGGGCCAGGAGCGTCGTTCGTCAAAGCCTATGAAACAGGCGCCCTCGCCGCCCTGCCGGCCGAGGTCGAGGCGGTCGTGGCCTGCGTGGAGAACGTCATCGAGAGCCGGCGTGACCTGGTGCGCGGTGCGCCCCGCGAAGAACCGTCGCGTTCGGGGGTGGAGCGCCTGCGCCGCGTCTACGGCGATCTGCGCTCCGGCCTGATCTCGGCCACCGTGGCGCTCAACCTCATGCACATCATCTCGGAGTCGGTGGAACGCGCCGTCCTCTTTCTGGTCAAGCGCGACCATCTGGCGGCTCTCGGAGCCTTCGGTACCGACTCCAGGGGACGTCCACTGGCGGAGTCGACCCGGACCCTGCGCCTGGACCTGGTGGACACCGAGGGTGCCTTGATGCGCAGCCTGGAGTCCGGCGAGGTGCAGCCGGCCGCGTTCGACGAGGCCGGGCTTCCGGAGTCCCTTCAGAAGGTTCTCGGCCGGCCTCGAACCGGGCAGGTGGTGGTGTTCCCGGTTCTGGGTGCGCAGCGGGTCATCTCGATCATCTATGCCGACAACGGCGACCGCGACCACCCGATCGAGGACATCGACATCCTGGAGCTGGCGACCGCACAGGTGGGCATGGCGTTCGAGAACGAGCTGCTGCGCCGGCAAATCTCCCAGATCCGCTGACCCCGTTCGCCGAGCCTTGCGATAGCATGGCAGGTACCAGGGGCGTCGAAGCCCTTCGAGTTGATTCTTGGGAGGAGAGACCGTGGACTTTGCCCTGACCGACGAACAGCGCGCGATCCAGGAGACCGCGCGGGACTTCGCCCGCCGCGAGGTGGACCCGATCGTCGAGGAATACGACGAAAGCCAGAAGTTTCCCCGCGACGTGATGGCCAAGGCCGGTGAGCTCGGCTTTCTCGGCATCCTCTTCCCCGAGGAGCTCGGCGGAGCCGGTCTCGGGTACGTCGAGTACGTGCTCGTGGTCACCGAGCTGTCCAAGGTCGACCCCTCGGTCGGGATCAGCGTGGCGGCGCACAACTCGCTGTGCACGAACCACATCTACAAGTTCGGCACCGACGCACAGCGGCGCCGCTGGGTGACGCCGCTGGCGCAGGGCAAGAAGATCGGCGCCTGGAGCCTCACCGAGCCCAACGCCGGCTCCGATGCCGCCGGCACCCGCACGCGCGCCGAGAAGGTGGAGGGCGGCTGGCTGCTGAACGGCGCCAAGACGTTCACCACCCACGGCAGCGTCGGCGACGTCTGCGTGGTGATGGCGGTGACCGACCCGAACGGGTCGCGGCACCACAACATCTCGGCGTTCGTCCTCGAGAAGGGGATGGACGGGTTCCGGCCGGGCAAGAAGGAGAACAAGCTGGGCATCCGCGCCTCGGACACCTCCGAGGTGATCATGGAGAACTGCTTCGTCCCCGACGACCACCTCCTGGGCAGCCCCGGGGAGGGGTTCGTCCAGGCCCTCCAGATTCTCGACGGCGGCCGCATCTCCATCGCGGCGCTGGGGCTCGGTACGGCGATCGGAGCGTACGAGACGGCGCTCGCCTATGCCAAGGAGCGCGAGCAGTTCGGCAAGCCGATCGCCGCCTTCCAGGCGATCCAGTTCGCCCTGGCCGAGATGGCCACACGGATCGCCGCGGCGGAGATCCTGACCTTGGCGGCCGCCGAGGCGACCGACCGCGGTCTGCGCGCCTCGCGCCTCGCCTCGGAGGCCAAGCTGTATGCCGGCGAGGCCGCCGTGTTCTGCTCCGAGCGGGGCGTCCAGATCCATGGCGGCTATGGCCTGATCAAGGACTACCGCGCCGAGAAGTACTTCCGCGACGCCAAGATCTGCACGATCGGCGAGGGGACGAGCGAGATCCAGCGCCTGGTCATCGCCCGCCAGCTCTTCAAAGGCCAATGAGACTCCAGCCGCGCCGGCCGCAAGACCTCGACGACCTGGTGGGCCGCCTCGTGGAGCGGCAGCCGCGCGCGGTGGCGCGCGCCATCTCCCTGCTCGAAGATGGGGGAGACCTGCAGCGGGAGCTGGTGCGGCGCGTCTACGATCGCACCGGGCGGGCCCGTGTGGTGGGCATCACCGGCCCTCCGGGAGCCGGCAAGAGCACGCTCGTCGACCGCCTGGCCCGGCATCTGCGCAAGCGGGACCTCACCGTGGGCATCCTGGCCGTCGATCCCACCAGCCCCTTCACCGGCGGAGCGCTCCTGGGGGATCGCATCCGCATGCAGTCGCTCTACACCGATCCGGGGGTGTTCATCCGTTCCATGGCCACCCGTGGCGCCATGGGGGGCCTGGCCCGCGCCGCCCGCGACGCCGTCGACGTGCTCGACGCCGCCGGTTTCGACTGGATTCTCCTCGAGACCGTGGGTGTCGGGCAGGACGAGGTCGACGTGGTGCGCACCGTCGACTCGGTGGCGGTGGTCACCATCCCGGGACTGGGAGACGACATCCAGGCGATCAAGGCGGGTATTCTGGAGATCGCCGACGTCTTCGTGATCAACAAGGCCGACCGGGAGGGAGCGGATCGTACGGTCAAGGATCTGGAAATGATGCTCTCCCTCGGCGAGCACGGTGCCTGGGTGGCGCCGGTGCTGAAGACCGTCGCCGCCCGCGACGAAGGGGTGGACCAGGTCCTCGCCGAGATCGAGCGGCACCGCGAGCATCTGGAAGCCTCCGGTGAGCTGGAGCAGCGGCGCCTCGCCCATCTGCGGCTCCGGGTCGAGACCATCCTCAAGGAACGGGTGGTGGCCGCGGCAGACCGGGTGCTCGGGCTGGCTCGCGAGGTGGAACGAGGGTATGGCCGGCACGCCGACCCTTACGAGGTCGCCGGCCGCCTGTTCGCCGGGGTCCTGCGGAGCGCTCCGGACGAGGTGCTGGAAGAGAGGGAACCATGATCGATCAGATCGACCACATCGGTATCGCCGTGCGTTCCATCGCGGAGGCACGCAAGCTCTATGAGGCGCTGGGCCTCGCGGTGACCGGGATCGAAGAGGTGCCGCAGGAAGGGGTCCGGGTGGCGATGATCGCCTGCGGCGCCTCGCGCATCGAGCTGCTGGAGCCGCTCTCCGAAGACTCGCCGATCGCCAGGTTTCTGGAGAAGCGCGGCCCGGGGGTGCACCATCTGTGTCTCGCGAGCAATGACGTGCGCTCGGACGACGCCCGCCTGCGCGACGCCGGTTACCAGGTGCTGCGCCCGGAGCCGACTCGGGGGGCCGGCGGTTGCTGGGTGCAGTTCGTCCATCCCAAGAGCACCGGGGGAGTCCTCCTGGAATTGTCCGAGGGGACCGAAGAGGCGCACCGGCACGCATGATCCGGCCCGGAGCCATCGTCATCGTGCATCTGGTGAACCCCACCGAAAAGCTGTGGGGCGTTCTCCAGGAGCTGGGGCTGCCCGGATTGACGATCCGCGCTCTCAACCTGTCGAGCTTCGACGACTGGATGGCGCAGGCGGTACGCCCGGAGGATCAGACCTTGGGCCTCTCGACCATGTTCGTGCCGCTCTTCCGGGTCGAGCGGATCTTCCTGGATGAGCCGGTGGGAGAGGTCGAGAGTTATCGCCAGCGCTTCGCCAAGCGCGTCGGTGTCCCCGTCGAGAGGTACCTGCGCAGGATGGAGGATGCGGTGGGCGACGAGGAAGAGCCGACGGAAAAACCGTCGTAGCCGTCAGCGCCCGGGCAGGCTCCTCACCTTCGCGATCAGGTCCGTCGTGGCATGGTCCTTGGGATCGCCGACCAGGGCCGTCCTGCCCCCGTAGGCTTTCACCGTCGCATGTTCAGGAACCCGCTCCGGCGTGCCGTAGTCGGGGCCTTTGCAATGGACATCCGGCTGGAGACGGGCGAGGAGCGGCGCGGGGGAGTCGCCCGAGAAGACGACGACGGAGTCGACGGGCTTGAGCGCGGCGAGCAGCTCGGCCCGTTCGGCCGCGGGGACGATCGGTCGTCCCGGCCCCTTCAGGCGCGCCACGGAATCGTCGTCGTTGACCGCCACGATGAGCGCATCCGCCTCGGCGCGGGAGGCCTGGAGGTAGCGCAGATGCCCCACGTGCAGCAGGTCGAAATGCCCATTGGCGAAGGCCACGGTCTTGCCGGCGGCCTTCCAGGCGGCCACCCGTTCGGCCAGGGCGTCGAGGGTCAGAATCTCTCCCATCGCGTTTCTGCTCAGCGGATGCGCTGAATCGTGATCGGCAAAGAAATCTTGTGCCAGTTGCGTTCGGCTGTCATGACCGGCAGAGCGAGGTGCATACCGAGCGCAAGGCAGGCGCGGTCTCCCAAAGACAGCCCCAGAGGCTTGGTGAGAGGGCGCAGGGCACCGGCTCGAAGAGCCAGCTCGGCGTCGAAGGGGACCACCTCGAGGCCCAGCGCACTGAGCGCGACCAGCGCATGGGATTCGGTCATTCCTCGATCGACGAGCTTGGCCATGACCTCGGACAGGTTGACTGCTCCGATGATCGCTCCTTCGAGCGCGGCTTCAACCACCTCGCGGCCCGGCTCGGCCTGGAGAAGGGCCAGGACGGCGGAGGCATCGAGCACCACGTCACTCAAGAAGCGCTTCTCTCCGCCGCTCCTCCATCAGCTCGTCGGCCAAGCTCACACCCTCGGGAATGTACTGCCGGACGAGAGCCTGAGCACGCCTCACCGCCTCTGTCCGAGAAGGCCGCAGGTGCACGCCTTTCTCATCGAGCACAAACACCACACGATCCCCAGCTTCGAGACCGAGCGAGCTGCGAACCTCGGCTGGAAGCACCAGTCGCCCGTCACCATCCAGGGTTGTCGTCATCCGCGACATCGTCTCACCTCCTCCAAATCCTACCACGCCTCCCATCGCACCTCCTCCCGCGGGCGCGCATCGCTTTCGATGGCGCGGCGGAGCTCTTCGGGGGTGAGGGTGGCGGTTCCCATCTTCATCACCACGACGCCCCCGGCGTAGTTGGCGAGCAGGGCGGCTTCGAGCGGGGTGGCTCCGGCGGCGAGGGCGAGGGCGAAGGTGCCGATGACGGTGTCGCCGGCACCGGTGACGTCCGCCACCTGGGCGGTGCCGTGGACGGGCAGGTGCGCCGCGCCCGCCGCCTCGAACAGGCTCATGCCGCGGCTGCCGCGGGTGATCAGGAGAAAACGCGCCCCGAGCTTCTCGCGGAGCTGGCGGCCGGCTGCCGCCAGCCGGACGGGATCGTCATCGAACGCCTGGCCGTAGAGGGCTTCCGCCTCTTCTTCGTTCGGCGTCGCTCCGTCGAGGCCGGTCCCTTCGATTCCGGTGAAGGCGCCGAGGCGGTAGCGGCTGTCACAGACCACCAGGGCCTCCGGACCCAGCGCGGTGCGCAGCCGCGGCAGCATCTCCGGCTCGACGGCACCATACCCGTAGTCGGAGAGGATCGCCACCGGTACCGGAGCCTGGGAACGCCACTCTGCGAGGGTTGTGGCGAAGCGGTCCCGGTCGTCGCCGGAGAGAGCGAGGGTGTCTTCGATGTCATAGCGGACGATCTGCTGCTTGATCGAGTGCCTGCCCCCACCGAGGATGCGCACCTTGGTCGGCGTGCGGTACCCTGGACGGACGAGGATGCCGGATGTCTCGACGCCTCGGCGGGCGAGCTCGGCGAGCAGCTTGCGGCCCGCTTCGTCGTCACCGACGGCCCCCAGAGGGAGAGGGCGGCCGCCGAGGGCCGCCACGTTGGCGACCGCATTCGCGCCGCCTCCGGGGATCAGCGTCTCGCCTTCGTAGGCCAGGATGAGCACCGGCGCCTCGCGGCTGATCCGTTTCGGCGAGCCGGTGATGAACAGGTCGGCCACCAGGTCGACGACCATCGCCACGGGCTGACCGGCCATGGCGTCGACCAGGGCGAGCAGCCGGGCCGTGGTGGGGGGGCTGGAAGGTTCCATGTGTCGGCGGATTGTAGCAGTGGGCTCAGAAAGGGAGGTAGCGGTTGAAGGTCACGGAGATCTGGCGGTACCCGGTCAAGACCATGGCCGGCGAGCGGTTGCAGCAGGTGGAGGTGGGCTCGCTCGGTCTCGCGGGAGACCGGATCGTGCACGTGCAGGGCGCACGGGGGCAGGTGGTCACCTCGCGCACCCACCCGCGGTTCCTGGGGCATCACGGTTCGCTGGACGCGGAGGGTCTGGTCCGCGTGGACGGCCGGCCCTGGAACAGTCCCGAGGTGGCCGCCGACGTCGTGGCCATCGCCGGGCCGGGAGCGAAGCTGGTGCACTACGAAGGGGCCGAGCGCTTCGACGTGCTGCCGCTCCTGGTCGCCACCGACGGCGCGATCGCGGCCTTCGGCTACGACGGGCGGCGCCTGCGGCCGAACCTCGTGATCGGCGGCGTCGAGGGGCTGACCGAAGGCACCTGGGCGGGCGGCTGTCTGCGGATCGGGACCGCGCTCATCGGTGTCCAGGACCTCCGCCTGCGCTGCATCATGACATCCTACGACCCCGACACCCAGGTGCAGAATACGGCGATCACCCGCGGCATCTACGAACGGTTCGAAGGGAAGCTCGCGCTCAACTGTTTCGTCATCGAAGGCGGCTCGATCGCCGTCGGCGACGCGGTCGAGCTGGTGCGGGGGAGGGGCTGCGCGGAGGCCGCTGCGTTCGACGAGGCTTGATACCACCGTATACTTGCCCCATGAGCCAGGACCCGGATCGTACCGCCCGCGCCGCCGCCCGCAAGAGCTGGCCGATCCGGGCCTTCCGTCTCGGCGAAGAACCCCCGGAGGACCTCCGGGCCACGACGACCCCAGCCGAGCGGCTGGCCATGGTCTGGCAGATCACGCTGGACGCCTGGGCGCTGTCGGGCCGGCCCCTCCCTGACTATCCGCGCGCCGAGGCGCCGGTGCGGGTGCTGCGCTCGGGCGTGAGGGCGGCGCAAGGAGAGGGCTCCTGAACCGCGACTTTCAGGACATCCTGGCGTTGCTCCAGGAAGAGGGAGCGCAGTTCATGGTCGTTGGCGCGCACGCTCTCGCCGTTCACGGCTATGTGCGCGCCACCGGGGACCTGGACATCTGGATTCGCCCCGATCCGGAGAATGCGCAACGAGCCTGGAATGCGCTGGTCCGCTTCGGAGCGCCCGTCGAGGCGATGGGGCTGACGGTTCAGGACCTCGCCAGCCCGGGAGTCGTCTACCAGGTCGGGCTTCCCCCTCGCCGGATCGATGTCCTGACAGAGATCAGCGGTATCGAGTTCGACGCAGCATGGTCCTCCCGGGTTGCGAATCCTGTCGGTGAGCTCGCGGTGCCTTTCCTGGGCCGAGAGGCCCTCCTGCAGAACAAGAAGGCCTCAGGTCGCGCAAAGGACTTGGCCGATGTGGAAGCGCTGGAGTGTCGGGCCTGAGAATCGGTACCTGTTTCACCCCCTGAACTCCTCCGCCACCATCCCCAGTTTGTGGAGCTTCTGTTGCAGGCTCTGGCGGTGCATGCCCAGGTCCCGGGCGGCTTGCGAGAGGTTGCCCTGGTGGTCGCGCAGCACCGCGGCGAGGACCTCGCGTTCGAAGAGGTCGAGGAGCTTTTCTTTGGCGGTCTGAAAATCCTCTCCCGGCGTCCACCAGGCGAGGAGGCCGCCGGCGGGGGTGCCCGCCGCGGTGCCGCGCAGCTCGCCGGGGAGGTCGTCCGGCTGGATCTCGGAGCCGCGGCAGAAGATGGTCGCCCGCTCGATGGCGTTGGCGAGCTCGCGGACGTTGCCGGGCCAGGGCCAGGCGAGGAGGGCGCGTTCCACGGCCGGAGACAGGGACAGCCCCGGACGGGAGGAGGCGGCGAGGAAGGTGCGGGCGAGGAGGAGGATGTCGCCGCCGCGCTCGCGTAGCGGAGGCAGCTCGATCTCCACCACCCGCAGACGGAACAGCAGGTCCTCGCGGAACTTCCCTTCGGCGGTCAACGCCTTCAGGTCGCGGTGGGTGGCGGCGACCACCCGCACGTCCACCGCCACCGGCTCGCCACCTCCCAGGGGCTCCACGGTCCCCTCCTGGAGGGTGCGCAGCAGCTTGGCCTGCGCGGCGGGCGCCATGTCGCCGATCTCGTCGAGAAAGAGCGTGCCGCCGTCGGC
>DIHE01000024.1:0-323 GCA_002420005.1 Holophagales bacterium UBA5704 | reverse complement strand
CGGCCGAGGTCGGCGCCACCCGCTCGATGGCGTCGAGGACGCCCAACATCGCCGGGGACTCACCGAGCAGCCGGCGCCCGCCGCCGAGCCGCCGCACCTCGTCGGCCAAACGGCGGTTCTCCAGGCGCAGGCGCGCGGTCTCCAGGCTCTGCCAGACCACCAGCCGCAGCTCGTCGATCTCGAACGGCTTGGAGAGATAGTCCACCGCGCCGGCCTTGACCGCATCGATGGCGGTGCGCAGGCTCGCATCCGCCGTGATCACCACGACCGGCGGGGGATGCGGCAAGGCGGTCACGTGCGCCAGGGTGGTCATCCCGTCCATC
>DIHE01000069.1:5318-5465 GCA_002420005.1 Holophagales bacterium UBA5704 | reverse complement strand
CGAAGGCGAAGCCGGCGAGGTCGCCATAGCTTTTCTGCAGGAAATCGAGCGGGACGAGCAGCGTCCCTTCGCCGCGGGTCGGTGGCTGCGAGAGGGAGGCGAGGTTGTCTCCCACCGTGACGATGGCGCTGCCGGCGCCGATCACCA
>DIHE01000069.1:0-4961 GCA_002420005.1 Holophagales bacterium UBA5704 | reverse complement strand
GCGAGGACGATGGGGGCGGGGAGGAGGGATCCTGCGAAGACGATGGACGGCTGCCGCGTCGCAGCCGGCGGCTCCGCCCGCTGCGCCTGGGCGGTGACGAACATGGGCAGGAGGAGGCTGGCCAGAGCGAGCAATCCGAGGAAGCGCCTGTCTTTCACAGCGGAGAGGATACCACCGACTTCCCCCGCGCCCGGGGGCCGCTTGGAAAGCGGGCGTCCGGTGTGGTAATGCTGTCAGCTCACCGTGGCCCACCGGCGCGGTGGCAGTCTTCGTACCCCAAGGAGAGGAACCGATGGAGATCCGCCAATTCCGGGTGGTCGTCCGGGCCAAGAGCTTCGAGAACACCTGCCGTTTCTATGGAGAATCGCTCGCCTTCCCTCGCTTGCAGGCTTGGGACCGGGAAGAGGAGAGGGGAGCCCTCTTCCAGGCCGGCGGCGCCGTGATTCAGGTGATGGGCCGCGCCTCCACCGCCGAAGGGCCGCGCTCGTGGGACGAAACCTACGACTACGCCGGCCCGAAGCACAAGCTGACCCTCACCCTGCTCGTCCCTTCCGCCGACGCCGCTTACAAGGAAGCGCTGTTCCGCGACAAGAACATCCCGGGAGGCCTGCGCAAGGACACCGACGGCGCTCTCGTCTTCGAGACCCACGATCCGGACGGCGTCAAAGTCCTCTTCAAGGAGGGGTGAGCCCTTCCTCCGTCTCTTCGGCCGGCCGCTTCGCGAGCATCCGGGTGGCCGTCGCGTCCCCCGGGCTCCCCGGGAGAAACGTCGGCCGCTCCGCCCGCCAGTCCACGCGATAGACCGGCACCGGCGAGGCCTTTCCCTTGAGCTGGAGCGGCATCAGCACGTCCACCGGCGGTGCCACGGTCAGCCCCCGGTACAGGCATTCGGAGATCAGCACCTCGCCCGGGCTCGCCTCGGCACAGAGGCGGGAAGCGGTGTTCACCGCATCGCCGATCACCGTGTACTCCAAGCGGCGCTCGCTGCCGATATTGCCGGCGAACACGTCGCCCAGATCGAGGCCGATGCCGACCTCCAGGGCAGGGAACCCTTCGTCGGCCATCTCCCGGTTGAGCTCGGGCAGCCGTTGCTGCATGGCGACGGCGGCCCGGATGGCTCGGTCTGCGTCGCCGGTGTGGCCGACCGGCGCACCCCAGAGCGCCATCAGGGCATCGCCGATGAACTTGTCGAGCGTCCCTCCGTGCTCGAAGACGATCTCCACCATCTCGGTGAAGTAGCGGGTGAGCAGGCGGGCGATCTCATCGGGATTCATCCGTTCCGACAGAGAGGTGAAGCCGCGGATGTCCGAGAACAGGATGGCCACCCGCCGTTTGGCGCCGCCGAGCTGGATCTGCCCTTCCTGCCCGGCGATCTGGTGGGCGAGGTCGGGTGCGAAGTAGCGTTGGAAGTTGGAGAGCACGACCGCTTCGCGGCGGGCGCGTTCCACCAGTCGGCTGTTCTCGATCGCGACCGAGACCATGCTGGCAAACGCGGCGAGGAACTCCAGGTCCTCGCCGCTGAACGAATGGGTGGCGCCCAGGTTGTCCAGGTAGATCAGGCCGAGCACGTCGCCCTGGCCGCCGAGCAGCGGAGCACAGAGGGCACTTTGGACCTGCTGGCGAAAGCTCGTCCCTTCCCCGAGGAGATCGGCGGGGACGTTCTCGATGAGAAAGGCGGCCCGCTCGGCCACGGCGCGGCGGGCGATGGCGCGTGGCACGTGCCACTCCCGGTCCCGCCATTCCCCCCGGCTGCGCCAGATCTCGGGCACGAGTGTCCCCTCCGGCCCGGCGAGGAGGATGGACACCCGATCGACGCTCATCACCTGAAACGCCACGTCGGCTACCTTCTCCAACAACCGGCCGACCTCGGCCTGCTGCGAGAGCTCCTTGGCGATGTCGAGGAAGAGGTCGAGCTTGCGTGCCTGCCGGTCGGCTGTGGAGTCGCCGTCGATCAGGAGGAGAGACGGGCCGGAGGGAGCCCCGGCGAGACGGGCGGCGAGGTCCGCGGCGCCCCGCACCGGCATTTGCCGCAGGATGGTGGCGTCGAGCTGGCTGTCGTCACCGCTGTCGGGGAGAGGAGCGAGCGCGATCTCCTCCTCGACGACCGTGAAGTCCATCTTGCCGAAGCCGAGACGGGCACCCGGTGGGACGACGGCCTCGCGAATCCTTTCTCCGTTGACGAAGGTGCCGTTCGTCGAGCCCAGGTCGCGCACCAGGATGGCCCCGTCCAGCCCCTCCAGCTCCGCATGCCGGCGGGAGACCGTCGCATCGGAGACCGGCAAGTCGCAGGCCAGCGCGCGGCCGACGAGCACCGAGCGCCCGAAGGGGAGCACGAAGGACCGATCTCCGGCGATGGCGACGAGCTTCAAGGGCACAGAATGTCTCCCGGGTATCAGTAGAACCCGTGCCTCTACCCTACTACAACGACGAGGGCCGTCGCCCGGAGGGTTGAAGGATGAAATCCGGTGTGCTACTCTTCGCGCCGTTCGCTGGCCCACCCCAGGGTCGGCATCGACACGTGGCGCATTCGTCTAGGGGTCCAGGACGCCGGCCTCTCACGCCGGTAACACGGGTTCGAATCCCGTATGCGCTACCAAACGTTCTCCAGGGGTGGTGAGGTGGTGTAACTCCTCGTAGAATGAGGACGTTACGGGTGTTCGAATCTCTCCCCCGTCGAGCTTCAATCCCTCCGGAAACAGGAACGACTGGAATCTCTGGCGCTGCTCCAGGTTGGCTTCGAGCCAGAGCCTTGAGGCGTTCAGGGAGACCTTCTCGGCGAAGTCCAGGACGGCTTCGAGGTCCAGCTCTTCGGACCTCTGGTCGTGCTGGTCGATCTCGGCGAGGGCCAGGGATTCTTTCAGCTTGTCGAGCTGGTCTTTGTAGGTGTCTTCGTCGATGACTTTCTGGAAGATGAAGGCCTCGACGAGCTGGTCTTTGCGGCGCTTCAGGTCGGTGAGCTTTTTTTCGGCGGCGGCTCTCTTGGCGGCGAGGTCTTCGTGCCGCGCTTTCCAGACGTCCAGGACGATTCTCCGGAAGAGGGTCAGGAGCCCGGGGCGCGGCTTCAGGCGGTCGAGGAGGCTCAGGAATTGGGTCTCCAGCTCGTGCCGGGGCACGTTCGTCTTGCGGCAGCGAGCGTTCGGCGGGCAGTGGTAGTAGGCGTAGCGGCGGCGCTTGCCGTGGGACCAGGAGCCGGTCAGGGGCTTCTCGCAGTGGCCGCAGGCCGCGAAGCCTCGCAGCGGGAAGTCCGGGTTGTTGCGCTCCTTCGCTACGATCTCGCCATTCGTCGCGAGGAGGCTCTGGCACCGCCAGAAGGTGTCTTCGTCCACCAGGGGTGGCCAGTTGCCGATGGTCTCGATGTCCCAGGTGCGCTGCACGATCCGGCTGATGTAGAGACGGCTGGTGAGCATCTCTCCCCACTTCTGCGGTCTCAGGTCGCGGTCTTGCCGGGTGCGCAGGCCCCTCTGGGTGAGCTCTTCGAGAACCTGGGCCTTGGTGTACAGGCCGGTGGCGAAGCGCTCGAAGCCGAGGCGGACGAGGGGGGCTCGCTCGGGGTCGAGCCGCAAGGTCTTGCCGTCCGGCAGGTAGCCCAGCGGCGCCTTCCAGACCCATTGGCCGCGGCGCACGGCTTCCTGCATGCCGGCCTTGGTCCGACCTCCCCGGATGTCGTTGTCGAACTGGGAGAGGGCCGCGAAGATGCCTTCCATGAACTTGCCGGCCGGGGTCTCGTCGATCGGCTGGCTGACCGATCGCAAGGTGATGCCAAGCCCGGCCAGGTGCCGGCGGATGATCGCGTGGTCGAAGGCGTCGCGGGCGAAGCGATCGACGTTGGTGACCACGAAGACGTGGATGTTCACGCGCCGCTTGTTCTGCTCCCGCAGGTACGTCAGAGCCGCCTGCAGCTCGGTGCGGTTGGCGGTCTTGGCGGACTCGCCGCGCTCCAGGAAGACGCGGTCGACGTCCCAGCCGTTGAGCTGGCAGAAGGTCCGGCACTGGTCTTCCTGGACGGGGAGGGAGAGGTTCAGGGTCTGCTCTTTGCTGCTGACGCGGCAGTAGATGATCGCCCGGAGTGAAGTCATCCCGATGGCTCCTTCTGGGGTGGCGGCGCCTTCCGGCTCGCTTGAGACAGGAAGCAGGTCACGGTGATGTCGGCGAGGCCGTAGAGGTCCTGGCGAAGACGTTCGAGCTGGGCGTCGGTGAGATCGCGCCCGGCTTCGCCCAGAATTTTGCGGCACTCAACAAGAGAAATCATAGCAGAAATCAGGTCTTTTGTGCGCGCCTTGGAGGAATCTGGCGGTTGCGGTAGCGGTCGAGGACTTTGCGGATGCCGATCGGGGTGAGCGGTCCCCGGGGTCCTCGGAAGATGGGCTCGGGCTCGGACCAGAGGCGGCTCTCCGAGAGCCAGGCGAGGAGCCGGGCTCCGAGGTCGGTGGGCAGGGCGGCCGTCCAGGTGGTGCGTTGGCGGTGGACGGCGACGAGGATCTGGCCTCCGGACAGGGTGATGGCCGAGGCTCGCAGGGCGGTGATTTCCGAGGTGCTGAGGCCGGCCGCGACCAGGGCCATGAGGGCGCCGTCGCGCAGGCCCACGGCGATGCCGGAGCGCACGCGGCCGGGATCGACGCGGGGCAACAGGGTGTAGGCGAGGTCGGGATCGAGTTGCATCAGCGGCGCTCCAGGTCGGCGTTTGGTGGTGTCTCGGGTGTCGGGCTTTGCATGGGCTCTCTCCGTTCGTCAGAGGCCAGGTTCTCGCGAGAAGGCAAGACCTCCAACCGGATGGAGTGGCGGATCTTGATGTAAGCCACTGATTCCATGGAGCATCAGCGTGCCGGGTGGGTTGGAAAGTGCGATAAGGTACTTATCGCACTTTGTGGATGCCGAACCGATTGGCCGGCATGGGAGGCCTCCGGCGCCGTCCTTTGCGCGTAGGTCTGACGGAAGGGCACCGGGAGGGTGCCGCGGGTGAG
>DIHE01000177.1 GCA_002420005.1 Holophagales bacterium UBA5704 | reverse complement strand
GGGCACCCAGCCCTCCCGGCCGCTCCAGGCGTGCAGGAGCGCCGCGCGCTCCGCCTCACGAAGCAACGGCTGGGAATCCACCCGCGCCTCCGGACGCTCCAGAATCCCCGCCAGCAGCGCCTCGAAGCTCGCCGCCAGACGCTCGATCGTCTCGGCGAAGAACAGCTCCTGCTTGTACCACCAGCTCAACGACAGGCCGTCTGCGAGCTCCAGGACGTTCAGCTCGAGATCGAACTTCACGATGCTGATGCTGCCCTCCATCGCCTCGAGAAGGGAGCCGCCGAGCCCTGCGTCGCCACGCTCCGCGTTCTGCAGCACGCACAGGATCTGAAACAGCGGGCTGTGGCTCAGGCTGCGTTCCGGCCGCAGCTCCCCGACCAGCATCTCGAAAGGCAGGTGCTGGTGCGCATACGCATCGAGAATCGTCTGGCGGCTCTTCTCCAGCACGTCGGCGAAGCGGGGATCGCCGGCCAGGTCGCTGCGCAAGACCAGCGTGTTGACGAAGAATCCGATCAGCGGCTCGACATCCCGGTGGACCCGGCCGGCGATCGGCAGGCCCATCACCACGTCCGGCTCCTGGCTGTAGCGGCCGAGGAGGGTCGCGAACGCCGCCTGCAGGAGCATGAACAGCGTCACTCCGGATTCGCGGGCCAGCGCCTCCATCCGCTCCTTGAGCTCCGGCCCCATCCGGCGCACGTGCTGGCCTCCTTCAAACCCTTGCCGCGGCGGCCTCGGTTTGTCCAGCGGCAGCCGGTGGACCACGGGCAGGCCGGCCAGTTGCCGCCGCCAATAGGCCAGCTGGCTCTCCAGGACCTCGCCCTGCAGCCACTGCCGTTGCCACCGGGCGTAGTCCGCGTACTGCACCCGCAGGGGGGGCAGCGGGTTCTCGGCGCCGGCCCGGAAGGCCTCGTAGAGCGTGCCGAGCTCGCGCATCAACACGCTCATCGACCAGCCGTCGGAGGCGATGTGGTGCATGTTGAACAGCGCGACGTGCTCGGTCTCCGACAGCGTCAGCAGCTCGACGCGCAACAGCAGGTCGTTGCTCAGGTCGAACGGCCGCCGCGCATCCTCCAAGGCCAGCCGGCGCACCTCCCGCTCCCGCTCCTCGGCGGCGAGCCCGGAGAGGTCCCTCTCCTCCAGGTGAAACGCGGCGCCGTCGCGAATCACCTGGACGACCTCGCCGTCCACCTCCCGGAAGACCGTGCGCAGCGACTCATGCCGCTCGACGATGGTCCGGAACGCCGCGGCGAGCGCACCCTTGTCGAGGCTCCCCTTGACCCGCGCGGCCCCGGGGACGTTGTAGTGGCTGCTCTCGCCTTCGAGCCGGTCGATGAACCAGAGGCGCTGCTGGGCGTAGGAGAGCGGCAGCCCGGCGCCCCGCGGGAGCACTTCGATGGGCGGCAGGAAGGCGCCGCTGCGCAGCTCCGGCAGCAGATCGCAGAACTCGCCGATCGTCGGGTTCTCGAAGATCGCCCGCAGCGCCACCTCCACCCCCAGGTCCGAGCGCACCCGGCTCACCACCTGCGTCGCCAGCAGGGAGTGGCCGCCGAGGTCGAAGAAGTTGTCCGCGATCCCCACCCGTTCCAGCCCCAGCAGCTCCTGCCAGATCTCGCACAGGCGGCGCTCCACCTCCGTGCGCGGCGCGACGTACTCGCCCTTGCGGTAGTCCTCGCCCTCCGGGGCCGGCAAGGCGGCGCGGTCCACCTTGCCGTTCGGGGTCAGCGGCAGCCAGTCCAGCACCACGAACGCCACCGGCACCATGTACTCCGGCAAGCGCCCCGCCAGATGATCGCGCAGCCTTTCCACGTCCGGCGGGCTCTTCTCCCGGCCGACCACGTAGGCCACCAGGCGGCGGTCCCCGGGACGGTCCTCGCGGGCCAGCACCACGGTCTCGCGCACCGAGGGGTGGGACAGGAGCTGCGCCTCGATCTCCCCCAGCTCGATGCGGAAGCCGCGGATCTTCACCTGATGGTCCCGGCGGCCGAGCAGCTCCAGCGTCGCGTCTGCGCGCCACCGTGCCAGGTCGCCCGTCCGGTAGAGGCGGGCTCCCGCCTGCCCGGCGTACGGATGCGGCACGAAACGCTCCGCCGTCAGATCCGGACGCCCCAGATAGCCCCGCGCCACGCCGGCTCCTCCGATGCACAGCTCACCGAGGCCGCCCTGGGGCAGCAGACCCAGCTCGCCATCCAGCACATGCGCCTCCACGTTGCGCAGGGGACGGCCGATGTGCGGCTCCACGCCCGGCGCCAGAACAGCCGCCGTGGTGTCGACCGTGCACTCCGTCGGGCCATAGACGTTGAGCGCCGAAGCTCCCGGCGCCAATTGCGTCCCCACCCGCGACCACAGGGCGCGGCCGATCGCCTCGCCGCCGATCAGCAGGTGCGGCAGGCGAGCCCCTCTCTCCTCCGCCTCGCTCAGCAGAAGCTCGAGCAGCGACGGCGTGCAGTCCAGCACGTCGATCGAGGCGCTGCGCAGATAGTCCAGCAGCTCCGGCGGCGACAGCCGCAAGGCCTGCGGCAGCACGTGCAGCTCGGCGCCCCGGAGCAGCTGGGTCCAGCCCTTCACCGAGCCGTCGAACACCAAGGGCACGTTCCATGCCCAGCGGCAGGCCTGCGGCACGCCGGCGTCCGCGAGCGTCTCGCGCAGGGCGCAGCTCAGATTGACCACGCTGCGGTGCTCGACCGGTACGCCCTTCGGCCTGCCCGTCGAGCCCGACGTATAGATCACGTAGGCCAGGTGCTCCGGGCGCAGCCCGCGCCGGACCGGATTGCCCGTCCGCGCCACCGCGAGGCGCCCGGCCAGGTCGGGGTCGCCCAGCGGTATCGTGCGCACACCGTCGAAGACGCCGAGGCCCGCCCGCCAGGCTTCGGTCAGCACGAGGCCGGCGCCGGAATCCTCCAGCATCGATCGCAAGCGCGCGTCCGGCGAATCCGGATCGAGCGGCAGGTAAGCCCCCCCCGCCTTGAGGATCGCCAACAACCCCACCACCATCGCCACCGAACGGTCGACGCACAGACCCACCAGGGTCTCCGGACCCACGCCCCGGCCGATCAGCACGTGGGCCAGCCGGTTCGCCTGCTCGTTGAGCTCGGCGAACGACAGGCGTTCCCCTTCGCACACCACGGCCGGCGCCGACGGGGTCCGCTCCACCTGCGCTTCGAACAGGTCCGGCAGGCACTGTTCCACCGCGAGCTCCGCCGCGGGACCCCTCCCGTCAGCCAGCAGCAGGGACCGCTGCGCCGCCGCCAGCAGCGGCAGCGCGAGCACCCCCTCCTCCGGGCGCGCCGCGAGACCCTCCAGCAGCACCGCGAAGCTCGCGTCCATCCGCTCGATGGTCACCGCGTCGAACAGCTCGCGCTTGTACAACCAGTCGAGCGTCAGGCCACCCTCCGCCGTCTCCCCCACCAGCAGCTCGAGATCCAGCTTCACCACCCCGCCGCCGCCTTCGCCCACCGGCTCCAGGCCCGACTCGCCGAGCCTCTCGGGTACCCTGTCGGTGTTCTGCAACACGAACAGGATCTGGTGCAGAGGGCTGTGGCTCAGGCTGCGCTCCGGGCGCAGCTCCTCCACCAGCATCTCGAACGGCAGGTGCTGGTGCGCATAGGCGTCCAGGATCGACCGCTTGCCCGCCTCCAGCAGGTTGTTGAGAGCCGGCGCTCCGGACAGATCGCTGCGCAGCACCAGGGTGTTGATGAAGAAACCGATCAGCGGCTCCAGGTCGCGGTGGACCCGCCCCGCGATCGGCGAGCCCATCGCGATGTCGTCCTCCTGGCTGTAACGGCCGAGGAGAACGGCGAACGCCGTCTGCAGGAACATGAACAGAGTCACGCCCGAGCGCCGGCACAGCGCCGCGATCTCTCCCCCGAGCACCGGGCTCAGATGCCCGGTGTGGCGCCCGCCGTCGAATCCCTGCACCGAGGGCCGCGGCCGGTCCAGCGGTACGCCGTGAACCACCGGCAGGCCCGCCAGCCGCCGCCGCCAGTAGCCGAGCTGCCCCTCCAGCACCTCCCCCTGCAGCCACCCCCGCTGCCAGACCGCGTAGTCCGCGTACTGCACGGGAAGCGGCGGCAGGGGGGCGTCCTCACCGGCCCGGCCGGCCGCGTACAGCGCCGACAGCTCGCGCAGGAGGACGCCCATCGACCAGCCGTCCGACGCGATGTGGTGCATGGTGAGCAGGATCACGTGCTCGGCGGGCGCGAGCTCCACGAGGCCCGCCCGCAGGAGCAGGTCCCGGCTCAGGTCGAACGGCCGGCGCGCCTCCTCCCGCACCAGGCGCAGGACCTCCGCTTCCCTCTCCGCCTCCGGCATTCCGGAAAGATCGGTTTCCTCCACGCGCAGGGTGAAGTCCGGGCGCAGCACCTGGACCGCCTTGCCCCCGGTCTCGCGGAACACCGTGCGCAGCGATTCGTGGCGCGCCACGATTTCTTGCAGCGCCCGGGCGAAGGCGCCCTTGTCGAAGGAGCCGCGCACGCGGGCCGCGCCCGGGATGTTGTACTGGCTGCTGCCGCCTTCCAGGCGGTCGATGAACCAGAGGCGCTGCTGGGCGTAGGACAGCGGCACGCCGTCGCGCCGCTCCAGCACCTCGATCGGCGGCAGCGCCCAGCCGCCTCCCAGCTCCGGCAGGCGCTCGCACAGCTCGCCCACCGTCGGGTATTCGAACAGCGCCCGCAACGGAAGCTCCCGGCCCAGCAGCGACCGCACCCGGCTCACCACCCGCGTCGCCAGCAACGAATGGCCGCCCAGATCGAAGA
>DIHE01000150.1:124901-125097 GCA_002420005.1 Holophagales bacterium UBA5704 | reverse complement strand
CGGTGGCCGCCGCGGGTTGCGGGGCGGCGACCGGCTCCGGCGCCGCCACGGCAGCCGGAGCGGGGGCCGGGGCGGAGGCCGCCGCCGTTCCCGCTTCACCGATCAGGGCCACCACCTGGTTGACCGGCACGGTCTCGTTTTCCTGGTGCCGGACCTCCAGCAACACGCCCGAGGCCGGGCTGGGGATCTCGGCGTC
>DIHE01000150.1:124334-124578 GCA_002420005.1 Holophagales bacterium UBA5704 | reverse complement strand
ATCGACTCGCCCATCTGGGGCATCACGACTTCCGTTGCCATAAGCTCTTTGCTCCCGTCTTCCGAATTCTCGATGTCTCAAAAACTGGCCAGCTCGCGCACCTTGGCGACGAGCTTGTCCACGTTGGGCAGATAGGCGTCTTCGAGCGTGGGGCTGTACGGGACCGGGGTGTCCGGGCAGCAGAGCCGGGTCACCGGGCCGTCCAGCCACGCAAAAGCGTGCTCGGCGATGCGGGCCGCCACCT
>DIHE01000150.1:123805-124032 GCA_002420005.1 Holophagales bacterium UBA5704 | reverse complement strand
AGGATGGTCTCCTCGTCGAGCGGTTTCAGGGTGCGCAGGTCGACGACTTCGATCGCGATCCCGTCCGCTTCGAGGCGTCCGGCGGCTTCCAGCGCCACGTGGAGCATAGCACCCCAGGTGAAGATGGACAGATCGCGCCCCTCGCGCGCCACCCGCGCCTTCCCCAGCGGCACCCGGAAGCCCGCCGCCGGCAGCTCGTCCTTGATCCGCCGGTAGAGGAACTTGTG
>DIHE01000150.1:98117-123602 GCA_002420005.1 Holophagales bacterium UBA5704 | reverse complement strand
ATCCGCCGGTAGAGGAACTTGTGCTCGAAGTAGAGAACCGGGTTCGGATCGTGGATCGCGGCGCGCAGCAGGCCGTAGGCGTCCGCCACGGTGCCAGGTGCCACGATCTTCAAGCCGGGCGCGCGCAGGAAGTAGCCCTCCGGGTTCTCGCTGTGGTACGCCGAGCCGCGCACCCCGCCCCCCGCCGGGCCGCGCACCACCAGGGGCACGCTTTGCCCCCAGCGGTAGTGGGTCTTCGCCGCGCCGTTGACGATCTGGTTGAAGCCGCAGGCGATGAAGTCGATGAACTGCATCTCGACGACCGGCAGCATGCCCATCATCGCGGCGCCGATGGCGGCGCCGATCATCGCCGACTCGCTGATCGGCGTGTCGATGATGCGCTCGGGGCCGAAGCGGTCGAGCATCCCGGCGGTGACGCGGAAGGCGCCGCCGTAGGTGCCGATGTCCTGGCCGAGCAGGAAGACCCGCGGGTCGCTTTCCAGCTCCTGCCAGAGGGCCTGGCGGATGGCTTCGAGGTAGGTGACCGGCTCTGTCGTGGACATCAGATCACCCCCTCGGCGTAGACGTTCTCGAAGGCCCGCTCGGCCGGCGGGAAGGGCGAGGCGAGCGCGAGGTCGACCTCGCGGCTCAGCTCCTCGTCGATGCGCGCCGTGATCTGCTGCAGCTCGGCCTCGGTCGCCAGGCCGTGGTCGCGCAGGTGGCGCTCGAAGCGGTCGATGGGATCTTTCGCCTTCCACTCCTCGAAGTGCTCTTTCGGCACGTACCCGGCGTCGTCGTGCTCGGCGTGACCCTTCATCCGGAAGGTCTTCGCTTCGAGCAGCGTCGGGCCGCCGCCGCTGCGCGCCCGTTCGACGGCGCGGCGGGTCGCTTCATAGACCGCCAGGACGTCGTTGCCGTCCACCACCTCGCCGGCGATGCCGTAGGCCGCGGCGCGGGTGACGATGTTCTGGATCCGCATCTGGCGCGAGGTCGGCGTCGAGTAGGCCCAGCCGTTGTTCTCGGCGATGAGGACGAACGGCAGGTTGAGCACCGCGGCGAGATTGAGACCCTCGTGGAAGTCGCCGGTCGAGGTCCCGCCGTCGCCGATGTAGGTGAGGGCCACCAGGTCCTTCTTCTGCATCCGCCCGGCCAGCGCGACGCCGGCCAGCACCGGGATGACCGCGCCGAGCATCGAGATGGGGGCCACCAGCCCGCGCGCCAGGTCGCCGAAGTGGGTGTTGCAGTCCTTGCCGCCGGTGGGGCTGTCGCTCTTGGCCATGTACTGCATCATGACCTCGCGCGGCTTGACGCCGCGCACCAGCATCGTCCCCAGGTTGCGGATCAAGGGGCCGACGAAGTCCTGCGGCGCGAGCGCGTAGGCGCTGCCCACCGAGGTGGCCTCCTGCCCGCGGCTGGAGTAGAGGCCGCCCACCACCTTGTTCTGGCGGTAGAGGTTGCCCAGCCGGTCCTCGGTCATCCGGGTGAGCTTCATGTAGCGATACAGATCCAACTGGCCTTCCCGCGACAGCTCGGTTTTGGCCAGCGTCTCGGTCTTCTTCACCTCGGGGTGGAGAGGACCCCAGTCTTTTCCCAGCTTCGCCATGTGTTTCTACCTGACCCTAGATGTGGATGGCCGCGCCGGCCGCGGCGTGCGCCGCTTCCATGACCGCCTCCGACACCGTCGGATGCGCATGGATGGTCCGGATCAGCTCTTCGTTGGTGCCTTCCAGTTGCAGGATCGCGCAGGCCTCGGCGATCAGGTCGGTGGCATGGGCACCGATGATGTGAACGCCCAGGATCTCGTCGTACTTCGTCTCGCGGACGATCTTCACGAACCCGGCGCTCTTGCCGAGGATCTTCGCCTTGGCGAGGGCGGTGAACGGGAACTTGCCGACCTGCACGTCATAGCCGCGCTCGCGCGCCTTGGCCTCGGTGAGCCCGACGCTCGCCACCTCGGGCTCGCAGTAGGTGCAGGAGGGGACGCGCTCATAGTTGAGCGGCTTGGCGTGGTGCCCGGCCATGTGCTCGACGGCGAGGATGCCTTCGGCGGAGGCGACGTGCGCCAGCCACGGGGTGTTCACCACGTCACCGATCGCGTAGATGTTCGGCACCGCGGTCTGCATATAGCCGTTGACCTTGATGTAGCCGCGCTCCAGCTCGATCCCCAGGGCCTCCAGGCCGAGGTTCTCGGTGACCGGCTTGCGGCCGATGGCGGAGAGCAGGACCTCGGCCTCCAGGATCTCGGTCTTGTCGCCCTTCTGCAGCTCCAGGCGGACGCCGGTCTCGGTCGGCTCGTAGCGCACCATCTTGGTGCCGGTCAGGCTCTTGATGCCGCGGCGGCGCAGTACCTTCTCCAGCTCCGCCGAGACCTCCTCGTCCTCAATGGGGAGGAGGCGCGGCAGCATCTCGATGAGGGTGACCTGCGAGCCGAAGGCGTGGTAGATCGAGGCGAACTCGGTTCCCACCGCGCCGGCGCCGAGCACCGCGAGCGACTTGGGCACCCGGTCGAGCTCCAGGATGTGGTCCGAGTTGAGCACCTTGTGGCCGTCGGCGGGCGCGATCGGGATGTCTCGCGGCACCGAGCCGGTGGCGACCATCACGAAGCGGGCGCCGTAGCTCACTGCGCCCTCGGCGCCTTCGACGACCACCTCGTGCGGGCCGGCGACGCGGCCGAAGCCGTGCAGCCAGGTGACCTTGTTCTTCTTGAACAGCCCTTCGATGCCGCGGGCGTTCGAGTCGACGACCTTGCCTTTGCGCGCCTGCGCCTTGGGGAGGTCGAGGACCGGCTCGCCGACGGTGATCCCCAGGCTGCCCGCCTCGCGGATCTCGTCGAGCATGGAGGCGGTGTGCAGCAGGGCCTTGGTCGGGATGCAACCGCGGTGGAGGCAGGTGCCGCCGAGCTTCGGGTCCTTCTCCACCACCGCCACCTTCAGACCGAGCTGGCCGGCGCGGATGCCCGCGACGTAGCCGCCGGGACCGCTGCCGATGATGATCAGGTCAAATTCTTCTCGCGCCATCGGAGATCTCCGATTTCGTTGTTGGATGTTGATGTCAAAGGCCCGCCGGCACCGGGACGGGGACCGACCGGAAGCGGCCCGGCTTGTCCTCGACGATCCGCGCCAGGGGAACCTCCGGATCGTGCTCGAACACCGACAGCCAACCCCCCGCGGCGGCCTGCGGCAGCCAGGTCTTCTTGGACTCCAGGGTGGTCAGCGGATAGAGGTCGTAGCTCATGATCCAGGGATACGGCACATGGGCCGCAGTCGGCACCAGGTCGGCCCAGAAGACCGCCTTGTGCCCGTGCCCTCCGTCCAGCAGAACAATACACATGTCGGCATTGTGCCCGGGCGCCCGCACCGCGCGGACGCCGGGGATCGGCTCGGCCTCGTCGCCGAACAGCTCGGCGACACCGGCCTCGAACAGCGGCTCCCAGTTGACCGGGAAGTAGCTCGCCCGGTCGCGCTCGTTGGGCTGACGCGCGTGCTCGACCTCGCCGCGCTGCAGCCAGTAGCGGGCCTTGGGGAAGGTCGGGACGACCTTGTCCCCGTCCCGCCGCGTGTTCCAGCCGCAGTGGTCGAAGTGGAGATGGGTGAGGACGACGTGGGTGACGTCCTCCGGTGCATACCCGGCCCGGCGGATCGACTCCGGCAGGCGCACCGCCCCGGGGGCCAGGCCGTAGTTGTCCAGGAACCGGGCGTCGTGCTTGTCCCCGATCCCGGTGTCGATCAGCAGCAGGTCGTCGCCGTGCTCCACGAGGAGGCAGTTGGTGCCCATGCGGATGCGGTTGCGCTCATCGGGAGGCTTTTCGCGCTCCCAGAGCACCCGCGGCACGACGCCGAACATGGCTCCCCCGTCGAGGCGAAACTCACCGTCCGCGACCAAGGTCAGCTTGAAATCCCCCAGCTCCATCACGAGGGGGATTCATATCACAGGGCTCTCGGTCCACACCTCCGCCACCATCTTCTTGTAGTCCTCCTGGGTCATCTTGGGCATCGCCTGGAGAAAGGCGACGATGGCCCAGATCTCCTCGTCGTCGTGGGTGACGCCGAAGCCGGGCATGCCGGTCATTTTGATGCCGTGCTTGATGATCCAGAAGCTCTCGTCGGGATCCTCGGCATGGCCGGACAGCTCCGGGGGAGCGGGGTTGAGCCCCTGGCCGATCTCCGAGATCGGAACGCCCGGCGCGCCGTGGCAGGTGGCGCACATCTCCTGGTAGTGGATGAACCCCGTGCGCAGGGCCGCCGGGGACGGCTTGGCGACCCAGTCGGGCACCACGACCTGTTCCGCCCGACGGTGGACCGACTTCGATTGGGTGGTGTGGAGAACCCAGCGGACGAAGCCGGAGTGCTCCTCGTCGGCCGCCACGTTGTAGAGACCCGAGTAGATGAAGGCCAGCCCCGCCGCCGCGAGCAGGACCAGAAGGACGACCGCCGTGCGCACCGTTTTCATGGGCTCCATGATGCCACGGAAGGAGAGCGGAGAAGAAAAAGGCCGGGGCGGCGGAGACCCTCCGCCCCGGCGGCGGGATGAACACACACGCGGGTCAGGGCATCACGTCGAGCGCGTCGAGGTTGTCGGCCGCCCGCAGGCCGAGCATGTTGGCCTGGAGGTAGAGGCAGAAGGCGCCGGTCATGTCTGAGACGAACAGGTCGGCCGCCGAATTGGGCCCAAGGGACGGCGAGCCCGGAGCGAGCGAGAAGAGGACCATGTCCAGCCCCGGAACAACCGCACCGGGAGCGCCGAGGTCCCACACCACCAGCGCATCGATGTCGTCCGCGGGAACCAGCCCGAGATTGGCCGGCGTCGCCCAGACCACCGGGGCGGCTCCGCCGATGGGAACGCGCAGGACGGCCGCCGGGGACGCCGCGAAGACGCTCGCCGGATCGATGCTGAAGTAGATGGCCCGATTGTGGATGAAGTCGGCGGGGATGGAGGTGTCGAGGGGATCGAGCTCGAAGCCGTCCACCTCATCCTCCACGCCACCATAGGGAATGCCCGGTCCCGTGGACGGGATGAGATTGAACAACTCCTGGTTGCGGAACATGTTCGGCGGCCCGAAGGGGATGGTCGCGGCACCACCGCAGGGGAACCCCATCACCGTCCGCGGGCTGGCCGTCGTCAAGGACACCGTGCGCAGGATGTCACCGGCCGCCTGGCCGGCGAGAAACTCGGCGTTGTAGACCGTCCCGCCCAACCCCTGGGATGCCAGATCGGCCGAGAAGAGAATCGAATAGTTGATGTTGGGCAGCAGCGCCTCGTTGGTCGCCAGGGCGTCCACGTCGTCGTTGATCCCCATTCCATAGGAAGCATCGAAGATATCGATCTGCGGTCCCACGACGCTGATGTCGCAGCCCTGGGCAGGGATGGCAGGAGCGCGAAACACGTCGGACGCCGCCGGCCCCCAGGCGCAGGCACCGATGGAGGCCGACGCGCGATCGATCGAGACACCCGCGTGGGCGGGCAGGGAGGAGACCACCAGGGCGGCGGCGGCGAAGAGGGGGAACCACGAGTGAGACATGCGCTTCATGACCGTTCTCCTTTGGGAAAGGCACCGGGGCGACGGTGCGCCGCGGAGGTTGCCGCGATGGACACAGCGTGCCCCGCCCCCCGGGGCCGAGTCGTCGGAGAACGGTCAAGAAACGGTCAAAGAACGGTCAACGCGCCCGGGAGGCGCGCCCTTCACTCGGAGAGATCGGACAGCGCGGCGTCGGGGGCGTGCTTCTTCACCGAGGCGATCCCACGGTTCACCGCGGTGGTCCCGCTGTACATCTCGCTGCGGCCGACCGTCTCGCCGTTGGCCGCCTTGAGGACGAAGAAGGGCTGTCCCCCGGCGCTCTCCTTCCGCTCGTAGCGCGCGTCGTTTGCCGCGTTCTTGCGCACCGACTCGATCCCATTCAGGGCGCCGCGCTTCTCGGTGTAGAGCTCGCTGCTCAACACGACCTTCCCGTTGCCCGCCTTCAGATTGAAGTGGAACTGCCCGTCCTTCGCCTTCTTGAGCTCGAACTTTCCGGCCATGGATGTAACCTCCTAGGGAAATGTTACGCGAGATCACTCCAAGGACCACAAGGACGCCAAGGTCTCCAAGGACGGAGACTCGCCTGGTTCGTCCTTGCCGTCCTTGGAGTCCTCAAGGTCCTTGGCAAGGGCAGCCGCCCCGCCCTCTCAAGCCACCGTCACCTCAGAGCACAGATACACATCCTGGATCGCCTGCAGGAGCTCGACTCCTTCGGCGAGCGGACGCTGGAAGGCCTTGCGGCCGGAGATGAGGCCGCAGCCACCGGCGCGCTTGTTGATGACCGCGGTGCGCACCGCCTGCGCCAGATCGTCCGCCCCCTTGGACTCGCCGCCGGAGTTGATCAGGCCGACCCGTCCCATGTAGCAGTTCGCCACCTGCCAGCGGTTCCAGTCGATCGGGTGGTCGTCCACCAGCTCGCTGTAGACCTTGGGGTGGGTCTTGCCGTACTTGAGCGCCGGGTACCCGCCGTTGAGGGTCGCCTGCTTCTGCTTGACGATGTCCGCCTGCAGGGTGACCGCCAGATGGTTCGCCTGGCCGGTCAGATCGGCGGCGGTGTGGTAGTCGACGCCGTCCTTCTTGAAGGCGTCGTTGCGGGTGTAGGCCCAGAGCACCGTGGCGAGGCCCAGCTCGTGGGCGCGGTAGAACGCCTCCGAGATCTCGACGATCTCGCGCGCCGAGTCTTCGCTGCCGAAATAGACCGTGGCTCCCACCGCGGCGGCGCCCATGTCCCACGCCTGCTCGACCTGGGCGAACAGGATCTGCGCGCTCTTGCTCGGGTAGGTCAGCAGCTCGTTGTGGTTGATCTTCACGATGAAGGGGATCTTGTGGGCGTACTTGCGCGCCATCTGCCCGAGCACGCCGACCGTCGAAGCGACGGCGTTGCACCCGGCCTCGACCGCCAGCTTGACGATGTTCTCCGGGTCGAAGTAGTCCGGATTGGGCGCGAACGACGCGGCGCCCGAGTGCTCGACCCCCTGGTCGACCGGCAGGATCGACAGGTAGCCGGTGTGGGCGAGCCGGCCGGAGCCATGCAGGCGCCCGAGGTTGACCAGCACCTGCGGCTTGCGATCCGACTGCCCCCAGGCGCGGTCGAGGTGGTCCGGGCCGGGCAGCGTCAGGCGGTCTTTCGCGATGCCTTTGCAGGTGTACGACAGGTAGTTGTCCGCGTCCGCACCGAGGTGCGCGACGATCTTGTCCATCGTTGCCATCTGAGGGTGTTCCTCCCTTCGCGCGTGCAGATGTGAGAAGCGGTCGCACGGAGGCTCCGCCGCGGAGTATCGTACCAGTCTCGGAGACTCTCGGCCGCACCATGTCCACACCGCAGCGCTTCCACCGCCTCCGCGCCGTGCTCGACCGGCGCCAGCCGGACCTGACCGTGCTGCTGGAGAACGTCCTGGTGCCGCGCAACCTCGCCGCCGTCGTGCGCAGCCTGGACGCCGTCGGCGGCCTCGAGGCGCACGCGGTCTGGCCGGAGGGCAAGCTCCCGATCTCCCGTCCCGCCTCCGGGGGCAACCGCAAGTGGCTGCCGGTGCGCAAGCACCACACTCTCGCCGAGGCGCTGGAGCGGCTGAAGGCCCGGGGCTTCCGCATCCTCACGGCGGACCCGGTCGCGACCGCCACCGACTTCCGTCGGGTGGACTACCTGCGCCCCACCGCCTTCCTGCTCGGTAACGAGGACGGCGGCGTCACCGTGGAGGCCCGCTCGGGTGCCGACGAGCTCGTCGCCATTCCCATGGCCGGCATGGGGACCTCGCTGAACGTCTCGGTCGCCGCCGCCCTCCTCCTCTTCGAAGCCGGCCGCCAGCGCGCCGCCGCCGGCTTCTACGACACCCCACGGCTCGACCCCGCCCACCACGCCCGCCTCCTCTTTGAATGGACCTACCCCAAGCTCGCCGCCCTCTGCCGGCGGCGCGAGGCGGCCTATCCGCCGCTGGGGCCGGACGGCGAGATCCTCGGCGAGCTGCCGCGGTAGGTCCACACCGCCCGCGACACGTCCGCGATCACCCGATCCGCGACCGCCTCGTCCGCGATCCCCCCGGTGAGGACAATCAAGAGGTAGGGCTTCTCGCCCGGCGGGAAGACGATGGCCGCATCGTGGTGGAAGGCGGTGATGTCCCCCGTCTTGTGGGCGACCTCGGTGCCCGGCGGGAGGCCGGCGGGGATCTTCTCGTTGAACTCCTGCGCCTTGAGGATGGCGAGCATCCGCTCGCGGGACGCCCGGGAGAAGGTCGTGTCGTCCAGGAGCTTCTTGTAGAGAAGGAGCAGATCGCGCGCGGACACCCGGTTGTTGAGCCCGGCGTCGAACGCCTTCGAGTCCTCGACGCCGCGCAGGACGGTGACGTCATAGGCCCCGAGGCGGCGCATCAGGTCGGTCACGTTGGAGGCGCCGATCTGGTCGATCAAGAGGTTGGTCGCCAGGTTGGAGCTGCGCACGATCATGCGGCGGATCAGCTCTTCCAGCGTCCGCGTCTGGCCGAGCGCCGCATAGAGCTCCGGATCGCCATCCGACTGCCGGTCGAGCGCATAGCGCGAGCCGTCGACGATGCTCGCGAAGTCGTTGACCACCCGCACCGGTGCGTCGAGACGCATCTGCCCGCGGTCCACCGCCTCGAAGAGAGCCATCATCACCGGCACCTTCATGGTGCTCGCGGCGTGGAGGATCTCGGAGTCCTGGAACGCCAGGCTGGCCCCGGTCCCCAGGTTCTCATACGCCACCGAGACCACCCCGCGGCTCTGCTTGGCGATCCGCTCGACCTGCCCCGGCAGGGTCTCCGGCGGATAGCGATAGGAGGAACAGGCGCAGACGGCGAGGCCGAGGGGGAGCAGGAGGGCGCGGGTGGGTCGCATGGGGGAAATCTACCTCGGAACGGGACGAAGCGCCGAGCAGAAACGTACGAGCGGGTCGCGGGCCATCCTGCTATGCTTGCCCTGCCCTCGGAGGAACCGCCCCATGGAGCTCGACAACCTGCTCGCCCGTATCACCATCGACCCGGAAATCTGCAACGGCAAGCCGACCCTGCGGCGCAAGAGGATCACCGCACAGACCATCCTCGAGTTCCTGAGCGCAGGCGAGAGCCGCGAAGAGATCCTCCGGCAATATCCCTCGCTTGAGACCGAGGATATCGATGCCTGCCTCGCTTTCGCCGCCTGGCTGATGGGACGCAGCTACGTCGTCAAGATGACCGCCTGAATGGCCAAGTTCGTCATCGACGTGAATCTTCCGTACTTCTTCTCCATCTGGAGAGGACCGGACTTCGTCCACATTCGGGACATCAATGACGAGTGGACGGACAGCCAGGTCTGGAGCTATGCCCGGAAGGAGGGAGCGACGATCGTCACCAAGGATGCCGACTTTGCCGACAGAATCCTGCTGGCGATCCCGCCTCCCCGGGTCATCCATATCCGATTTGGCAACTTGAAGATGCGCGATTTCCATCGGGTCATCAGCCAGTGCTGGGATGATGCCTGCAACCTGAGCCGCCGGTGCAGACTGGTCCGCGTGTTCGAGGATCGGATCGAAGGAATCGACTGAGCCGCCAAGAGGCGGACGAGCGGCTTTCGGAAGCCAGCCTTGGCTGAAACTTGGATGTAGCGAGGCGCGCTGCGGCGCGGGCCTCCTTCGCCACGGCGTGGCTCCCACGCGCCGCGGCGCAAGCCGCCGAAGAGCTGAAGCTTTCATCTACGCCGCGGCAGGTGCCAACCGCGCCGGAATCCAGGTTCTCTGCGCCGAGGCGCAGGTCGCCCGCGCCGTGGCGCATGTCGCCGCCACCCTCCGGCGCTTGCCCAGGCCGCGGCGTGAGGGGTCCGCGCCGCGGCTCCTGGGTAGCGCAGCCCCGTTTGATGTCGAGGCGCGCGCGATCAAGCAGAACCACACGTGGGAGGAGGCCCCGGGCTACGCATTCTGTGTGCTTACTCCATTGCTGCAATGTCGCGCGACGGGTCGGCGAGCCCGAGTGCGCCAACTGGGAAACGAACGTCTCACCGTTGGAGAACGATGCCGGCCTCGACATCATCTTCTACCGCTCCTTCGCCGACGGCCGTTGCGGCTTTCCGGTCTATCTCGCCCAGTGCGCTTCCGGAGAAGACTGGGACACGAAGCTCCACACTCGGGTCCTTGCGGTGTGGCGGAAGCTGATCGACTTCGCGGCTCCGCCGCAGAAGGCTCTGCCGTGCCCAGCGGCATGTGCCGTGTCGCGCCATTTGCGCATCTGCGCCGTGCCGCTTGTGGTCCACCAGCCTACCTCTGTAGAATGTTTCCGCCCTCATTCAATCTCACCGAGACTCCCTTGACCCACTGGCACTACTACCCCAGGTCCCGGAAAGCGCCACCGCTGGTCCACGCTGTGGTACAGGCCTTCCGGGCCGTCGCGGCCGAGATCGACTCCGAGCACCACAACCTGCCGAGCAACGGCGTTCTGGCCCGAGTCGCCCCGCGCTTGGTGGATCTTGGCTTCCGGGTTGAAACCGGAAAGGCTTCAGACCAGAAAATCCAGGTCCCTGTTCTCTTCGGCCTCGACGGCCAGTACGAGAAGTCGTTCGAGGTGGACGCCTACCACGAGGATGCCGGGTTCGTCCTGGAAGTTGAAGCCGGCCGGGGCGTCGTGAACAACCAGTTCCTGAAGGACCTCTTCCAGGCGTGCATGATGAATGGCGTGACCGAGTTCGCCGTAGCCCTCCGGAACGACTACCGGGGGACGAACGACTTCGAGAAGGCTACCCGCTTCTTCGACACCCTCTACGCGAGCCAACGACTCAAGCTACCTCTGGCGGGGGTGCTACTCATTGGGTACTGACCTCGCGAACTACCCGAAAAGACCCGGCACCGCCCCATACCGCGCCAGGTACCCGTTCACTTTCAGCTTGCGCCGCGTGCTCTCCGTGCTCATGTAGCGGATCGTCCCGAAGACCGGCCTCTCCGGCGCCCAGGGGCGGTCGTAGCGGCCCAGGCACCAAAAGATGCCGGTGGTGGAATTGGGATCGCGGCCGTCCAGGGCGTATTTGTTGTTCAGCTCGATCATCACGTCCAGCGCCTCGCGCGGGCTCGCCGTCCAGTGGAGGATCTTCTTCCCCCAGAGCATGCGGAGGTAGTTGTGGATGCGCCCTTCGCGGACGAGCTGGCGCTGCGCGGCGTTCCACAGCTCGTCGTGGGTGCGGGCCTCTTCGAAGCCGGCGAGATCGTAGAGCGCGGGGCGCGGGTCCGCGGCGTGCGCGTCGAGCGTGCGGCGCGCCCAGTCGGGGAGGGACTCCCATCGATCGGAGTCCTCGCGCCGGGAGGCCAGATTGAATCCGACCTCGCGCCAGGTGATCGCCTCGTCGAGGAACTTCTCCGCCGCCGCGCTCATCCCCCACCATCCCTCTTTCGCTCCGCGGCTTCCCGACCCGAGGCGCTGCGACGACCACCCTTCGTGCCCGGCGACCGCGGCGAAAAGCTGATGGGCTCCCACGAAGCCGAAGTGGAGATAGGGCGACAGGCCGCTGGTCACCTCTTCCTCCGGCTGGTTGCGGCCCTCGCCATAGCCCTTCAGGCGGTCCTTGACAAAACGCGCGAGCAGCGCCGCACCGGCCGCGTCGCCGCCGCGCACTCCCGGCACCGGCGCCACCGCGTGGTCGATCGGAAGCGCCGCGAGCGATCCCGCCTTGCCGGCGAGGAGATCCTCCCCGGCCGCCGGCCAGCGGCGCAGGATCTCCTCGGGCAGCGCGGGAAGGCGCGCCGGCAGGGGGGCGGCGAGCGGGTCCGCGGCCGGCATGTCCCCCAGGTGCTCCGGCAGGACCTTCTGGAGGGTGCGGCGGAAGTCGAACGCGGTGACGAACGCCCGCTCGGCCGCCCGCAGGGGGAACAGGCCGTTCGAGTCCACCGCCTCCAGCCGGACGTTCACCTTCTCGCCGGCAGCCCGCAGCATGTGCGGCAGGAAGAAGCCCGGGAAGTCATCCGTCACCACCAGGCACGCCCGGGCGGCGAGAGCTTCGAGCAGGCCCCGCCCCTCGCCCGGCCGGGGCTCCACGTAGGGGTGATAGAGGACGTTCGTCGCCGCGAGGCGGCGGGCGTGCTCCGCCATGCCGTCGAGCACGAAGCGGTGGAAGCGGTCGCTCGCCCAGCGGTACCCGGCGCGCAGCGGCTCGAGCACCACGAGGGGCTTGCCCAGCTCGCGGGCCGCCTCGGCCGCCCGCTCCAGAGCGTAGTTCCAGCCCAGCCGCCGGAACGCGACCATCCAATAAAGGACATGGTCACCCCCGGGGCGGATCGGGGCGTCGTTCAGAGAATGGATGCGCAGGTGAGGGATGGTGGTCACCGGGGAAGGATAGCGCCGGGCGAGCGCTCCTCGCCGGAACAACTGCGCCCCTCTTTCGTGTTGTGGCCTTCGGAGGTTGTGTGGTTGGTGGCTGCACCCCGGCTGGTGGCGTAAACGGTGATCGCTCTCTGAAAGGGGGACCTCGTGGCGGAGAACAAGAACACCACGGATCACGACGTGATCCGCAGATGGGCGGAAGAGAGAGGCGGAAAGCCCGCCAAGGTCGCCGGGAGCCAGCCCGGCGAGATCCGGCTCGATTTCCCGAGCTTCCCCGGGGAAGATGAAGAAAGCCTGGAAGTCATCTCCTGGGAAGAGTTCTTCGACCGCTTCGAAGAGGACAACCTGGTCTTCATGTATCGCGAAGAGCGCTGGCTGGCCTGAGCCCCCCGCTCGAACCGGCCTTCTGCCCTCCCTCCAACGGCCCGCCAGGCTCCCGCTCCGCATTAGAGCGCCCGGCCCGTGCTCCCCTGATAGGGGGGAGAGCGGGGTCCTTGGCATAGATTGGCATAGAATGAAGCGTCTGACGCCGGCTCACTGGATGGAGGAGGAACGCGATGCCTCATGCACTGGCGGTCGACGACGATCCCAACTTCCTGGCGGCGCTCGCCGAGCTGATCGAGGGACAAGGGTTCACGACCCAGACCGCCTGCACACTGCGAGACGCCCGCGCCCAGGTGACCCACCGGGTTCCCGACGTCGCGCTGGTGGATCTCTACCTGCCGGATGGCAGCGGCATCGACCTGCTCAAGGAGCTGGAGCTCGGCAACGTCACCGAGGTGGTGCTGATGACCGGGCATGCCGACGTGGAGAGCGCCGTCCAGGCTCTCCGCCTCGGCGCCAGCGACTACCTGACCAAGCCGCTCGACATCGGACGCCTGAAGAGCATCCTCGCCCAGGTGGCGAGCTTGCAGGCCGCCCCCTCTCCGCACCCACCGGCGCACCCACCGGACACCGCGGTGCCGGAGGAGAGCGGCCGGACGGATCGCCTCGGCCTTCTGCTCGGCGCCTCCGGAGCCATGCAGGCGGTCTACGAGATGCTCCTCCGGGTGGCGCCGACCGACGCCTCGGTCTTCCTGATCGGCGAGAGCGGCACAGGCAAGGACCTCGCCGCCCAGACGCTCCACCTGCTGAGCCAACGGGCCAAGTCGCCCTTCCTTCCGCTCAACTGCGGCGCCATCTCGCCGACGCTCATCGAGAGCGAGCTGTTCGGCCATGAACGGGGCAGCTTCACCGGCGCCGCCCGCCGCCACAAGGGCTACTTCGAGCGCGCCCACACCGGCACCCTCTTCCTCGACGAAATCACCGAGATGCCGGTCGAGCTCCAGGTGAAGCTCCTGCGCGTCCTGGAGTCCGGACAGCTCATCCGCCTCGGCGGCGACCAGGCGGTCGAAGTGGACGTGCGGGTCATCGCCGCCACCAACCGCGACCCCCGGAAAGCGGTCCACGACGGCAAGCTGCGCGAGGATCTCCTCTACCGGTTGCAGGTCTTCCCCCTCCACATGCCCCCGCTGCGCGAGCGCGGCGACGACGTCCTGCTCCTCGCCAACCACTTCCTCGAACAGCTCAACGAGCGCCAGGGCTCGGCCAAGAAGCTCAGCGACGAGTCGCGGGAGCGGCTCGGCTCCCACACCTGGCCCGGCAACGTGCGCGAGCTCAAAAACGTCGTCCACCGCGCTTTCATCATGGCAGACCAGGACATCTCTCCCCGCGCCCTCCCTCGTGAGGTGGGTGGCGAGGGAGGGTTCCAGCGCAGCCTGACCTTCCAGGTCGGCTCCTCCATCGAGGAAGTCGAGCGCCGGCTGATCCTCGCCACCCTCGACGCCTACAGCGGAAACAAGCGAAAAGCGGCCGACATACTTGGCGTCAGCCTCAAAACCCTCTACAATCGACTGAACAGCTACCGGGACGTGTAGTCGTCCGCGGACCCGGGAACCATGAAAACAAAAACGGACACCCCCTTGAGGAGCCGAACGGCAGGTTGTATACTCCCCCTCCGTCCGGCGACTCGCTGAGCTTGTTTTCAGGAGGCGATGGCACGAACTGCCGCGGACGGACCCGGTTGACACCAACGACGGTGTCTCCGCTCTCCAGGGCCCAGGTGGCCAAGGAGGAAGCCCGCAAGACGGCCGAGAGGCTGAGGAGTGAGATGGACGGTCATGTCAGGCGGGGAATCCTGTCGATCAAGGTGGGCGGCCGGCCGTAACGGTCGTCCTGAGGTCTCTTCATCTAGTTCCTTTTAACAAGGGAGAAAAAAGAAAATGAAAAAGCTGTTCGTTCACCTGTCGCTTCTGTGCCTGTTGGTTGCTTTGACGGTTCCGATGATTGGCTGCGCCAAGGAAGAGGCCGAGGTCGAGGAGACCACCACCGCCGCGCCGGTGGAGCCCGCTCCGGCGGAGCCGATGGGCACCGACACGGCCACGACGGAGCCGATGGGCACCGACACGGCCACGACGGAGCCGATGGGCACCGACGCCGCCGCCAAGTAAGCTCTCAACTCGAAGTACCTGTTCAAGGGCGCCCGCCAGTCGGGCGCCCTTTTTATTTGCCCTTATGAAAAGACAACTCCTCCCCCTGCTGGCCCTCTGCGCGACCGGATGCTTCCTCCGGCCGGACCCCGCAACCGTACCGATGCGGACGCTCGAGATCTCTCCCGGGACACCGGGCACCCGTTGTTTGGTGGTCTTCCTCGCCGGGCGAGGCGATACGCCGGAGCATTTCGTCCGCAACGGCTTCCCGGAGGCACTGCGCCGCGCCGGCTCGGGATGCGCCCTGATGGGGGCGGATGCCCACCTCGGCTACTTCATCGACCGCTCCGTCGGACGACGTCTTCAAGAGGACGTGGTCGCACCCGCCAAGGTGCGGGGCTTCCAGGAGATCTGGCTGGTGGGGATCTCCCTCGGGGGCTTCGGTTCCCTCCTCTACACCAAGGACCACACGGGAGACATCGCCGGTATCGTCGCTCTCGCCCCCTATCTCGGTTCACGGTCGCTGATCGACGAAATCGCCGCCGCCGGAGGCGCCGCCGCATGGGCTCCGCACGAGATCCCCCGGGAGAAGGACCTCCCGGCCTTCTGGGCCTGGCTCAAGGGCTATCGCCACCCGGACGCCGAGCATCCGCCGCTCTTTCTCACCTATGGCCGGAGCGACCGCTTCGCCCGCGCCAACGGTCTCCTGGCCGACCTGTTGCCGGACGATCACGTCTTCCCGGTACGCGGCGGGCACACCTGGGCCGCCTGGCGCAGGGGATGGGATGCGTTCCTCGCCTCCCCGTACCTTCCCGGGAAGACCGGCTGAGATCGGAGCTCCTCAGGGCAACGTGGAGGTGCAATGCCCGCAGCGGGTCGCGGCGAGGGGAACGGAGAGCTTGCAGTAGGGGCAGTCCTTCTCTGTCGGCGTCGGAGCCGGCGCCGGGGCCGCAGCCTTCAGATCCTGGAGCCGATTGACCGCCCGGACGAACAGAAACACCGCGAAGGCCACGATCAGGAAGGACAGCACGTGGTTGAGGAAGAGGCCGTAGTTGATCGTCGGAGCCCCCGCCTCCACCGCGGCGGCCAGGGTGGGATAGGTTTTGTCCGAGAGATTGACGTAGAGACTCGAGAAGTCGACGCCTCCGGTGGCCAGGCCGATCGGGGGCATCAGGATGTCCTTGACGAACGAGTCGACGATCTTGCCGAAAGCGCCGCCGACGATGACGCCGACCGCCAGGTCGACCACATTCCCCCGCTCGATGAATTTCCGGAACTCGCTGAACATGTTCGTCCTCCCGCGCCGCTCCAAGGCGCACGACAAGCCATCCGGCCCGATGATAGCGCGCTCCGGCGCTTCGACCGCAAGAACCGGATGGCTCGCCCTCCGGTGTTCCGGTACCTTCCTGCCATGACAGGAAGGGAGACACGATGAGCGCTATGCTTCTTGCCGGACGAACGATGATGGACGAGACCTCTGCCTGGGATGCGGTGCTGGAGCGGGATGCCCGCCGGGATGGCCAGTTCGTGTACGCGGTGGCCACGACCGGGGTGTATTGCCGGCCGTCCTGCCCGTCGCGCCGCCCGCGCCGCGCGAACGTGCGGTTCTTCGCCTTGCCGGAGGACGCCGAGCGGGCCGGATTCCGGGCCTGCCGGCGCTGCCGTCCCCAGGAGAAGGCGGCTCCGGACGCCCACCTGGTCGAGCGCGCTTGCGCGTACCTCGACGCCCACCTCGACGAGGCAGTGACCCTCGAAGCGCTCGGCGCGGCGATCGGGGTGAGCCCCTGGCACCTGCAACGGACGTTCAAGCGGGTGACCGGCGTCAGCCCGAAGGAGATGCTGCGCGCCCGGCGCATGGAACGCCTCAAGGACCGCCTGCAGCAGGGGGACGACGTGGCCGCGGCCACCTACGAGGCCGGGTTCGGCTCCGGGAGCCGGGTCTATGAGCGGTCGGATGCGCGGCTCGGCATGACGCCCGCCACCTACCGGCGCGGCGGTGCGGGGATGCGCATCCGCTTCGCCACCACCGAATGCCCCCTCGGCCGGCTTCTGGTGGCGGTCACCGATCGCGGAGTGTGCGCGGTGACGCTCGGCGACTCCGACGAGGGGCTGGTGGCCGGCCTCGCCCGGGAGTATCCGCGGGCGGCGCTGGAGCCCGCCGAAGCCGGCGCGGCGGATCTCTCCTCCCGGATCGAGGCGGTCCTCGGTTATCTGGAAGGCACCTCCCCGCACCTCGCGCTCCCTCTGGACGTGCAGGCGACGGCGTTTCAGGAACGGGTCTGGAAGGCGCTGCAAGAGATCCCGTCGGGCACCACGCGGACGTACGGCGAGGTCGCCGCGGCCCTCGGGCAGCCGCAGGCCGCCCGCGCCGTGGCCGGTGCCTGCGCCGCCAATCCGGTGGCTCTGGTCATCCCCTGCCACCGCGTCGTCCGCGGTGACGGCGACTCCGGCGGCTACCGGTGGGGCACCGAGCGGAAGAGCCGCCTGCTCGCCGGAGAGCGGGCGCGGCGGAGCGGAACGGCGTGAAGATCCCCCTGCCGCCGGGCTTCGACCTCGCCTGGACCCTCGGGTTCCTGGCGGCCCGCACCGTCCCCTCCCTCGAAAGGGTGGGCGACGGTGGCTACCGGCGGAGCCTGCGGCTCGGCGACCGGCAGGTGACGCTCGCGCTCCGCCCGTTGCCGGATCGCCAGGGAGGCCCCGGCGCCCTGGAGGTCCGCACGGCGCCGGCGCTTCCAGCCGCCGAAGTCCGCCGGCTGGTCCACCGGATGTTCGATCTGGAGGCCGACCTCGGAGCGTTCCACGCCTTGGCGGCGGCGGACCCGGTGTTGTCGCGCATCGTGCCGCGCCGGCCCAGCATCCGCCTGCCACAGCTCCTCGATCCGTTCGAAGGGATCGTCCGCGCCGTCATCGGCCAGCAGGTGAGCGTGGCGGGGGCCGCCACCCTGCTCGACCGGCTCGTCCGGCTGCTCGGCGAGCCGGCCCCGGAGCTGGACGGCGAGGCCTTCCTCGCCTTTCCCACCCCGCTCGCCCTGGCCTCCGCCACCCCGGAGGCGATCGGCGCCACCGGGCAGACGCGGGCCAAGGTGGCGACCCTGCGCGGCGTGGCGGCGGCGGTGCTGGACGGCCGGATCGACTGGGACCGGCTGCGCCGCGGCACCGCCGAGGCCTCGCACGAGACGCTCGTCGCGCTCCCCGGGATCGGTCCCTGGACCGCGTCCTACGTCCGCCTGCGCACCCTCGGCGACCGCGACGCCTTCCCCGCCGCGGATCTCGGCGTGATCAAGGCCCTGCGGCGGCTCACCCCGCAGGGCGAGGGCATCACCCCTTCCGAGATCACCGCCCTCGGCGAGCGCTGGCGCCCCTGGCGCGGGTACGCCACGCTCCACCTCTGGAATTCGCTGGCCGCGCCGACGGACTAACCGCCGCCCCCGCCGCCGGCGTGGATGCCGCCCTCGGTCTGCCCCCAGGGATCGAGCGCCTCGCGCAGCTCGTCCTCGGGCAGGACCTGCTTCTCGCGGCACAGCTCGCGCACCGTCTTTCCCGTCTTCACCGACTCCTTGGCGATCTCCGCCGCGGCGTCGTAGCCGATCTTCGGCACCAGCGAGGTGACCATGGCGAGCGACTTCTCGACCAGCTCCTCGCAGCGGTCGCGGTTCGCCTCGATCCCCTCGACGCACTTCTCGGCCAGGAGGCGCGAGGCATTGCCGAGGATCTCGATCGACTGCAACAGGTTGTGGGCGATGAGCGGCATCATCACGTTGAGCTCGAACACCCCGGACATGCCGGCCAGGGCGACCGTCGTGTCATTGCCCACCACCTGCGCCGCGACCATGAGCACCGACTCCGGGATGACCGGGTTGACCTTGCCGGGCATGATCGAGCTTCCGGGCTGGAGGCTGGGGATCGAGATCTCGCCGATGCCGCAGCGCGGACCCGAGGCGAGCCAGCGGATGTCGTTGGCGATCTTGGTGAGCGACACGGCGATGGTGCGCAGCGCCCCCGACGTCTCCACCGCGGCGTCCTTGCCGCCCATCGCCTCGAACCGGTTCGGCGCCTGCACGAACGGGCAGCCGGTACGCTCGGCGAGGCGGGCGATGACCCGCGGCGCGAATTCCGGCGGCGCATTCAGACCGGTGCCCACCGCGGTGCCGCCCAACGGCAGCTCGGCGAGGCGCGGCTTGGCGGCGGCCAGGCGGTCGAGGGCATAGCGGGCCTGTTGGGCATAGCCCGAGAACTCCTGCCCCAGGCGCACCGGAACGGCGTCCTGCAGGTGGGTGCGGCCGATCTTGACCACCTTGTCGAACTCCTCGGCCTTGCGCTGCAACCCGTCGGCGAGCCGGGTGAGCGCCGGCTCGAGCTGCTCGACGATCGCCAGATAGGCCGAGACATGGATCGCCGTGGGGATCACGTCGTTGCTCGACTGCCCGGCGTTGACGTGGTCGTTGGGATGGACCGGCTTCTTGCTGCCGATCACGCCGCCGAGGATCTCGATGGCGCGGTTCGACAGGACCTCGTTGGCGTTCATGTTGGTCGAGGTCGCCGAGCCGGTCTGGAAGATGTCGAGCGGGAACTGGTCGGCGTGCCCGCCGGAGACGACCTCGTCGGCGGCCTGGCGGATGGCGCGCGCGGCCTCGCCCGGCACGATGCCGAGCTCCTCATTGACCGCCGCCGCCTCGCCCTTGACCATTGCCACAGCAGCGAGAAAGCGCTGCGGCAGGCGGATGCCGGAGACCGGGAAATTGCGATGCGCCCGCTCCGTCTGGGCGCCGTAATACGCCCCGGCGGGAACCTCGATCTCGCCGAGACTGTCTTTTTCGATCCGGGTGTCGGACATGATGTTCCTCCTTGCACCCGCTATCGTATCGAAGCGGAGCCCGCATGCGATAATCTGCCGCCCGATGACCCCGCTCCAGAATCTCGCCTTGGCCGCCGCGGCGCTCGGCGCGGGCGCAATGAATGCCATGGCCGGCGGCGGGACGATCCTCACCTTCCCCACCCTGGTCTTTCTCGGCATGCCGGCGATCATGGCCAATGCCACCTCGACGGTGGCGCTCCTCCCCGCCGCGGTGACCAGCATGTTCGGCTACCGCCGCGAGGTCTCCACCCACCGGAAGTGGCTCAAGACCCTCTTCCTCCCCAGCCTGATCGGCGGCATCACCGGCTCGATCCTCCTCCTGCGCACACCGGAGAAGGTCTTCGCAGGCCTCGCGCCCGTCCTGGTCCTCTTCGCCACCGTCCTCTTCATGGTCCGCGGCGCCCTCGCCCGCCGCTTCCTCCCCACGAGCGGCGATGCACCGCCGCAGCCGGGGCAGCTTTCCTCCGGCCACTGGGCGCTCGCCTGGGGGCTCCAGCTCGGCGTGGCGATCTACGGCGGATACTTCGGGGCCGGCATCGGCATCTTGATGCTCGCCCTGCTGGGGTTCCTGGGACTGACCGACATCCACGCGATGAACGGGCTCAAGAACTTCTTCAACCTGTGCATCAACGTGGTGGCCGCCGGCTACTTCGTGATGCAGGGGGCGGTCTCCTGGCCCGAGGCGCTGGTGCTCGCCGCGGGCGCCGCCCTCGGCGGCTATGCCGGAGCGCGGTTCTCCAAGCGCATCGGCCAGGACAAGGCGCGCAGGGCCGTCATCGTCATCGGGCTTCTGGTGACGGCGATCCTGGCGTGGCAGCAGCTCGCGAAGTAGCCCGCAGGAACCCGAATCGCGTATACTGGAAACGGTCGGAGCCGTCCGAGGCCCGCCAGCCTGGAGAAAGATGAGCAGATGAGCGCCAGAACTCAGCATGTCGTCGCCCATGGGGGCCAGTGGGCTGTCAAGGGTGAGGGCAGCCGGCGCGCCACCGTCTTCGAGACGAAACAGGACGCGATCGATGCGGCCCAGCAGATTGCCGCTGAGACGGGTACGGACCTGCTCGTTCACGGCAAGGCAGGACAAATTTTCTACCCTTCGGAGATCAAGAGCTCCCTTGATGAGGCGATCCTCCGGATGGAGGTGAGGGAGATGGTTCGGGCTCTTCGCATTCCAGCGACCCGCGAACAGAAGTCCCGAAAGTAGGCCCTTGGGACCTTCTCCATCCGCCAAGCTCTTGCCGATGACCAAAGTCCCAAGGGGCTTCGGCCACAACGTCTTCCTCAATTGCCCCTTTGACCGGGACTACGAGCCGCTTTTCGAGGCAGCCGTTTTTACGATCCAGATCGCGGGATTCAAGCCCCGGTGCGCCCTCGAGGTCAGCAATGCCGGCCGGGCAAGGCTCGCCAAGATCATGGACATTCTTTCCGAGTGCCGGTTCGGGATCCATGACATCTCGCGAACCGAGCTCGGCCCGGGCAAGCTTCCGCGGTTCAACATGCCCCTCGAGCTCGGCCTCGATCTTGGCTGCAGCCGTTGGGGGATCAAGCATCTTGCAGAAAAGCGGATTCTCATCCTGGACCGGAGCCTCCGGCGTCACCACCGTTCTGCCTCGGATCTCGAGGGGCAAGGCCTTGTCCACCACGCGAACAATCCCCAGCAGCTCGTGAGCCGGATCCGTGACTGGCTCTCCACCGAATCCGCAGGCAGCTCCATCCCGGGAGGTGCCTACATCTACAAGAGATACCGCCTCTTTCGGGAGAGCCTCCCGCGCCTGAGCCGGGTCATGAAGCTCAGTCACCGCCAACTCACCTTTCCCGACTATTCGACCATCGTGCGCGTCTGGCTCGAAGAGTACGAGGGCTGACCCACCCCGCGGTGGAAGAGCCAGAAGCGCCCGGAACCATTTCCGGCGCCGAGCAGGAGAGGCTTGCCAGGACGTATATACGCGGATATACTCCGAGACAGGGGGTGCTCATGGGAGTCGCCAAAGTCTTCTGGAGTGGTAACAGTCAGGCGGTGAGGCTGCCGAAGGAATTCCGCTTTCCTGAGGACATGGAAGAGGTCGAGGTGTCTCGGGAAGGGGACCGGGTGGTGTTGGAGCCCGTGCGGCGAGAAGAGTGGCCGGCGGACTTCTGGAAGGCGTTCGAGGGGATGCCCGCGGACTTCGAGAGACCCGCCCAGGTGAGGCAACGGCGCGAGAGCCTCTGACCGTGAAGTACCTCCTCGATACCAACATCTGCATCTACGCGCTGAAGAACCGTCCTCCGGAGGTCCTCCAACGTCTCGCGGCGGTCGGCAGAGCGGCGGTGGCTCTCAGCGTCATCACCGTCCTCGAGTTGCGGCATGGGGCGGAAAAGAGTCAGCAGCGCGAGGCCACCCTCGCCCGCCTGGAGTTTTTCCTCCGGCCGATGGCCGTCCTGCCTTTCGAGGAGACCGATGCGCAGACCGGGGGACGCATCCGGGCTCACCTGGATCGTCTCGGCCGGCCGATCGGCGACCTCGACAGCCTGATCGCCGCGCAGGCGCTCTCCCGGGACCTGATCCTGGTCACCAACAACCTGAGAGAATTCGAGCGGGTTCCCGACCTCCGGACGGAAAACTGGGCCGCATGACGGCAACCTGATGCCCCTCCTGCACCTTGTCGTGGAAGGCCGTCCAGACGATCTTCATGTAGAGAGGAATCGCTGCTTCACCTGCTCATGGGTGAGCACCCGCCCCTCGTCGGCAGCCCGGATGCCGGCTTCGATTTTTCAACCGAACGTAAAGCTCATCGGGAAGCTTGCCTGACACTACTCTACCCTCCGGCCCCCCGCCCCCACCCCCCGGTGAATCTCCTGCAACGGCCGCACCGTCAGCCCATCCTTCTGGAGCGCGGCGATGCCTTCCGCCGCGGCGGTGGCTCCGGAGAGGGTGGTGATGCACGGGATGTCGTACTTCAAGGCGGCGCGGCGGATGGCGCCGTCGTCTTCGTGGGAGGCGCGGCCCAGGGGGGTGTTGATCACCAGGTCGATGTCGCCGTTGATCAGGTGGTCCACCACGTGCGGCCGGGCTTCGTGGACTTTGAGCAACGTCCGCACGGTCAGGCCGTTCTCTTCCAGAAAGGACGCGGTGCCCGCGGTGGCGGTGAGCTCGAAGCCGAGCTCGGCCAAGCGGCGGGCGATGGGGAGGAGCGGCGGTTTGTCGCGGTCGTGCACCGAGAGGAAGGCGGTGCCCTGGAGCGGCAGCTTGTGGCCGGCTCCCAGCCAGGCCTTGGCGAAGGCGTGGCCGAAGGTGGTGCTCACCCCCATCACCTCGCCGGTCGATTTCATCTCCGGCCCCAGCACCGGATCGGTCCCCGGGAAGCGGCGGAAGGGGAAGACCGGCGCCTTCACGAACACGCCCGGCACCTCCGGCTCGGCGGTGAAGCCCAGCTCTTCCAGGCTCTTGCCGGCCATCACCTGCACCGCGAGCTTGACCAGCGGCACGCCCACCGCTTTGGCGATGAACGGCACCGTCCGCGACGCCCGCGGGTTGACCTCCAGGACGTAGATCCGACCGTCCTTCAGCGCAAACTGCACGTTCATCAGCCCCACCACGCCGAGGCGCAGCGCCAGCCGGCAGGCGATGTCGCGCATCACGTCCTGGTCCGCCCGGGTCACCCGGTACGGCGGGAGGACGGCCACCGAGTCGCCCGAGTGGATGCCCGCCTCTTCGATGTGCTGCAAGAGGCCGGCGATCACCGCCTGCTTGCCGTCGGCGAGCAGGTCCACGTCCAGCTCGAAGGCGTCCTCCAGGAAACGGTCGATCAGGATCGGGTGCCCCGGTGAGACGTCCGCCGCCTCGCGCATGTAGCGGATCAGCGTGTCCTCGTCATACACCACGGCCATGGCGCGCCCGCCGAGCACGTAGCTCGGCCGCACCACCACGGGGAAGCCGATCCGCCGCGCCACCTCCAGCGCCTCCGCCGTCGAGGTGGCGGTGCCGTTCTCCGGCTGCAGGATCCCCTCTTCGGCGAGGAGGGCGCCGAAGCGCTTGCGGTCCTCGGCCAGGTCGATCGCATCGGGCGAGGTGCCCCAGATCGGAATGCCGGCCGCGGCGAGACCGCGCGCCAGCTTGAGCGGGGTCTGCCCGCCGAGCTGCACGATCACCCCTTGCGGCTTCTCCCGGTCCAGCACCGCCAGCACGTGCTCCAGGGTCAGCGGCTCGAAGTACAGGCGATCCGAGGTGTCGTAGTCGGTCGACACGGTCTCCGGATTGCAGTTGATCATCACCGCTTCGAACCCCGCCTCGCGCAGGGAGTAGGCGGCGTGGACGCAGCAATAGTCGAACTCGATCCCCTGGCCGATGCGGTTCGGCCCGGCGCCCAGGATGACCACCTTCGGCCGCTCGTCCGGCTCGGTCTCGTCCTCGGTGCCCCAGGTCGAATAGAGGTAGGGCGTCAAGGCCGGGAACTCGGCGGCGCAGGTGTCGACCCGCTTGTAGACGCGGCGGAATCCGGACCCGTCCCCCTTCTCCACCGCCGCCGCCACCGCCTTCTCGGGGCCATGCAGGAGCACCGCGATCCGCGCGTTGGTCAGGCCGAAGGACTTGGCGCGCCGCAGCAGGGCCGGCGGCACCGAGGCCACATCCCAGCAGGCGAGCTCGGCCTCCAGCTCCACGATCTCCAGCATCTCGCGCAGGAACCAGGGATCGATGTGGGAGACGCCGTACAGCTCCTCGACGGTCCACCCCTGGCGCAGCGCCGCGAAGACGGCGAAGATGCGCTCCCAGTTCGGCACCGCCAGACGGCCACGGAGCTGCACCGGATCGGAGACCCGCTGCTCGCGCGCGCCGGCGCTGTCCAGCTCCAGGGCGGCCAGGCCCTTCATCAGGGCTTCCTTGAAAGTGGAGCCCATGGCCATCACCTCGCCGACCGACTTCATGGAGGTGCCGAGCGTCGGCTCCGCCTCGGGGAACTTCTCGAACGCCCAGCGCGGGATCTTGACCACCGTGTAGTCGAGCGTCGGCTCGAAGGCGGCGAAGGTCTTGCCGGTGATGTCGTTGGGGATCTCGTCCAAGGTGTAGCCGACGGCGAGGAGGGCGGCGATCTTGGCGATCGGGAAGCCGGTCGCCTTGGAGGCGAGCGCCGAGCTGCGCGACACCCGCGGGTTCATCTCGATGACCACCCGCGCGCCGGTCTGCGGATCGACCGCGAACTGGATGTTCGAGCCGCCGGTGGCGACGCCGACGCGGCGGATGACCTGGAAGGCCTCGTCGCGCATCGCCTGGTACTCGCGATCCGAGAGGGTCTGCTGCGGTGCCACGGTGATCGAGTCGCCGGTGTGCACCCCCATCGCGTCGACGTTCTCGACCGAGCAGACGACGATGGCGTTGTCCGCCACGTCGCGCATCACCTCCAGCTCGAACTCCTTCCAGCCGAGCACCGACTGCTCCAGGAGGACGCGGCCGGCCGGGCTCGCCTGGATGGCGCCGGCGACCACCTCTTCGAGCTCCTCGCGGTTGTAGGCGACGCCGCCGCCTTCACCGCCGAGGGTGAAGCTGGGACGGATGATCACCGGATAGCCGATCTCGGCGACGATGGAGCGGGCCTCCTCCAGCGAGCCGGCATAGCCGCTCTGCGGGACCTTGAGGCCGATCTCCTCCATCGCCCTCTTGAAGAGGAGCCGGTCTTCGCCGAGGCGCAGCGCCGCGATGTCGGCTCCCAGCACCTCGACGCCGCAGCGGTCGAGCACGCCGCGCTCGGAGAGGGCGATCGCCAGGTTGATCCCGGTCTGGCCGCCCACCGTGGGCAGGAGGGCGTCCGGCCGTTCCGCCTCGACGATCTTCTCCACCACCTCGGGCACCAGCGGCTCCACGTAGGTGGCGTCCGCCAGCTCCGGATCGGTCATGATCGTCGCCGGATT
>DIHE01000150.1:66379-97933 GCA_002420005.1 Holophagales bacterium UBA5704 | reverse complement strand
ATCGTCGCCGGATTGGAGTTGACCAGGATCACGCGGTAGCCCGCGCGCTTCAAGGCCCGGCACGCCTGGGTGCCGGAGTAATCGAACTCACAGGCCTGGCCGATGACGATCGGCCCGGACCCGAGAACCAGGATGGAGTGGATGTCGGTTCGCCTGGGCATCGGCGCGGAAGCATAACGGAAATGCCGGTGTCCGTGCGGGCGGCAGCCGGGGCTCCTCTTCCCGGTTTGCTCCCGCGCCGGGTTTCTGGTATCTTTCCCTGCCCCCTGGGGTGACCGGCTCCGTTGAGCCTGTCAGCAAGGAGAACGACCATCATGGCCAAGCAATGCGAAATCTGCGGCAAAGGGACGGTCTTCGGCCGCAATGTCAGCCACGCGCACAACGTGACGTCGCGCACCTGGGAGCCCAACCTGCAGAGCGTGCGCGCGCTCATCGACGGCAACGTGAAGCACGTCCGCGTCTGCACCCGCTGCCTGCGCAGTGACAAGATCGTCAAGGCGCCGGTGCGCAAGTGGACCCCCGAGGAGGGAGCGGCCGCCAAGGGCTGAGGCCCTCCGGCGTCTCCCCTCCCCGCCTCTCCCTCGCTTCAGCACTCCCCCTTTCCTTTCGGTGTCTCAACCGGCCCTCCTCCCGGACGGGTGGGTGTGCGTCCGAGAGAGGAGGGCCGGCGTCCGGCGTCAGTGCACGCCGCCCATCAACCGGCGGATCGGCTTGATCAGAAGCATCAGGACGAGCCCCGCGCCGATCGTCGTCGCCATCACGGCGCCGAAGAGCTGCGGCAACGGCAGCTTGGCGAACTGGCCGGCGACCAGACCCGCCATCAGGTTGCCGAGCGAGATCGACATGAACCAGATGCCCATCATCTGGCCGACCTTGCGCTGCGGCGCGAGCTTGGTCACCGTCGAGAGCCCGACGGGCGAGAGGCACAGCTCACCGCAGGTGTGCAGGAGGTAGGTGAGGTTCAGCCAGAGCATGCTGACCTGCACGGTCTGGTTGACCGTGAGGACCGACGCCCAGACCATCACGCCGAAGCCCAGGCCCACCAGGATCAGGCCGAGTGAGAACTTGGCCGGGGACGACGGTTCCAGGTGCTTCTTGCTGAGCGCCACCCAAAGCCAGGCGAAGAACGGCGCGAGCGAGATGATGAGGATCGGGTTGACCGACTGCAGCCAGCTCGCCGGCATGTCCCAGCCGAAGACGCTCAGCCGGGTGAGCTTCTCGGCGAACAGGGTGAGCGAGGAGCCCGCCTGCTCGAACCCGGCCCAGAAGATGGCCGAGAAGACGAAGAGGACGAAGATGACCGTCATCCGCTTCTTCTCCATGGCGTCGAGATCCTTGGAAACCAGTTGCAGGACGAGATAGAGGATCGCCAACCCGACGATGGTCACCCCCATCGCCCCCGCGATCTGCTCCACGGTGAAGTGGAACACGGAGACCATCAGGAAGCCGGCGAGGAGGAGACCGCCGATCCCCGCCAGCAGGAAGCGCAGCGTCCGCTTCCGGGCCACGGGATCATGCGCCGCATGGGGTTGAAGCCCCGCCTCCCCCAGGTTGCGCGCCCCGAGCTTGTACTGCACGAGCCCGCAGAGCATGCCGATGCCGGCGGCGAGGAAGCCATAGCGATAGTTGACCCGCTGGCCGAGGTAGCCGCAGACCAGCGGCGCCACGAACGCCCCCAGGTTGATCCCCATGTAGAAGATGGAGAACCCGGCATCGCGCCGCGCCCCCTGCTCCGCCGAGGTCCCCGGGTAGAGCTCGCCGACCATGGTGCTGACGTTGGGCTTGAGCAGGCCGGTGCCGATGACGATCCCGATCAGACCGAGATAGAACGTGTTCACCGACGGCAGGTACAGGAGCAGGTTGCCGGCGGCGATGAAGAGGCCACCGATGAAGACGGCGCGGCGTTGCCCTAGGAGCTGGTCGGCCAGCCAGCCGCCCGGCAGGGCCAGCAGGTACACGCCGGCGGTGAACAGGCCATAGACGGCTCCTGCCCGCTCCACACTGAATCCCATGCCGTTTTCGGCGACCGTGGCCACCATGAAGAGCGTGAGGATGGCGCGCATGCCGTAGTAGCTGAAGCGCTCCCAGAATTCGGTGAAAAACAGGGTGGACAGCCCCCGCGGATGCCCGAAGAACGAGCGATCGGCGGCGACCTCGGCGGTGGATGGGGACGTTTTTTCCATCGGCATGAGCTCTCTCGGCCAGGAAGTTGACGAAAGCGGCCGGCGGGGCACCCCGGGCCGCGCGATCCTCCAAAACCCAAAATGTTGGCGGGAGCTTACCATGCGCCCCGCCGCCCCTCGCAAAGGACTGGAAGGCAGGGCAGCAAGGTAGGTGCCATGGGAAGGCGGAGGGGCCGACACCGCGCCGCCGTCCACTTCCCGGGACGGTGGTGCCCTCCGGAGAGCGCGGTGATTCCGGGATTTCCCTGATGGCCGCCTGTTTCGCCCTGGCACCGGGCTTGCTTCGGATGAAAGTGCCCCTCTGACCCGCTGTGAGCGATCACCGCGCGGCATCCCGGGGAAGCCGGGGGGGCTCCTCGGCTTCCCTCCCTTCCTCTCTTCTCCTACAATCCACGGCTCTTTGGAAGGAGCCTCTGCCCATGCCGCCACCCGCCGATCCCCTGTCCACCCTGCGCGATTCACTGGTCGAGATCGACCGCTCCCTTCTCGAGCTGCTGCGCCGCCGCATGGATCTCGCCGCCGAGATCGGCCGGGTCAAGACCGAGCAGGACCGTCCCATCGTGGTGCGTGACGTGGAAGACCGGGTGCTCACCCGCGCCCGCCAGTACGCCGAGAGCTGCGGTGTCTCCGAGGAGGTCATGGAGTCCGTGTTCGCGGCGATCATCCAGGGCTCGGTGGAACGCCAGCACCGGGTGGGCATCGCACTGCGCCGGCAGCGCCACGGCGGACGCATGCTGATCCTCGGCGGCGCCGGCGGCATGGGCATCTGGTTCCGCGGCTTCCTCGGCCTCATGGGCCATGAGGTGCACATCGTCGATCCCGCGCTCGCCACTCTTCCCGAGGCTCCGGGCTGCTTTCGCCGGCTGAGCGACGTGCCCGACCTCGACGCCTACACCGCCGTCATCGTCTCCGTCCCGCTGGGGCGGACGGCCGACGCCCTGGCCGAGGTCGTGGCGCGGCGGCCCACGGTGCCGGTGCTGGAAATCGCCTCGATCAAGTCTCCGCTCGCCGGCATCCTGGAAACCGCCCGGGCGGAAGGTGTCCGTGTCTACACCCTCCACCCCATGTTCGGCCCCGGCAAGTCCTATTACGAGACGCTCACCTTCGTCCTCGCCGCCCAGGGGGACCTGGCCGAAGAGAAGCGATGGATGAGCGAGTTCCTCGCCCATCCCTACACACGCCTCCTCGCCGTTCCCTTCCCGCACCACGACCGCCTGATGGGCTGGCTCCTGGGTCTCGCCCACCTGAGCAACATCCTGTTCGGCGCGACCCTCACGCGCTCCGGCATCGATCCCGCCGAGCTGCACGACTGCGCCTCGACGACCTTCAAGCGGCAGACCACCACGGCGCTCTACGTCCTCGGCGAGAACCCCGACCTCTACCTCGACATCCAACGGCTGAACCCGCACCGCACCGAGGTCTACGCCGCCGCCCGCGAAGCCCTCGACGCCCTCGAAGGCCTGGTCGAAGGCCACGACCGCGAAGGCTTCCGGCAGACCATGGACGAAGCGCGCCGCATGCTGATGGAGTAGGGGCAACCCTACCGGTCCAGCGCCTGCGCCAGGTCGGCGATCAGATCGTCCGGGTGCTCCAGGCCGATCGACAGGCGGATCAGGTCCCGCGGCGTCCGCGAGGCAGGCCCTTCACTCGACGCGCGGTGCTCGATCAGGCTCTCGACGCCGCCGAGCGAGGTCGCCCGGGTGAACAGGGCGGCGCGGCCGACCGCACGGACGGCGGCCTCCTCTCCTCCGCTCACCTGGATGGAGATGATGGCGCCGAAGCCGCCGGTCATCTGGCGGGCCGCGATGGCATGCCCGGGATGCTTCTCCAGCCCGGGGTAGAAGGTCCGCGCGACCGCCGGGTGCCCTTCCAGGGCCCGCGCCACCGCCAGGGCGTTGGCGCTCTGCACCGCCATCCGGCAGGCGAGGGTGCGCAAGCCGCGCAACACCAGCCAGGAGTTGAACGGCGAGGCCACGCCGCCGGTGATGTGGCGCAGATGGTCGACCCGCTCTGCCAGAGCTTCCCGCCGGGCAAAGATCAGGGCGCCTCCCTGGACGTCGCTGTGGCCCCCGAAATACTTGGTCGTCGAGTGGAGGACGACGTCGGCCCCCAGCGTGAGGGGGCGCTGCAAGAGCGGCGTGGCGAAGGTGTTGTCCACCACCGACACGGCGCCCGCCGCGCGCGCCAGCCGGGCGACGGCGGCGACGTCGACCACCTTGAGCAGCGGATTCGAGGGCGATTCGATCCACACCAGGCGGGTTTCCGGACGCAGCGCCGCCGCGACCGCGGCGAGGTCGTCCATCGCCACCGCCTCGGCGTGGAGACCCCAGGCCGGGAAAAGCTCTTGTCCGGCGACCCGGAAGCCATAGTAGACGTCGTCCGGCAGGAGCACGTGCGAGCCCGGAGGCAGGCTCTGCAGCAAGGCGATGCCTGCCGCCATGCCGGAGGCGAAGACGAGCGCCGCCTCCCCCCCTTCGAGCGGCGCGAGAGCCGCTTCGAGCTGGCTCTGGGTCGGGTTGGACTCGCGGATGTAGGTGTGTCCGCCGAGCGGGACTCCTGCGACATCGCGTGCAAAGGTGGTCGACAGGTGAAGCGGGGGCGCCACGGCGCCGGTGGCCGGGTCGGAGGCATGCCCGGCATGGACGGCCAGAGTCTCGAAACGCATCGGCCCAGCTTATCCGAACCAGACGCAAAGAAAAGAGCCGGCGCGCGGGGCGCCGGCTCCTCGGGAATGAGCTCGACAGACCGGCGATTCAGGGAATCGAGGCCTGGGCTGCGCAGCTCTGGATCGCGCCCTTCTGCGCGCCGGAGATCACGCCGGCCTTCTTGAGGCCGTTGGTGACGGCGGATACGCAGCTCACGAACTGACCATGGTTGGAGGCGCCATCGGCACAGCTCTCGATCAGGTCGGAGATCTTGCAGCCGCCGGAGACCAGAGAGTTCGCCACGCCGGAGTTGCAGCCGTCGATGACGACCGTGGCGCTCGGATCGGAGCCGATGCAGAAGTCGCGGCCGTCCGGCACGCCGTCACCGTCCGAGAACCAACCGATGTCGGTCATCTGGGTGAGCGTCAGGTCGAGACCGTGCGTCAGGTCGGCGTTGATCGCCGGCTCCATGAGCAGGTTGGGGAAGGCGATGGTGTCGAAGTGGGAGATGGACGAGCCGGAGATCACCGGGTTCGTCGCATAGATGAGCGCCCGGCCGAGACGATCGGCACCGGCGCGCTGGGTCTTGTCGATGCCCAGGGTGACGACCACCGGGCCGCCTGCGAGAGCAGTCTTGATCCGGTTGCCATCCGCCAGCGAGATGCGCACCGACGGAATGGTGATCGTCGGATCCGCACCACCGAGGCCCGGAGGCGGCGTGCTCGCCACGTTGTCCGCCACGAGGACACCAATCGCACCGGCATTCTGCGCGTTCTTCACCTTGACCGTGAAACCGCAGGTGCCGCGGTCGAGCAGGGCGATCTTGCCGGCCACCGCCGCCGCATTGGTCAACGGCGAGCAGGCGTCAAAGGTGGTCGGGCCGGAGGCATCCGCCGGATCGAGGGCCTGCACCACGCCGCCGACCAGGCCGGGGAAGGCAAGCGCCGGGCCGAACGCCGCGGCACCGACCCGGATCGGATCGAGGCTGAACGGCACGATCAGGTTGACCTGCGGCGTCCCCAGCTGCAAGGTGGACGGCACCGCGGCCGTGGTGTGGAGGCCGTCCCAGACCACCCGGTTGGTGTTGAGCGCCGAAGCCTGGCGCTCGGCGACCGTCATGTCGGACCAGTGCTTGCCGGTCTGGGTGTCCAGGCTGTAGTAGGTGTAGATGTCCGGCACTCCGGCGAGGAGCGTGCCCGCCGCCTCGTTCGCGAAGTTGGCGAAGCCGAGACCATGGCCGAACTCGTGGAGCAGCACGGTCACCAGATCGATGTTGGTGCCATGGTTGTTGTCGAGACCGTAGTACCAGCCCGTCGCACCGAGGCAGACCGGGTTGTCCAGGTCGGTGTTGAAGAAGGCGATGATGTCCTCGCCGAACGGATCGGGCGACAGGTCGAAACCGGCCAGCTTGTTGGCCAGGGCGACGTGATACCAGGTACCCGGCACCTCGACGCCCGGGGTGTCTCCCCAGACCTCCAGCGCACCGGCGGCGCCCAAGGTGGCGCCGGTCGCCGTGCACGGCAACGGATCGAAGCTCGACAGGATGTAGATCGGCACTGCACTGTCCAGCGCCGCGCCCCAGACATCGGCGGCAAACTGGAAGGCGTTCAGGCGCTGCTGGCCGAGCGTGGTGCCCGGGTTGCCGCCGACCGGAGCGACCGGGGTCGGGTCGTTGAAACCTTCATTCGGACCGTCGTCGTTGACGATGAAGATGTTGGCGGCGGCGAACGCCGCCGAGGGAACCACGGCGAGGGTGGTGGCGAGCACGGAACCCAGAAGGAGCTTTCCGAGTTTCATCACTTCACCTCCAGGACCGGAGCGCCCTGTGCAGCGGCGCCCGCGCCTTCCACGCACGTCTGGCTCAAGGAGCCATCCGGGCCCAGGGTCGCCACCCAGACGTTCAGCGTGTCGGCACCGAGGGCCAGCGAACGGCTGCCGTCGGCATGCACCACAACCTGCGAGCTCGTCCGCTGCGCCACACGGGCCGCAAAGGCCTTGCGGATCGCTTCGACATAGGCCTTCATTTCGGCGGCCGACGGCTGGCGGAGCTGGCCGGTTGCCGGATCGACGTGCGCCTGCACGCCGGAGAGCGGGGACATCTTCGGGTCGGACGGGCCGGCGAACGCGCTACCCGCACAGGCGAGCAGAGCCACCGAGCTCAGGGCGGCCATCCACCGCACACCCTTCTGACAGCTATTCATTCCAGATCCTCCTTGAGTAAACGCCAACCGATGCACTGGCACCGGAAGAAAAGACCACAGGAATGCCACTCATGAGCGTCGGGGAAAACCCCGAGATGAGTGAGTCTATCAAAAACCTCACCCTCTCGCGGTTACAATCCAGGATGAGCATGGACGAGACCGGAATCGGCCGCCTCCCGCGGGCGCAGGAAGCCATCCACCATGGCATCCTCGAGGGAACCCACCTCGGAGCGCAGCTGCGGGTGTCCCTTCACGGCGAGACGGTGGCGGAGGCCGCCTTCGGCGAGTCCCGGCCCGGTGCACCTCTCACCCGGGACCATTTGATGCTCTGGCTCTCCTCCAGCAAGCCGGTCGCCGCCGTGGCGATCGGCCAACTCTGGGAACGCGGCCGGCTGGAGCTCGACGATTCCGTCGCCACCCACATTCCAGAGTTCGCCCAGAACGGCAAGGACGGGATCACCCTGCGCCACCTCCTCACCCACACCGGCGGCATCCGGATGCTCGACGTCGGCTGGCCGGGGGCCACCTGGGACGAGATCCTCGCGCGCATCTGCGGGATGAAGCCGGAGCCTCGCTGGATTCCCGGGGAGAAGGCCGGGTATCACCTGGCCTCGAGCTGGTTCGTCCTCGGCGAGGTGATCCGCCGCGTCGATGGCCGGCCGTTCGAGACCTACGTCCGGGAGGAGATCTTCTGTCCTCTGGGGATGCGCGACAGCTGGATCGGCATGCCGGCGGATCGCTATGCGACCTACCGCGCCGAGGACCGCATCGCAGTGATGTGGAACACCGAGAAGACGCCGCCGGAGTCGTATGGCTGGGAGACCGAGGAGCGCTGCACCCGGCCGCACCCGGGCGGCAACGGTTACGGTCCTCTGCACGAGCTCAGCCGCTTTTACGAGATGCTCCTCGGCCGCGGCAGCTATCAGGGCCGGCGCCTGCTCCTGCCCCAGACGGTGGACCTGTTCACCTCCCGGCAGCGGGAGGGCATGATCGACGCCACCTTCAAGCATCCGCTCGACTGGGGGCTCGGCTTCATCCTGAATTCAAACCACTACGGAGCCGACACCGTCCCCTACGGCTACGGCCACCACGCCTCCTCTCCCACCTTCGGCCACAGCGGCAACCGCTCCTCCACCGCCTTCGCCGACCCGGAGCATCAGCTCGTGGTGGCCCTCGCCTTCAACGGCCTGCCGGACAACGAGCGGCACGAGCACCGCATCCGCGCGGTGCTCGACGCCATCTATGAAGACCTGGGGCTCGCCGGCCGGCAGTCCGGTCACCGCGCCAGATCCGCCGGGAGCTCCAGCAGCATCCGGTAGGCGCTGACCTTCCACGTCGGATCGTTCATCACCCCGGACGTGCCGGCGAAGAGGAGCCGGAACAGGCGCCAGGTCTCCTCCCCCGCCTGCGCGACGATCTCTCCGCGGTGCTCCAGCCAGCGCTCGTGCCCCTTCTTCGCCCACAGGTGGTAATTGCGACGGTCGTTGTAGAGCCCGACCAGCTGCATCGGAGAGCGGTCGAGCGCCGCCATCAGCTCGGGCACGTAGGTCATGCGGAACGTCCCGGGCCAGACGTACTTGGTGATGAAGCTGGAGGTGGCGAACGGCACCTTCCCGGCGGCGTAGTCGAGGTATACGCGACCGCCCGGTTTGAGCAGCTCGGTCAGGCGCTGCAACACCCGCGGGTAGTCGGACAGGTCCTCGATCACCCCCATCATCGAGATCGCGTCGTACCTCTTTCCCGGGCGGAAGGTGAAGAAGTCCTGGTAGGAGGCGGAGGCGTCGAGCTTCTTCTCCTCGATCATCCGGGTGACCCAGCCGAGCTGATCCCTGGACAGGGTGATCCCTTCGACCCGCACGCCCCGGCCGGCACAGTATTGAATGAAACCACCCCAGCCGTGCCCTACGTCGAGCACCACGTCCCCCGCCTTGAGACCGGTCCCCTCGAACGCAAAGTCGTACTTGCGGCGGGTGCTCAGCTCCAGGCTGTCCTCCTCGCTCTCGAAGATCCCGGGGGTGTAGGCGCGGTAGTCGCGGTCGAGCGCCCACAGCTGGACGTTGCCCGAGTCATAGTGCTTGGCGATCCAGCCCGGATTGAGCCGCTCCCGGCCGACCAGAATCGGCTGCAGGCGGCGCCAGGTCTTGAGCCAGAGCTTGTCGTCGGCCAGCAGGCCCCGCAGCCACATGGCGCGGATCTCGTCGCCCTCGATGTCGATGTCCCCTCGGACGTACGCCTCGGCGATGGTCAGCTCATCGAGCGACCGCAGCGCCTTCCATCCTTGGCCGTTGCGCAGGTGCACGGCAAACGCCGGTTCCCCGTCGCCGATCCGCTTCACGGCTCCGCCGCTGTGCACAGTGAACGCACAGGGCAGGGGCCTGAGCGAGAACAGCCCTTCGATCCCGTCCATGCCTTGACCTCCCCGAGAGTTTCCCCTCTCGCCAGATGATGCCTGGTCTGGATGAAGCTGAAAGCGTTGATCAGCTTACCACGGTGCCGTCGAAACGGAACCGGGATAGACTCTGCGCATGCATACCGTCCAGAACGTGACTGGAAGACTCGTCGAGGTCCGGGTCGCATCGCCGCTGACCCTGGAGGAGGTCCAGAAGTTCACCAACGAGCTGCGGCTTGTGATCAGCCGGATTCCGGAGCGTTACATCGGAGTGGTCGACCTGCTGCACGCCGACACCTTCCCGGTGGACGTGGCCCAGGGGCTCATTCAGCTCCTGTCGGCGATGTCCGACCGGGTGGAGCGAACGGCTTTCCTCATTGGAGAGAGCGCCATCTTCTCGCTGCAGATCGAGCGTGTGTTGCGCAACGCAGCCAACCCCAACCGCAAGGCGTTCCGCGACCCCCTCCCGCTCGGCAAATGGCTGGAGGAGATCCTGACGCAGAACGAGCACACCCGCCTCGAGCTCTTCCTGGAACGCCGGGGAGAGATCCGCTAGGACCTGGCCCCCGGAGCCCCCTCCACCCGGGGGCGGCCCGGGCGGGCCACCCCCTTCACCTTCCTACACCAGCCGGCGCCGCCGCAGGAGGGCGACGGCCAGACCCGCCAAAGCCAGCACCAGGACCGCCAGCCCGAGCGACGACAGGGTCGGGATCTCCTGCACAGGCGTCGCCCCGCCGGTGACCTGGATCGCCGTGGGGTTGCCGGTGCCGGCCACGCCCGGATCGTCGGTCTGCGCCGTGGCCTCGTTGCTGCCGTTGGCGTCGGCGTCATAGGAGATCGTGCCCTGGTTCGACACCGTGGTCCCGGCGGCGCTGGCCAGGATGGTGGCGTTGATGGTGATCGTCAGCGTGCCGCCCGAAGCCGCCAGGGCGCCGTTCCAGGTGACCGTGTTGGTCCCGACGGTGGCCGTCGCCGTGCCGCTTGTCGCCGAGGCCGAGACGAGCGCCAAGGTGGCCGGCAGGACATCGGTGAATTCGTCGCCCGGGTTGTCGGTCTGTGCCGCAGAGCCGCCGTTGGTCAGGACGATGGTGTAGGTGACGGTACCGCCCACCGCAAAGGTGCCGGTCGCCGTCTTCGTGCCGGCGACCGCAGCCGTCGGTGCAGCCGTCACCATATCGGTATCGGTCGCCGCGTTGTTGCCGGGGGTCGGATCGGTCACACCACCCGGCGCCGCCACCGTCGCCGTGTTGACCAGTGAGCCGGTCGCCGAGGGGGAAACCGTGCAGCTCGCCGTGTAGGTGACGCTGCCGCCGGACGGCAGGTTCACCGTGTCCGCGATGTTGCCCGAGCCCGAGGCCGTGCAAGTGCCGCCTCCGGCGCCGACGCAGGTCCAGGTGCAGGTGAGAGACGCCGGGAACGTGTCCGCCACCGAGGTGCCGGAAGCGTTGCTCGGACCCGCGTTGGAGGCCACGATCGTGTAGGTCACCGAGCCGCCCGCCGTCACCGATGTGACACCGTCGGTCTTGGTGATCGACAGGTCGGCGCTCGCACCGAGCGCATCGGTATCGGTCGCCGAATTGTTGCCCGGCGTCGGATCGGTGACGCCGCCCGCCGCCGCCACCGTCGCCGTGTTGACCAGCGAGCCGGTCGCCGCGGCAGAGATGGTGCAGCTCGCCGTGTAGGTGGCGCTGCCACCCGACGGCAGGTTGACCGTGTCGTTGATGTTGCCCGAGCCCGAGGCCGTGCAGGTGCCACCGCCGGCGCCGACGCAGGTCCAGGTGCAGGTGAGGGTCGCCGGGAAGGTGTCCGCCACCGTCGAGCCCGGTGCATTGCTCGGGCCGGCGTTGGACGCCACGATCGTGTAGGTCACCGAACCGCCCGGCGTCGCCGACGTCACCCCGTCCGTCTTGGTGATGGAGAGATCCGCCTGCGGGGACAACGTATCGGAGTCCGTCGCCGAGTTGTTGCCCGGGGTCGAATCGGTCACGCCACCCGGGGCCGCCACCGTCGCCGTGTTCGACAAGGTGCCGGTCGCCGATGCGCTGATCGTGCAGGACGCCGTATAGGTGACGCTGCCGCCGGCCGGCAGGTTGACCGTGTCGGAGATATTGCCCGAGCCCGACGCCGTGCAGGTGCCGCCACCGGCACCGACGCAGGTCCAGGTGCAGGTGAGAGACGCCGGGAAGGTGTCCGCCACCGTGGAACCCGAAGCGTTGCTCGGGCCGGCGTTGGACGCCGTGATCGTGTAGGTCGCCGAGCCGCCCGGCGTCACCGACGTCACGCCGTCCGTCTTGGTGACGGAGAGGTCCGCCTGCGGGGCCAGCGTGTCGGTGTCGGTCGCCGAGTTGTTGCCGGGGACCGGATCGGTGACGCCGGACGAAACGGTCGCCGTGTTGGAGAGCGTGCCGGTCGCCGAGGCGCTGATCGCGCAGCTCGCCGTGTAGGTGACGCTGCCGCCCGACGGCAGGTTGACCGTGTCGTTGAGGTTGCCCGAGCCCGATGCCGTGCAGGTGCCGCCACCGGCACCGACACAGGTCCAGGTGCAGGTGAGAATGGCCGGGAAGGTGTCCGCCACCGTGGCTCCGGTCACCGAATCGGCGCCCGCGTTCGAAGCGGTGATCGTGTAGGTCACCGAGCCGCCCGGCACCGCCGTCGTCACGCCGTCCGTCTTGGTGATCGAGAGATCGGCGGAGAGCGCCCGGCAGGCGGTCACCGAAACGTCGTCGATCGCCAGGCCGCCGAACTGGACGGAACTGTCGCTGTCGAGGTGGAAACGCAGCTCGGTGTTCAGGCCGGCGAGACTGTCGGCCCGCCGCGAGAAGACGCCCCAGCCGGCGGTCCCGCCGATGTTCGCCTGGGGATTGCCGGTGCCGGCCGAGGCGCTGATCGGCGTCGGCTCCAGCCATTCGTAAAGCCGGGTCGGCGTCGCTCCGCCCACCTGCTGGTAGTCAATGAACATGTGGTCGAAGTTCGCGGTCTCGACCTGATGGCGCTGCGCCCAGGTGACCACCACCGGCGCCGTCAGGCCGGCGAGATTGATGTTCGGCGACAGGAGGTCCTGGCTGCTCGTGGCGTTGTAGGTGTTGTCGAGGTCGGTCTTCCAGCAATTCACTCCGCTGTTGCAGGTCGAGAAACCGGCCACCGGGTTCGCCGTGGTGGTGGCCACCGTGGCGGGAAGGCCGAGCTCCCACTCGTCCTGGGTTCCGGAATGGGTGAAACCCGCTGCACCGCTCTCGAAGTCGGTGCTGAACACCGTTTGCGTCGCGAAGCCCGGCGGGCAGGCCGGCGGTGGCGGTGCCTCGCAGATGCGCAGGCTCCAGGCGGTCAGGGTGCCGCCGTTGGCTCCCGCCGTGTCGTCGCGCAGATCGAGGGTCCAGGTGCCGCCGGCGTTCTCGCCGTCGAACCAGGAGAGCCGATAGGCGCCGGAGGTGCTGGCCGTGCCGGCGGTGGAATTGTTCTCCGGCTTGAGCTGCACCCCCCTCAAGACCGTGAAGCTCGGGGGAACGCCCGCCTCGTCGTCGAACGTGAGGTCCATCTGCGTCTGGCCACCGGTCGCTGCGGCGCCGATGTCGGTGAAGAGGCCGTTGTCATTGCCGGCCGGCGACCGCAGATGGGCGTCGATGTCCTGCATCAGCGCATGATTGAGCACGATGCTCACGTCGAGGTCGGCGATGCGCGGATTGCCCGGCACCGTGATCGTCGAGCTGACCAGCCCGGTTCCCGGCCCGATCGTCTGCGGCACGTTGGTGCTCGTGTAGGTCGTGCAGTTGACCCCCTCGTCGGTCGCCGGATGCACGCTGACGCTCAGGTGGTAGGTGGCCGTCGGGCCGCCGACCGCGGCTGAGGCCGAGTCGACGAAGGCGAAGTAGGTGCCCGCGGTCTTCACCGTCATGAACATCGCTTCGGACGGATTGTTCGGCACCGGGCTGACGTCTCCCGTTCCGGCGTCGTCGACGACCAGGATCTGGTTGCCGGCGTCCCCGAACAGGGCGAAGCCGAGACGGCCGTTCCACACCGTCCCGTCGCGCTCCGGATTGACGTCGAGCGAGAGGAACACGGTGTCTCCGGCATTGAGCGCCAGGCTGTACCAGTCCTGCTCGGTCGCCGCCGCCGGGTCGCGCGTGCCGCTCACCCAGCCGCTCGCCGGCAGGACGTTCGCAGTGGCCGGTGTGTCGTTTGCCTCGACCTCCGCCGTCGGCGAGCCGCTCTGTACCCGCAGGTGCAGCTCGTACATCCGCTCCGACGTGGTGCCGGCGGTGAAGTCGTTGACCTTCAGGAAGTAGGTCCCCGTGGAGGGGATCGTCGCGCCGGCGATCGTGGAGGACAGGGCGGCGAAGCTGCCGTTGTCGTCGTCGAACTCGATCGTCGTGGTGCCGTCGGAGGCGACCAGGGTGAGCTGGCTGTCCGTGCTGTTGCCGGCCGAGAAGGAGGTCATCACCGCCGCATAGACGCGGTCCCCGGCGGTGGCGCTGAAGGAATAGAAGTCGATGTCCCCATTCGGAAACAGGGCGGCGCGCGCCACCAGGTTCGTCCCGCCGAGCGGCGTCGCCGTCGCGGTGGTGCCGTTCGGCTCGACCTCCCCGAGGTAGCCCTGGCCCGCCCAGGCGGTCCCGGCAGGGGCGAAAAGGACCAACAGCATCAGCCACAACGTCCAACGTCCACGACGTCCAAGGAACTTCGGCAGCATGAGGAATCCTCCCTGAGAGGGGTAGGTCGCAATCTGAAGACTCGGGTAAAACCTTACACCAAATGGCAGGGACTGCAAAGTCTATCCCCCTCTCCCGGCACAACCAGCCGGGAGAGGGGAGAGGATCTGGCTAGACCTGCCGGCGGCGCCGCAGGAAGGCCATCGCCAGCCCCGCCAGGACCAGGGCCAGAGCGGCCAGGCCGAGCGGCGAGAGGGCCGGGATCTCCTGCACGGGCGCCGCCCCGCCGGCCACCTGGATCGCCGTGGGATTGCCGGTGCCGGCCACGCCCGGATCGTCGGTCTGCGCCGTCGCCTCGTTGCTGCCGTTGGCGTCGGCGTCGTAGGAGATCGTGGCCTGGTTCGACACCGTGGTGCCGGCGGCGCTCGCCAGGATGGTGGCGTTGATGGTGATCGTCACCGTGCCGCCCGAAGCCGCCAGGGCGCCGTTCCAGGTGACCGTGTTGGTGCCGACGGTGGCCACCGCCGTGCCGCTCGTCGCCGAGGCCGAGACCAGCGCCAGGGTGGCCGGCAGGACGTCGGTGAGCTCGTTGCCCGGGTTGTCGGCCTGCGCCCCGGTGCCGCTGTTGGTCAGGATGATGGTGTAGGCCACGGTGCCGCCCACCGCGAAGGTGCCGGCCGCCGTCTTCGTGCCGGACACCAGGGGAACCGGAGCAGCCGTCACCGTATCGGTGTCGGTCGCCGTGTTGTTGCCCGGCATCGGATCGGTCACGCCACCGGGGGCCGCCACCGTCGCCGTATTCACCAGCGAGCCCGTCGCCGTGGGAGAGACCGTGCAGCTCGCCGTGTAGGTCGCGCTGCCGCCCGACGGCAGGCTCACGGTGTCCGCGATGTTCCCGGCGCCCGACGCCGTGCAGGTGCCGCCACCGGCGCCGACGCAGGTCCAGGTGCAGGTGAGGGTGGCCGGGAAGGTGTCCGCCACCGTGGAGCCCGGTGCGTTGCTCGGACCCGCGTTGGACGCCACGATCGTGTAGGTCACCGAGCCGCCCGGCGTCGCCGTCGTCACACCGTCCGTCTTGGTGATCGACAGGTCGGCCAGTACCTCGTCCGCGCCGATCGCCGGCGCGGTGGCCGAACGGCCTTCGTTGTCGAAATCGACCGTCACGCCGGCCGCCGGTGCACCGGCGGCGATCAGCGGGCTCGTCGGCTGGAGGTGCAGGTCGGTGGCCGAGACGTAGAGGGGATCGACCTGCAGCGAGCTCGCGTCGTCGGAGACTGCGGCGCCCCAGGCCGCCACCGTCGCGTAGTCCGTGCCGGCGCCGCCGGCGAGCGAGCCGCTGCGGAAGAGCCCGGCGTTGGCGCCGCCGGCGAAGAAGTCGTTGAAGTTCGAGTCGAGATTGGCGAAGGTGGTCGTCACCATGCCGATGGCATAGCTCTTGGCGTTGACGCCGCCGCCCGAGGTCTGGGTGGTGGAGAGCGCGTTGTCTTTCACCTCCACCCTCGGGTTGGTGCCGGTGACCGCCAGGGCGAAGCTCGGGGTCTGCATGGCGACGGTCCCGCGATCCCCGGTCATCGCCACCGAGTTGTGGACCACGCGGGTGCTCACGCCGGCCACACCTGCGACGAAAATACCCGCCACGATGTCGGGCGAGGTCGCCGGGGAGATGACGCCCGAGATCATGTTGTTGACCACCAGGTTCGCGCCGCCGGGCGAGCCGGCCACCGCGATGCCCGCGGCGGAGAAGCCGCTCTGGCTGTTCACGCCGGTGATCCGGTTGCGCGAGACGAGCGCATTGGTGATACCCCCCGCGTTGGTGAAGGTGGTGTCGATCAGCTGCGTGCCGAGGCCGATCGCGACGCAGTCGGCGCTCTGGTTGGTGTCGAGCCCACCGACGCTGTTCTCGGTGATCTGGACGCCGTCCTCGTTGAACACGACGATGCCGATCCGGCGCAGACGGTCGGTGCCGGTCGCCGACAGGTCGTTCATCGTGATCACGGTCCCGGTGTTCGGGTTCGCCGCACTCTCGCCCAAGGAGTAGATGCCATAGCTGGAGCGCTTGATCGTGCAGTTCTCGACCCGGTTGTTGTCGTTGTCGGTTCCCGTCGTTCCGGGCGTGGCGCCGCCGAACGCGATGCCCATGAGGGTCGTGGTCGGATCCTGCCCGAGCACGTTCAGGTTCTTGAGCGTGTTGTTCTGGGCGCCCGCCGCGCCGCTCTGGACCGCGATCACCACGGCGGAAGTGCCGGTGTTGGTGTTCTGGATCGTCAGCTCGCGCAGCGCCGGGGTGCCACCGACGACGCGGAGGCCGGCAGAGGCCGCGAAAGTCGCTGCGGTCGAGCCGTCGATCCGCACGCGGTCGGCGCCGTTCAGCCGGATCAGCGCACCCGCATTGGTACCCGAGATCGTGCGCGGCGCGCCGCTCGGTTTGAGCAGCAAGGTGTAGCCGCCGACGCCGTCCTCCACCCATTGATTGAGCGCGTGAGTACCGGTCTCGGCCAGCAGGTCGCTGGTGACGTTGAGGATCAGGTTGCCGGTGAGCGCTCCGCCGTTCAAGGCCTCGAAGACGCCCCCGGGGTTGGTGAGCGACGTATAGGTCTCGCCGGTGCCGACGTTGATGGGTCCGGAAAAGCCCGCAACGATCGTGTACGTATTCGGCGTGGGCGGCGTGGTGACGGTGTTGACGTTCATCGCCACCGCGCCGGCCGGGTTCGAAGCGAGGTTGCCGAGCGTGTCCTGCGCGATCACGAAGTAGCCGACCACGTCGGCCGGCGCCACACCTCCCAGGTCGGTGTTGTTGATGGTGCAATCCCACGTGCCGTTGGTGACGGTCCCGGCGGTCAGGCTGCACGCCCGCGAGACGTAGGCGTCGGCATTCTTGCGGTAGTAGATGCGCGGGGCGAGGCCCCCCGTCGCGACGCCGGTGACGTCGGTCAAGGTGGCGCTCAGGATGCGGTTGGTGGTGAGCGACGTGTTGGTGAACGGCGTGTAGGTGATCACCGGCGGCCAAACGTCGACGCCGGTGAAGTTGCCGGCGTCCGCGCCGATGTCCACCGGGGTCAGGCCGCTGCGGAGCTGCCCGTCGAAGTCATCCGTCACCGCGACGATCACGCCGTTGCCTTCGGCCACGGTCGCGAGGGTCGGGTGGAGATGCAGGTCGGGGGTGGCGTTTGTCGGGTCGTTGTACTGCGGATTGCTCTCGAAGCTGCCGGCGTCCTGGCCGACCGCCACCCTCCAGGCGGCGAGGTTGGCGACGTCGAGCGAGTTGAAGAACCCGAACACCGCGCCGGTGCCATCGGCGAAGTACAGGTTGTTGTCGATCGTCAAGCCGATCGGGTTCGGTGCCGTGCCGTTCACCTTGACGGCGTAGTTCTTGCCCGTTGCGCCACTGTTGCTACGGGCGTTCCAGAAGATGTTGTCCCGCGTGTTGATCGACTGGGTGCCATTGAGGGCATACGACGCACCGGTGCCGGCGGTCGGGCTGCCGCCAATGTAGACGCTGTTGTGGAAGAACCTGTTCGTACCGAGGAACGCGTTGATGCCGTTGATGCCGGTGGTGCCCGAATTGGTCGCCGCCGCGCCCAGGGCGCTGGCGATGCCCGCACCGATCGCAATCATGTTGTTGCGATACACCGTCGTCCCACCGTTGACCCGGATGCCGTTGACCTCGGCCGTGGCGCTGTTCGTCGCCGACGTCAGGCCGTAGATCAGGTTGCGCTCGACGACGTTCGCCGTCGAGCCGGTGAATTGGATGCCGGTGACGATGGTCGCCGCCGTGGTGTTCGTGTTGCTCAGATTGAAGATCGTGTTCTGGGTCAGCGTCTGATTCGCCGAGCCGGAGCTCATCATCATGCCAACGACAGAAGCTGTCGTCGCCGTTCCCGTACCGCCCGCCGCGGTCAGATTGCGAACGGTGTTGCCGGTAAAGGTGCCGATGGGGTTGGAATTCAAAATGCCCCAAACGATGGTGCCCGGCGCCGTACTTGTGCTCTGGATCGAATTGGCGACCGAGCCGCCGATCGTATTGTTCATGCACGTCCACGTCAGCGCAAAACCGGTGTTGGTGCGCAGGCCATAGATGTTCGCCGCGCCCGTGCTCGAATTGGAGGCGGTGATGCCGCCGATCGTGTTGTTGTTGGTCGTCCAGTTGCTGGTGCTGAAGTTGAAGATGCCGATCACGTCGGACGCGTTCGCCGAGCTGGAGGTGTAGGTGATGCTGCCGGTCGCCGATTGGCTGCCGATCGTGTTGTTGTTCGCCGCCGCCAGACCCTGGTTGACGTAGATGGCCCGGAAGGGGGCCGCCGTGTCGGTCCCCGACGCACCGCCGCTGACCGCGATCCCGGCGATGGTGTTGCCGGTGATGTTGGACACCGTGATGGTGCCGACCGCCAGGTGGATCGGGATGAACGCCCCGGTCGTCGTCCCCGAGAAGACCAGGCCATAGGTGCCGGCGCCGGCGCTTGTCGCAAAGCCGATGGTGTTGCCGGTGATCTGATAGGCGTTGCCCGCCCCATTGATCACCCGGATGCCGGAATGGAGGTGGCCGGACGCCGCCATCGTCCGCGACGCGCTCTGGAAGAACCGGTTGTTGGAGATCGTCGTGCCGACCGACCCGCTGGTCAGATCGATGCCGGCGGACGACGTCGTCGCATTGAAATAATCGAAGATGTTGTTGTTGTCGAGCACGATGCCGCTGTTCGCCGTGCCCGGGTCGGTGTTCGAGGAGCCGCTCAGGTAGATGCCCTTGGTCGGCAGGTTTGCGCCGGCCGGGCCGATGTTGCACTTGGAAACGGTGTTGTTGTCGTTGCCCGTGGTCACCGCCGCCGCGCCGAACCAGATGTTGCCGCCGTTGGTTCCAGGCGCCATCGTCGCCGAGCCCAGGACCGAGGTGTTGGTCAACAGGTTGGTCGTCGCATCGGCCTGGTAGCGGATCGTCGAGGTCCCGGAGGTGGCCGAGACCGTCGTGTTGGAGAGCGTCAAGGAGTTGCCGCCGGCGTTCAGGCCGTTGATCGTGACGTTGTCGGCGCCGTTCAGGTCGATCATCGGGTTGCCGGCCGTCGTCGCGCCGGAGATCGTCCGCGCCGCGCCGCCCACCGGAGAGAGCGTCAGGGTCGTGTACGAGGCAGCCCCCGAGCCGCTGGCGTTCAACGTGGCGGTAGCCGTCCCCTCCGCCGTATTTCCGCACACGTCGATGGCGAGGGTCCCGGTATGCACGCCGGTGTTGATGGCGGTGAACGCGGCTCCCAGGGTGGCATAGCCGGTCGGCTGGACGCCACTGCCTCCCGTCCCCTCGACTTCGACCACACCTCCGGGAAGGCTCTCGCAGGTGCCGACGGCCGCGACGGCCGGAGCGGCAAAAAGAAAGGCACAGAAGAGGGGGGGCAGGACGACGCGGCACGCACGGCGCGGATCGGCGAGGCAAAGCACCATTTCAAACCTTTCTGCCTTTTGCAAAGAAGCAGTGCGGCGCTGGCCTGCCGAGGCTAGCACGCTGGGACGCCCTGTCAAGCGGACATCCAGATAAAACCCTACCCGGAGGAGGCAGGCCTCCGCTTGCATGCGCAAGCAGCTCTTTGTTTCACGGTCAGGTTTTCTGCTAGACTCCGTCTCCGGTTTCAGAAGTTGCCCCACAAGGTGGATTACAGCGAGGAGGTTTTCAGATGGAAGACCACGCTTCCGTGTTCTGGCGCGTCGGCGCCCGGCGAACGTTCCGGAGGGCCTGCACCGTGTGGCTGGCGGCCGCACTGCTCTTCGGCCCCGCTCTGGCTTCGGCCGCTCCGCTCGACAAGGCCGCGACCTATCAAGAGATGGCCGGCCTGGCCCAGCAGATGAAGAGCCTCAAGGCGCAGGCCGGGACGAACGTCCAGGCCGCGGCGGATTATGCCGCCGCCGAAGCCCGCTACCGCGAGCTCTCGACGGCGATGGGCGGCGACGATCCGGGCCACATGGGGATCAACGGCGCTCCGGCCCGGCGCTCCGGCCCCACCAGGGTGGTGCCGTCGACCCCAGCCGGCTGCGGCCCCACGACCACCAACTTCGCGCAGACGACGCCGACCGCGATTCCGACCGGCCCGGCCGCCGTGACCTCGACCGTCGTGGTGTCCGGCGCGGGGCCGTACCTCTTCGACCTCGACCTGACGACGAACATCACGCACACCTTCGCGGCGGACCTCGACATCACGCTGACCTCCCCCGCCGGCACGGCCGTCACCCTGACCACCGACAACGGGGCGGGCAACGACAACGTTTTCAACGGCACGCTCTGGGACGACGACGCGAACCCGGCCGGCACGGTGCCCTACACCACCAACAACGGCCTGGTCACCGACAACGCCTACGTGAACCTGACCCTCGCCTCCCCGCTCGTCCCCGAAGAGGCGATGGGTGCGTTCATCGGCGAGAATCCGAACGGCACCTGGACGATCACCATCTCCGACGACTTGGCCGGCGACGGCGGCAGCCTCGACTCCTGGTCGCTCGGCGTCACCACGTTCGCCAGCGCGCCGACCGCGACGGTCGTGCCGACGGTGACCCAGTCCACCCCGACCGCGATCCCGACCGGTCCGGCGGTGGTGACCTCGACCGTCGTCGTCTCCGGAGCCGGCACCTCGATCCTCGACGTCGACCTGACGACGGCCATCACCCACACCTTCGCGGCCGACCTCGACATCACGCTGACCTCCCCCGCCGGTACGGCCGTCACCCTGACCACCGACAACGGGGCGGGCAACGACAACGTCTTCAACGGCACGGTCTGGGACGACGACGCGAACCCCGGCGGCACGGTGCCCTACACCACCAACAACGGCCTCGTCACCGACCAGGCCTACGTGAACCTGACCACCGCCACCCCGCTCGTCCCGGAAGAGGCCTTTGGGGCGTTCGTCGGGGAGGACCCGAACGGCACCTGGACGATCACCATCTCCGACGACCTCGCCGGTGACGGTGGCAGTCTCGACTCCTGGTCGCTCAACATCGACACCTTCACGTGCGCCTCCTCCGACCTGTCGGTGACCAAGACCGACGGCGTCGCGAGCGCCACGCCGGGCGGCACCACGACCTACACGATCGTCGTGTCCAATGCCGGCCCGTCGCCGGCCAATCCGGCGACCCTGGCCGACACCTTCCCGGCCGCCTGCTCCAGCGTGTCCTACACCAGCGTCGCCGCGGGCGGCGCCACCGGCAACACCGCCGCGGGCGCGGGCAACATCAACGACACGGCTCTCAACCTGCCGGCCGGCTCCTCGGTGACCTATACGGCGATCTGCTCGATCGGTGCCGGTGCGACCGGCACCCTCGACAACACCGCCACCGCGTCGAGCGGCACCCCCGATCCGGTGCCGGGCAACAACAGCGCCACCGACTCCGACACGCTCACCCCCGGCGTCGACCTGTCGCTCACCAAGGCGCTGACCACGCTGGGCTCGATCCCGGTCGGCAGCAACGCCGTCTTTGCGCTCACCGCGACCAACAACGGGCCGTCCAACGCCACCGGCGTGACCGTGACCGACACCTTGCCGGCCGGTCTCACCTACGTCTCCAATGACTGCGGCGCCTCGTTCGCGAGCCCGACGGTCACCTGGAACATCGGAGCTCTGGCGGCCGCCGCTTCGGTGACCTGCAACCTGACGGTCACCGTCACCCAGGGCGGCACCATCGTCAACACCGCCAGCATCAGCTCCGGCCAAACCGACCCGACGCCGGGCAACAACACCGGCAGCGGCTCGGTGACCGGCCAACAGAGCGCGGTCGAGGTCCCGACCCTCGGCGGCTTCGGCCTGGCCCTCCTCGCCCTCCTGATGGCGGCGAGCGCGGCCTTCTTCCTGCGCCGCAGGCGCCAGGCGTAAGCCGGGAAAACCACGCAGTCAGAAACGGCCGGTTCGGGGTTCGCCCCGGCCGGCCGTTTGCTGTTTCTAGTGGTGCCGAACCGCAGCGAAGCGTTCCTCGACAGCCCCCTGAAATCCAGGGTCGTGCTCGCCGTGATGGCAGCGGGCACACACCTCCGGCCCCGGATCGCCGCGGATCAGCTCCGGGTTGCCGCGGGCTGCAATGTGGGCAGAGCCCGGGCCGTGGCAGGTTTCACACCCCACGTCTTCCCGCTCGGCCGCATTCGCCGACCCGGTTTGGTAGCCGCCCCGCGCGGTGGCGGCGTAGCCCACGACATGACAGGGGACGCAGACCGGATCGAAGTGCCGGTGGCGGCGGCGTAGAGTCGACATCGCGGCCGCGTGCCGCGTTCCCATCCATTGGGCGGTTTCGCCCAGGTGGCAGGAAGCGCACGCCTCCGAGCCCGCATACGAGCGGGCCGGGTCGCGTTCCGCCGCCAGCGAGGCCAGGGGAGGGGAACCGGCGTTGCGCAAGGCCGGGTCGGCGGCGATCCGCCGGTAGAAGCCGCGGATCGCCCCAGCCAGCTCCGGGTCACCGGCCACGTGATCGTCGAGGAAAATCTCCTCCACCGCCAGGGCTGAGATTTTGCGGTCTCCGAGCCAGAGAGAGATGCGGTAGAGGCCCATGCTCTGGATCGCCGCATGGACCACGGCACCACGCTTCACAAAACCGTCCGGCGGGATGTCCTGCGTCGGCAGGGTGCCGTCTGAGGAGCGATAGGGGCCGGCATCGCGGGGCACCGGCTGAGTGGCGATCGTGAGAACGAGGTCCACCTGGCCCGAGCCGGCGAGCCGCCGGGCCTCCGGCTCGAGGATCTGGCCGGCGACGATCACCAGGGAAGCGCGCCGTGCCGCTTCCGCCACGGCCTCTTCCACCGCAGCGCGGGCCTCCTGGGGCCAGGCAACCTGCGCCTCGGGTGCCGTAACGGCGAGTGCCGTGCGTGGCGCCGCGCGCCCCGGGCCGGTCAGGCCAACCACCGCGATCCGGTGGTCCCCTGCAGGAACCTCGGCCCAGGCGGGAAAGTCTCCCGCGGTACCGTCCGCCCATCGGGCGGTGGCGCTGACCGGGTGCACGCCGGCACGCGCGGCCAGATCAGCCATCCGCTTCGGCCCCCTCGCCAGCTCTTCGATGCCCGCCACCCAGACATCGAGGCCGACGGCCTTCTGAGCCGCGGCATACATCTCCGTCTCCCGGCGCAGGAGAGGCGCCTCCTGCCCGCGAAACACCGGCGCCAGAGAACCGCCCAGGTCGATGGTCACCACCGGCAGGCCCAAGGCCCGGGTGGCGCGCACCGCGGTTCGCCGGCGGGCGACGCCACCCGACTGGTTGACGACGCAACCGCAGTTCTCGACATGGCCGCCACCTTCTCCCCACACCACCAGGACCAGGTCCGGCGGCCGTACCGGCCTGCCGGTGCCGACCGCAGAGCCCCAGGAGATGCGCGACCGCGGCAAGCCGGCACCACTCCCGATCGGTTCCGGCAGCGCAGCCGCCTGCTGCGCCGTCAGCCCTTCCAGCCAACGCACACGATCCGGTCCCAACTCCGCGATCTCCGCGGCGGCGGGCGCGGTCCCTCCGACGGCGGCGATCTCCGGCGGCAGCGTACCCGCCATCAGCAGCGGCTTCAACCAGCCCGCCCCGCACCCAAGCTTCCGGTCTGCATCCGCCAGCGCCAGAGGACCGGCAGCCTGCCACAGCAGGGCGGACTCCCCCCGGCTGGCCCCGGCTCGCGCCAGGTGCCGGGGCGAGCCGGCCTGATCGAGGCTGGTCAACAGAAGCTCCAGGTGCTCGCCGGTGCCATCGCCCGCGAGACCCGCCCGAAGCGCCGCACGCCCCCCCAGAAAGCCGGGAAGTGCCCTGCGCACCCAACGTTCGGGGCCGGCGTCCGCCGCCGGCCCCGTGGCCGGTCGGTCGCCCATCCAGACGCGAGCCGCCACCTGCGCCACCGTCCGCCAGCGCGCCGCCTGAAGAGCCGCAGGCCAGGAAGCGCCGGGACCGGTCACCGCCATGATTCCGGCACCGGCGGCCACCACCATGGGATCGCCCTCCTTCGGCGGCACGAGGACGAGCGTCAGATCGCGATCCGGGGCTCCCGCCAACTCGAGGAGCGCCTGCGCCAGACGCTGCATCCCCCCCGCGGCAGGATCCCCGGGAAAGCTCCAGAGGCGGATCCGGCGCCCTCCTGCAAGGACCACCGCCTCCTCGAAGCGCCCGGCCACCACCGGGCCCCCGCCCCTGCGCACCCGAGGCTCCCCTCTCCGGAGCTCGCCGCCGGCAATCCGCAGCTCCTCCTGTGCAGCGAGCAGGGAAACGCTTCCCCCGGTTCCGGCGACCTGCACCAGCAGATCCGCCGGGACGACAGCCCAACCGCTCCCGACGGCGCTCGCCCGCTCCTCACCGGCCGTGTCGGGATCGTTCCGCAGCTCCACGCCCTCCGCGGTCGGCTGGAGAACCAGCCCTTCCGGGACCAACGCTGCAGCAAGGGAGCTCGCGGCCGCGACCCGCAAAACCGGCACGCGGTCTGTAGAGGCCAGGGAAAGAGAGAGGGAGGAGGTCGGGGGAGAAATCAACCAACGGCCGATGCCGTACCCGAGCAGAACCGTGGGGAGGCAGGCCCAAAGCAGGAACCGGCGCAAGAAAGAAGGGGGGACGCCGTGAGCCCCTGCCGCGGCGTCCTGGTCTCGGCTCAGTTCTGGCACTTCTTTTCGAGGACGTTGCCATCCCTGTCCGACTTGATCCCCAGCTTGCAGACAAGGTCCGGGTTGTTATTCTGGCAAAAGTCCATGTTTCCGTTATCGACACACTTGTGGTCGACCTTGCGAATGAACTCCCAACTGCCACTCGTGTCCGCCAGGTCGACATCCGTTTCCCCGACCACATCCTGCGCGCTGGCAGTGTTGCCGATGGCCAACCCAGCCCCGAACAAAGCCACGAGACCCATCACACAAAGGTAGTTCCTGGTTCTCAACGTCGCCTCCTTTCAAAATGACGGTGTTCCTACTCTCCAGGGTGCCGGGCAGGCGGGAAAACGGGACATGTCGTCCAGCCGTCTCCGTTCGGTCCCAGCTTTTTCAGAGAGGGAAGAAGAAGGTCCCGCCCGCCCAGATCCACCAGAGCCCCACCAGACGGAAGATCCAGAGCAACGTCCGGACGCCGAGCAGGAAGAAATTGTGGACCGGAAACGTCACCGTCGGCGGCTCGGCCCCGGCGCGGACGAACAGCGACCCGGCGGCCGCCAGGTGGACGGTCAGGCCGATGGCGAGCTGAAAGAACGACGTCGCCGCCGGCAGGGGGAGGATCTCCCTCCCGAGTGCCGCGGCGGCCAGCGCGACCAGCAGGGTGAGCAGAGGGACGAAGATCCCGATGCGCAACGGCAGGCGCCAGGTGTCGAGGACGGTGAAGAAGCGGGCCGCCGGCGCCTCGTGGCCCGCGCAGCAGCGCGCCCCCGGGATGTCGTTCCTGGCGCGGATCGCCAGAACCACCCCCTCCCTCTCCGACAGGACCCGGTTGCACCACACGCATTTGCGGAGCATCGCCTCCCGCATGTACGGCCGGGCCAGGCGGCGGTGCCCCACCATCAGCGCCACGCCGGCGGCGAGCGACAGCCCCACCGGCTCGGGATGGCGCACGAACAGGAACAGCACCAGGGGGATGAACAGGAAGAGCAGCAGGCCCAGAAGCTGAAACCGCAGCGGGCTGGAGGGCGTCGAGGTCATGACGGACGGCGATTGTCGCACAAGCAGACACCCTGGAACCGCAGGACCCTGGCCGCCAGACCCGCCGTGCTACTCTTCCTCCCGGCATCGAGACGCGGCTCCCCCCGGCAGCCGGCCCTCTACCGCACATCGAGAGACCTCGTGGCGCTCTTGTCTGCCGGTGCCGACGGCAGCCACGGAAAAGAAGAGGGCACCCGTTTGAAGAACCTGGAAGATGCGAAAGTCGTCGTCGCAGGAGGAGCCGGAGGTGTAGGCGAAGGGATCGTGCTGGCGCTGCTCCGGCAGCGGGCGCGTGTGGTGGTCACCTCCCGCAGCGAAGCAAAGCTGCGCGAGCTGCAGACCCTCTGCCGCGACGTCGGGACCGGCGAGCTGATTCCTCTCGTCGGAGACCTGAGCACCGAGGCCGCGGCACGGGAGCTGCAGAATCGCCTCCATGCCATCTTCCGCGAGGTCGACGTCGTCGTCGCCTCACTGGGCAGCTGGTGGCAAGGCAGCCCGCTGACCAGCGTCGACGTCCTCGTCTGGGAGCGCATCCTGCAGGACAATCTGACCTGCAACCTCCTCGCCGTCAAGGTTCTCGTCCCGCTGCTCGCCCCTAAGACCGGCCGCTACGTCCACATCAACAGCTTCAGCGCCGAGCAGTCGTTACCCCAGGCCGGTCCCATGGCGATGGTCGCGGCGGCCCAGAAGTCGATGGCCCTGACTCTGGCCGAAGAGCTGAAACCGGTGGGCATCCGGGTCTTCGAGCTCATCCTCGGGCCGGTCAAGACCCGCCAGCGCGCTCGTACCGGCAACGCCCGCCCCGACTGGTATTCCTCCGAAGAGGTCGGCGACTACGTGGTCGGCCTCCTGACCGGCTCGAACAAAGAGGTTGTCCACCACCTGCTGCGCAAGCGTTGACAGCCGGTCTTGGCGCGCCAGGCTCGATCAGGCTCGGAGAGCATCATCCCCGGGCCGGCTCGTCCTGCACGGATCCCCGGAGGTACAGCGAAGCCCCCAGCGGCCGTGGCACGTCGGAGACGGTCAAGGACCGTGGGTTGGTGTAGAGGGAAGGTGACCCGCTGGGAACGGTCGCCTCGCACCGGCGGCAGCGAAAGCCGAGGAACCGGATCTTCTGGTGCAGCACCTCTCGCACCACCACCAGGCCGATGCAGACGATCAGCCCGGCGAGCAGCACCGGCCAGGGCGAGACCACGCCACCGCCAGCCCAGCTCACCACCACCGCAGCCGGCAATGCCATCAGCGCCGCCAGCCCGAGCCGCTTCCGCGTCTTCTCGATCGAGGGCCAATGGGCGGGCGTCATCCAGTGTTCGAGGTCGAACGACCCGCAGGCATCACAGTACAGGTAGTACCGGTGGTAATCGACAGGGACGATCTCCGGGTCGTTGTCTCCGGTGGTTGTGAGGACCCGTACACTTCCCATCAGCTCCTCCTGTTCTCGCGTCGGCGTCGCTCAGCGCTGCACGCCCAATCCCGGCCCGGCATCCCTGACTCCGCCTCTCACTCCTCCTCCCCCTCCAACCCCAACCGCACCAGCAGGTTCTGCAGAATCCGCGCGGTCAGGCCCCAGATCTGCCGTCCACCGACGTGGTAGATGCGGAGCATGCGGTCGACGCCGTTGATCTTCACGGCGCGCTCTTCGACCATCTGGGGGTTGGAGAAGGCGGTCAGGGGGAGGCTGAAGACCTCGGCGATCTCTCCCTCGTTCGGCTGCGCCTGGAAGGTGTGGGGGATGGCGCCGACGCAGGGGATGACGCGGAAGCCGGCCGGGGTCTCTCCCTCGTCCAGCTCGCCCAGGGGGAGAACCAGCTTCGGCTCCAGGCCGATCTCCTCATGCGCCTCGCGCACCGCCGCCGCCCAGGGGTCCTCCTTGAGCTCCCGGCCTCCGCCGGGGAAGGCGATCTGGCTGCGGTGGGTCGGCAGGGTGTCCGTCCGCTTGGTGAGGATGGTCCACAGCTCTCCCGCCTGGACGTAGAGGGGGACCAGCACGGAGGCGGGACGCAGGTCGCGCGCCGCCAGGCGCCGCGCCGGCGGTGTGGCCAGGCGTTCGCGGAGGTCCAGGATCCAGCTTCTCGGCTCCATCGTCAGCTCCCGCTCTTCTCGATGAGGACGCCCCGGGCGGGCCGGATCTCCAGCTCGATGGGGACCGGCGGCGCTCCGGGCAGGCGGAGGTCCAGCTCGTAGAGGTGATAGTCGTCCGCCGTCCACCACATGGGATGAACGGCCCGCGCGTGGTCGAGGGGGACCTCGAAGGTGACGCCGCCGTCCGGATGGAGGATCAGCGGGCGCAGCTCTCGCCCTCCCACCTCCAGGCGTGACGGCGCACGGCGGCCGAAACGGAGGGCGAGCCCGTGCAGCGGCTCCGGGCTCCCCACCAGGATCTCCCCGCGGTTGTCGCCCACCAGCCGCAGCGCCTCGGCCCCCTCGGGCCGGTAGACGCTGTGACTCAGCAGCTTGATCCACACCCCGTTGGCGGCGAAGTCCTGGCCACCGGGGATGTGGCTCTGCGTCGTCTCATAAGGCAGCCAACGCTCTGCCACGGACCCGACGTGCCGATAGCGCCCGTCCTCGCCGATGGGGAACGCGGTGGGGTGCCGCCAGAGGGGATGGAGGAACACGCCGGCCAGGGCCAGGAGCGGCACCGCCCACGGCAAGCGCAGCGGCCGGCCCGCCAGGAACCAGAGCGCCGGATAGAGCGGCAGGAAATAGCGGTTCGCGATGGCGCCGCCGCCGCCGTAGAAGTTGAACGGCCGGAGGAGGAAGAAGCCGAGAACCGCCAGCCCCACCGCGAGCGGGATCGCCCAGCGGCCGCGGTCGCGGGTGCCGGCGAAGAAGCCGGCGAGGAGCGGCAGGAAATACGGCAGGAGGCCGACGTTGCGGCCGACCAGGAAATAGAGGGAGTTCCAGCCGAGCAGCTTCAGGTCGTAGCTCGGATCGACGCCGCCCTCCTGAAGCCAGGAGGTGTTGCCCCACTGACGGAGCACCTCGGACCAACGGCTCACCGGGAAGTCCACCTCCGGATAGCCGGTGCGCGGGTAGAAGCCACCGCGCTCCCCGCCATACCCGCTCCACGAGCCCCCCGAGAGGACCTGACCGAGCGCAGTGAGGAGAAGCAGGGCCAGGGCACCGGTCAGCAGACCCGCCAGGGCCGGCCGGCGCCGCTCCTCCGCATGAGCTGCGAGGGCCGCCGGCAGCAGCAGGGTCAGGTAAAAGGGGCGAAACGCTCCGGCCACCGCGAGGAGCGCCCCGGCCGCGAACCAGCGCAGGAAGGGGTGGCCGGACGTCTCCTCCTCGTCTTCGCCGAAGATCTGTGCCGGAGCGGCAGCCGCCGGTTTCCCGGCGGCATACACCAACGCGAAGCCCGCCGCGGTCGTGGCCAGCAGGAAGAGGTCGGCGTGCACCCAGAAGGTGTAGCCGAACGACACGGAGGCGAACAGGAACACCGCCACCCAGAGCGGCGCGGCGTCGCCCATCCGGCGGCGCAGCGACCACGCGGCGAGGAGGGCCGCGGCGGCGAGATAGACCGCGTTGGCGATCAGGCCGCCCTGCACCGGCGCCACCCGCACGAACGGTGCAATCGCCAGGGCATAGAGGAACGGCTTGCCATAGGTGATGTGCGCGCCGCCGTCGGCGCTCTGCAGGATGAGGCCGTCCGGCGGGCCGCCCCACTGCGCCACGAAACGCTCGTAGTCGGCCTTCGAGTAGGCGAGGTCGAAATCCCACGCGAGGCTCGCCGCCTGCATGGCGTACGTCGCCTCGTCCCCCACCAGAGACGGACGGCCGGTGCGGTCGAAGCGGAAGGTGAGGACGAGCAGGGTGAGGAGCAGGGCTCCGAGGACGAACCAGCCCGCATCGCGGGGGCCGATCCGGAGCGCGCCCGGCTTCTCGATCGACGTCACAGGCGCAGCTCCCAGTGCGGGCCGCCGTATTTGGACAGACCGAGACCGCCGAAGAGCTGCGGCTCGATCCACAGCCAGGCGGCACCCGGGGGCCGCCGGACGTCGGTGGAGAACCGGACCTCTTCACCCGGTGCGAGGTCGCGCGGCAGGGCGAGCCATGGACGCCCGGCGAGAAGGTCCTCACCGTCCGCGAAGAGCTTCACCACCACCGCGACGCCACCCGGCCCCTTCTCACCGGCCAGCCAGCGAGCGAAGCCGGTGTTGCGCAGGCGGAGGGTGAGCGTCCGGCGCTCGCCCTCCGGCCAGGGCAGCTCGGCGCCTTCGACCTCCAGGCTCCCGTCGAGACGCCCCCAGGCGAGGCTGCTCGGCGCCGGCACGTCCGGCTGACCGCCCGGGATCTCTCCCGGTGGAGGCAGCTCGCTCCACTCCTCCACCGCGGCGAGGACGGCCGCGGCGGAGCGCTCCGGCGCATGGCGGCTCCGCACCAGCTCGCGCGCCGCCTCCCCCATCGCGCGCAGGCGCTCCGGCCGGGCGAGCAGCTCGCCGAGCCTCGCGGTCAAGGTGTCGACCTCCTCATCCCCGAGCGGGACGCGCAGCGCCACCTCCCGCGGCAGGTCGGCGAACTGGGCATAGTCCGAGACGATCGCCGGCACGCCCATGGCGAGCACCCGCAGCAGGGAGGCCGAGGTCTCCCCCGCCGTGGGATGGCGCAGATTCAGGCAGAGGTCCACCGCGGCGATCGCCGCCTCGAAGTCTTCGTACGGAAGGAAGTCTGTGAGATGGACGCGCTCCGCCACACCGGCCCGGCGCGCCGCCCCTTCCAGGTCCACGGCCGGCGAGACCTCGCCGACGACCAGCAGGTGCACCTCCTCCAGACCGGGCCGGGCGAGGGCCTCGATCACCGCCCCGGTGCGCTTGATCGGGGTCTGGAAGCCGAACGAGCCGAGCACCGGCCGGTCGAGCGGGAGCCCGAAGCGCTCGCGGATGCGCCGGCCGGCCGCGGCGTCGGCCGGCGGAGGCAGCGGAATGCCCATCGGAATCGCGCGGACGCGGATCTCCGGGTCCTCCTCGCGGAGGAATCCGGCGGCCCACTCGCTATGCACCAGCACGCCGCGCTGCGAGCGCAGCAGCGCCCGGTGCGCCGGCAGGGAGAAGACCACCGCGTCACCATAGGCCCCCCATCGCTTGACCACCGCGGCAGCCCGGCCCACCCAGCCATGGTCGCGGGTGAGGCGCTCGACGTACGGCGCGTACTCCTTGCGCCCCAGGGTGACGTCGAGGAGCACGTGGTGCAGCAGGATGTCATGCAGGGTGAGCACGCCGGGCATCTCGAACGCCAGGCGCATCACCGCCTCGTGCCAGCGGTTGTTCCCCATCTGATAGAGCGGCAGGCGCGGACCCTCTGCATCCCGGCCGGCCTCCGAGAAAGGAACCACCGGCCAGCGCGCCGCGACCTCCGGGGCGACCGGCTGATCCGGCAGGTGGATCAGCCGAACGTCGGCCTCTGCCGCGAGATGCGGCAGCAGGTCGACGCTGTAGTCGGCGATCCCCGACCGGACGGGCGGCAGCGGGGAGACGTAGTCGAGCCTCATGCGGCCTCGGCTCGCTTAGAGAGCCAGGTCGTCCTGGCCCGGCGCCGCCATCTGGCCCTTGAGCCAGGCTTCGATGAAGGGATCGATGCCGCCGTCAAGGACGCGCGCGGAGTCGCCGACCTCGGCGCCGGTGCGGTGGTCCTTGACCAGCCGGTAGGGGTGGAGGACGTAGCTCCGGATCTGGCTTCCCCAGGAGTTGTCCATCTTCTTGCCTTCCCGCTCGGCCTGTTCGGCCTGCCGCCGCTGCATCTCGCGGTCGTAGAGGCGGGAACGCAGGATCTTCATCGCCATGGCGCGGTTCTTGATCTGGCTGCGCTCGTTCTGGCAGGCGACGATGATGCCGCTCGGGATGTGGGTGATGCGCACCGCCGACTCCGTCTTGTTGACGTGCTGGCCGCC
>DIHE01000150.1:51743-66178 GCA_002420005.1 Holophagales bacterium UBA5704 | reverse complement strand
TTGTTGACGTGCTGGCCGCCGGCCCCGGAGGAACGGTAGGTGTCGATCTTCAGGTCCTTGTCCTCGACCACGATGTCCACCGTGTCGTCGACTTCCGGATAGACGTCGACCGAGGCGAACGAGGTGTGGCGCCGCGCCTGGAAATCGAACGGGCTGATCCGCACCAGGCGGTGCACGCCGGCCTCTCCCTTGAGGTAGCCATAGGCATTCGCGCCGCGCACGGCGAAGACGGCGGCCTTGATGCCGGCCTCCTCGCCGTCCAGCCGGTCGAGCATCTCGATGGCGTAGTCCTGCTTCTCAGCCCAGCGCAGGTACATGCGCAGCAGCATCTCGGCCCAGTCCTGCGACTCGGTGCCGCCGGCTCCCGGGTGGATGGCCACGATGGCCGGCTTGTCGTCGTCGGGTCCGGAAAGCTTGAGCTCCAGCTCCAGCTTCTCCACGTCCTCCGCCACCCGGTCGATGAAGCGGTCGAAATCGGGATCCCCGTCGCCTTCTTCGAGAAGCTCGCGCCACGCCGCGAGCTCGTCGGCGTCGGAGCGCAGGCGGTTCAGCGTCTCCAGGCGCCGCTCCAGCCCGCGGCGCTGCTGCATCAAGGCTGCGTTCTGCTGCGGATTGTCCCAGAAGCCGGGCTGTTGCATCTGCCGGTCGATGTCCGACATCTGCTCTTCGAGGCCGGTGCCTTCAAAGATACCCCCGGAGGTTGGTCAGTTGCTCGGAAAGCGCGTCGATGCGCTGCTGGACGTCGGAAGCAATCATGGGCATGGTCTCCTCTCGCGGGCGATGTTAACGCAGATGGGAAGCGAGAATTCCCTGCAGGTCCGCCATCCGCTCCACCCCTCACCCCGCCGACAGCTCCTGCAGCCGGCCGAGCACGTCGCGGTAGTGGGGATCGACGCCGTACAGCTCGGCGAAGGCGTTGTAGGCCTGGGTGGCGTCGCCGAGCTGCTGGTAGACGTTGCCCAGGTCATAGAGCATGCCCAGGCGGTCCTCCCCGCTCAGGCCGGGAGAGGCGAGCGCCCGCGTGTACCACTTGGCCGCCAGCTCCGGCATGCCCTTGTCGAGGAAGCACAGACCCAACATCGAGCAGCAGAGGACCAGATGCGAGGCGTCCTTGGCGGCGAGCTGGAACTCGCCGATCGCCTCGTCGAGGAGGCCCATCTCGCGGTAGGCGATGCCCAGGTTGAAGTGGGTGTCGTAGTCGGTGGGCGAGAGATGCTCGGCCACGCCCTTCTTGAAACCCTCGACGATCTCTTCGAGCGACTGCTCGGACTGGATCGTCACGCCGTCGCGCTGGAAGACCTCCTCGCGCGACAGCTCCTCGACCAGCTCGCCCGCCAGGTCGAAGAAATCGTCCTCGTCGTCGAAGATCCCGCCGCCGGACGGCGCGGCCTTCTTTTCTTCCCGGTGCCGATCCGCCTCATCGAGCCAGCTCATGCTGCCGGTGTCGTCCAGCGACGCGGCGGAGACCGAAGCGGGCGGGGGCGCCGGAGCGGGGGCCGGCGGAGGCCCGGGAACGGGCACGTCGAGCGCCGACCAGTCCTCCGTCTCGCTCTCCACCAGCTCGCCGATCTGCAAGGGGTCGAACACGCTGCGGCCCGCCGCCGGCGGAGCGGCGGCGGGGGGAGGCGGCGCAGGCTCCGGCGCGAACACCGCGGGAACGATCGGCGCGGCCTCCTGTGGCGCAGCGGCCACCGGAGAGGGGGAGGGAGCCGCAGGACGCGCCGGCCTGGCGGCCGGCTTCAGAAGGTCCAGGTCCTTCAGCAGGTCGTCCACCTTTGCCGCCGGGCGGGGCGCCGGGCGTGCCGCGGCTGGAGCCGGAGCGGCCGAGGGCGGCGCAACCGAGGCCGGGGGCACCGCTTCCGGCGCGGCCGGAGGGGAGGCCGGCGGTTCCGGTACGGCCGGGGGCGGCGCGACCTGCGGCGCAAGGACACGGTCTCCTTCGACGCGGAATCCGGCTTCCATCAGCCTCGGCTTCACCCTCTCCCAGGCCTCCCGGCTCCCACGGTGGACCGCCGCCTCCGCCAACTGGTTCGCCAACGGCACGATCTCGTCCGGTGGTGCCTTGTCCAGCCGGAGCTGGATGAGCAGAGCCAGCGCCTGGAGGTGGTCCGGCTTCTGCCGCACGGCTTCCTCGAGCCGTTCCACGGCCTTGTCTTCCAGGCCATAGCGCGCCAGCACCTCGGCTTCGTTGATGACCTCGAGGTCGTCCTCCGGAGCCGCAGGCTCCGCGACGGGCTCAGGCTCCGCGGTCAGCCAGGCGGGAGGCTCGGTGGTCCAGCCGCCCTCCATCGCCACGCTCGCGAAAGGATCGTCGAGCTCCAGATCCAGCTCGATCTCCGGCTCCTCGGCGGGTGCCGGCGGCGGGACCGGAGCCGGGGCGAACGCGGCACCGGGCCGCGGCGTGGCCTCCTGCGACCAGGCCGGGCGGGCCGGCGCTCCCAGCATGTCGGCCGGCGGCCGCACCAGGCTGGACGGCTCCTCTTCGGCCTCCTCCTCCTCGACCTCCACCTCCAACACGTCGTCGAGATCGAGCTCCAGCTCGATTTCGTCGTCCACCGCCGCGCTCCGGGCCGCCGGCTCGCCGCCGACGAGGGAAGCGGCTTCGGCCATCACCTTCGCAAGCTCATCCTCCTCCTCTCCCAGGTCGAAGGAGAGCTCGTCCAGGTCTGGCGGCTCCGGCGCCGCGGGAGCCGCCGGCTCCGGCTCGGCCTCGATCTCCAACTCCAGCGGAGCATCGAGATCCGCCGGAGGCTCATAGGCCGGCGCCGCCGCCAACGCACCGCTGCGCTGCAGCTTCTGGCTGACCTGCTCGGCGTTCGGATTGCGCTCGACCGCCACGGCGAGGAAATGGAGAGCCCCCTCCGTGTGATCGGCCTGGCGGAGCTTGCGGGCGGCTTCCTCGATGAACCCCAGGTTCTGGCTGTCGATGTCCAGCGCGCGCTCATAGACCTGCGCCGCATCGTGCGGCCGGCCATGCTGGATCATCAGCTCGGCGATGATGCGGTACTCCCCCATCGCCTTCTCGATCAGCTGCTGCTGGTGGTAGATCTCCGCCAGCTTGACGTGGTAGGTCGGATTCTCCGGCTCGAGCTGCGCCATCTTCTGATAGATGGCGATCGCCGACGCCGCGTTCTGGTTGCGGACGTAGTAGTCGGCGAGCACCTGGTACTGGGTGCGCGCCTCGTTGACCAGACCCTGCTTGTGGTAGAGCTCGGCGAGCTGCTCGTAGGCCTCCAGGCGCGCCGGATCGAGCTTGAGGATCTTCTTGTAGATCGCGATCGCCTTGACGAAGAAGCCTTCGGCCGTGTACTGCTCGGCGATCTGGGTGAAGAAATCGACCGCCTCGTCGATCCGCTGGATGCGCGCGTAGAGGTCGCCGATCCGGTTGAGCGTGTTGATGTCGTTCGGATGGTCGGCCAGGAGCTTGCGGTACTCGCGGATCGCCGGCTCGATCTTGCCGCGCGCGACGAGCTTCTCCGCCGCCTGAACGATCTGCTCGCGGGTGGCGGCCATCAGCAGCGCGCCTCCCGCGGCAGGACCGGCGCATAGGTGAGGCGGTGCTCGGGACAGGGACCGTAGGTCTCCAGGGCGCGCAGGTGCTCGGGGACCGAATACCCCTTGTGGGAAGCGAAACCGTAGTGCGGGTATTGTCCGTGCAGCTCCACCATCATGCGATCGCGTTCCACCTTGGCGAGGATCGAGGCGCAGGCCACCGCGTAGCTCACGGCGTCACCGCGCACCAGGGGAAGAAAGGGGATGCCGAGCCCGGAGAGGGCCACGGCGTCGATCACGGCGATGTCCGGGGAAGGCGTCAGGCGGGCCAGCGCGAGACGCATGGCCTGCCGGGTCGCTTCCAGAATGTTGATGCGATCGATGACCTCGGGAGCGACCGGCACCACGGCCCAGGAGACGGCGCTGGCGCGGATCGCCGCCGCCAGACGCTCGCGGGCCGGGCCGTCCAGGCACTTGCTGTCGTCCACGCCAGGGATGACCGAGCGGGGATCGACGATCACCGCAGCGGCCACGACGGGTCCGGCCAAGGAGCCGCGACCCGCTTCGTCGACCCCGGCGATCCGGCCGAATCCGCAGCAGGCGAGAAGATCCTCCACCCCCCGCAGCAGGCGGAGGCGATAGGCCTCGGCAAAAAGGTCCTCCAACGCCGGGGTTGCCGGCGTCGCCGCCCTGGGCACCGCGCCTCCTTTCCGGATCGAAGTCCCCTCTCTCGACGACCGTCAGGAGCGGTTGTCGTCCCGCCGCTCTTCGATCCGTGCCGCCTTGCCGCGCAGATTGCGGAGGTAGTAGAGCTTGGCGCGCCGCACCTTGCCGCGCCGCACGAGCTCGATCTTGTCCACCGTCGGCGAGCACATCGGGAAGATGCGCTCCACGCCGACGCTGCCGGAGATCTTGCGCACCGTGAACGTCTCGCGGGTGCCACCGCCCCGGCGCCCGATGACCACACCCTGGAAGATCTGGATGCGCTCCTTGTCTCCCTCTTTGACCTTCACGTGCACGCGCACCGTATCTCCCGACGCGAACTCGGGCGGGGCCTCGGTACGGAGATACGCATTCTCAACCTGGTTCAACACGTTCATGGCTCTCACCTCGTCAAACCCGACGGAGCCCGCCTGGGGACGGTTTCCGTCATTATTTCTATTTCAGCATCGCCGCGCAACCCGCCCGGCTCGCCTTCATCCTTCTCCCATCCCGCCAACGCCTGCGCCTGTTCCTTCGTCAGCCGCTCCCGCACGCCGGGACGCTGCAGCAGGTCCGGCCGCTTCGTCCACGTCGCCCGCAACGCCGCGAGGTCGCGCCAGCGGCGGATCGCCGCATGGTTGCCCCCCATCAGCACCTCGGGGACCGCCAGGCCTTCGACCACCGGCGGCCGGGTGTAGTGCGGGTGGTCGAGCAGCCCGTTGCGGAAGCTGTCCTGCTCCACCGAATCGGCGAGCTGGACCACGCCCGGAATCTGCCGCGACAGCGCCTCGATCAACACCAGCGCCGGAAGCTCTCCACCGGAGAGCACATAGTCGCCGATCGAGACCTCCTCGTCCACCACCAGCGTGCGCACCCGCTCATCGATCCCCTCGTAGCGGCCACACAGGAGGATCAGATCCCCCCGGCCGGCCAGCTCGCGCACCTTCGCATCGTCCAGGCGCGCCCCCTGCGGCGACATCAACACCCGCCAGGGACGGCGGCCTTCGTCCCCGCCCGCACCGCAGAGACCGCGCACCGCGCGGAGCCACGGGGGAGCGGTCATCACCATCCCGCCGCCACCGCCATAGGGCTCGTCGTCCACGCTCCGGTGGCGGTCTTCCGACCACGGGCGGAGGTCATGGACCCCCACCTCCAGAAGCCCCTTCTCGATCGCCCGTCCCACCAGGCTGGTGCGCAGAAACGGCGCGAACAGCTCGGGGAAGATGCTCAGGACCTGGACGCGCATACGTCGATCAGACCCGGCGGGAGCTCGAGCTCGATGCGCCCGGCCGCCACATCGACCTCCCGCAGAAAGCCGGCCACGAACGGGATCGGCACCCGGCGCTCGCCATCCGCGACGATCAGGAGCAGCCCGCCCCCGTCCTCGACCAGGTCCACCACCGCACCGAGATCCCGCCCGCCTTCCAGACAGCGGCACCCCAGCAACTCATAGTGGTAGTAGACCCCGGGAGGCGCTGGCGGCACCTGGGACCGTTCCACCTCCAGCCAGCGGCCGCGCAGCTCCTCGGCCCGGTTGCAGTCCTCAACGCCGGCGAAGCGGATCACCGCGCCCCCCTTGTGCGGGCGCTCAAGGACCACCTCGACCGGCTCGGCCGGGCCACCTTCCTCGCGCGCCATCAGGAGCGTGTTGCCGGGAGCGAACCGCCCGGGGACGTCGGTGAGCACGGCGACCACCACCTCCCCCCGCAAGCCGTGGGGCCGGACCACGCGGCCGACCGTCACCCGGTCGGGCAGGTCGGTGCGCGGCTCAGTCCTCGAGGATTTCGAGCTCATAGCGCACGCCCCGCCGGTCCTCCCGGGTCTCCAGCAGGGTGCGCAAGGCGCGGGCGGTGCGGCCCTGCCGGCCGATCACCTTGCCCAGATCGTCGGGCGCGACCTCCAGCTCCAGGATGCCACCTCCCCGCTTGTTCGGGATCTCGGTGACCTCCACTTCATCGGGCTGGTCGACCAGCAGGCGTACCAGCTCCTCGAAGTCCTCCACCATCTCAGGCACTCTTCGCCACCTGGCCGAGCAGCCGCTTGACCGTCGGCGACACCTGGGCGCCCCGGCTGATCCAGTGCTGGGCACGGGCCGTGTCGATGTTCACCTGAGCCGGGTTCTTGGTGACGTCGTAGTAGCCGATCTCTTCGAGCGCCGACGCGGTCGGCGTATTGCGCGAGTCGGAGACCACGACGCGGTAGAACGGATTGTTCCGGGCGCCCATGCGGCGCAGCCGAATCTTCAACATGATTCCAGACCTCCGAGGTTCACAGGGGGCAGACTCCACCGACCCACCGAGCGGGGCCGGCGCAAAGAGGAGGGATTGTAACAGGGGACGCCCGGGAGGGCAAATCAGGGGGGCGGGAGCAAAAAGCCCGGGGAGCACCGGCCGCGTGCTCCCCGGGTTCAGAACTGTATGCTTCAGTTTTCAAAGAACCGGCATCCGGCACCCTCCTCAGCGCTTCGACTTGGCGGTCTCGGTCCCTTCGCCCGGCTTGGCCTTGCGGGCCCGCGGACGCAGGGGACCGATGCCGAACTGGACCAGCTTCTCGCTGCGCGCACCGACCTCACCGCGGATGACCGCGCGGACGTCGATGGCCAGATCCTTGGCCGCGGCGAGCGCGGCCTTGAGATCCTGGGTCGCCTTCTGCCGATCCGCCTTCAGGGTGTTCTGCCGCGCGTTCGTCGCACGGATGCTCACGATCGCCGCTTCGAGCGGCTCGCGGAACCGGGTGGCGGACGGCGCCAGATCCTGATGCTGCTGGATCGAGCCGAGCAGCTGCTCCAGGTCGAGCAACGTTTTCGCAAAGTTCGTAGCCATGGTCTTTCTCCTTTCTTCAGATCGCTTCCGCGATCAGGCCTGGTGGTCCCGGCCACCAGACCACGGGTTGACAGGATGGCCGGAAGCCTCCGGCCGGCGAAGGACACGATGCTGCTTTCTCATGACGAACCTCCTTGGGTCCGAACGTCTGCCGCCTCCATGGCGACTGACGATGTAAACGCAGAATACAGGCCCATCATTCCCATGTCAAGCCCGAATTGAGATTTTCCTCCGCCGCATGACGTACAGAACTCCGCGTGGCAGGCCTTCTACGCAGAATCATCGAAAGGGAACGCAGAATGGAGACGCCGCAACGGAGCGGCGTCGTGCGGCTCGGGAGCGCAGGATGAGAGGAACCGGGAAGCCGAAGGTGCCAACGGAGCGGCGTCGCGCCGCTCGCGAGGCGGGGATGCGGGGAACCGGGCGGCGCAACACGGCAACGGAGCGCAGCCGCGCTGCTCGCCAGGCCGGAAGGTGGCGAGCCGGGCGGCACGGCGCGGTAACGGAGCCGCACGCCGCCGCTCGCGGGAACGGCAAGCGCTCAGTCGGCGCCGGTCACCGGGGGCAGGTGCACCTGGAGGAGCGCGGCACCATCCGAGCTCGGTCTTCGCATTTCGGCCCCGAAGGTGTACACTGTACACATGAAGAGCATGACGGCGACGGATGCGCGGAAGCACTGGTTCCGGCTGCTCGACGAAGTCGTGGAGGGCGAAGAGGTTCTCATCGAGCGGGATGGGGTTCGGCTGGTCCTCCGGCTCGCCGAACCGCTGGAGTCGTTGCCGATTCCCGACTACCGGGGCCTGATTCGGGTGCAGGACGCCGAGGATGCCGACCAGTGGGGCTGGGATTGGGATGGCTCCCCGGTGGGCCTCAAACCCCGCTCTGCCGGGCTCCAGCCGTGAAGTCCCTGCTCGATACTCATTTCGTCATCTGGCTCGCCACGGGCGCCCGTCGGCTTTCTGCCTTTCCCTGGATCGAGCAGTATCGACCCTGGGGAGTCTCCCCGGTCACCCTGCTGGAGATCCAGTTCCTGGCTGAGATCGGGAGGATCGAGATCCAGAACCCGCAGTTCACGGACGCGCTCACCGAGGACCCCAGGTTCATCGTTGACGAAGCGCCTCTCGTCCCTTTGATTCGGAAAGCCATGGAGCTGACCTGGACGCGAGACCCCTTCGATCGCCTGCTCGCCGCCCATAGCGCGGTTCGGCGGATTCCCTTCTGCACCACCGACCGAACGATCCGGTCCTTCCACCCCCTGCTCCCCGCCGAGCTTCCTCCCCTCAAGGAGCCGTAAAGCCGCGGCGGCGGGGCCTACACCTCCATCACCGCCGCCACGTCCTCCGCCACCCGCTCCTCCTTCCCGAACAGCACCGTCCCCAGCAGCAGCACCGCGAAGGAAGCGGCCAGGGAGACCGCCGTGGGCAGCGCCCCCGGTGGGAGCGGCGGCTTGGGGAGGGCGGGGAAGAAGGTCTGCCGGTTGAGAAATTCGAGACCGAGGTTGAGGACCGTTCCAGTGGCGATCGAGGCGGTTGCCACGGCGGCGGGCACCTTCTTCCAGTGAAGGCCCACGGCCAGGGCGGGGGCGAGGGCGGCTCCCAGGGTGCCGAAGGAGAAGGTTCCCAGAAGCGCGATCAGGTCGTTGTATTGGGCGGCCAGGAGGGTGGCCGCCAGGGTGACGCCGACGGTGGCGAGGCGCCCCCAGAGCAGCTCGTTCTTCACCCGGCACCCGAAGGCGCGCGGCAGGTCGCGCACCAGGACGGCGGAGCCGATGTTCATGAAGGAATCCGCGGTCGACATGATCGCCGCCAGGATGCCCGCGAGGGCGAGGCCGGTGATGATCTCGGGCGTGAATTGGAGCAGGAAGAGGGGCGCCGCGTCGTCCGGGTTCTCCAGCGGCGCCATCTTGCCCTGCGCGACCAGGGCCGGCACCGCGATCCCGATCCCGAACCAGAGGAGCAGGCAGAGGATCTGCGAGCCCCCCAGGGTGAGCGGCAGCCAGCGCAGGCGCCGCGGATCGCGCACCATGAAGAACTTGTGGAGCATGTGCGGCTGCCCCAGGACGCCGATGCCGAAGACGAAGTAGAAGCTCAGAGCGGTCAACACCGGCGTCCGGCCGAACGGCTCCAGGAAGGCACGGCCGAAGCGTTCCGAGCCGGCGATGCTCGCGACGATCGTCCCCAGCCCTCCCCCTGCATGGAGGGCGACCCCGAACACCGCGCAGGCGGCCAGGATCATCAGCGATCCCTGCAGGATGTCGGTGGCGACGCCCGCTTTCATCCCACCCCCGACGCTGTAGAAGAGCAGGACGGCGAGACCGATCGACACCCCCACCAGCAGGCTCTGCGCCCCGAAGAGCTCGCGCAGCCCGAGGACCGCCTCGAGCAGCCGGCCGAGGGCGAGGAGCTGGGTGCCCAGGTAGCCGACCGTGCCGAGGAGGATCGCCACCGCCGCGGTGCCCGAGGTGACGCGGCTGCCGTAGCGGCAGAAGACCGCATCCGGGATCGTGTAGACCTCGCGCACCTCGGCGAGCAGCCGCAGGCGCTGCGCCACCGACCAGCCGAGCAGGCCCGAGGTGAAGCCGATCGACAGGTTGATGAACAGCGAGGTGAGCCCCATCCGGTAGGTGAGGCCCGGCCCGCCGAGGAAGACGAAGCCGCTGAACGCCGCCGCCATGGTGACCAGCCCGGCGACCAGGACCCCCATGCCCTCGCCCGCCACCCAGAAATCCCGCGGCGTGCGGGTGCGGCGGGTGGCCCAGGCACCGATGGCGAGGGTTGCGAGCAGGTAGGCGACGGCGACGGCGACGATCAGCGGACGGTCGAAGAGAGGCATGTCATTCCTCTCCCCGGAGCCGCCGCGCCTCGGCGATCCCGCGGAGCCGGTCCAGATCCTCCGCGCGCAGCTCGAAGCGCGCCGCGTACGTCCAGACGACGAGAGCGAAGGGGATCGGTACCAGCCCGAAGAGCATCACGACGGTGCCCAGGGGGAGCCCGAAGAGGGAATCCGGCCCGCCGTGCGGCAAGGCCACGAGCAGCAGCAGGCCGCCGGTGAGGACCAGCCAGAGGAGGGCGAGCGGCCACCGCAGGCGTCTGCGCCGGTCGGCGAGGCCGATCAGGGCGACCGGAAAGGCCGCGGCGGCGAGCGCCGCTCCCCAGCGCAGGGGAGCGGCATCGACGGTGAAACCGAGGAGGGCCGCCGCCGTCGCGAGGCCCAGGAGAAGCAATGCGGCGCGGCGCTCCACCCGTACCTACCGGGCCTGCGGCACGTCCGACCGCTGCACGGTCTTCATGGCGAGCGCGATCATGGAGGCGACGTCGGCCACGTTCGCCGGCACGACCAGCGTATTGCCCTTCTGGGCGAGCTGGCCGAACTCCGTCACGTACTGCTCGGCGACGCGGAGCTGGACCGCTTCGAAGCCGCCGGGCTCGTGGATCGAGCGCGCCACCAGGCGGATGCCTTCGGACGTCGCCTGGGCCACGGAAAGGATGGCCGCGGCCTGGCCTTCGGCCTCGTTGATCTGCTGCTGCTTCTTCGCTTCGGACGCCTTGATCACCTGCTGCTTCTCGCCTTCGGCGGTGTTGATCGCCGCGTCGCGGAAGCCTTCGGAGGTGAGAACGGTGGCGCGCTTCTCGCGCTCGGCCCGCATCTGCTTCTCCATCGCGGCGAGCACGTCCTTGGGCGGCGTGATGTTCTTGATCTCGTAGCGCAGCACCTTGACGCCCCAAGGGTCCGTCGCCTTGTCGATCTCGCTGACCACCTGGATGTTGATGTTGGAGCGTTCCTCGAACGTGCGGTCGAGCTCGATCTTGCCGATTTCGCTGCGTAGCGTGGTCTGGGCGAGCTGGGTGATGGCGAACAGGTAGTTCGAGATGCCGTAGGACGCCCGCTCGGGGTCCATCACCTTGAGATAGAGGACGCCGTCAACCCCCACCTGCACGTTGTCCCGGGTGATGCAGATCTGCTCCGGGATGTCGAGAGCGGACTCTTTGAGGGAGTGCTTGTAGCGGATCACGTCGACGAAGGGCATCAGGATGTGGAACCCGGCACCGATCGTTCCACTGTACTTGCCGAGGCGTTCGACGACGTAGGCGTTCTGCTGCGGCACCACGATGGCGGTCTTCGCCAGGATGATGATGAACAGCAGAGCCAGACCCAGAATGACGATCAGCGGTCCCATCAACAACCTCCTTTGGATCAGCCCTTCAGGCTGTGCCTTCCTTGCGAACCCGGAGGGAGAGCCCGTCCATCCGGTCGACGCGGCAACGGTCTCCGGCGGCGAGCGGCTCGGCGCCGTCGTTGTGCGCGGTCCAGACCGTTCCCCGCATCTCCACCCGGCCGTTCCCGCCCGGCGGGATCGCCTCCGTGGCCACGGCCGCAAGCCCCACCATCTTGTCGATGTCGCGCGGGTCGTTCTTGATGTGGAACTTGCCGAGCAACGGCTTGCGCACCAGGAGCACCAGCCCGGCGCTCAGGCCGGTGAACAGCAGCCACTCCAGCACGGGGCTCATGCCGAACAGGAGATCGAGAAGGCCGACCACGATGGCGGCGATCCCGAGAAACACCATGAAGAAGCTTCCCGAGGCCAGCTCCAGCCCCAGAAGGGCGAGACCGGCCAGGATCCAGATCCACCAGGACATCGTGTCTCCTCCTCGCAGTCCAAGGACGAATCTATCACAGCGGCCCGTCGGCTATGATCGCGCCATGCCCAAGCCTCAGGTGCAGATCCTCGTCTGTCTCAACGAGCGCCCGCCGGACGCGGGCAAACCGAGCTGCGCCCCGCGCGGCGCGCTCGCCGTCTACCACCGGTTCAAGGACCGGGTGAAAGAGCTGGGTCTCCGCGACCACGTGATGGTCACCCGCACCGGCTGCCTCAAGCACTGCAGCCAGGGGATCACCGTGGCCGTCCAGCCGCACAACCTCTGGTACCGCGGGGTCACCGTGGACGACGTCGATGAAATTCTGGAGAGGACGGCCCGAGAGGGGAAGGACGTGGAGCGGCTGCGGATGCCGGACATCAAGTGGGAGTAAGGACAACAAGGAGGCCAAGGACCATAAGGACTGCAAGGACAACAGGAGGTCGTTCCCGGTCCTTGTTGTCCTTGCAGTCCTTGTCCTTTCTGTCCTTCCCTACCCCAGCACCGGCAGCAACCCCGCCGACACCAGATCCCGGTTCGCCGGGGTCAGGGCGTGGCGGTACCGGCGGGCCTGCTCGGCGGTGTCGGCGCGGGTGACGATCCGCTCGTAGAGGTTGGTGCGCTGCTTCGGCGTGTAGCCGGCGGCGGTGATCAGGTGCTCCATCTCGTCCTGGCTCATGCGGTAGGCGGTGCCGGCGGAGGAGACGACGTTCTCCTCGATCATGATCGAGCCCATGTCGTCCGCGCCGAAGGCGAGCGCGGTCTGGCCGATCTTCTTCCCCTGGGTCACCCAGCTCGTCTGGAAGTGGACGATGTTGTCGAAGAACAGGCGCGACACGGCGAGCGTCCGCAGGTACTCGTCGGCGTAGATCTCCGGCACGTCCGGCATGTCGGTGTGCTCGTGCTGGAACGTCCACGAGATGAAGGCGGTGAAGCCGCCGGTCTCGTCCTGCAGATCGCGCACCCGCTGGAAGTGCTCGATGCGGGTCTCGAGCGGCTCGCCCATGCCGTACATCATCGTCGCCGAGGTGCGCAGGCCGTTGCGGTGCGCCTGGCGCATGATGTCGATCCACTCCTCGGCCGAGCACTTCGGGTATGCCAGGACGTCCTTGCGGATCGGGTCGGAGAGCAGCTCGGCGCCACCACCCGGGATCGACATGAGACCGGCCGCCTTGAGGCGGGCGATCACGTCATGGAAGCTCATCCGCTCCTTCTTGGCGATGAACTTGACCTCCGGCGGCGAGAAGGCGTGGACGTGGATCGCCGGATAGTTCGAGCGCAGGAAGCGGAGCAGATCCTCGTAATAGGACAGTGGCAGGTCCGGGTGGACGCCCCCCTGGAGCAGGATGCCCGTGCCGTTGAGCGCCAGCGTCTCCTCCACCTTGCGGCCGATCTCCTCGAACGGCAGGAGATACCCCTCGGGATCTCCCGGCGCGCGGTAGAAGGCGCAGAAGCGGCATTTGTAGACGCAGACGTTGGTGTAATTGATGTTGCGGTCCACGTTGTAGGTGGCGACCGCCGGATCGTTGAAGCGGGACCGCACCGCGTGCGCCGCCATCCCCAGCTCCAGGAGGTCGCCCTCCAGGAGCAGCGTGTGGGCATCGCCGGCCGACAGGCGCCGGCCCAGGACGGCGTCATCCAGAATCTGCGACACGGGGCGTCGGGAAGGTGCGAGGTTCATGGCGTCTCCAACTTTACCATGGGGGGAGGAGGCTCATTCCCAGAAGTCGATCGGGCGGGGCTCCAGGATCAGGCCGTGCTCGTGGGCGCGGCGGTAGAACTCCTCCAGCCCCCGGATCTCCTCGGAGCGCAGGAAGAAACGCAGGTTCTCGGTCAGGTACTCGCGGATCTCCGAGCTGTCCAGACCGAGCTCGCCGGCCGCCTCACGCACCAGGGTGTCGAGGGACGACAGGCCATAGCGCAGGCTGCTCTTGAAGTAGAAGGAGAGATCGGGCATGTCGACCTCCGGCCGCACCGCCCAGACCGCGAAGACGAACGGCAGGCCGGTCAGCGCGTGCCACTCCTCGGCGAGATCGTGGATCAGATACCGCTCCCGGTCGATCTTGAGCGCCGGATCGCCGATGACGAGGGCCGCATCCGCCTCTCCCAGCATGCGCTCCGGATCGGGCCGCTCGTGCAGGTACTCGGGATCGAGCCCCCAGCGCTCACGCATCAGGACCCGCAAGAGCGCCGCGGAGGTCCGGCTGTTCTGGTCGAGGGCCACCCGGCGGACCTGATCGAGCGGGAGGCGCGAGACGAGAAGCACGCTGCGCACCTCGTGGCGCGCCGCGACGCACAGATCCGGCAGCACGCGCAGATGCGGGATCCGCTGCACCTCGATCGACGGAACGAGGCCGACGTCGAGGTTTCCCTGGGCCAGCAACCGGGCGACCAGCGCCGGCACGTGGTAGCTCGGCGCGAACAGGTCCGCGTGGTGCCCCTTGAGGAACCCCCACGCCAAGGGCTTGCTGTTCAGGAAGTTGACGATGCCGACACGCAGCTTGGGCAAGGCCGTCCGCGCTCCCTACTTGCCGGACATCGCGTTCAGGAAGTCCTGGTTCGTCTTCGTCTTGGAGAGCTTGTCGAGCAGGAGCTCCATGCTCTCCACGGTCGACAGCGGGTTGAGCACCTTGCGCAGCACCCAGACGCGATGCAGCTCGCTTTCGGGCATCAGGAGCTCTTCCTTGCGGGTTCCCGACTTGTTGATGTCGATCGCCGGGAAGACGCGCTTGTCGACCAGCTTGCGGTCGAGGTGGATCTCGCAGTTGCCGGTGCCCTTGAACTC
>DIHE01000150.1:21100-51453 GCA_002420005.1 Holophagales bacterium UBA5704 | reverse complement strand
AGCGAGCCGCCTTCCTCGATGTTGCGCGCGGCGCCGAAGAAACGCTTCGGGCGGTGCAGCGCGTTGGCGTCGATACCGCCGGAGAGGACCTTGCCCGAGGGCGGCTGCACGGTGTTGTAGGCACGGGCGAGACGGGTGATCGAGTCGAGCAGGATGACCACGTCCTTCTTGTGCTCGACCAGGCGCTTCGCCTTCTCGATGACCATCTCGGCGACCTGCACGTGGCGGGTGGCGGGCTCGTCGAAGGTCGAGGAGACCACCTCACCGGCCACCGAGCGCTGCATGTCGGTGACCTCTTCCGGCCGCTCGTCGATGAGGAGGACGATCAGGATCGCCTCCGGATGGTTCTTCTCGACCGAGTGGGCGATCGACTGCAGGAGCATCGTCTTGCCGGTGCGCGGCGGCGCCACGATCAGCGCGCGCTGTCCCTTGCCCATCGGGGTGGTCAGGTCCATGACCCGCGACGACATGTCGCCCGCGACCTCCAGCTTGATCCGCTCCTGCGGATAGAGCGGCGTCAGGTTGTCGAAGAAGATCTTGTTGCGGGCGACCTCCGGGTGCTCGAAGTTGACCGCCTCCACCTTGATCAGGGCGAAGTAGCGCTCCCCTTCCTTGGGCTGGCGGACCTGGCCGGAGATGGTGTCGCCGGTGCGCAGGTCGAACCGCCGGATCTGGGAGGGCGACACATAGATGTCGTCCGGGCCGGGGAGATAGTTGTACTCCGGGGCGCGCAGGAAGCCGAACCCGTCGGGGAGGCATTCGAGCACTCCCTCGGCGAAGATCAGGCCGCTCTTTTCCGTCTGCGCCTGGAGGATCTTGAAGATCAGCTCCTGCTTGCGCATGCCGGTGGCGCCCTCGACCCCCAGGTCTTTGCCGATCTGGGTGAGCTGGGAGATGCTCATCTCTTTGAGCGCCCGGATGTCGAGCGCCTCGAGCGAGAGTCCCTTTTCCACGTTTTGTACAGTCGATTTGGCCATGTCGTTCCTCGTCGGTTCACTCATGTTGCACTCGCTTCCAAATAGGGCGCGAGAACGCCCCACAGCTCCTTGATCCCCTCTCCCGAGTGCGCGGATACGGGGAGGAGGGGGGCCGATGCCTCCAGCCCCAGGGTGCTCTGAATGGTCTTGAGGGCGGCGCGGCGCCGGCCCTTGGAGACCTGATCGATCTTCGTCGCCGCCACCGTCACCCGGGCTCCCAGGCCCGTCAGATAGGCGTACGCTTGAACGTCCAACGGTGTTGCGCCCACCTTGCCATCCACCAGCAGAACCAGATGCAGCCGCTCAAGGGCGTGGCGCAGGTACGCCTCCACCAGGGCCGCCCACTCCTTCCGGTCCTCCTTGCCGGCCTTGGCGTATCCGTAGCCCGGCAGGTCCACGAAATAGAACCGCCGGTTGACCAGAAAGTAGTTGACCGCGCGCGTCCGCCCGGGCGTGGAGCTGGTCCGGGCGAGGCCCCGGCGACCGAGCAGGCGGTTCATCAGGCTCGACTTGCCGACGTTCGACCGCCCGACGAAGGCGATCTCGGGAAGGCCGTCCCGCGCGAAGTCGCGGCTCGTATGAGCGGAGCGACCGAGCTCTGCGGTCTCGATCTTCAAGCGGTCCACCCGTACCCGGGGGCCGCTGTGTGGCGCGACAGGTTTTTCAATGGATTCTGGGGCCGCGGAGCCCTCGCGGGCGCCGCGGCTCGCACTGCGAAGGTCAATGGGCCAGGGTGTCCGGCCCGACGGGAGGCTCGGAAGCCTCCGCGAATTTAGCGTTCTGAGGCAGCGGGGTGAGCGAGCCGTCGAGAGCGAGGCGAAGGACTTCGTCCATCGACTCCACCAGATGGACCTCCATGGCGTCGCGCACTTCCGCAGGGATCTCTTCCAGGTCCTTCTCGTTTTCCTTGGGGAGGATCACCTCGGTGATCCCGCCGCGGAAGGCCGCCAGAACCTTATCCTTGATTCCGCCCACCGGCAAGACCTTGCCGCGCAGCGTGATCTCGCCGGTCATCGCGACGTCCTTGCGAACCGGGACCTTGCTGAGCGCCGAGACGAGGGTGGTGGCCATGGTGATGCCGGCCGACGGTCCGTCCTTGGGAATGCCCCCCTCCGGCACGTGGACGTGGATGTCCATGCCCTCGTTGAAATCCGGCTCGATGCCGAACAGCCCGGCCCGGCTGCGCAGGTACGACACCGCGGCGCGGGCCGACTCCTGCATCACCTCGCCCAGCTTGCCGGTCAGGGTCAGCTTCCCCTTCCCCGGCATCAGGCCCACCTCGGTCTCCAACAGCTCGCCGCCCACCTCGGTCCAGGCCAGGCCTGTTGCCACCCCCACCTCCGACTCCTGGTTCTTGCGCCGGGGGCGGAATTTGGCCTTGCCGAGCAGCTCGTGGATCATCTCGGTGCCGACCTTCACCTCCAGGCCCTTGCCTTCCTTCACCACCCGCCGCGCGATCTTGCGGCAGATCGAGCCGATCTCGCGCTCCAGGTTGCGCACACCGGCCTCCCGGGTGTAGGACTCGATGACCACCCGCAGGGCCTCTTCCTCGAACTGGATCTTGTCCTTCGAGAGGCCGTGATCGGTGAGCTGGCGCGGCACCAGGAACTGCCGGGCGATCGCCAGCTTCTCGTTGAGCGTGTAGCCGGAGAGCTGGATCACCTCCATGCGGTCGCGCAGCGGCGGCGGGATCGAGTGGATGACGTTCGCGGTGGCGATGAACATCACCCGCGACAGGTCGTAGTCCACGTCGAGATAGTGGTCGAGGAAGGCGTTGTTCTGCTCCGGATCGAGAACCTCCAGCAGCGCCGAGGACGGGTCGCCCCGGAAGTCCATCGACATCTTGTCGATCTCGTCGAGCAGGAAGACCGGATTGATCGTCCCCGCCTTCTTCATCATCTGGATGATCTGGCCCGGGAAGGCGCCGATGTAGGTGCGCCGATGGCCGCGGATCTCCGCCTCGTCGCGCACGCCGCCCAGCGACAGGCGGACGAACTTGCGGCCGGTCGACCGCGCGATCGACTTGGCGAGCGACGACTTGCCGACGCCCGGCGGGCCGACGAAGCAGATGATCGAGCTCTTGGTCTGCCCCACGAGCTGGCGCACCGCGAGAAACTCCAGGATGCGGTCCTTGATCTTCTCCAGGCCGTAGTGGTCCTCGTGGAGGACCTTCTCGGCGTGGTCCAGGTCCTTGCGCTCCTTGCTCTTGTTGCGCCAGGGAACCGACACCACCCAGTCGATGTAGTTGCGCGACACGGTCGCCTCGGCGGAGACCGGCGGCATCGCCTCCAGGCGCTTCAGCTCCTGCTCGGCCTTCTCCTTGACCTCCTTGGGGAGGCCCGCCTTCTCGATCTTCTCGCGCAGCTCCAGCATCTCGTCGCCGCGGTCGTCCTTGCGCCCCAGCTCCTGATGGATGGCCTTGATCTTCTCGTTGAGGTAGTACTCCTTCTGGGCCTTCTCCATCTGCTTCTTGACCTTGACGTTGATCCGCTTGTCGATGTTGATCTTCTCGATCTCGACGTCGAGCAGGTCGTGCAGGCGCTGCAGGCGCTCATAGGGATTGCCCAGCTCGAGGAGCGACTGCTTCTCGGTGGTGGCCACCATCAGATGGGCGGAGAGGATGTCGGCGACGCGGTCGGCGTCGTCCAGCTTGAGGGTCGACATCAACCCCTCGAACGCCAGGTGATGCGACATCTTGGCGTACTGCTCGAAGGCGGAGAGGACCTTGCCCATGTAGACCCGCAGCTCCTCGCTCATCGGGTAGTGGACCTCGTAGACCTCCGCCTCGACGTGGAGCGCACCGTTGGCCTCGCCGACCTCCAGGATGCGGCCCCGCTGCACCCCTTCGACCATCACCCGCACGTTGCCGTTGGGGAGCTTCAGGTTCTGGATCACGGTGGCGACCACGCCCAGGTCGCAGATGTCGTCGCGCAGCGGATCGTCGATCCGCGGGTCCTTTTGCGCCGACAGGAAGATCCGCTTGCCGGGAGTGGTCAGCGCCTGCTCGAGGGCTCGCACCGAGCTCTCCCGCCCGACGATGAACGGCGCCATCATGTGCGGGAAGACGACCATGTCCCGGAGAGGGACCAGAGGCAGGGATTCGCGCGTCTTGTGAATGAATGGTGAGGCCATAGTCTCGCTCCCGAATTCCCGGCTCTCAGCCGGCCTTCTTGTACAGCATGATCGGCTGGACGCGGCTCGCCACGACCTCCTCGTTGATCACGCACTGCTTGATGTCGCGCTGCGAGGGGACGTTGTACATGAGGTCGAGCATCAGCTCTTCGAGGATGATCCGCAGGCCGCGGGCGCCGACGTTGCGCTTGAGCGCCTCCCCGGCGACGGCGCGCAGCGCCTCGTCGGTGAACTTGAGCTCGACGCCTTCGAACTCCAGGATCGTCTGGTACTGCCGGATCAGGCTGTTCTTCGGCTCGTGAAGGATGCGCACCAGCGCCTCCTCGTCGAGCTCTTCAAGAGTGGCGATGACCGGCAGCCGGCCGACGAACTCCGGAATCAGGCCGTACTTGATCAGGTCCTCGGGCAGGACCTGCTCCAGGAGCTGGCCGGTCTTGCGGTCGCGCTTGCCCTTGACCTCGGCGCCGAAGCCGAGCGACTTCTGGTTGATCCGCCGCTCGATCACGTCGTCCAGGCCGACGAACGCGCCGCCGCAGATGAACAGAATGTTGGTCGTGTCGATCTGCAGGAACTCCTGATGGGGGTGCTTGCGCCCGCCCTGCGGCGGCACGTTGCACTGCGTCCCTTCCAGGATCTTCAAGAGGGCCTGCTGCACCCCCTCGCCGGAGACGTCGCGGGTGATCGACGGGTTGTCGCTCTTGCGACAGATCTTGTCGACCTCGTCGATGTAGACGATGCCGCGCTGCGTCTTCTCCTTGTCGTTGCCGGAGGCCTGGTAGAGCTTGAGGATGATGTTCTCGACGTCCTCTCCGACGTAGCCGGCCTCGGTCAGCGTGGTGGCGTCGGCGATCGTGAAGGGGACGGAGAGGAGGCGGGCCAGGGTCTGGGCGAGCAGCGTCTTTCCCGTCCCGGTGGGCCCGATGAGCAGGATGTTCGACTTCTGAAGCTCCACGTCGCCGTGGGACTTCTCCGCGAAGTCGATCCGCTTGTAGTGGTTGTAGACCGCCACCGCAAGCTTCTTCTTCGCCTGCTCCTGGCCGATCACGTACTCGTCGAGGAGCGCCTTGATCTCGCGGGGCTTCGGCAGGCTCGAATCCTGCTGCTGCTCCAGCATGCGGTCCTCGGCGATGATGTCGAGGCAGATGTCGACGCACTCGTCGCAGATGAAGACCGTCGGCCCGGCGATGAGCTTCTTCACCTCGCGCTGGCTCTTGTTGCAGAACGAGCACCTCAGGACTTCATCGCCGCTGTCTTTCTTCGGCATTTCTCCTCCGTTGTGGCGGGCAGATCCTGCTGCTGCCCTTTTTAACAGGAGGGGTGGCGACGCCTATTTCCCGCCGCCTCTCCCCACCTGGCCCGCCTTCGGGCTCCGGCCGTGAGAACCCACCCTCGGCTGCAGGGGCTCCCTTCTACCAAGGTGCACCTGGAGCCCCGGAAGGGGTCACCGCAACGTCAACCCTTCCTGGCGCCGGTTCATCACCCGGTCGACCAGGCCGTACTCGACCGCTTCCTGCGCTCCCAGGATCCGGTCGCGCTCGGTGTCGCGATGGACCTCCTCTTTGGACTTTCCCGTATGGTACGCCAGAAGCTCGTCGAGGCGGTCGCGCATCATGAACATGTCGCGGGCATGGATCTCGATGTCGGTCTGCTGCCCCTGGAGGCCGGAGAGCCAGGGCTGGTGGATCAGCACGCGGCTGTTGGGGAGCACCGTGCGCTTGCCCTTGGTCCCGGCGGCCAGCAGCACCGCCGCCATGGAGGCCGCCTGCCCGACGCAGTAGGTCGCCACGTCGGGCTTGATGTACTGCATGGTGTCATAGATCGCCATCCCGGCGGACACCGAGCCGCCGGGCGAGTTGATGTAGATCGCGATGTCCTTCTCGGGGTTCTCGGCCTCGAGGAACAGCATCTGGGCGATGAGCAGGCTGGCCACGTCGTCGTCGACCGGCCGCCCCAGGAAGATGATGTTGTCCTTGAGCAGGCGCGAGTAGATGTCGTACGCGCGCTCGCCTCGGTTGGTCTGCTCCACCACCATCGGGATCAGCATGACGTCTGTGCTCCTATGTGGCTGCCGTCTCGGCCGGGCCGGCGGCGGCCGGTTCCTCGCCGAGCAGGTGCCGGATCGTCTTCTCGCGCCGCAGCTGCGAGCGGAAGGTCACCAGGCGGCCATCCTCGTCGAGGGCGCGCCGCAGCTGGGGCGTCGAGGTCTTCTGCGACCGAGCGAGCACGGCCAGGGCCCGCTCGAACTCCTCTTCGCCGATGTGCACCGCCTCCGCCTCGGCGATGGCGTCGAGCAGCAGGCGGGAGTGCACGCGGCGCTCGGCGAGCGGCATCATGTCGGAGGCGACGCGGTTCCAGTCCATCTGGAGGTGCTCGACGTCGACGCCGCGCTGTGCGAGCGACTGCGCGTAGTCCTTGACCATCGACTCCACCTCGCGGCGGACGACGCCCTGCGGCAGCTCCAGGGGGTGGCGCTCGCGCAGCTGCTCGATCAGCGCCCGCTCGCGCTCTTCGCGGCGGTGCTCGATCTTGTTGTAGCGCAGCCGCTGGGTCAGCGCCTCGCGCAGCTCGGAAAGGGCCTTGAAGTCGGGGCTCACCTGGGCCGCGAAGTCGTCGTCCAGGGGCGGCAGATCGCGCTCCTGCACGGTCTCCACACGGGCGCGGAACTTCTCGACGTGCACCACCGGAGCGCCGCCTTCCTCCGCGGCCGGATGCTCGTGGCGGCGCTCGAACGAGGCCTCCTGGCCGGCGGACAGGCCGGAGAGGGCGAGCGTCAGCTCCTCCCACACCCGCTCGTCGCCCAGCTCGACGTCGATCCGGTCGGTCTTCGCCTCGCCTTCGGCCATCTCTTCCCCGTGCGCTCCGCTCAGCCGGGTCAGGTCGGCGGTCACCAGGTCGCCACGGGCCGCGGCCCGCTCCACCGGCACCCAGGGGGCGACGCGGCGGCGCAGGTCCTCGACCGCGTCGTCGACCTCCATCCCGCCGGGCTCGGTCGACGGGTTCGGCAAGTCGAAGTCGCGGATGTTGCGCAGCTCGATCTGCGGCCGCACCTCGACCACGGCGACGAAGGTCAGCGCCTCGCCGGGCTGGCGCTCCTTGACCTCCTCCACCTCGGGAGGCAGGAGCGGATCGATCGCCGCCTCCGCCTGCGCCTGCTTCCAGTAGCGCGGCAGGAGCCGCTCGACGACCTCGCGCCCGATGTCCTCGCCGAAGCGCTGGCGTACCAGCTTGACGGGAACCTTGCCGGCGCGGAAGCCGGGGATGCGCGCCTTGCGGCTGTATTCCGAGAGGACGCGCTGCTCTTCGGCCTCGACGGCCGGAGCCGGAACCTCGACCGTGAGCTGCTTGCGGCACGGCCCGACATCTTGGAGGGAGACAACCACACTCATCCGATCATCCTCTTCCTTGGTGCGAAAGGGGGGATTCGAACCCCCAACCCGATCTCTCGGGACTAGATCCTAAGTCTAGCGCGTATACCAGTTCCGCCACTTTCGCGATGAGCCTCCATGCGGAGGGAGGGGAGCTGAAAAGGGGGTGGTGAGCCGCGAAGGAATCGAACCTTCAACCCGCAGATTAAGAGTCTGCTGCTCTGCCAGTTGAGCTAGCGGCCCGTGTCGGGGCGAGATCATACCGAACCGGAGACCGGAAGACAACGCCTTCGTGCGCCGATCCACCGGATGCGGCCGTCCGATCCCCCGCTGTAACGCGCACCGCCGTGGTTCCATTCCCGTTCTCCCCGGCGCCGTTCATCCACCCTGGACGAAATGCACCACTTCGAGGCGGTCGCCGGCCGCGAGCGCGGTCGCCGCGTAGTCGGCACGCCGCACGATGGCGCCGTTGCGCTCCACCGCCACGGTGCGCGGATCGCGCCCGAGCCCGGCCAGCAGGTCGAGCACCGTCGCACCGACCGGGAGAGACCGCGCCTCGCCGTTCAAGAGGATCTCCATGGGAAAAGTCTACAGCAGGTGCTTGAGCTCGGCACGCCCGATGGCGCTGACCGCCGTGATGATCAGCGCGGCGGTGCCACGGCCGAGCTGGGGGATGTCGAAGGCCAGCGCGGCGAGCCCGTCGTCGTCCGCCCGGCCGGTGGCGAGGACCCTGGGCTCGCTGACCGTCGAGATCATGCGCACCGACACCTGGGTGCCCACCATCGGCGCACCGCTCTTGCTGGAGCTGGTGCGCAGGACGAGCCGCGCCTGGTGCCCCAGGGCGAGATCGCGCTCTTCTTCGATGAACAGGACGAGCTGCTCCTGGTCGGCTTCGTTGGTGAGGTATTCCAGGATCACCTGGTCGAGCGTCCGCTCGCGGCCGGCGCTGCGCGGCGGCAAGGGCGGCAGCTTGGAGACGAATTCCTCCGGCTCGGGCACCGCCTCCGGCCCGGGGGGAGGCGGAGGAGGCGTCGCCGCGGTCGCCGTCTCTGGGCTCGCCGTCGCCGGCAGCACCAGCTTCTGTATCTGGCCGGTCTGCCGCCCACCCAGAAGCTCGGTGACCCGGGCGTCGAGCTTGCCGTGGCGGATCGCCGCGATCATGGTGCGGTGCTGGTGGTCCATGAGGGCGAGGATGTCCTTCTCCTCCTTCCCCTCGGCCAGCATTTCGGCGTAGCTCGCCCGCTTGCTGGCCAGGACCTGGCCGCCCACGTAGACGAGGCTCTCGATGCAGGGGTTCCCCAGACCCTTGTCCTCGGTCTGGACGTGGAAGACCACCTCGTTGTGGCGGACGTCGGTGTTGTAGCCGGTGATCATGCGTCCAGGCGCGCGTCGGGCCGATGGTGCGACGCGCACGATTCTATAGAACAGCCGCGCCGCTGAATCAAGCGATCTTCTCCCCTGTCTGTCACAGTCTATCCTGACTCCTGCCGGGAGCGTACAATACTTCCGGCCCACCGAGCATGCCTCACCCTTCCCGGAGACAACGGCGGGGGGGCACGCCGACAGGGTGGTCCGGGCAACCGGGCCGCCTCCCGTGCTTGGAAAGGCGGGCCGAGACCGCGGCGGCGGTGCGGTGTGCCGACTCTGGCGCAAGCCGAAAGGCAGACCGAGGAAACCATGTACCGCCCTGCGATGAGCCCTCCGGTGGACCTTCCCGCGGAATCGACGCGCCTCATCGACGCCTTCGGGCGTCGCCTGACCTACCTGCGGGTGTCGGTGACCGACCGCTGCAACCTGCGCTGCTTCTATTGCCTGCCAGAAGATGCCCGGTTTCCCTTCGGCGACCGCGCTTTTCTCTCTCCGCACGAGATCGAGCGGATCGTCGGCGCCCTCGTCCGGCTCGGCATCCGGCGGGTGCGCCTGACCGGCGGCGAGCCGCTGGTGCGCCAGGACATCCTGGAGATCGCGGCGCGGATCAAATCCCTGCCCGGGGTCGAGGACCTGGCCCTCTCGACCAACGGCACCGAGCTGGCCCGCCTCGCTCCGGAGCTCGTCCGGGCCGGCGTCGACCGGGTCAACGTCAGCCTCGACAGCCTCGACGCGGAGGTGTTCCGGGCGATCACCCGCCGCGGCGGCCTCGACGAGGTGTGGCGCGGGGTCGAAGCCGCGCTCGACGCCGGTCTCCATCCGGTCAAGCTGAACGCCGTCCTGCTGCAGGAGAACCTGGCCGACGTGGAGCGGCTGACCGCCCTCACCCTCGACCGCCCCCTCGCCGTCCGCTTCATCGAGATGATGCCGACCGCGAGCAACCGCCACCTGCAGCCGGAGGCGTACGTCTCCGCCGACCTCGCCCGGCGGCGGATCGAGGAGCGCTTCGGCCCGCTCGCGCCGCTCAGCGACGCCGAGGCCGGCCCCCGAACCGGCCCCGCCAAGGCCTTCCGGCTCGCCGGAGCGGTGGGGACGGTGGGCTTCATCACCCCCCTCTCCCACACCTTCTGCGCCGACTGCAACCGCCTGCGCCTCACCGCGCGCGGCGAGCTGCGCCTCTGCCTGTTCGCCGACCGCGTCCATCCACTGCGCCCGCTGCTCACCCGCAGCAACCCGGACGCGGCCCTGGAAAGCGAGATCCTGCGCGTGCTCCAGGACAAGCCGGCGGAGCACATGCTCAGCCAGGGAAACTACGGCAACCTGGTGAGCTTCATGCAGATCGGCGGCTAGAAGGGTAGAATACGGCGTCCTTGCCGGGCACCTGCCCCGGAGCAGTCCCCTGACATTCGTCATCAACCCCCGACGGGAGGAGATCCTAATGGCTGATCCGACGACGGCGGCTGGAGCCGCCACCGAAGAGCGCACCCTGGTCCATTACGAGGTGAAGGAGGGGGTGGCCTACCTCACCCTCGACGATCCTCCGGCCAATACCTATACCCACGAGATGATGTGCCAGCTCGACACGGCGATCGTCAAGGCCCGATTCGACCGCGAGGTCCACGTCATCGTCCTCGCCGGCCAGGGCGAGAAGTTCTTCTGCGCCGGTGCCAACATCAACATGCTGAAGGCGTCGGACCCGTACTTCAAGTACAACTTCTGTCTGCACGCCAATGAGACCCTGAACCGCCTGGAGCAGACGCCCAAGCTGGTCATCGCCTCGCTCGAAGGCCACACCGTCGGCGGCGGCCTCGAGATCGCCATGGCGGCGGACCTGCTGATCGCCAAGAAGGGCTCCGGCAAGGTCGGCCTCCCCGAGGTCAACCTGGGCGTCCTCCCGGGCACCGGCGGCACCCAGCGCCTGGCCCGCCGGGTCGGCAAGAACCTCGCGATCGACCTGATGATCACCGGCCGCCTGATCAGCTTCGAGGAGGCCAAGGAGATCGGCATCGTCAACTACATCTTTGAAGGGGACGACTTCACCGGCCAGGTGCATGCGTTCGCCCGCCAGTTCTGCCCGCCCAACATGGCCTCCAAGGCGGTCGGCCGGATCAAGCGGTCGGTGCAGTCCGGCGCCGAGGTGCCGTTCGAGAGCGGCCTCGCCATCGAGCGCGAGCTGCAGCAGCAGCTGTTCGAGAGCCAGGACGCGCGCGAAGGGCTCGACGCCTACATCACCAAGCGCAAGCCCTCCTTCAAGGGGGCCTGAGCCATGTCGACCGGCGTCGCGGCGGCCGCCCAGGCCGAGGTGCGCTTCCCGCCTCCCCGCCTCTGGATCGGCAACGAGTGGGTCGAGCCGGAGGGGGGAAGCGTCTTCGTCACCGAGAACCCGGCGACGGAGGAGCCCCTTTGCCCGGTGGCCGCGGCGGGCGCCGGAGACGTCGACCGGGCGGTCCAGGCCGCCCGCGCCGCCCTGGGCGGCGCCTGGGGTGAGACCTCGCCCCGCGAACGCGGCCGCCTCCTCTGGCGCCTCGCCGACCTCGTCGAGAGCCACATCGACGAGCTGGCGCTCCTGGAAACCCTGGACAACGGCAAGCCGATCTTCGAATCGCGCTACGTCGACGTCCCCGGTGCCATCGAAGCGCTGCGCTACTACGCCGGCTGGGCGGACAAGGTCACCGGCCGGACCCTGCCGGTCGAAGGGCCGTTCGTCCTCGCCTACACGCTGCGCCAGCCGGTGGGTGTGGTGGCCGCCATCACGCCGTGGAACTTCCCGCTCATCCAGACGGTGTGGAAGATCGCGCCGGCCCTCGCCTGCGGCAACGCCGTGGTGCACAAGCCGGCCTCGTACACCCCGCTCACCGCGCTGCGCCTCGCCGAGATGGCCGCCGCGGCCGGGTTCCCCCCGGGCGCCCTGAACGTGGTGCCCGGCTCCGGCTCGGCGGCGGGAACGGCGCTGGTCGCCCATCCGCAGGTGGCGAAGGTCTCCTTCACCGGCTCGACCGAGGTCGGGCGCACCATCCTGCGCGGCGCCGCGGAGACCATCAAGCGCATCACCCTGGAGCTCGGCGGCAAGTCGCCGAACATCGTCTTCGCCGACGCCGACCTCGACGCCGCGGCCAAAGGGGCCTACACCGGCATCTTCTACGGGAAGGGCGAGGTCTGCGCCGCGGGCTCCCGCCTGTTCGTCGAGGAGACGGTCCACGCCGAGCTGATGGAGAAGCTCCTCGCCCGCACCCGGCGGCTCGTCCCCGGCGACCCCCGCGATCCGCGCACCCGCCTCGGCGCCCTCGTCTCGCGCACGCAGCGCGACAGCGTCCTCCACTACATCGAGGAAGGGAAGCGCGAAGGCGCCCGGGTGGCCTGGGGGGGCGAGGCCGTGAGCATCGACGGCAAGGGCTGGTTCCTCCAGCCCACCCTCCTCGACGGCGTGCACAACGACATGGTCGTGGCGCAGGAGGAGATCTTCGGGCCGGTGCTCGCGGTGATCCCGTTCACCCGGGTGGACGAGGTGGTCGAGCTGGCCAACGCCTCCATCTACGGCCTCGCCGCCGGGGTCTGGACGCGCGACGTGGGCAAGGCTCACGACGTGGCGCGCCGGCTCCAGGCGGGCACGGTGTGGATCAATCAATACAACTGGTACGACTCCGCCGCCCCTTTCGGGGGCTTCAAACAGAGCGGCTTCGGCCGCGAGCTCGGGCGCGAGGCGCTCGACGCGTACACCGAGGTGAAATCGGTGTACGTCGGAAGGTAGAGGCATGAACGACCACGACATCGTCCTCGCCGCGCCGGTGCGCACGCCGATCGGCAAATTCATGGGGGTGCTCTCCCCGTTGACCGCCGCCGACCTCGGCACCGCCGCGGCCGCCGCGGCCCTGCAGCGCTCCGGCCTCGACCCGGCGCGGGTCGATCAGGTGATCTTCGGCCATGGCCGGCAGGCCGGTGGCGGCCCCAACACGGCGCGGCAGATCGGCTTCCGCGCCGGCGTGCCGGTCGACCGGCCGGCGCTCACGGTGAACCAGGCCTGCGCCTCGGGGCTCCAGGCGATCCTCTGTGCGGCGCGCACGATCCGCCTCGGCGAGGCCGAGGTGATCCTGGCCGGCGGCACCGAGAGCATGTCGAACACGCCCTACTTCCTGCCCCGTGCGCGTACCGGCTACCGGCTCGGCCACGCCGAGATCGTCGACGGCATGTACAAGGACGGCTTCGACGATCCGCTCTCCGGCCTCGTGATGGGCGAGACCGCCGAGGAGCTGGCCGAGGAGACCGGGATCGGCCGCGACGCCTCCGACGCCTGGGCGCTCGGCAGCCAGAACCGCTCCGAGCGCGCCCGTGCCCGCGGCCGGTTCGCCGCCGAGATCGCGCCGCTCCAGGTGCCCGGCAAGAAAGGCCCGGTCGAGGTCGCCCGCGACGAGCACCCGCGCGACGGCGTCACCCTGGAGTCGCTCACCAAGCTCGCCCCGGTCTTCCGCCCCGGCGGGCGGGTGACCGCGGGGAACGCCTCCGGCATCACCGACGGGGCCGCGGCGCTTGTGGTGGCCTCGCGCCGCGCCGCCCGCGACCTCGGGCTGCCGATCGCCGCCCGCCTGGTCGACTGGCAGGTGGTGGGCGTCGAGCCCCGCATCATGGGAATCGGCCCGGTGCCGGCGGTGCAGAAGCTCCTGGCGCGCACCGGTCTGGAGATCCAGGACATCGAGGAGGTCGAGCTCAACGAGGCCTTCGCCTGCCAGGTGGTCGCCTGCCTGCAGGGGCTCGGCCTCGACGGCGAGCGGGTCAACCCGGACGGCGGCGCCATCTCGCTCGGCCATCCGATCGGCGCCACCGGCGCGCGCATCCTCGTCACCCTGCTCCACGGCATGGCGGAGCGCGGCCGGACGCGCGGCCTGGCGACCCTCTGCGTCTCCGGCGGCATGGGCATCGCCGCGCTCGTCGAGCGAGAGGCGGCATGAGCGGCTACGTCCTGCTCTCCGCCTCGTCCGAGGAGTCCACCCTCCCTTATCTTGCCGCTCTCCAGGCCGCCGGCCTGGCCGCCGAACAGCTCCGGGTGGTGACCCCCGGCGAGCGCGCGGACGCCCGCGGCCTCGTCGCAGGGGCGGCCGGTCTGGTGCTCTGCGGCGGGATCGACGTCGATCCCGCCCGCTATGGCGAGGCGCTGTTGAACGGCACCGTGGAGATCCTCCCGGAGCGCGACGAGCTGGAGTGGGACCTGCTCGACGCCGCCCGCGCCGCCCGGGTGCCGGCGTGGTGCGTCTGCCGCGGGCTCCAGGTGCTCAACGTCTTCCTCGGCGGCTCGCTCTGGCAGGACCTGCCGGCGCAGCGGCCGAGCCCGATCGAGCACAGCCTCGGCGAGCCGAAGGACGCCATCGCCCACAGCGTCGAGGTCCTGCGGCCGGACACCGGCCTGGGGGCCGTCCTCGCCCGCGAGACCCCGCAGGTCAACAGCCGCCATCACCAGGCCATCAAGGAGCTGGGCGACGGCCTGATCCCGGTCGCCCGCTCGGCCGACGGCCTGCTGGAGGCCGTGGAGCTGCCGGGCGCCTGGTGGGTGCGCGCCGTCCAATGGCACCCGGAGAACCTGATCGCGCAGCCGCAGCAGCTCGCCCTGTGGACCGACTTCGCCGAAACCGTGTGCAGGAGCTGACCAACCATGCCGGAAGACCTCGTCCAGACCGTCCGCGTCGAACGGAGCGGGCGCGTCGCCCGCCTGACCATCGACCGGCCGCCGCTCAACGTCCTCGACATCCCGACCCTGGAGCAGCTCGCCGGCGCCGTCGCCTCGCTCGACCGAGCGGACGACGACCTCCAAGTGGTCGTCCTCCGCGGCGCCGGGGACCGCGCGTTCTCGGCGGGCGTCTCCGTCCAGGACCACACCCCGGACAAAGTGGGCCCGATGCTGGAGACCTTCCACCGGGCGATCCGCCGGTTGCGCGACCTCCCGGCGGTCACCGTCGCCGCGGTGCAGGGGCATTGCCTGGGCGGCGGCATGGAGCTGGCGATGGCCTGCGATCTGGTGGTCGCCGCCGACAACGCCCGCTTCGGCCAGCCCGAGGTGGAGCTCGGCTGCTACCCGCCGGCCGCCGCCGCCCTCTATCCGGCGCTCCTCGGCGCCGGCCGCACCCTCGACCTGCTGCTGACCGGCCGTCTCTTCGACAGTCGCGAAGCCGAGCGCCTGGGCCTGCTGACACGCCTCTGCCCCACCGCCGAGCTGGACGGGGAAGTGGACACCCTGGTCGCCGCGATCACCGCCAAAAGCGCCCCGGTCACCCGCCTCATCAAGTCCGCCGTGCGCGCCGGCCGCGACCGCGGTTTCACCGCCGGCCTCGCCGAGGCCGAGCGGCTCTACCTCGACGACCTCACCCGCACCGAGGACATGCAGGAGGGCCTCGGCGCCTTCCTGGAGAAGCGAAAGCCCGCCTGGAAGCACCGTTGACGACATGTCGATGCGATCGACACGTTTCGACGACGTGTCGATTTTGCGCCCGGAAATCGACACGTCGTGACGACGTGTCGATGGCGTCGACAGATCAGGCGGTGAGCACGTCGAGGAGGGCCGGGTGCTTGTAGACCACCTCCCGGCCGCGGCGCTCCGCGGTGAGGAGCCCGATGCCCTCGAGATCCTGAAGGTAGGCCGACGCCGTCTGCCGGCGGGCGATCCCGGCGTCCACGAGGAATGAAATTTTGCAGTACGGCTGGCGGAAGATCAGCTCCACCAGCTCTTTCGAGTAGATCCTCGGCAGCTCCCGCCGGGTGCGGAGGACCGTGGCGTCGAACAGGTCGCGGATCGCGCGGATCCGGTTGGTCGTCCACAGCGCCGTCTCCTCCACGCCGCGCAGCATGTACAGGATCCACTCCTCCCAGGCCCCCTTCTCGGTGACTCCGCGCAGCAGGCGGTAATACTCGGCCTTGTTCTGGATGATGAACCGGCTGAGGTAGAGGACGGGGATCTCCAGCAGGCCGGCATGGATGAGGTAGAGGAGGTTGAGGATGCGGCCGGTGCGGCCGTTGCCGTCGGTGAAGGGATGGATGGCTTCAAACTGGTAGTGGAGGGCGGCCATCCGGACCAGCGGGTCCGGCCCCTTGGTGGCCAGCATCATCGACACGTTCCGCTGACGTGTCGATTCTGCGCCCGGAAATCGACACGTCGAGAAGTTGCCGCCCAGATCTTGACAACTCCTGGACAACCCGGTTAGAGTTCGCCTCGTGAAACAGCAAGAAGCCTCTTCCGCCCGCCATTCCATCGGAATCATCGCGCGCAAGACGGGGCTCAAGCCCGACCTGATCCGGGCCTGGGAGCGGCGCTACAGCGCCGTGGCGCCCGGCCGGACGCAGACGCGCCGCCGCTTCTATTCGGACGCCGACGTGGAGCGCCTCCTGCTCCTGCGGCGCGCAGTGGCCACCGGCCGCGGCATCGGGCAGATCGCACACCTGTCGAACGACGAGCTGCGGGCGATCATCGCCCGCGAGCCGGCGCGCCCCTTCCCGGCCGCCGTCGAGGCCCCGCCTCCCCAGCCGCCGTCGGCCAACACCCCGGAAGGCAACGCCGAGCCCTACCTGGAGCTCTGCCTCGCCGCCACGCGGCGCCTCGACATCCAGGACCTGGAGCGGCACCTCGCCCGCGCGATGGTGGCGCTCAGCCGCCACCATCTTCTGGACAGCCTCCTGGTCCCCCTCCTCCACCGCATCGGCGACCTGTGGCAGCGCGGCGAGCTGCGGCCCGTCCACGAGCACATGGCGACCGCCGTCGTCCGCTCCTTCCTGGGGAGCATGCGTGCCGCCTTCCACGCCTCGACCAACGGCCCTCTCCTGCTGGTCACCACGCCGGCCCGCCAGCTCCACGAGCTGGGCGCCCTGATCGCCGCGGCCACCGCGGCCACCGACGGCTGGCGCGTCACCTATCTGGGGTGCGACCTGCCGGCCGAGGAGATCGCCGGTGCCGCTGTCCAGCTTGGCGCCAAGGCGGTGGCGTTGTCCATCATTTATCCGCTGGACGACGCCCTGCTCCATGAGGAGCTGCGGCACCTGCGCCGCCTCCTGCCGCGCACCACCGAGCTCATCGTGGGCGGGCGCGCCGCCACGGCATACGCCACCGTTCTCGATGAGATCGGCGCCATCCGGGTGGAGAGCCTGCGCGAGCTGCGCGAGGAGCTGGACCTGCTGCGCTCGGTCGCTCTCTGACCAGAAACCTGGACAGCATCTTGACACTCGGACAGCCACAACCTACGCTCCCCTCCGTCAGCACGAAGCCATGACCTCCCTCCAGCCCACCGCACCTGCCGGAACCCGCCCGCTCTCGGGCTCGCTGGAGCAGCTCTCCGTGCCGGATCTGCTCCAGACCGCGGAAGCGAGCCGCCGCAGCGGCCGCATCCTCCTGTTCCAGAACGGCCTCCAAGGCTGCCTGTGGATGCACGACGGCCGGGTGGTGGATGCGGAGATCTCCGGGGGTGCCCGCGGCCGGGAGGCGGTGTATGAGATGGCTTTCTGGGACACCGGCTCCTTCGAGGCCGACTTCACGGCGGCGACGGTTCCCGAGCGCATCTTCGAGCCCACCTCCGCCCTCCTTCTGGAGGCCATGCGCCGGCGCGATGAAGCGATGCGCGATGCGGCGCCACCGCACGCCGCCATCCCGGATCCTCCGCCGGCACCGCCCCGCCCGCTCCTCGCCCTGCACCGCGGGCTGACCTTGCTCAACGTCGCCGCCGTGTCGGCCGCCGAGCATCTCGAACCGGCCCTCCTCGCCCGCCGCCTGGAGGAGACGCGCAGCGGCCTTCTCTCTGAGCACCCGGTCCTGGAGGTTTTTCGGGTCACGTCCGACGGCACCGTCGTCACGTCCCTGGCCGAAGAGGAGGTGCTCGGCCGGGTCGATCCCGATCTCCTCGTGTCCGGCGTGGCGCAATGGCTCCTCCGTCTTTTCGCCCTCCTGGAGCGCGCCCTGCCGGGCCGGTTCTCGCCGCGCCGGCTGCGCGCCATGACCGAAGCCGTCCAGGACGATCTCGCCTCTCTCGGCTTTTACCGCGAGCTCGGCTTCGCCGCCGAGCCCGGAGACTGATCCATGCGTGACGACCTCTCCGCCTTGACGGCGGCCGAAATCGACTCTCTGCCGTTCGGCTACATCGCGCTCGCGCCGGACGGCACGATCCGCAAGTACAACCGCTTCGAGGCCGACCTGGCCCGCAAGGACCCCCAGGAGGTTCTCGGCCGCAGCTTCTTTCGCGAGGTGGCCCCCTGCACCCAGGTGCAGGAGTTCGAGGGGCGTTTCCGCGAGTTCGCCGCCGGGAACACCGCCGAGCCCTCGCTCACCTTCGATTTCGAGTTCCACTTCCGCCACGGCTCGCAGGCGGTGCGCATCGGTCTGATCCGCTCCCCGCTCGCCCAGGAGGTGATCGTCACGGTCAACCGCCTGCGCCGCCTGGCCCTGCCGCTCACCGCCGGTGTCTCGGCCGACCCCGCGACCGGCCGCCTCCAGGACACCGCCGGCCAGACGGTCACCCTGGTCAACGAAGACTTCTGGTGCGCCCTCGACCTCCTCTGGCGCCATGCGCCGGAGGCGCAGCGCCTGGACGCCCTCCTCCGTCTGGGGCGGGACTGGGGCCTGCGCCATGCCCGGCGGGTGGAGCGCCTGGTCCAACAGACCTACGGGGTCACCCTGCGGGAGGCGGAGCTGCAGATCGCCCTGGAGTGCCTCTCCGGCTCGCTCGGCGGGCTCGGGCTGGGCCGTTTCGACGTTCTGTTCGAGCACCGCCAACGCGGCCTGCTGGTGATCCAACACCAGGACAGCCCGTTCCCCGGGTTGCTGGGCGACACCCGCGAAGGGCCGTGCTGCGGTGTGCTGGCCGGCCTGCACGCCGGATTTCTCTCCCACCTCTCCGGCCGGCTGCTCTCGGCGGCGGAGCTCGCCTGCGGCCACGCAGCCGGCGAGCCGTGCCGCTTCGCCGCCGGTACCGAGGCCCGCTTGCAGCGGCTGCTGCGCCCGGAGCCGGGGTCGTCCGACGCCGCCCTCCTCGTCGCCCTCGGCGGCCGTCTGCCCACACCGGTGGAGGTCCCCGCTTGAGCGAGCGACCGGTGACCCTGGCCGATGCCCTGGATGGCGTGCGCTGGGATTTCGACCCCACCCGGCGGATCCTGTCGCCGCTGGTGGCCACGGCGCGGTGGTTCGAGGACTTTCCCTGGGATGGCGAGGAGGGGGAGGCCGCCCCCGCCACCCCAGCTGCGCAGCGCCGGCCGTCCACCGGCACCTGACCGGGCTCAGTCCCCCAGCAGGGCGCCGATCGGCCGCAGCGGCTCGCTGTGGTCGCAGATGACCTTGACGACCACCAGGATCGGCACCGCCAGGAGAGCCCCCGGAATCCCCCACAGCCAACCCCAGAAGGTGAGCCCGAGGAAGATCATCACCGGATGGAGGGTCAGCCGCCGCCCCACCGCCAGCGGCGTCACCAGGTAGCTCTCCAGGAGATGCAGGGCGAGGAAGATGCCGGGCGCGAGCAGGGCGCGGGCGGTGTCGTTGAAGGTCAGGAAGCCGACCATGGCGAGCACCGCGACCATCAGGAACGTCCCGAGATAGGGGATGAAGTTGGCGACGAAGGCCAACGCCCCCCAGAGCAGCGGGTTGGGGACGCCGACCAGGGTCAGCGCGCCCCAGACGGCGAGGCCGAGGCCCAGGTTGATCCCGGTGATCGTCACCAGGTAGGCGGAGACCTCGCGCTCGATCTGGCGGGCGATCGCCACGGCGCGCGACTTGTCCTCCAGGCTGGGCAGCCCGCCGATCAGCTTGTGCAGGAACAGATCTCCCGAGGCGAGCAGAAAGAAGAGCAGGATGACGGTGACCGCACCGCCGGCGGTGACCTCGGTCGCCTGGCTGAACATGCGCTCGCCGAGGCTGTCCTCCTGCACCTCCACCTTGCGCGTCTCCTGCCCGGAGGTGGTCACCTGGGTCATCTTCTCCACCTGCCGGGTGGCCTTGGTCATCGTTTCCACCGGCTTCTTCAAGTTGACCAGCTTGCGCTCCAGCCGGCGCAGCTGCCGCGGCGCCTTCTCGGCCCAGGCGATCGCCGGATCGGCCAGCTCGTAGACCCCCACCGCCACCGAGCCCAGGAGGACGAAGATCACCAGACCGGCGCCGAGCCCCCGGGGGATGCGCAGCTTCCCCAGCGCGCGCACCACCGGGCTCAGCAGAAAGCTCAGCAGGAGGGCCAGGACGACCGGCAGGAAGAAGCCGCGGGCGATCCAAAGGGTATAGAAGAGGGCGAGGACGAAGAGACCGGTCAACGCCGGAGAACGGACGACGAACGGGCTGGGCTCGGGCATGGCCGGCTCATTCTACGCGCGCCGCCGGCTCCTCGAACAACCAGAGCTGCTCCATCTGCCCTTGCAGCAGGTTCGAGGCGGTGACGCCCAGCAGGCGGACGGGGCGCGCCGCCGCGTCCGTCTTGCGTAACAGGTCGCGGGCCGCTGCTGCGATCGGGCCGGCGGAGCAGACGGGGAAGGTGAAGGTGCGCGAGCGGGTGAGGGTGGTGAAGTCGTCGTAGCGCACCTTCAGGGTCACCGTGCAGGTGGCGAGCTCGCGGCGCGCCAATCCCGCCGCCACCTCGGCGGCCATGCGGTCGAGCTCCTCGTCCATCGCCGCCAGATCGCGCAGGTCGGCCGGGTAGGTGTTCTCGGTCCCCAGGCTTTTGCGCTCGCGGTGGGTCTCGACCGGCCGGTCGTCGAGGCCCCGCGAGAACTCCCAGAGGAGACGGCCCAGCTTCAGACCGAAGCGGTCGGCCAGGGCTTCTCGCGCCCGGGCGCGCAGGTCGGCCACGGTCTGGACCCCCAGGTCGGCCAGGGCGCGCTCGGTGGCCGGCCCGACGCCGTGCAGACGGCGCACCGGCAGGGGATCGAGAAACGCCTGCACCTTCTGCGGCGGCACCACGGTCAGGCCGTCCGGCTTGTGAAAGTCGGATGCGATCTTGGCGATCAGCCGGTTCGGCCCCACCCCGACCGACACCGTGAGCCCCCGCTCGTCGCGCACCCGGCGCCGGATCTCCTTCGCCACCGCCGTCGCGGTCCCCCAGGCACCCAGGTGCTCGGTGACGTCCAGGTAGGCCTCGTCGATCGACACCGCCTGGACCAGGGGGGTGATCTCCCGGTAGATGGCGAAGATCTTCTCCGACTCGCGGCTGTAGCGGCGGAAGTCCGGAGGGATGAAGACCAGGTCCGGGCACAGCCGCACGGCGCGCGAGGAGGGCATGGCGGAATGGACGCCGAAGGCGCGCGCCTCGTAGCTGGCGGCGGCGATCACCCCCCGCCCCTCCGGCCGGCCTCCGATCACCACCGGCCGGCCGCGCAGGGCCGGATCGTCCCGCATGTGGACCGCGGCATAGAAGCAATCCATGTCGCAATGCAGAACGCGGCGGGGTGCGGCCGTCTCGGCCGGCGGCGGGCCCGGATCGCTCACCGCCGCAGCTTAACCCGGCGCCGGGCTTGCTGGAATGCACCCGGGAAGGAAAGGTAGAATGCTGCCGGCTCCTGTCCCCCCGGCCACCGCGGCCGGTTCGAGAATTTGAATGACCTACAGCCGCCTCTCCTGGCGCCCATCGCGGACCTCCGGCGTCCGTCGGCTGCTCCTGCCCGCGCTCGGCGCCATGGCCGTCCTGGCCGGCGGCCATTGCAGCCCGCGCGACACGGACCCCGAGCAGACCGTGCGGCTCGCCGCCGGGGACTTCGTGCGCGCCGTGGTCCACCAACTCGCCGACGTCCGCGTCGACCTGCTCGCTCCGGACGGGAGCGAGGTCCTGCACGTGGACGGCCCGAACGGCATCCGGATGGACGATGAGATCGCCGCCGTCGCCGAGCAGGCGGGGACGTACCGGATCAAGATGAGGGGTTGCCCTCCGGACACACCACCGGCGCAGTGCTTCACCCTCCGGCTCGACCCGCCGCGCCCCGCCACGGCGGCCGACCACCGCCGGGCCGCGGCGATCCGGGCGACCCAGGAAGCCGTCGACTGGATGCCGCAGAGAGATCTGCAGAAGCAGCTCGTCGCCCGTCGCCGCTCGCTCAAGCTCTGGCAGGAGGTGGGCGACCCCGCGCGCGAGGCCGAGGAGCTGTTCCAGCTCGGTGTCGTCGAGCAGCTCCTCGCCCAGCCGGTGCCGGCCGCCGAGCACCTCGAAGCCGCTGCGGCGCTGTATGCCTCTCTCCAACGGCCGGCGGAAGAGGCCCTGGCCTTCAACGAGGCCGGGGGAGCCCGGGAGAGTGCGGGGGCCGTCGACCGCGCCCAGGAGAATTTTCACCGCGCCCTCGCCATCGGGCGGCGGTCGGGTGTGCCCCAACAGGAACAGGAGGCCCTCAACCGCCTCGGGCTGCTGCTCAATGAGCTGGGCGAGCGCCAGACCGCGCTCGCCTATCTGCAGGAAGCTCTGCAGCTCGCGCCCAAGGTGCCCGGGCCCGGCCTGGCGCGCATCCTCAACAACCTCGGCTACGTCCACACCGACCTCGGCGACCACGAGCTGGCGATCCAGCTCCACCGGCGAGCCCTCGCCGTCCCCGGCGCCTCCTTGCCCGACCAGGCGACGGCATGGAACAACCTGGGATCGATCCACCACTTCCTCGGGAGCTGGGATGAGGCCGTCGCCTGTTACGGCGAGGCGATCGCTCTCAACCGAAAGCTCGGCGACCTCTATCGTCTCGCCGCCACGCTCAACAACCTGGGGATCGCCCGGCACTACTCCGGCCAGTACGAGGCGTCCCGCGCGGCCTATGCCGAGTCGCTCGCCCTCGCCCGGCAGGAGAACAACGTCGAAGCGCAGATCCAGGCGGCCAACAACCTCGCCCTCCTGCTGGAGCAACGGCTGGGCCGGCCGGCGGAAGCGATCGAGCATTGGCGCACGGTGGTGCGCCTCGCCTCCAGCCGGCCGACGCGGGATTACCTCGCCACCGCGGCCCAGGCCTTCATCGAACGCACCGAGCGGCGCCTCCCTGAAGCCCGCCGCACTCTGCAAGAGGCCATCCGCCTCGCCCGCCGGCGGGCCGAGCTGCGCTTCGCCGCCGACCTCACGCTGCAGCTCGCTCGCGTCGAACGAGAGCTCGGGGACCTCCCGGCGGCGGTTCGCCATTCCCAAGAGGCCGTCGAGAGCATCGAGTCGCGCCGCAAGAGCGTGGTCTCCTTCGAGCGGCGCGCCTTCGTGCTCGCCGCCACCCAGACCCACTACCAGGCCTACGTCCGCAACCTCATGGAGCTGCATGCGCAACGGCCGAACGCGGGCTGGGACGCACGAGCCCTGGCGGTCAGTGAGCAGGCCCGCGCCCGCGGCCTCCTCGACCTGCTGGGAGAGGCGGGGGCCGGCCTGCGCAGCGGCGTACCGCCGCAGGTGCTCGCGGCGGAAAAGACGGCGCGCGCCCGGCTGCGGGAGCTTGACCGCCAACACATGGAGCTGGTCCATCAAGGAGCCGGCCCGCAAGAAATCAAACAGTCGGCCGTGCGGTTGCGCGCAGCGGGCGCCTCCCTGGAGGAAGCGGAGACCGCGGTTCGCGAGAGCAGCGAAAGCTATGCCGGCCTGACGACGCAGCCTCTGGACCTACGGGCGATCCGCCGCGAAGTGCTGAGCGCGCGCACCCTCCTCCTCGAGTACTCCCTCGGCGAGGACAAGAGCTACCTCTTCGCGGTCACGCCCGGCGGCATCCGGAGCTTCGAGCTCCCCGGCCGTGGCCCGATCGAGGAAGCCGCCCGCTCCTTCTACCAGGCGCTGACCGCGCGCAACGACCCCGGCGCGGAGGGACGAACCGCCGCGGAGGCCTCCCGGATCGACACCGCGGCCGATCGCCGGGGCCTCGCGCTCAGCCGGATGATCCTGGGGCCGGTCGAATCCCTCCTCGCGGACCACGTCCTGCTGGTGGTCGCCGACGGCATGCTCCAATATGTGCCGTTCCCGGCGCTCCCGCTGCCGTCGCGCCCCGGGAAGCGCCTCCTCGATCACCATCAGACCGTCAGCCTGCCCTCCGCCTCCACCCTCGCCACCCTGCGGCGCCAGCTCCAGGGGCGCCCGGCCGCCCCCCGCCTGTTGGCGGTTCTGGCGGATCCGGTGTTTCGCGACGATCCACGCCTCGCCCGGCGCCCGCCCGGGAAAGAGCGGCCGGTCCAGATCGCACAACGGCGGGAGGCGCCGATCCGCGAGAATGGCGCCGAGGACCAGCTCGGCCTGCCGCCCCTCCCCTTCGCGGCAGAGGAAGCGAAGAGCCTCCTGGACCTCGTCCCGGCCTCCGGACGCCTCGCCGCGCTGGGCTTTGACGCCTCGTATGCGCGGGCGACCTCCGGCGAGCTCGCCGGCTACCGCTACGTCCACTTCGCCACCCATGGGCTCCTCGACAGCCGGCAGCCCAAGCTGTCCAAGCTGGCCCTCTCGCAGTTCCGGGCCGACGGCAGGCCGCAAGGTGAAAGCTTTTTGCGCCTCGCCGACATCTACAATCTGAAATTGAATGCAGACCTCGTCACCCTCTCCGCCTGCCGGACGGCGCTCGGCAAGGACGTGCGGGGCGAAGGGCTGATCGGGTTGACCCGCGGCTTCATGTATGCCGGCGCCGCACGGGTGCTCTCCAGCCTGTGGAGTGTCGAGGACCGTGCCACGGCCACCTTGATGAAGAGCTTCTATCGTCACCTTCTCCTCGACAAGCTCCCTGCCGCGGAGGCCTTGCGCCGCGCGCAGCTCACGGTGTCCGGCGACCCGCGAACCCGCTCTCCCTACTATTGGGCCGGGTTTTCCTTGCAAGGGGAGTGGCAGTGAAAGAATCCAGCGAGAGACAACCGGGCGCCCGGCGCAGCCGCTCCGGAGACTTGACGCCCGAGAGCTTCGAGGCCCTTCTCGACTTCCTCGACGAGGACCGCCATCTGGCCGGCCTCCACTACGAGACGATCCGCCGCCGCCTGGTCCGCCTCTTCGAATGGCGCGGCCTCGGCAACCCCGACGATCTCGCCGACGAGACGATCAACCGGGTCGCCCGGCGCCTTCAGGAGGGAACGGAGGTCCGTTCCGCCGACCCGTTCGGCTATTTCTGCGGCGTCGCCCACCTGGTCGCCAAGGAGGTGGCGCGCCGCGCCGCACGGGAACGGGCGGCTCTGGAACGGGAGGACTGGACGCCGGTCCCCCCCCCCGAGGAGCCGGACGGCGACGAGCGCCTCGACGGTCTCCGCCAGTGTCTGCAACGCCTGCCGCCGGACCAGCGCGATCTCGTCTTGCGCTACCACCAGGCCTCCGACCACATCCGCAGCCGCCAGGGGCTCTCCCAGGAGCTGGGCATCCCGATGAACGCCCTGCGCATCCGCGTGCACCGGGTCCGCCGCAAGCTCGAGGAGTGCGTCCGCCTGCGCCTGCGCGTGAACGCTCTCCAGGTCCACCGGTGAAACGAAACGCTCGTTTTCGACATTCCTGGTCAAACCGGAACCGAAGGAGGTCACCGGATGCGATTCCCTGCTTTGCATGATGAAGATCGTCTGCGCAGTTACCTGCTCGGCCTGTTGAACGAAGACCAGGCCGACGAGATCGAACGGCGGCTCCTCGCAGAGGGTGAGCTCTTCGAGCTCGCCGAAGCCGTGGAGGGCGACCTGCTGACGGCCGCCCTCGCCGGTGAGCTTCCGTCTCCCCAGCGAGGCCATCTGCTGCGGCGGCTCACGGCGTCCCCGGGAGGACGCTCCCGCCTTGCCCTCGCCCGCGGCCTGGCCGTGCTCGGCCGCGACGCGCGTTCCCTGGACGGCGTCAGCCTCCGCCTGCTGGAGAGACCCGCCGTGCGCGCCGCCGCCCTCGCCGCGAGCCTGGCTCTCGCCGTCGGCGTGTTCCAGCTGGTCACCACCACCGCCGTCCCCGGTACGGAGAACGGAGCGAACACCATCGCCCAAGCGCTCCCGCAGGTGGACCCGGCCCCGCTCCTCCTGCAGCTCGCCCTCACCGGCGTGCGTTCCGGCGGCTCCGGGATCCCCCACCTGGAGATCCCGGCCGGAGCGCCGCGCGAGGTCCGGCTGCAGCTTCCGCTGGATCCCGGGGAGACGTCCACCTCTTTCGAGGTGACCGCCCGCGACGCAGCGACGCGGGAGGTGGTGGCGGCGTACCCGCAGGTCACCGCCCGGAACACCGGTGGCCGGAGGTCGATCGTCCTGTCCCTGTCCTCCGGACAGTTGCATTCCGGAGGGCTCTATGAGATCGAGGTCCGGGGACTCGGCCCCGCAGGGGACGAGCTCCTCGGAAAACCGACTTTCAAGGTGATCGCAGCCCCGTCCTGAGGGGCGGCGCGCCTCCAAGAGAGGGGAAAGCCAATGGAAATCATCAACACCACCGGTTCCGGCTCCGGATACCGGGTCGTCTCCGGCGGAACGGGCAACGGCACCCGCCCCCTCATTCGGCGAGGGGAACGGTTGTTCAACGTTCTGGAGGAGGGCACCCTCCCTCCCAACACCTATGTGTCGGTCCCCGTCTTCGCCAAGGACCAACCCTGCATCGTGGAGTTCTTCCCGCCCGGGGCCAGGACCGCGACCAGCAGCTTCCACCTGCGGCCCGCCAAGCCCGGGGCGACGGCGGAGGCGGTCTGTGAGGAGCCGGAGAGCACGGAGGTGAGCGGGCTCGAGCTCGAGGCCGCCCTGCCACCCGACCAGGAGATCGAGATCCTCGTCACCCTCACCCAGAACGGAAACGGCAAGACCGTTGCCAAGGGCTACCGCAAGGCCGCCAAGGATCCCAAGACCTGAAGTGAGGGACGAAACATTTTCCGCCCGTTCCGTCACTAAAGGAGTGAAGGAGTCTGGACCATGGCGGAACCGTTCCGGAGACCCACCCCGCACCCTCCTCACCCGCATGCTCGGGTGCGACCCCACACGGCCGGCGTCCGGAGCCGCAGGCTGACCGAGCCCGCGGATCCGGACGCCACGCTTCCTCCCCGACCGGTCCTCTGTGCGGCGCCGGAGCCTCTGCCGGAGCCGCTTCCTGGGGTGCCGTTTGCGGGCCCTCCGACGCCCGACCGGGTCGCCGACGAACGGAGCTCCCGCCACCTCCTCGTCGCCGCCCTCGGGCTCCACTTGGGAGCGCTCGTCATCGCGGGCCTCGGACCGGCCTCCCACCTGGGCGCGGCCGATCTGGCTCTGAGCGCGATCGTCCTGCTGGGCGGCGGGGTCATGCTGATTCTGGCGCGCGGATTGGCTCGGGGACCGGGGGACCGCTGAGCTCGCGGTTCCGGGGCCTCACGGCCAGAGCCAGAGAATCGCGCCGCCTCCGGCGAGCATCAGGCCGAACAGGAGAGCGATCCGGCCGAACAGACCCCGCGTGCCGAGCACGGCCACGAGGCTTCCCTTGAACGCCAGATTCGACAATCCGGCAAGCAGGATGGCCCGCCACCCGTCGGCCGCCTCGAGCCGGCCGCCGGCCACCAGGCGAGCCGTCGAAAGGGTGATGGCATCCATGTCCGTGAGCCCCGAGAGAGCCGCCACGGTATACAGGCCGGCCGTCCCGAACCGGTCGCGGGCGAACGCCACGGCGAGCAGGATGCCCCCGTAGAGCGCACCGAACACCAACGCCGATTTGAGGTCCGCCGGATTGTCCGGCTCCGGCGGTGCGGCGCCCCGCTCGCGGCCGGCCAGCCAGGCGATCAGCGAGACCACCGCCGCCACGCCGAGCATGGCTCCGAGAGGAGGACCCAGCTCCGCCAGGCGACCCGGCGCGACGGCGGAGATCTCGACCAGCACCCGGACGAAGACCACCGACGACGCGATGGTGATGACCAGCGCCGCCAGCCGCGCCCCCTCGGGCGCCGCCTTGGTCCGCCGCGCATAGGAGACCGCCGTCGCCGTGCTCGAGATGAGGCCTCCCAGGACCCCGGACAGCACGCTCCCGGCGCCGGCCCCGAACAGCTTGAAGGCGACATACCCGGCGAGCGACAAGCTGACGATCAGCACCACCATCCACCAGACCTGATAGGGGTTGAGCACCTGGTAGGGGCCGAAGGCCCGGTCGGGCAACACCGGCAGGATGACCAGGGCGAGGAGCACGAGCTGCATGATCGCCCGCAGGTCCCCCTCCCCCATCTTGCCGACGAGGCGGTGGAGCGGCTCCTTGAGGTGCAGGAGCACCGCCACCGTGCCGCCCAGCACGACCGAGACCGCCAGCGGCGCCATCACAACCAGGGCGCCGACGCAGTACATGACCACAGCGGTGAATTCCGACGTCTGCCCCGGCTCGGCGTCGCCGCGCCCGAGGCGCACCAGGTTGCCCGACATCACCAGCGCCGCCGCCACCAGCAGCCCCACCGCCACCACCCAGCCGCCGAAGCTCCGCCCGAGCAGCGCCGCCAGAGCACCGAACAGGGTGATCAGTGCAAACGTGCGGATGCCCGCGATGGCCGGATCCACCCGCTCCCGCTGCAAGCCCACCAGCAGGCCCAGACCGAGCGCGACGAAGATCTGCAGAAAGGGGTCGGGGATCATGGGGTCTCCGTTCGTCAACACACGCCGCGTCAAGTCTAGACTTGACGCAGGGTGCCGCAAAGCCCCGCAACGCTTGGCGGGGCGCGAAGTTCCTCCCGCGTCCGCCCGCGATTTTGGTTACAATCTGTTGTCCAGAGCTTTCGTCGCCACAGTCTCCATGGCCACTTCTCCCATGCCCCTCCCTCCCGAGCCCACTCTCGAACAGATCTTCCTCGCCCATCGGCAGCTGATCGAGCGCGTCGCCGCGCACGCCTGCCGCCGGCTCGGGTTCAGCCGGGAAGAGACCGAGGATTTCGTCTCGGCGGTTCGCCTCAAGATCCTTGAGGACGACTACGCCGTCCTGCGCAAGCACCAGGGGAAGAGCACGCTCTCGACCTATCTGACGGTGGTGGTCCAACGGGCCTTCCAGGATCATCTGAACCAGCGCTGGGGCAAGTGGCGCCCGTCGGCCGAGGCGGAACGGCTGGGACCGCTCGCCATCCAGCTCGACCGGATGCTGCACCGCGACGGCCTCCCCCTCTCCGTGGCTTGCACGATCCTGGTCACCAATCACCACGTCGAAGCCACGACCCGGGAGCTGGAGGAGCTGGCGGCAAAGCTGCCGCACCGCACCCCGGCACGGCCGCCGGTGGAGGGCGAAGAAGTGCTGGAGAACCGGCCGGCCTCCACCCTGCCGCCGGACGAGCAGGCCCTCGCCCAGGAGGCGGAGGCTCGCCGCGACCAGGTTCTGGCCCATCTGCAGGAGGCGCTCCAGGCGCTGCCCGCCGAGGACGCGCTGATCGCCCGGATGAGCGCCGAGCACAAGATCTCGCAGATCGCCCGCACCCTCCGCCTGGACCAGAAAGCGCTCTACCGGCGCCGGGAGTCCATCCTGAAGACCCTCCGCCAGGATCTCGAACGACGTGGCGTGCAGGCGCAGGAGATCGGCGCTCTTCTCAGCGTTCCAGAGGATGACCATGAGCCGCGTGACTAACCAAGCAGCGGTAAACCCCGGCCCCCGTCCGTCTCATAGGGTGGCGGAGCCCAGACGACCGGCCCTTGGCGCGGACTTCGAGATGAAATCATGATGTCCTCTTCGACCGATACCAGCCAGCCAATGAACGGTTGCCCGCCCCTGGAAGACATCGCGGCGTTCCTCGACGGCACCCTCGCCGCCGACGAGCGCGCGCGCCTCACCGAGCACCTCGCGCGCTGCGAGAGCTGCTACGAAGTCTTCTCCGGGGCGGTCCACTTCCAGGAGGAGCCCACCGCCGCGGACACCGGCGGGAGGGGTGTCCTCCCATTCCCTTTAGGCGGTGAGCAGGGCCGGCCTCCCCGGCGCCTGCTCTCACGATCCCGGTGGGCCCTGCCGCTGGCGGCCTCGGTCGTCCTGGTGGCAGGGCTCGGACTGTTCCGCTTCTTCGCCCCCCCGCAGATCACCCTGGCCGGCGTCGTCGAGCCGCTCGAAGGGTCGACCGGATTGACCGACCGCCTCTACCAACCGGACGTGATGCGCGGCGAGGACGAGGAGTCGGACTTTCTCGACCGCCCCGTGGTGATGGCCGGCGTCTACCTCGTCGATCTCCGCGTCAGCCTCCGGGAGAACGAGTCTCAAGCCATCGAAGACAGCTTGCGCAACCTCGGCGGCGAGACGCAGAACGTCCTCTTCCTCGGCGAGCTCGGCGAGCAGATCACCGCCGCCGCCGAGAAGGTGGCGAAGCCCGGCTCACGGGAAGAGATCGACCGCCTGGGGAAGGCGCTGGAGGCGTCGCTCGGCGACGATCCCGCCTTCCGCCTGGGCCTCTGGGCCGAAGCCGGCCACATCGCCGCCGCGAGCCGGAACTCCGGGTTCTTCAAGGACCGCGACAACCGCCGCTTCCTCCCGCTGGCCCGCGAAGCGGTGGGTGACCTCCCGGCGGAGATCCAGGACTCCCTCCAGGCGCACCTCCAGGCGATCGATCAGGAGTGGACCGGCCGCGACTTCGCTCCCCTGGAGGCGCACTTCCGGGGGCTCATCGAGCAGATCGACCGCTACAGGGAGCTCTCCTCTCAGTAGTCAAAATCGCGCACCAGGTTGAACCCGAGACGCACGTCCCCGCGCTCGAA
>DIHE01000150.1:0-20889 GCA_002420005.1 Holophagales bacterium UBA5704 | reverse complement strand
AGACGCACGTCCCCGCGCTCGAAGCCTCCCGTGGTCCCCGAAACGCTCAAAGCACGGCTCCGCGAGAGCATCTTCCGGGAAACCGTCTATGCCCCGGGATTTTAGATCTCCGACCTCAGCCGCTCGCCGGTAACCCGCAGACCACCGCCGAAGAGGCCCCGGAGGGGCCAAGGCCTGTAGCCCGGGGCCAGAGCGAAGCGGCGGCCCCGGGTAGGAAGGAGAAAACAATTCCAAGCCCGGTAGGGGCGGCAGCGGCTCGCCTCTCGATCGCTCTGGGGAGCCACAGGAGGCACATGGCCATCGAACGCCGCACCGAACAACTCGTAGGCCGGCAGCTCGTCCTGGAGCTTCCCGAGAGCTTCGAGAACCGCCGGGTCGAGGTCATCGTCTCTACGCTCGACGAAGAGCCGCGAACCGGGCGCCGACCACATCCCCCGCTCGCGGGAAAGATCAAGATCCATGGCGGGATCTTCGACAGCCTCCCGGAGGTTAGCCCGACGGGCCGGGTGACGGTCAGAGCAGGTCCGTCACCGCGGGATGGTTCGGCGGAATCTGATACAGGCTCAGGATCAGATCAAAAGCCCGCGTAAAGTACTCCGACTCCTCGCGGAAGTCGGCGTACACCCGGCCATGCAGCAGCGGGGGCAACGAGACCGTCTTCTCACCGGCCAGCAGCACAGGCAGCACGCTCATCTTTTGCTGCTCGGTGCCGAGGAGCCGATTGCTGATCAGATCGACCTCGCCCGCGACGACATAGCCGGTCTTCTCGCCTTTGTTCTCGTACTTCTCCCGGTAGAGCGGCGTGCCGACCATGACGATCCGGTCGCTCTTCTCGATCCGCTTCACGAACCGCGCCACGCTCGCGCCGATCTGCGCGTTGTGCCACCGGTCCAGCACCACCTCGATACCGGCCTTTTGCAGATCCATCGCCAGCCGCTTCTCAACCCACCGTTCGTGCTCGGGCACGCCCCAGGCATAGCTGATGAAGCACTCCGGTGACGTGATCTTCTCCTCGGCCACGTAGGCCCGCACGCGATAGACGGCCTGCTCGAAGCGCGTCCGCTGCTCGGCGGCACGACGCTGCGCGTCCACCTCGGTCTGCACTTCTCGCGTCAATTGGATCGGTTCCGCCATCTTCGGCAAGACCAGCTTCTCGCCGCATTTTGAGCAGAAGGCATTTTCTTCCCCGTTCTGCAAAGCCTCGCGAACCACCGTACGATTCATAGGATGGCTCTTGCTGCAACGCACCGGCGCCAAACGTAACACCGTCAGGTTCCGCCGCGCCAGGAAGCTCTCGAACAAGCCCTGGAACAGCGTGCGCACCGGCGCGCCTACACTCGGGCCGAAGAGGAGGACGAAGTCCAGCTCACCGTCGCGCTCAGCCTCCTGCCGGAAGCCGCACACCAGGCCGTCGCCGATTTCGTAGCGCGCGTTGTCGTGCCACTGGGCCGTACGGGTAAAGGTGTGCGTGTAGCCCAGCAGGACCACCAGCGAGGCGAACACGTTCTCCGTCGGGCCGCTCACGGTATAGGCCACGCCCTCCTCGGTCGGCGACTCCTCCTCCAACGGTTTCTTCAGATTGATCAGCTCCGGAAAAACCAGATACGGCTCCATGCGCAGCGGATCGATCTCGCGGAAACAGACGTTGTGCTCCAGAAACAGCAAGGCCGCCGCATCCAGAAGCACGTCGCTCTCGCCCGCGGTCAGGTCTCTCAGTTCCGGAAAGTCGTAGCCGGTGGACAGCAGCCGTCTCTCCTCCAGAGCCCCGAGCCCCTTCGGATTGCGCCGGGCTTCCAACACGAAGGAAGACGCCAAGTTGTTGAGCCGTTCCGGTTGGAGCAGAACGCGCAGCTCGCCCTTCGAGGTCTGGAGGCGTTTGACATAGCCGTAGTTCTCCAGGTGGCCCACGGCGGTCAGCATCTCGGCGTCGGTGAAACGCCAGTCGGCATCGGTGGCTTCCAGGAGGCCGCGGAGCTCTTCGGGCGTGACGAGGGTCTGACCGTCTGATTCCGCTCCCTTGAGGTCGAGCACGTAGTCCTTGATCCGCTTGAAGGTCGCGGTGGTAACTGTCGCAGCCTTGTCCTCCCAGGGGATCAGGTCCTTCATGCGCTCGACCAGCTCCTCCATACCTTCGCCCGTGAAGGCGCTCGTCGTGATCGGTCCCACGATGCTATGCCTCTGGCAGAACGCGCTCAGCTCCTCCGGCGTCATCGGACAGCTCCCGCGATCCGCCTGGGCGGCGACGAGGACGATGGGGCAAACACTCTTCCCCGCGTTGAGTTGCTTCAGCCAGAAGCCCACGCCGTGCATCGGGTCGCGAAGGTCTGACGCATCGAATAGCACCAGCGCGAGATCGGCGTTGTCTACGAAGAGCGCATGGACCAACCGGTAGTCGGGTTGACCCGCGAAGTCCCAGAGGATCGCCTCGCAGTCCGTCCCATCCGCGCGGCGCTTACCCAAGGCGGGAAACACCCAAAACTGCTGCCCGTGGGTCGAAGCCTGCTCCTTGAAAGAGCCGTTGATCAGGCGATGGCCCAGCGCCGACTTGCCCACGCTGTGATCACCTACCAGTAAGATCTTGCCCGTCGTATGATGGACTGCGTGCCCGGTTTCCGCCACCCCGGCGCGGCGACCCAACAGCGCGTCGTAGTCCAGCTCCCAGAGGTGGATCAGCCGCGACCTCTCGGTGTTCGGCGTACCTGGCTCTGAGCCGGCGGCAGCCAGCCACGGCATCGTAGGATGAAAGGCGAGCGCGGGTATCCACCAACTTTTGTTTGTTGGCTCCTGGATGACCGCGACGGTTTCCCACGTCTCGCAGCTCCAGAGACGGATCGTGTGATCGGCACCTTTCGAAGCCAGAAGGCGCCCATTCGGGGAAAACACGACGCGATCGACTCGCGCGGTGTGCCCTTCGAGCATTCGGAGCAGCCTGCCGCTTCGCGCCTCCCAGAGGGTCACTGTCTCATCAGCACTCCCGCTAGCCAGCGTCTCGCCTCGCGGATCAAAGGCCACGCTTTGAACCGAGCTTTTGTGCCCTCTGAGCGTTTGAAGCAGCTTGCCGCTTTGAGCATCCCATAATTTCACCGTGAAATCAGTACTCCCACTCGCCAGCAGGTCGCCTGGTGGACTAAACGCAACGCAATAGATCGAGCCCTGGTCCCCTTCCAGTGTTCGTAACAGCTTGCCGTCTTCCGCTCTCCAAAACTTGATCGTAGTATCATAGCTCCCACTTGCCAGTGTCGCGCCTCGTGGATCAAACGTCAAGTTTCCAATCGCGTTTTTATGCCCTGCAAGCGCACGGAACAGCTCGCCGCTTCGCACACCCCAGAGCGCCACCCTGTTGTCATCACTCCCGCTGGCCAGCGTCTCGCCCTGCGGATCAAACGCCACACAAAAGACTGAATTGCGGTGTCCCGTGAGCGTGCGGAGCAGCTTGCCGCCGCGCACATCCCAAAGCTTTACAGACCTGTCCTCACTCCCGCTTCCCAGCAGCTTACCCTGTGGATCAAACGCAATGCTATTGACCGCACCCTGGTGCCCTTCGAGCGTGTGGAGCAACTTAACGCCCGGTGGGAGCTGCGCCTCCCCGGAGTCCTCGTGACTGGCGGCGTTGATGTCGTCGGCCTTGCGCATAGCTTCCATGCTACTGGGATTCCCCGGAAGCGCCAAACAGTGGCGCGGCGGCGGAGCTGGGGCGAGGGCGGGTTCCACCGCCCAGAGACCCTTACCCCCCCTCACCCCCTCCCCTCTCCCACACGCACTCTCACCCTCCCGGGAGAGGGGCGCCACCGCCCAGACTCGGCGCGACCATGAGCTCTATTGGAGGGCCTGGTTTCACACCTCGGCGTGTGCAGCTAGAATAGGGGCATGCAGACGATCCGCTTGAAAGGCCGTATTACAGAGGCAGGCGGTTTGGACCTCGAGCTGCCCCCCGGGCTCCCTCCGGGCGACGCCCGCGTCACCATCGAGATCCCCGCCGAGCGCGGGTGGACGGTCGGTGAGATCGAACAAGCACTGGCCACCGCCCCGTTGACCGGAGCCGAGATCGTGCGTGGCGGCTTCACAGGAGGCTGGGCGGGCCGGGAGATCGCCGACGGAGAGGATTGGGTCCGGGCACAGCGGGAGCGGCGGCGGGAGGAGCGGCGCGGCAGGTGAACGGGCTCCTTGATACGGCGATCGTGGTGGATCTCCTCCGCGGGTATCCGCCGGCCGTCTCCTGGCTCTCGGAACCGCGGGGACCAGGAGCGAGCCGTCAAGCTCCTCGGGCATTTCCTTCGGATCGAGGTCGTGTCAACCGACTTTGAGTGGGCGATCCGGCAGGCTCTTGCTCTGCGCCTCAGCCACAACGTCGATATGATGGATTGCCTGATCGCCGCATCAGCCCACCGCCTCGCCCTCCCTCTCTTCACCCGGAACCTGAAGCACTTTCAGCCAATGCTCGGCCGACTCGCCCACAAGCCCTACTGAGCCGGGGGCCCGGAACCAGACGCGCCGGATCGACTCATCAGGGCGGCCTCCCGCCCGCCCCCCTCAATGCCGGTGGTGCCCGTGCGGCGGCTCCTCCTGCCCTTCGCCTTCCTTGCCCTGGTCCCGGAGCTGCTGTTTCTTGCGTTCCAGCAGCTCCCAAGCCGAAATCCCCTCAACCACTCCTTTTCCTTCCATCCAGGATTCCGTGCACTCACCGCAACAAGGGCCGTTCTCGCGCACCTCGTCCCGGCAATGGCATTCACCGTGGTGGAGGAGACATTCGTTGCACGCCGGCTCGACGCAGCAGGCGTACTTGCCTTCCGCGGCCAGCCGGCTCTTCGTCTCGGCGACCTCGCCGCGCACCCGCGCCAGCTGCGCAGCGGTCGACAGCTCCGTAAACTCCGCAGAGGGTGCCGCGGACGGTGCGGCGGGCTCCGCTCCCGTGGACCCGGACCCGGTGCCACGGGAATGCTGGGCCTGATACGCGGCGCAGGCCGTGAGCCCCAGGGAGACGAGGAGAGCCAACAGGCGGAGACCAGGAAAACGTTGCATCGGCTGTCTCCTCTCAGAAATCAAAATCGCGCACCAGGTTGAACCCCAGACGCACGTCCCCGCGCTCGAAGCCTCCCGCGAAATCGCCACCCAGGTATTGATCCACCGTCGTCGCCCGCGAATTGCCGGCGACGATCTCGAAGACGTGATTGCCCACCTCGCGCGAGAGGGCCACGTGCCAGCCGTCCACGCTCTCGTCCAGATCCCGGTTGGCGGGAATCCACTCGAGCTCGATCAAGTGCTTCCCGACCGGAAACGTGATCCCGACCGGCAGGTTGAAGACCTCGCGCAGGCGCGGTGTGTCCCGCACCCAGGAGGGGGCGAGGACGAGGCTCACCCCCGGCGCCAGGCGACGGGTGAGCAGGAGCTGGACGAAGGGACGATTCGCGTCCTCGACCTCCCGGCGGCGCACGATGTCCGCACCCGCCCGGACGCCGACGGTGACCGGCACGCGCGGCGCCTGCTCCAGGATCAGATATTTGGCCGAGAGCTCGAAATTCTCCTGGAACGAGGAGCGGAAGAGGGCCAGGTCGAGATGCGGTGTGACTCCCCAGGCGAGCCCGATCCCGACGTCCGAGCCGCCGTCCAACCCCCACAGGTCGCGCTCGTCCCCATCCTGCACCGTCTGCTGGAACCGGTGGGTGAACAGGACCTCCAGGCGCCGGTCGCCCACCGTGTAGGGCGTCGGCAGGTTGATGAGCCGGGTACCGATCGGATCTCGACGCACCGGCTCGTACGGATCGGGGACCGCGGCCTCCTGGGCGGCCGCGGCGCCGGCCGTCACCAGGACCAGAGGAAGCAGCAGGCACAGGCGTCGCCAGGGCGTCCGACAGGCTCTCTCAATCATTCGGGGCTCCTGCGCGCACCCAGGCGACGAGACCGTCGATCTGCGCCTGGGGCAGGCCGCCGGGGCGGCCGAGGGGCATGCGGTCGCCGGTGATGTCTGCGTCGCCACGCAGCTTCTTGACCAGATAGCTGCGGTTCGGATCGCCCGGCTCGATGCGGTTCATGGAAGGCCGCCCGGTCGCGGGACGGCCGACGATCTCGCCATAGCTGCGCCCCGCGGCGAGGACCAGGCCGGCCGAACCGGACGCGGCGTCGTGACAGCCCGCCGTGGCGCAGTTGGGCGTGAAGATCTCCGCCTGGATGCGGGTGAAGGGGAACGCAGTCCCCCCGCCCGGCTCCTCGGACGGCTCGGTCGGTGTCTTCACCGTTCCGCAGGCCGCCACGAGGAGCAGGAGGAGGAGCCCCGCGCCGCGCTCAAGGACAGGTCGCGAACGCATTGGTGTCCTGGATCGGCGGCACGGCCTGGCCGAGCCGGTTGAAATAGCTCTTCACGGTGCCGGTCTGGGTGTCGGTGACCCTCACCCCGACCTCCACGTTGGTGGTGGCGGCGAAGAACACCCAGTAGCGGTTGTTGATCGAGCAGCCGTTCAGCACTTTGAGGAGCATCTCCAGGTTGGAGGCCGAAAAGAAGTAGAACAGCCCGGAATCCGGCGCCGTCGGAATCGCCACCGCCTGCCCCTGGCCGGCCGGGGGCGTGGTCGTGCGCCAGTCGACCTCGACCTGGAACCGGTTGTTGTTGACGCAGAGCACGGTGGCCGAGGCGAGGCAGGGGAGGGGCAAGGTGTTCGGCGCGGCTCCCGCTTCGTTGGAGTAGATCGAGCTGCCGGCGGCGTTCTGGGCGCGCACCCGGAAGACGTAGAACGTGCCGGAGGTGAGCCCTCCCGCCGCGAAGGAGGTGACGTTCGCGCCCACCGTCCCGACTTCCTGGTAGGTGCCGGCGAGGCCGTCGCGGCGCTCGATCTGGAAGCCGGTCTCGTTGCTCGACGCATCCGTCCAGGTCAAGCCGATTTCGGTGGTCGATTGCGGCGCCGCCGTCAGGTTCGTGGGTGCCGAGGGCGCTGTGCCGCCACCACCGCCGTCATCGTCGTCGGTGATGGTGAGCGTCGCGCTTTTGCGGGTGTCGTCCAGCGCGGCGCCGGTGGCCGCGCTCAGCGTGAGCTGGACGGTCTCGTTCGGCTCGTCCGCCGTATCGTTCAGGATGGTCACCTGGAACGTCTTGTTGGCGTCGTCCTGGTCCGCCCAGGTCAGGGTGCCGGAGGCGGCGGTGAAATCGGCTCCCGCGGCGGCGGTGCCGGCCGCGGCCGCCCATTGCACCGTGGCCGCGCCGTCATCGCCTTCGATGCGGCTGACCGTGATCGTCGCCTTGTTGCCCGCCTCGCCGGCGGAATAGGAGGCCTGGGAGAAACGCACCTTGCCCGGAGTGTCGCCACCGCCACCGCCCGCTTCGACGGTGACCGTCCCGGTCATGCCGAGCGCCTGGTGCGGCTGGCAGTGGTACCCGAAGGAGCCGGCGGTGGTGAAGGTATGGGAGAACGTGAACTGGTCCTCCGGCTCGCCACTCCGGAAGCTGCCGTTGTTGGCCACGACGTTGTGAGCACCCTGGTTGTTGTTCACCCAGGTGACCGTGTCGCCGACCTGGATGGTGACGTTGCGGGGCGAAAAGGCCAGCCCGGTGATGTTCACCGTCTGGTCGGCGGCGCGGGCGGCCGGAGCCAGGAGCCCGGGGACGAGGCAGAAGAGCGCGAGAGCACGGCGGTGGAGCATGCAGCAAAGTCCTCCGGAAGCGGACGTCCTTTCGGATTCTACGCTATGGCGCGCCGCCCGCCTCCAGCTGCTCTGTCCGGCCTCGAAGGTTCGCGCTATCCTCACCTCCATGAGCATCCGGCTCGAATCCGAACGGCTTCTCCTGCGGCCCTGGCAGACCGGCGACGAGGAAGCCCTCGTCCGCCATGCCGACAACCGCCGGGTCTGGCAGACGCTGCGCGACCGCTTCCCCCATCCCTACACGATGGCCGATGCGCGCGCCTTCATCCAGCTCGCCGAACGGAGCCCCGATCCGCCGGCCGATCTGGCGATCGTGCACGCCGGGGAGCCCATCGGCGGCATCGGGCTCCAGCCGCAGACCGACGTGGCGCGGTTCAACTCCGAGGTCGGCTACTGGCTCGGCGAGCCGTTCTGGGGACGCGGCTTCGCCACCGAGGCTCTGCAACGCTTCTCCACCTATGCCTTCGAGCACTTCCCGTTCGAGCGGCTGGAGGCCTGGATCTTCTCCTCCAACCCCGCCTCCGCCCGGGTGCTCGCCAAGGCGGGCTACGCCCACGAGGCGACGCTCGCCCGCGCCGTCTGCAAGGACGGCCGCTTCCTCGACTGCCACCTGTACGTGCGGTTCCGGCCCCGGTAACATCTCGTGCGTGACACGCTCCCGCCTTCTGCTCTGCGCCGCGCTCCTCACCCTCACCGCCTGTAGCCGCCGCGAGGAGGCCGCCCCCGGTCTTCCCTGGCAACGCATCGACCTCTGGCAGCTGCGCCCGCAGGCGGAGGTCCTGCCGGGTGACAGCAAGTGGCTGCGCCCCGCCGTACAGACCATCGGCTTCCTCGGAGCCGAAGAGGTGCGGGACATGACCCGTGTCCCGGCGAGCCAGCTCCGCGCCTTCCCCCGGCGCACCGCGGGGCAGATCCGGGTGCTGGAGCAGGTCGCCGGCTCCCGCCTCAAATGGCGGCTGAAGATCGGCACGGACGCCTATTTCTCCTTCATCCCGCTGGGCACGCAGAAGGAGTGCGCCTGTCAATGGCGCTTCGGCGTGCGGGACGCCGGTGTGATCAAGGTGCTCTTCGAGGCCCAGGCGGCGGTGGTGGATCCCTTCGCGGCGGCGGTGGCGGAGGTGGACCTCTCGCCTTACGCAGGGCGCGAGGTGGACCTGCTCCTCCAGCTCGACGCAGCACCGGGCACCCTCGTGGCCGTGCCGGGACGCGGCCTTCCCACGGCTCTCGTGGGGAGCCCCGCGCTCTACCAGCGCCAGGCGCTTCCGGCTCCGGCTCCCGTTGCCACCACCGGCCGGCCGAACATCGTGCTGATCGGCATGGACACCCTGCGCGCCGACCATCTCGGAGCCTGGGGACGGGAGCCGAGCCTGACGCCGGCCCTGGACCAGCTCGCCGCAGAGAGCGACGTCTGGCTCGATGCCTTCTCCGCCTTCAACGTGACCAATCCGAGCTTCGCGTCGATCCTGACCGGCCTCTATGGCAAGAACCACGGCGTCTACGATCTCCAGACGCCGCTGCCCGCCGCGCACACGACGCTCGCCGAGCTGCTGCAAGGCGCCGGGTACGAGACGCTGGCGATCCTCTCGGCCCATCACCTGGGAGACCACAATTCCGGCCTCGGGCAGGGGTTCCAGGAGGTCACCCTGGCGGGCGAGCACTTCGCGGGCGAGCTGGCGGTGGACATGGCGATCGACTGGATCGCCGCGCGCGACGGCAAGCGCCCGTTCTTCGCCTGGGTTCACCTGTTCGATCCGCACACCCCGCATACACCGCCCCAACCGTACGCCCTGGGCTTTCGCCCGGCCAATGCCGGAGGGCTCGACCCGGTTCGCGCCTGGGTGCCGTTCCGTCAACCCGGGCCGCGCGACTTCGAAGAGCCCGTCCTGGGGGGCCATCGCGATCTGTACGACGGCGAGGTGGCCTATCTCGACCGCCAGGTCGACCGCCTGCTCGGCGACCTGCAGAGCCGCGGCCTGCTCGCGAACACGCTGATCGCCCTGGTGGCCGACCATGGCGAGAGCCTGGGGGAGCACGGCGTGCTCTATCGCCACGTGGGGCTGCACGACACGACCACCCACGTCCCGCTGATGATCCGCTGGCCCGGCGAGAAGCGGACGGGACAACGGATCCGCGGACTGGTCCAGTCGATCGACCTGTTCCCCACCCTGGTGAAGGCCGCCGGGCTCGCGGTCCCCGCCCAGGACGGCATCGACCTGCGCGAGCTGACCGGCGACGGCAAGACCGGCCGCCGCGCCGTCTTCGCCGAGCACGCCGGCAAGCTCGGGCTGATGGCGCGGACGGCGGAGGCCAAGTACATCCTGAGCGCGGGCAACACCCGTTTCTTCCCGGACGGCGCCTCGCTCTACGATCTCCAGGCGGACCCGGAGGAGACCCGCAACCTCGCCGGACAGAACCACCCCTCCGAGCAGCGGCTCTCCGACCTCCTGCGGCGCTGGCTGGCCGAACGGCGCGGCGTCGCCGCACCCGTCAACCCGCGCGAGCCGAGCGATGAAGAGAAGGCGCGGCTGAAGGCTCTGGGGTACGGGTAGCCCCCCTCCCCGACCCTCCCCCGCGGAGCGGGAGAGGGCGCCCCCTCCCACCCGAGGTTTGTCGCCTTCTTTCAGGTCAATCCGGGGGCCTGGGCGGTGCCCCTCTCCCGCTTTGCGGGGGAGGGGTCAGGGGAGGGGGGCCTTCGGGGTCACCACGAACGCGGCGCCGATGCCGAGCAGGTAGAGACCGATCGCGGGCAGGGCGAAGACACAGAGGTTCACCACGTCCGGCGTCGGCGTGATGATCGCGGCGATCACGAAGATGATCAGCACGGCCCAGCGGAAGTGGCGCAGCAGGAATTGGGGGGTGACCACCCCGAGGGCGGCCAGGACCAGGATGACGATCGGCAGCTCGAACATCATCCCCAGGCCGAGGATCATGGTCATCAGGAAGCTGAAATAGCGCTCCACCGTCAGCATCATCTGGAACTGCTCACCGATCCCGAGCAGAAAGCTGGCGGCCATGGGGAACGCCACGTAGTAGGCGAACGCGCCGCCCCCCAGGAAGAAGAGGGAACCGAAGAGCAGGAAGGGCGCCAGGTAGAGCCGCTCCTTCTTGTACAGGCCCGGTGCCACGAACCCCCAGAGCTGGAGGAGGATGAACGGTGCCGCGACGAACAGGGCCGCGAGCGCCGCCACCTTGAAATAGAGGAGGAACGGATCGGCGAGCCCCAGGAAGACGAGCTTCTCGCCGGGCCGGATCTTGGCGATCGGCCGCTCCAGGAAGCCGAAGATCGGCTCCACCCAGTACCAGCAGGGAATGAAGGCCACCGCGAGGCTCAAGAGCGACCAGACCAGACGCCGGCGCAGCTCCTCCAGGTGCTCGAGGAGCGTCATGCGCGGCAGGTCCTCCGTGGCGGGGGGCAGCTCGGGAACGGGCATCGCAGGTATCAGGAGATCGCTTCCGGCCGCGCAGGATCCTGCGGACCCGGGGCCGCAACGGCATCGGCGCCGGCCCCCGGCGCCTCGACGGCATCCTCCGCCACCGGCACCGGCGCACCTCCGGGGAGGCGGGCCGCGCGCAGTGCATCGAGCTGCGGGCTCTGGCGATACGGCAGGACCGGCGGCGCCGGCTGCTCGTCGAGGGCGAGCTCGACGTTCAGCGTCCGCTTGAGATCGTTGGACGCCTTGCGGAACTCCGACATCCCCCGGCCGAGCGTACGGCCGATCTCGGGAAGCCGCTTGGGGCCGAAGATCAGCAAGGCCAGGACCAGGATGAAGATCAGCTCGGGGACACCCAGACCAAACACGCGGGATTGCACCTCCAGGAGCCGATCATCGAGCCGGCGGCGGCCAAAGTCAAGGGTGCTCCGGCGGCCTCCCCCCTCCTCCCGCCGCGACTTTGCTACACTCTCACCATGAGACGCTCCTGGCGCATCACCGCGATCTCCGTCTTCACCCTCTCCCTCGTCCTCGGTGGATTTTTCGGCGACCGGCTGCTCGCCGGCGGCAACGACACGCGGGACTCCCTGCGTCTCTACACCGAGCTGGTGAACGTGGCGCACGAACGCTACGGCACCGAGGTGAGCTACCGTGACCTGGTCTACTCCTCGGTCAACGGCATGCTGCGCTCGCTCGACCCGCACACCAACTTCCTTTCCCCCGAAGCCTACGAAGGCATGCGGGAGAGACAGCAGACCAGCTTCTATGGTCTCGGCATCCTGGTGGGGGTCCGCAACGGCCAGCTCACGGTGATCTCGCCGCTCGACGGCTCACCGGCGGCGCAGATCGGGATTCAGGCCGGAGACGTGATCAGCACGATCGAAGGCGAGCCCACGGACGCCCTCTCGCTCGACGAAGCGATCCAGCGGCTCAAAGGGCCGAAGGGGACGCAGGTCAAGATCACCATCGTCCGCCGCGGCCTGCCCGAGCCTCTCGCCCTGTCGGTGACCCGGGCCGAGATCCCGCAGACCACGGTGCGCCAAGCCTACATGATGACGCCGGAGACCGGCTACATCCTGCTCACCGAGTTCTCCCGCGGCACCGGCCGCGAGATGGCCGACTCGATCGCCAAGCTGAAAGCCCAGGGCATGAAGCAGCTCCTGATCGACCTGCGCAACAACGGCGGCGGCCTGCTCGACCAGGCGATCGAGGTGGCCGACCAGTTCCTCCCCGAGGATTCGACGATCGTCGAAACCCGTGGACGCAACCGCGATTCGTTCCAGAGCTACCAGGCGAGCGGCAAGTACCCCGAGCTGAACGTGCCGGTGGTCGTCCTGGTCAATGAAGGGACGGCCTCGGCGGCGGAGATCCTCTCCGGCGCCATCCAGGACCACGACCGCGGCCTGGTGGTCGGCGAGCCGAGCTGGGGCAAGGGCCTGGTGCAGACGGTGTACAACCTTTCGTACGGGGCCGGCCTGGCGCTCACCACGGCCAAGTACTACACCCCGTCGGGACGGCTGATCCAGCGCGACTACACCTCCTACTTCGACTACTACACCCATGCCGGCGCCGGCTCGCCCGAGGTCACCGGCAAGTCGGTCGATCCGAGCCAGATCTTCGAGACGGACCTCGGCCGCAAGGTCTACGGCGGCGGCGGCATCACCCCCGACGTCCTCGTCCAGGATGGCGAGCTGCTGCCCTTCGAGACGTTCCTCCTGGCGCGCAACGCCTATCTGACGTTCGCCCTGGACTACACCAACCGTCACAAGCGGGTGGTCAAGTCGCCGGATTGGCGGCCCGGCGAGGACCTGCTGCAGGAGTTCCGCGACTGGGTGGTCCAGGAGAAGATCGCCACCGCAAAGGAGATGGATGAGGCGATGGCGAAGCCGGAGATCCGGGACTTCGCGAGCCTCCAGATCCGCGCCGAGGTGATGAACTCCCTCTTCGGCCAGGAAGCGCGCCACCGCACGCTCTCCGAAGGCGACAAGCAGCTTCAGGCCGCGCTCAACCTGTTCGGGCAGGCGGCGACGATGATGGCCCAGCGCCAGGAGCTGGGGGCGCCCAATCCGCGCATCCCGCGCACCGACGAAAGCCCGAAGGGCAGACTGTAGATGCCGGGGCCCCTCACCCGGCGCTCCCTGCTCAAGGCCGGCGCCGCCGGAGGCGCCCTGGCCCTGGCGGGGCCTCTTGCGGCGGCTGGGGCCACCGATTCCGCGGAGCCGGTGGCGGCCTCGCCGGCTCCGTTCGCCCTCGAAGAGGCGACGATCGCCGAGCTTCAGGCGGGCCTCCAGTCCGGCGCCCACACCGCCGTCTCCCTGGTGGAGGCCTATCTTTCCCGCATCGACGAGCTCAACCATCGGGGTCCCGCGCTCTGCGCGGTGATCGAGGTCAACCCGGACGCCGCAGCCCTCGCCGCGGCGCTCGATGCGGAACGCAAGGAGAAGGGGCCGCGCGGCCCGCTCCACGGCATCCCCATCCTCTTGAAAGACAACATCGGCACCGCGGATCGGACGACCACCACGGCCGGCTCGCTCGCCCTGGAAGGCTCGATCCCGGCCCGTGACGCCTTCGTCGCCGCGCGGCTGCGGGCGGCCGGCGCCGTGCTGCTCGGCAAGGCGAACCTCTCCGAATGGGCGAACTTCCGCTCCGAGCGCTCGACCAGCGGCTGGAGCAGCCGGGGCGGTCAGTGCCGCAATCCGTACGCCCTCGACCGCTGCCCCTCGGGCTCCAGCTCCGGCTCGGCGGCGGCGGTCGCCGCGAACCTCTGCGCCGCCGCCCTCGGCTCGGAGACCGACGGCTCCATCGTCTCCCCGGCCTCGCGCTGCGGCATCGTGGGCCTCAAGCCGACCGTCGGCCTGCTCAGCCGCGCCGGCATCCTCCCCATCTCCCACAACCAGGACACCGCCGGCCCGATGACCCGCACCGTGGCCGATGCCGCCGCGCTGCTCGGCGCCTTGGCCGGCGTCGACGAGCGCGACGAGGCCACCCTCGCGAGCCGCGGCCGGGCAGCCGCGGACTACACGCAATTCCTCGATCCCGACGGCCTGCGCGGCGCCCGCATCGGCGTGTTCCATCCCGCCTCTCTCGACGGCGATCCCTGGGTCGAAGCGGTCCTCCGGGAGGCCATCGCCGTCTTGAAGGACCGGGGCGCCGTGGTGATCGATCCGGTCGAGATCGCGACCGCCGGCAAGTTCGGCGACGCCGAGCGCGAGGTCCTGCTCTACGACTTCAAGGCGGACCTGAACCGCTACCTGGCGGAGCTGGGTCCCGCCGCGCCGGTCCATACGCTGGAAGAGGCCATCGCCTTCAACGAGAAGCACCGCGACCGGGTGATGCCCTTCTTCGCCCAGGAGATCTTCCTCCAGGCGCAGGCCAAGGGACCGCTCACCGACGAGGCCTACAAGAAAGCGCTGGAGACCTGCCGGCGTTCCTCCCGCACCGAAGGGCTGGACGCCGTCTTCGCGCAGCACAAGCTGGACGCCCTCGTCGCGTCGAGCGGCGGCCCCGCCTGGCTCATCGACTTGATCAACAGCGACACCGGCACCGGCGGCAGCTCCTCCTTTGCGGCGGTCTCCGGCTATCCCAACGTCACCGTCCCCGCCGGCCACGCCTTCGGCCTGCCCCTGGGCCTCTCCTTCATGGGCCTCGCCTGGAGCGAGCCGAAGCTGATCCGCTACGCCTACGCCTTCGAGCAGGCGACGAAGGCCCGCAAGCCCCCGCGCTTCCTGCCGACCGCCGAGCTCATCCGCCGGGCCTGACCGCCCGCCCACAGGCCGCGCAAAACCGCTCTTCCTTCAAGTCGATCTCCTCGACGTAGGTCGAGGAGCGCATCACGCAGCCGGGCTCCCGGCAGTGGATGAGCCCGTAGGTGTGCCCCAGCTCGTGGACCGCTTCTTTCACCGCCCGCGCGAAGAGCCGCGCCGGGTCGGCCGGAAGGCCATAGATCTCGGGCGCCAGGCGGTGGAGGGACATCACCGCCGCCCTCCCCGGGAGCTGCGCCTCGCCGAAGACATAGCTGAGCACCGGGATGAAGAGATCCACCCCCGCCACGCCGAGCACGCGGTCGTAGGCCTCGCCGGCGCCCCCCTGGAGCTGGGCGAGGACGAGCGTCGAGTTGTACTGCCCGCGCGACGCATCGTAGGCCCGGTCGGGGTCGAACCAGGGCCGGCGCGCCTCGACGGCCAAGCCGAACGTCGCGGCCAGGCGCTTCTCCAGATGGCGCAGGAGGCTCGGCCCCTCCGCGAGATGGATCGGGACGAGGGCGATTCCGCTCATCGCTCACCGCGCGCCGAGGGCGGCCGATGAGGTCTGCGACAGCTCGTACTTCTTGATCTTGTTGTAGAGGGTCACCCGGTCGATGTCCAGGATGCGCGCCGCGCGGCTGACGTTCCATCCCGTCCGCTCCAGGATCGCCCGGACGTGGGCCTTCTCCACGTCCGCCAGCGAATCCCCCACCTGGGGCGCGGGCGCACCGCCCGCGGGCGGCGCCAGCGAGACCGGCAGGTCCTCGGGCCGGACCAGCGGCGGCTTGCCCACCACCAGCGCCCGCTCGATCGCATTGGCCAGCTCGCGGATGTTGCCCGGCCAGGGGTAGCGCACCAGCAGGTCCACCGCCTCCGGCGCGACGTCGCGGAACGGCCGGTTCATCTGCCGGCTGAATTTGTCGAGGAAGTGGCGGGCGAGGAGCGGGATGTCCTCGCGGCGCTCGCGCAGCGGCGGCAGGTGGATCGTCACCACGTTGACCCGGTAGTAGAGATCGTCGCGGAACTTCCCCTCCGCCACCATCTGCTCCAGATCCTGATTCGTCGCACAGACCAGCCGGAAATCGACCTTGATCGGCTTCGCCGCGCCCAGACGGGTGACCTCCCGGCTCTCCAGCACGCGCAGCAGCTCGACCTGGGTCTTGGGCGAGAGGGTCCCCACCTCGTCCAGGAACAGCGTACCGCCGTCCGCCATCTCGAACCGGCCCTTGCGGCGGAACTGGGCACCGGTGAAGGCGCCGCGCTCATGGCCGAACAGCTCGCTTTCGAGCAGGCTCTCGGTCAACGCGCCGCAATTGACCGGAACGATCGCGAAGTAGCGCCGCGGGCTCTGCGCATGGATCGCCTGGGCGATCAGCTCCTTGCCCGTGCCGCTCTCGCCGCGGATGAGCACCGTCGCATCCATCGGCGCCACCGCGCGCACCAGCTCCAACACCTTCTGGATCTCCCGGCTCTCCCCCACGATGTGGGGCACCGTCGAGAGCTCCTCCAGCTTGGCCTTGAGCGCCACATTCTCCGAGGACAGGCGCCGCTGCTCCAGGGCGCGCTGCACCACGTGGGACAGCTCGTCGGGATCGATCGGCTTGTTGATGTAGTCGAACGCCCCTTCCTTCAGGGCGGTGACGGCGCTCTCCACCGACCCGTAGGCGGTGATGATGATCACCAGGATGCCCGGCTCCAGGGCATGGATGCGGCGCAGCACGTCGAGCCCGTCCATCCCGGGCATCTTCATGTCGAGAAGGACCACGTCCCACCGGTCCTCCTGCAGGCGGTGCAGGGCCTCCTCCCCGTCCCTCGCTCCGGCGGTGCGATAGCCGTCGCGGCGAAACCAATGTTCCAGCGAATCGCGCACCGAGAACTCGTCGTCCACGATCAGGATGCTGACCGGCGTCTCGCTCATGAGGTCGCTCCTTGCCCGCGCGGGAGGGTCAGGCGGAACGTCGTCCCCACCCCCACCCGGGAATCCACGTCGATCCGCCCACCATGGCGTTCGACGATGCCATAGACCACGGAAAGCCCCAGCCCCACTCCGCTCCCTTTCTCCTTCGTCGAGAAGAACGGCTCGAAGATCCGCGGCAACGCCTCGGCGGAGATGCCCATCCCCGTATCCGCCACCTCCAGCTCCACCTGCTCCCCCAGGGATCGGGAGCGCACGCTGAGCGTTCCTCCCTCGGGCATGGCTTCCACGGCATTGACGAAGAGGTTCACCAGCGCCTGCTCGATCTGGCCGGCGTCGCAGGCGATCTGGTCGTCTCCGGCGAACGGCTCCCAGGTGAGCTCCACCCGGCCCATCTCCAGGTGGTGGCGCACGATGGCCAGGGCATGCTCGACGACCGGGTGGAGCGGCTGGAGGAGCAACTCGCCACCCGACCGGCGGGAGAAGAGGAGGAAGTTGCGCACGATCTTGCCGCAGCGGCCGGCCTCCTGCTGGATGATGTGAAGAAAGCGCCGCACCTCCTCCCGGTCCTCGCCCGGAGCGACCGCCCCGCCCTCCTCGGCCAGACACCGGTCGACCAGCTTGGCATAGTTGAGGATGCCGGCCAGCGGGTTGTTCAGCTCATGGGCGACGGTGGCGGCGAGGGTGCCGAGGGAGGCCATCTTCTCCATATGCAGCACCTGCTGCTGGGCACGGGAGCGTTGCTCGGTCTCCTCGACCACCCGCTTTTCCAGGGTGCGGGACCATTCGTCGTTCTCCGCCTCGGCCACGCCGAGCTGGTGGGTCATCCGGTTGAAGGCCGCGGCGAGCTGCCCCATCTCGTTGCGGGAGCTCACCTCGCAGCGGGCCGCGAGGTCCCCCTGGGCGACCCTCTCGGTGCCGGCGATCAGCGCCTGCACCGGCCGGCGGACGAACCGCTGGATGAACAACGCCGACGAGCCGCCGACCGCCAGCGCCAGCAGCACCGCCGCGAGAATCGTCAGATTGCGCGCCGTGGCGAGCCTCCGGTCGGTCTCGGCGAGCGACATTTTGACGTCGAGGACGCCCAGGATCGTGCTCTTGGGGGAATGGGCATGGCAGGCGGCATTCGAGCAATCCGCCGCGTTCTCGATGGGATTGATCAGCCCCAGCACACGGTGGCCGGAGCGGTCCCGGTACTCGCGGACCAGCTCTCCGGCGGGAAGATTGCGCGGCGGCGCCGTCCCCTGGTGACAGGCCACGCACGCCTCGGCGCTCCAGTCCACCCGCTGGCCGATCTCCTTCGGCACGTCCGAATAGGCGATGACCCCTTTCTTGTCGTAGATGCGGACCCCGGCCACCCCGGGAGTGGCGGCGACCGTGCGGAGGACCGCATCCACGTCTTCCTTGTGATTGCGCAGCATGCCCAGGCGGGTGGCCTGCTGGATCAGCTCGCCGGAGGTGAGCGCGCTGCTCTTCACCGCCTCCCGCCATTGCCGCGAGGTGGCCCGCACGCTGACGAACGCATACGCCGCAAAGGCCGCGATGACGACCGTGAAGAACCAGAGAAAGAGAACGACGCCGAGCGAACGAAAAGCCGGAGAAGCGCGCGGCAGGCGGGGACGCGGCATACGAAACCCTCCCCCCGATGCTACGCGGCACCGTGCTTCATCACACCGCGCGGAAGGATGGGATTCGGGTAGGATCGAAGCCCTCAACAAGGAGCTCACCATGGCCACCCTCGAACGAGCCATCGCGATCGCCGCAGAGGCCCATGCGGGCCAGACGGACAAGGCCGGCGCCGCCTACATCCTGCATCCCCTGCGGGTCATGTTCCGAGTTTTCTCCACTGAAGAGAGGATCGCCGCGGTCCTTCATGACGTGGTGGAGGACACGCCGTGGACCCTGGAACGGTTGCGAGAGGAAGGCTTTTCCGAAGCCGTCGTGACCGCGGTCGACGCCCTGAGCCGGCGGACCGGAGAGACCTACGAGAAGTTCGTCGCCCGCGCGGCCCTCCATCCCATCGGCCGGGTGGTCAAGCGGGCCGACCTCGAAGACAACATGGACCTCTCGCGCCTCCCCCACCACCCCACCGAAGCCGACCGGGCACGCCTGGAGCGCTACCGCCGCGCCCTCGCAGTGCTCGACGGCGCCTGAGAGTCGTTCTTGCTAAGATTTCCGGCATGCGAAGCCACGCGCTGCCGGTTCTCCTCGTCCTGTTCCTCCTTTTCACCTCCCTGCCGGCCGCCTCGCAGCCGGCGAGCGTCACCTTCTCCATCGACATGCGGGAGGAGATCGCCGCCCAGCGGTTCGATCCTGCGAAGGACGCAGTCGGCATCCGCAGCGGCTTCGCCCCACTCTCGTGGGCCGAGACGCTGCCGGCGCGGGACCCGGACGGCGATGGGCGCCATGAGGTCACGGTCACGTTCCCGGAGCGCCCGTTCGGCGGGCAGCCGGTCACCTACAAGTTCAAGATCGACGCAGCGGCGAATCCCGGCGGGGGCTGGGAAGAGGGAACAAACCGCCGGGTCGTCCTGACCGGCGCGGCGCAGGTGGTGGCGCGGCGCTTCAATGAACCGCCGCCGCCCATCCAGCCGACCCTGACCGGCACGATCCGCACCCATCCGGGATTCGCCTCCCGGTTCCTCGGACCCCGCGACGTCTTCGTCTACCTCCCTCCCGGCTACGACCGCGAGCCGGCCCGGCGGTTTCCTGTGCTCTACCTGCACGACGGCCAGAACGTTTTCGACGCCTCGCACATGGGCATGGAATGGCAGATGGACGAGATCGCGGAACGCCTGATCGCCGCCGGCCCGATCGAGCCGCTGATCATCGTCGGTGTCGCCAACACCGACGCCCGCAGCGACGAGTACACCCCCACCTCGGTCGAGCGGACGGCCTCGGACGGGACCGTGCGCAAGGTGGGCGGCAAGGCCGATCTCTACGGCCGTCTGCTCCTCGATGAGCTGAAGCCGTTCATCGACAAGACCTACCGGACGCGCCCGGAGCCGAGCGCCACCCGCCTCGGCGGCGCCTCGCACGGAGGCCTCGTCAGCCTCTACCTGGGTCTGAAGCACCCGGACGTCTTCGGCGGCCTCCTGGTCGTCTCCCCCTCCACCTGGTGGGACGACTTCACGATCCTGAAAACCGTCGCGGGCCTGCCCGCCAAGACCGCCCAGCGCATCTGGGTCGACATCGGCACCCGCGAAGGCGAAGAAGAGATCACCGCAACCCGCCGCCTGCGCGACGCCCTGATCGCCAAAGGCTGGACCCTCGGAACCGACCTGCACTACCTGGAGCAGGAGAACGGAGGGCACGACGAGATCTCGTGGGCTTCGCGGGTGGAGGGGATGCTGCGGTTCCTGGATGCGGCACCACCCCCGGCGGCGCCGGGTGGGGCAGCGGCCGGCCAGCTCGATTGATCGAGCGAGGCTCAGCGCTGCGGATCTTCCCCCGAGGACTCGGCGACGTACGGCTGCAGCTCTGGATCGGACGCGAGGTCCGGGTCGTCCGTCAGCGCAGGCGCACCGCCGGCAAACCCGCCCACGCGGCGAGAGCGGCCCGCTCCGGATAGCTCCCATGGTGCACAAGGCCACCATCGACGAGAACCGCCGGCAACGCGGTGTCCGGAGAGTCCTGAAGGAGCTTCAGCACCACCCCGGTGCGCGCCACCACCGCCGGGCTCTGCGCGAGATTGCATCGTTCGACCTGCACCCCCTGGCTTCGCAACCATTCGAGGTCCGCGGCAAATCGCGGGAGGACGGGATCGACCGACGGACCACAGACACCCGTCGAGCAGCACATGGGGGGATCGAACACCTGAAGGACCGGCATGAGGGATCTCCTTCTCCGTAGCGGGCGGACCCGGCAGCCAGGAGAGGTCCACCGGCCCGCCGGAACCCAAGGATGAGGGAGCGGTCGTGCGAGCGCCACCCGCGGGGGGGCGGTCCCGCCGCGCGGGTGGGTGGGGTGGCGGGCGTTGCGGCAGCTGGAACGGTTGCGCCAACGGCGGCTGAAGGTTGACGTTCCGCTTCGGGGCGGCCGGGTTCGGCCGCCCCGTTTTTCGTAGGTTGGCGGCCGCCGGTTCACCGCCGGGCCATGGTCCCACCCAGGTGACCGGCCGGCCTTGGAGCGCGACTATCCGGCCTTGCGGGGCGACCATCCGGTCTTGGGG